>DASTSN010000040.1:0-112975 GCA_035760665.1 Chitinophagaceae bacterium | reverse complement strand
TCATGATCGTTGTGAATGATGAGGGACGTACCCGGCTGCAGTTCGTCGTAATAAGCAAAAATAGTGGGATGTTTCTGGCGTGGTTCAAGCACGGTCACATCAAGATTGGTTACTTTTTCCATCGCGAATTGATTTGATTATGGCACAAAGATAGGAATAAATTTTAAATAAAAGTATTTAAGTACTTTTTTACTTAATAATGACAAAATCCAGTTCCTCTCCTCCTTCCTGTTTATCCGGAATGCTGGGAAAGAAAATTCGTATAACAAAAAAGCAGCCCTGAAAGGCTGCTTTTATTGGTGGATGGTATTTTTATTTTTCCTGCATAAACGGATAACGGTAATCTGTCGGCGGGTTAAACGTTTCTTTAATGGTCCGGGCGCTAAGCCAGCGATATAGGTTAAGGATTGATCCTGCTTTATCATTCGTGCCGCTGGCACGGGCACCGCCAAATGGCTGCTGGCCAACAACCGCTCCCGTAGGTTTATCATTAATATAGAAATTACCGGCGGCATTACGCAGCTTCTGCGTTGCCAGTTCAATCGCTTTCCGATCCTGTGCAATAATTGAACCGGTCAGTGCATACGGAGACGTGTTATTGACCAGGTCCAGTGTTTTTTCAAACTGGTTTTCATCATAGATGTATATTGTTAGCACCGGCCCGAAGATCTCTTCACACATTGTTACGTATTGCGGGTCCTTGGCTTCGATTATCGTGGGCTGTATAAAATACCCTTCTGTTTTATCACAATCGCCGCCTGCCCATAGCGCAGCATGCGGGTCTTTCTTGGCATTATCGATATACGCTTTAATCTTATCAAAACTCTTTTCATCAATCACTGCATTGATAAAATTGCTGAAATCCTCCACCGTTCCCTGCCTGAAGCTTTTCACCCCTTCAACTAGTTTTTGCTTCACTTCTGCAGCGATATTGGAAGGAATATAAGCTCTCGATGCTGCCGAGCATTTTTGGCCCTGAAACTCAAACGCTCCCCGCAGCAGGGCTGTTACCAACACGTCCACATCTGCAGATTTATGTGCTAGCACAAAATCTTTTCCACCCGTCTCGCCTACAATTCGGGGATAGGATTTATACATTGCCATATTTTTCCCGATCGTCTCCCACATATTGTTGAAAACGCCGGTTGACCCGGTAAAATGCACACCTGCAAAATCGCGATGGTTAAAACATACCTGCCCCAGCGTAGGACCATCCACGTAAATAAGATTTATTACTCCATCCGGCAAGCCGGCTTCTTTTAAAATGCGCATAAACATTTGTGCTGAATACACCTGGGTGTTGGCCGGCTTCCACACAACTACGTTTCCACACATAGCAGCACTGGTTGGCAGGTTACCGCCGATAGCCGTAAAATTAAAGGGCGTTACTGCCAGCACAAAACCTTCCAGGGGTCGGTATTCCATCCGGTTATGCATGCCGGCGCCACTGATGGGCTGTTGCCGATAAATTTCAGAAAGGAAGTGCACATTAAACCGTAAAAAATCAATGATTTCACAGGCTGAATCAATTTCTGCCTGGTAAATATTTTTACTCTGCCCCAGCATGGTTGTAGCGTTCAGGTAGGGACGGTATTTTGTGGATATGAGATCGGCCGCTTTTAAAAAGATTGCAGCCCGGCTTTCCCAACTCATAGCAGCCCAGGCTTCTTTAGCTGCCAACGCCACATCAATAGCTTTACGAATATGCTGCTCATCGCCCATGTGAAAATGCCCCAGCGTATGCTTCCGTTCATGCGGGGGGTGCAGGGCCACCTTATTACCAGTTCGCACTTCCTCTCCGCCAATGTACATGGGAATATCGGCCTGCGTACCTTTTAATTCCGCCAACACTTCTTTTACTCTTTTCCGCTCCGGGGAACCCGGCGCATACGTCAGTACCGGTTCGTTAGAGGGCATGGGGTATGAAAAATATCCTAAACTCATGTGATATGATTTGATAATTTAAAATAAAATATTTACTCAGCTACAGATGGAGCAATCACTTCTTAAAGAATCAACTTTATTTACAATAAAGTTTTAAACCTCCTCTTTTGCCATCATCAGGTATGCTTTAATAAATCCGTCCAGCTCACCATCCATTACCGGCTGCACGTTGCCTGTTTCAAAATCTGTCCGGTGATCTTTGATCATCTTATACGGATGAAATACATAGCTCCTGATCTGGCTGCCCCACTCGATTTTTTTCTTACTGGCATTGGTTGCATTTTTTAATTCTTCCCGCTTGCGTAATTCTTCCTCGTACAAACGGCTCTTGAGCATTTGCATTGCCTTTTCCCGGTTGCCCAGCTGTGTACGCTCTGTCTGGCAAACCACGACAATGCCCGTAGGGATATGCGTGAGCATAACTTTCGTTTCCACCTTGTTCACATTCTGTCCGCCAGCGCCGCCGCTTCGTGCCGTTTCCATTTTCACTTCGCTGTCTTTCACTTCTATATTTATTGTATCATCCACCAGCGGGTACACAAAAACAGAAGCAAAGGACGTGTGCCGCCTTGCATTACTGTCAAAAGGTGAAATACGGACAAGCCGGTGCACACCGCTTTCTGCTTTCAGAAAACCGTAAGCGAAGGGGCCTTCGAACTGCAGGGTACAGGTTTTTATACCTGCCCCGTCGCCCCATACCCAATCGAGTTCCGTGACTTTCCAGCCTTGTCTTTCTCCATACATACGGTACATCCGCGCCAGCATTTCGGCCCAGTCCTGGCTTTCCGTACCACCGGCACCGGAATTGATCTGCAAGACAGCCGGCAACTCATCTTCGGGTTGGTTCAGCGTACTTTTAAATTCGGCCTCTTCAAGCTGGTCAAGCGCTTTTTGATACGCCTCTTTTGTCTCATCTTCGGTCGCATCGCCGCTTTTCCAGAAGTCAAACAGCACAGCAAAATCCTCCACCGCGGTGCTTACCTTTTTGTAAAGGTCTACCCAGTACTCATTCAGCTTAATGTTTTTTAGAATTTCGGTGGCCCGCTTGTTATCATCCCAAAATCCGGGGCTCAGCGAAAGTTGTTTGTCTTCGGCTATCTTATATTGTCGGTTTTCGACGTCAAAGAAACCTCCTCAGGACACTTACGCGGTCCCTCATATCTTGTATTTTTTCTATTGTCATAGCGGCGCAAAGATAAGACAAGTTAACCTTTTGCAAACGATTAGCAGCAGGCATGAATTTTATCCCAAAACAGTATGCTGCGGAACTTATTTCTTGCAGGCTTCTCTTGCTTGGGAGCTGTTGATTCCAGGGTTTCTACAGTAGCTGCAACGAAAAGTAACCGGCCATTGTCAGGCAAGGGTATTTCATAATTCTTTTAACAACCCTAACCGCTTATGTAACGATAAAAAACTATACGCTTTAATCAAATATTTTTGTTCCGAAACCTTAACCAATAAACCTTTTATTATGCGAATCCTGGTTTTAGCCACAAGCCTGCTGGCTTTATTTATTGTCGCCTGCAACAAACAATCGGCAAATTGTCCCGCCACCGTACAGCAATCATTTGATCTCACCGGTTTTTCTAAAATTTATGCCGGAGGTTCATTTATTATAAATATTGCACAAGCCAATAACTTTAGCATTACGGCAAATGGATGTGCACAAGACATCAATGACCTGGATCTTTCCATCACCAACGGCAATATCCTGCACCTGGCGTATAAGAGCTACAGGCAACATCGTTCCACCGTTACATTTACCATTACCTTACCGGTTCTTGCAGCCATCAATCTATCGGGTAATGCAAACAGCACGATAACGGGCTTCCAGGGTCAAAACACAGTTATACGGTATATCTTATCCGGTAATGGAAGTTGCAGCAGCGATGGAGCCGGTATTAACGAACAAATTGAACTGTCGGGAAATGCTACATTGACTCTTGGCGGTGCAACTGAAAACTTGTACGGCAACCTATCGGGCAATGCAAGACTCAACGGGTACAACCTGGCCGCCACAGAGGTAGATATCAGCAGTTCCGGGCAGGCAAAGGCTTATGTAGTACCCCTCCAAAATCTTTATGCCGATGCCAGTGGCGAAAGCATCATCTATTACAAAGGAAATCCCGTTGTAACCTATTTTCAAACCAGCGGAAACGGGAAAATAATACAACAATAAGGTCTTGCCGCCAGTGAAATTTACCAGGTAAAAATCCCCTTTCAATATGTTTTATATTCAGCAAAAGCCTGCTATACAGTGTACTATAAAAAACCAGGCAGCTACACAATAAATTTCCGCGAAGAATAATTGATTCTGGCACTGTCATTGCACTTGATACAATATTCTATTCATAACCTAAAATTCCAAACTATGAAAAAGTTAAATGCGCTCCTGCACGATCAGAAAATCCAGGGTAATGTAATCCTGACAACTGTTTTTACAGCTATTATACTTGTTGTTGCATTAACATGGGGTAAGTAATCATCCAAACAGGATAGTATCCAATCATTGAACCCGCAGCAAAGATTTTTGGTGGTTGACAGCTATAAACCGATCCACCAGTTACTCCTTGGATAGTTAGCACCCAAGATTACCGGTTCGCCAATCATGGGAGTTGTAACATCCATATCCAGTTCGGCGGCTTTTTCTAACACCCGTTTCACCGGTTCGTCCCAGGGATGTAACGCCAGGGCAAATTTGCCCCAGTGCACCGGCAGCAACAATTTTGCCTTTAGATCAAGGCTGGCCTGTACTGCCTGTTCCGGCATCATATGAATGAGCGGCCAGTTTTCATTGTATTGACCGCTTTCGAGGATCACCAGGTCAAAAGGGCCGTATTCTTCGCCAATATTTTTAAAATGTACATCATAGCCGCTATCTGCACCTATATATATTACCTGTTCGCCCGCCTGCAGAACAAATGATGACCAAAGTGTTTGATTCCTGACGAAGCCACGGCCGGAAAAATGACGGGCAGGCATAGCAGTCAGAGAAATGGCATCTAGCAACTGCACGGATGAATACCAATCCAGTTCAGTAATTTTTTCCGCAGCAATCCCCCAGTAAACAAGATGTGATCCAACACCCAGGGATGTAATCACCCGCTTTGCTTTTGCAGCTGCTCCGGGTATTGTTCTGTGATCCAGGTGATCGTAATGATCATGTGTGATCAGCAGCACATCCAGTTCAGGTAGGTCATCCACACTGTACAAATCTGTGCCCGTAAAACTGCTGACCCCAAAGGGAAATGGTGATGCATGACCGCCAAAAACCGGATCGACCAGGATGTTCAACCCGTTTGTTCGGATGAAATAAGAAGAGTGCCCAAACCAGACTACTGTCGTTTCTTTTAAGCTGATCTTTTTTAAGTCAGTTTTTAAAACGGGTACTGGCCTGGTCGGTCTTGTAGCAGCCGGCTTATTCAGAAAACGCCAGAGATTTTTTACCATAGACTGGTTGCCCGCCATGAGTTTTGTTGGCGATAAATTTTGAAAAGCCCCATTGCGGTATTGCGGCGATTCTGCAATTTGCGCAAGCCTGCTGCCCGAAGGATTTTTACCAAATGCTTTAAAGATTGCCATACTGTAAAGAGATCGGTTGCAAAAAAATTAGTAAAACGTCAGTGTGATTGCCAGCTATCTTTTAACCGGTTTTTTACAACCAGTAAAACCAGCAGCAGCAATAACCAGCAGCCAGCCAGCACCCAGGTGCTTTCATGATGCGAGGCTACGGTTTCAGTAGAAACAATGGAGTTCGTTGACTCGTAGGTAATATTTGCACCCCAGTGAATACCGAATGCCAGCCACAAGGCTTTTGTTTGCCAAACCGCCCACGCCAACACCAACCCAAGAAGAAAAAGATACAGCAGCACGGAGGGATCATCTGCTAAGCGCCAGATATGATTCATTAAAAATAAGAACGCCGAGAGCAGCATCCATGCAAGCGGTTTCATCCTGGTTTTTAAATGACCGTACAAATACCCTCTCGTTAAAATATCTTCAGCTATGGAAGGGAAAAACGTGAACAATAAAATGGTTGGGAGTTTTTGCACCACTTCTGCAGCTGTAGCCACCGAACTAACTGCTTCGAAGCCTACAAATACGGACAGAATAACTGACAGCGTGTAAAATAAAATTCCTGTTAATATGCCCGACAGCAGGTAGCGCCACCATCGGCGGTGCAACGATAATCCAAAACCATCCAGCCCTTTCCAGCCCTGCATCCTGGCAACAAAAAAACTTAGTGGCAGAAAGCCCAGCTTTGTTACAGCCATCAGCCAGAAAGAAGAATAGAACTCCGCTATATGATATACGATAAATAAAACAAGAAAACCGGCAAGAAAGGATAACCAGCGCATAGAAGAGTTCATCACCAAAGTTAACAACACATCCGGTTCACTCAAGGGTAATTTTCTGGTTACCCTAAACACTATGTGCAACCAGGATGTGACGGCTATGCTTTAGCCCGTTTTTTCCTGCAACAAAGGCTTCATTTTCACTTGTTTCTTTTGCCGCAAGACAAAAGTACCGGCGAGACAAATGGCGGCCATGATAGCAATGGCCCAGGGGCCGGAAGTAAAATGTGCCAGCGCTCCCGCCAGCAGACTGCCAAAAGGCATCATGCCCTGTAAACTCATGGTGTAAAAGCTCATAACCCTGCCGCGTTTGTCATCATCTGTAAATAATTGCAGCAAAGTATTGGTAGAAGCTGTATGCAGCATTTGTGAAAAACCTGTTACCGAAATAGCCAGCAACGAAATGGCCAGCACCGGCGATGCTGCAAACCCCAGCATGGCAGCCCCGAGTAAGTAGCCTGTAAAAGAAACAATTTTTAGGAGTGCAGATTCGGGCCGCTGCCGCGTAAGATAAATTGCCCCAATAATAGCTCCAACACCGCCGGCCCCCATCAGCCAGCCCAGTGTACTGGCATTGCCATGTAATACATCTTTGGCAAAAACCGGCGCCAGGGTTTGTGTGCCGGCATTTACAAAACTTACCAGTGCCAGCATCAGCAGCATATCCCGCATAACGGGTTTCCCGGCAATATATCGTATTCCGTCTTTCAGTTGCCGGAGCACCTGTTCTTCGCCGCTGTAGCGTTTTATCATTCCCCTGTGCATTCGCATCATAAATAAGGACAGCAAGACTGCGCCGTAGCTCAGTGCGTTGATCATAAAACACCAGCCTTCTCCGGCCGTAGCAATCAGCACACCCGCAATGGTAGGACCAATTAACCTGGATAAATTAAAAACCGTTGAATTAAGTGCGATAGCATTTGTTAAAGCCGATTTATCGCGGTTTACCATTTCCACTACGAAGGATTGGCGTACCGGCACTTCAAACGCATTGATAGTACCCAGGCAAAGACTCAGCACAATAATTTGCCAAACCTGGATAAGACCAAGCAAGGTAAGCAGTCCCAGCAGGAAGGCTTGAAGCATGGCGAAAGCCTCTATACGACGAAGCGCCGCCAGCTTATTCCAGCGGTCTGCAAACACACCGGCAAAGGGAGCAATAATAAAAATGGGTACCTGCTCACAAAATGCAACTAACCCCAGCAACCAAGCCGAGTTGGTAAGGCGGTACGCCAGCCAGATCATGGCAATGCGCTGAATCCAGGTGCCGATAAGTGAGAGCGTCTGTCCCGTCATGAACAGGCGGTAATTACGATAATAGAGCGCCTTTTGCTGAAGAAAATAATCGTGTATGTGTTGAACCGAAAGAGCCATTTGCGTTTGCAAATTTCCCGATTCTCTACCAATTTTTTGTGTTAAACTACATGAAGTTGAAAAAACGAACGCATCGCATATGCAGGCTGCCGGAATTCTGTCGGCCCTCACAGCATTGCCCAAACCTGATTAACAAGAAAAGTAGTAACAAAAGAAGCCGGCTGCTGCAAGACAGTTTTCAATTCGGCAATGGCTTCGTCCAGTTGAGATTCCGTGAGTATATTTTCGGAAAGAATTCGCGGCCTTAGTGATGCTGCGAACTGGATGGGTAAAGAAGCATAAGGATGGCTGCCGGGCAGGGAAAGAACAGCACTGCGCAACTGGACATCTTTCAACTGCTTTGTTAGCAGCATGGGGTACAAACGCCGGCCAATATTAAAGTCCCCGCCTCCGGCATCAAAAGCTTTCAGGATGGCTTCCTGCAAGACTGTCCATGCCCTGTTTGGGGGGTAACAATTCCATGAGGCCGCATCCGGTTCTTGAATGGAAATGATGCCGCCCCGCCGGGCAAGCCGTATCATTTCATTCAGCAATTCATCAACCCGGCCGCAAGGCGCAAACACAAACCGTACATGAACAAAATCAAATGAGGCCTGCGGTAAGCCTGTATCGTATATGTCTGCCTCCAATACATCAGTATTGACTAATTGCTTTTCACGAATCCATGATCTGGCCGCCGCTAATTGCAAACCATCCTTATCAACCCCCACCACTGTTCCGGATTGGCCGCAACGCTTGGAGAGTGGTTCTAAAATACCCAGGGCCCCACAGCCAAGGTCCACACAACGCCAGCCTTTCTGAATGCCGATACAATCAAGCATTTGTTCTGCTGCCGGCTGCCACATACGGGCCTGTAACCGCAGGCGTTCAAGTTCCGGTTCTGACAGAAGCAGGTAATCAGATGATCCCATACCTGATGATTGTTTTCCTAAAGATATTTTAAATCCCGGCAACTCATAAAAGCTATTTCCGGCACTTTGCCGTTCAACAATCCGTTACCTCAATTATCGCCAACACAAATGGGCAGCAAAGCTGCCCATTTGTTATATCCAGATTGTTACAGATGATCAGCGTTCGTTCCGCGGATCACCTTTCATTTGCAGCAGGTATTCTTTGGGCGTTTCGCCACCCAGCAGGTTTTTTACAAAATAATCCCATCGGCGGCGCATCATATAAAAGGAGTAACTGCCATACCCATGCGCACTATTGGGAAAAATCACAAGATCGTAATCCTTGTTGGCTTTTTCCAGCGCTTCAATTACCAGCAGGGTATTATATGGCGGCACATTGTTGTCCATCATACCATGCGCCAGCATCAGCTTCCCTTTCAGATTTTTGGCATAAGTTTCATTGGCCTGTGCTGTGTAATTATCCGTTCCGTCGGCATTTTTTGTCAGCAATCCAATGTACCGCTCACCCCAGTCATCTTCATAATTACGGTTATCATGATTACCGGATTCTGAAATGCCCACCTTGAAAAAGTCTGGGTAACGGAACATAGCCGCAGCCGTTGCAAACCCGCCGCCGGAATGGCCCCAGATTCCCACCCGGCTCGTATCCAGATAGCTGTACTTTGCTGCTAACTGGCGAATACCGGCAACCTGGTCAGGCAAGGTATTTTCGCTCATATTGGGATAATACATGTCATGAAAACTTTTGGAGCGCAGCGGGTTACTGGTGCCTTCCAGCACGAACACCACAAAACCCAGTTCGGCCAGCGCCTGGTGATCGCCCCGTGCAGCGCTAAATGACCAGTTGCCGACGCTACCACCCTGAGGTCCCGGGTAAATGTAATCCACTACCGGGTATTTCTTGGCAGGATCCAGCTGCGTAGGCGTAAACAGCAAACCATACAAATCAGTTTTGCCATCGTGGGCCTTTACGGTAAAGGGCATCGGCGGTTTCCAGCCAGTAGCCTGCAACCGGGATACATCTGTTTTTTCAAGCATCACCAATTCTTTACCGTTGATTTCGCGCAATACAAAAGTATTTGGCACATCAGGCTTGGAATAATTATCAATAAAGTATTTACCGGAGGGTGAAAAAGTAACCTGGTGATTACCTGCGCCAGGCGATAACACAGTTAGATTTTTCCCATCAAATCCAATTTTGCAAAGCTGCTCAAAATAAGGGTTCTCCTGCTGCTGGCCTGCTGCCATAAAATACAGCATGCGGTTTTTCTCATCCACTTTCAGCAGGCGGGTTACCAACCAGTCACCCTGGGTAATTTGATTTTTTAAGTGCCCTGTACTGGCATCATATAAATACAAATGTCCCCAGTTATCCCGTTCTGAAAACCAGATTATTTCGTTTGTCTTGGGCAGGTACCGCCAATTAATAGCACCCCAGCCCGACTCGTATTGCGTAGGCACTGTTTCTTCAAACACCTCACGTACTTCGCCGGTTTGGGCATTCGCAATGCGGAATTTCTCCTGTTTATGATCGCGGGAGGTGGAAAGAAAAGCCAGTTCCGATCCGTCTTCGCTCCAGTCCACATCATCAAAAGTGCCGCTGCTGGAGATGTCATCGCTCAGCGATGCCCTGTGCGGATCAGGCGGTATGTTCAGGAAAATCACTTTTGGTTCATCCACATTAATAATCACCCGTTGAATGGTGATGATTACCGAATCGCCGGGCAGCGGGTATTTCCAGGCGTGCAACACGGGGTGCCCAACATTGGTGGTTACCAGGTACATATCACCCGCATGCCGCTGATCCTGTTTAAACGTGGCAATTTTTTTTGAATCCGGCGACCAGCGTAATACCGGCCGGTCGCTGCTGGTCCAGCCTGCGTTGTCTGTGGCATAGCCAAAATCCTTCTCGCCATCGGTGGTCAGTTGTGTTTCGTGGCCTGTGCGTACATCCCGCACCCACAGGTTGTAATCACGGATAAATGCCGCACGGCTGCCATCAGGCGATAGCACTTCATTTCCACCACCCCGCCTGCCACGGCCTCCATTTTGTGCAGCTTCATTTCCTTGTGGTGTATCGTCCTGCACACAGGCATATGTTTTCAGATCACAACGCCACTGTGTATGCCCTACCCGGAAAGTCATGGCTTTCATATCGGGTGTATAGGTAAAATAGGTAAACGGGAGCATCCAGGCATTGTATTGCATACCGGTAGCTGCGGAAAGACTCGCGGCCAGCTTTTGCTGATCAAAAGCCGGCTGCCGCTTTTTCTTTACAGGGTCCACCAGCACAAACTCACTGCCCTGAGGGGTGAGGCTACGGTACCAGAATTTATCACCCGGCAGCCATACCGGCTGCACACTGCCATGATCAACATACTGCTGGGTATTGTAAAATAAAAAACTTTCCGCCCGTGCATAATCTTTTGCCGTGAGCACCGGGCCTTGCTGTGCGGTAAGACTGACAGCATACCCGAAAGAAAGAAGTAGTGCTAACAATTTTCTCATAAAAAAATTTGAATGGTGAACGTTGAATGTGATTGCTGTGGATAAGGGACCTGCAAAATAAGCTGTTTTCTGGAAATGCCCCTCCCGTAAACAAGACCTTCCTCTCATGTCGCATTTAAATTATGATATCTTAAAAAGGTTACGTGATCGAAGTTTTTCTGAAAAGAAATGTTGAATACTTTAAAGCAAGGAGTAAGCTTTACGACCAGGTATCTAATTTTTATGAAAATAGAGCAAAGGTTCCGTGCTGACCGTGGCAGCCCTACAAAGAAAGTGAGTTTTAGACCTACGCATGAACATTGCGGCTATCAAAAACCCGTAACCCCACGTTCCGAACAACACGTTGCAAGCACTCCGAATTTTTATAAATACTGAAAAAAATTTGCGAAACCGAATAGTTGCGCATATATTTGCAACCGAACAGTTTCATAATTTAACCGCACCAACAATGAGACGAGACATTTTCCAGGCAATCGCAGACCCTACCAGACGGGCCATCATCGGCTTAATTGCCCTGCAGGCAATGACACCAAACGCCATAGCCGAAAATTTCAACACAACCAGGCAAGCCATTTCAAAACACCTCCGCATTTTAACTGAATGCGAATTGGTAAAACAGGAACAGCATGGACGGGAAATTTATTACTCACTCGAAATTGAAAAAATGAAAGAGATTGACAAATGGCTCAGCCAGTACAGGAAAATCTGGGAAACCCGCTTCAATCAACTTGATACGGTATTATCTAACCTGTCTGCCGGCAGGCAGCCTATTAAAAAACAGAAAAAATGACAAACAATTTGCTATTTGATTTTACTGTTGATAAATCAACAAAAACGGTATCCATCACCAGGGAATTCAATGCAGACCTTTCGCTGGTATGGGATGCTTTTACCAAAAAAGAGCTCCTGGACCAATGGTTGGCTCCAAAACCTTGGACCTCCAAAACCAAATACCAGGATTTCAAAGTCGGTGGTAAAAGATTTTATGCTATGGTAAGCCCCGAAGGGCTGGAACGGTGGGCACTGCAGGAATACACGTCCATTACCCCAAAAACCAATTTTAAAATGTATAATGCGTTTGCCGATAAAGACGAAAATCCCGAACTGCCCGGATCCGAATGGGATCATACATTCAGTGAACAAAACGGTATAACCAAAGTAAGCATCACTATTTACAATGAGTCGCTTGAAAGGTTAGAAAGAATACTGGATGGCTTTACGCAGGGAATGAAAATGTCTTTGAGCAACCTGGAAAACCTGTTATCAACATTAATGCACAAATAATTTTCTGTAAAAATTTATATCCTAAACAATCAAAAAATAATCATTATGCCAGTTATCAATCCTCACATTAACTTCAACGGAAATGCGGAAGAAGCATTTACCTTTTACAAATCAGTATTTGGCGGAGAGTTCGCAAAAATTATTCGTTTCAAAGACCTTGCAAGCCCAGAATTCCCAGTGGCAGAAAAAGAAGCAAATAAGATCATGCTAATTGCATTGCCAATCGGTAAAACGAATATGTTGATGGCAAATGATGTCCCTGAAATTCTGGGGCGAACAAATGAAAATGAGAACAGAAGTAAAATCTCGATCAGTGCGGATAGTAAAGAAGAAGCAGACAAATTGTTTTACGGGCTTTCTGAAGGAGGACAAATAGAAGGACCTATTGGTGATAGCCCCTGGGGTTCCTATTTCGGTTGTTTCAGAGATAAATACGGTATTGAATGGATGGTGGGATATGAAACAAACAAGTAAGTGCCGAAACGAACTACAAAAAACAGCCTGCGGCAAACAAGGAACTACCTATTTGCGCTGTGCGGCCATCATTCTATTTTAATCACAGGAAGCCGTAAAGCAGCATAAGCAGAATGATAAATAAGTATACATTACCGCAGGCCATCTATTGAACAAACCGGCAAGTCAAAAATCCCGTGGCAGTGAACAGCATATCCGGTGCGAAATAACAGGTGTAAAACGCGACGGAATTTTAGTATCTTAAACAAAAATTAATGCTATGCCAGCCAAATCAGCAACCGAACTTGTCAAAGAAGCCAAGCAGGAAATTGAAAACCTGACACCTGCACAGGTAATGCAGGAACTCGCCGGCAATAACGTGGTACTCATTGATATCCGCGAGAGCGAGGAACTGGCGCAAAACGGGAAAATACCCGGCGCCATACATGCCCCGCGCGGCATGCTGGAGTTTTATGCTGATCCTACCCTGCCTTACTACCGGCCAGAATTTGACAAAGACAAACGAATTATCCTGCACTGTGCCTCAGGTGGCCGATCTGCCCTAGCCGCTAAAACGCTCCACCAGATGGGCTACGAAAATGTTGCACACATGGATGGTGGCCTGAAAGCCTGGAAAGAAGGCGGGCACCCCGTGACCTCATAAGTACCAACGGTCTGCCGGTTAAGCTGATACCGGTTTACCAATTTTCATGTCCCTGCCTTAGTTACCTGTCACAGCTGTCCAAAGCGCAGGCTTTTCCTCTGACTGGTATTTTTTCAGCAAAATCGTGCATCAGCGTTTAACCGTATCAGCCATTGGGTGAAAACCCTTAGCCGCATGAAATTTAACAACGCCGGCACAAAAATCTGCCGCAAAAAGGGGCATAGCAGCACTGTAAATTGCATTTTCCATTAGGAGTGCCTAATTTTACAGTACGAACCGGCACAGGAATGTGCAACAGTTTATAAAAACAATATCCTTATAAAAAACCGTGCAGTGGTTAGAGATCTGCGGCTGCGTATCCTGATGAAACAATTGTTCCAGCCTTCCATATCATTTTCTTTTCTTCGTTTATTCCGGGTGGCGAATCATGCCGGACGGACTTTTCTGCCCATCCTGTTTAGTTTATGGATAGTTCGCGGTTCTGCGCAAGCTGTTTCAGGCATCATCACAGACTACAATGGCTTCTGGAAAAGTTCCGTTTCCTCGCTCAACAGCACCAAACCCAACAATAATCATAACCTTCTGGCCTTTACGTACAACAATGTGCAATATTCCACCGGGGCTAACGATCCCGTATTAACCAACCATGGAGAAAGTTTTGTAGCGGGTGATTTTTGGTCGCTGCCGGTAGGCAGCCTGAGTGGTACCGTGAACAGCAATACAAAAGTGGGGGTGGGCGAAATGTACGATGCTGTACACAACGGGCCAAGCAATCCGCCGCCGGCCAATGATATTGCTTCATATCTCACTGATGGCATTAAAGGATTAAACATCGGAACCTGTATCGCCAACCTGCCCGCCGGTACAATGACATTTTACGTCAGTAATATTACCCCCCAGAATATTGGTGACGGCGTACCGGATATTCTTGTAACACAAGTGGCCGACCCCAGTAATTCATCCGATACGTATTCCTTCACTGATGCGTCCGGCAGTATAATTGGTCACAGCAAAAGCATTGTCTTTACTAACATAACGCCGGTGGGCACATGGACAGCCGATTTTTACGAAGCCTCCACCAACCCGATGGTGCTGCAAGGTAACTTTACCAATACCGACAGACCCATACGCCTATGGGCAGCCGACCTGAGCGATTTTGGTATCAGCACAGCGAATTACCAAAACATCCGCCTGTTCAAGATTAATCTTTCGGGTAACAGTGATGTGGCTTTTGCTGCCTACAACAATAAAACGTTTAATGTAAACACTCCGCTGGCGGTCACACTATCTGATTTTTCAGCAATGAACGTAAATACCGGCGTACAACTTCAGTGGACAACCGAAACGGAAATAAACAGCCGGCAATTTATCCTTGAAAAAAGTCTCGACAACCGGTTCTTTATGCCGGTCGGCAGCATTCCAGCTGCGGGCAACAGCACTGAAAGAAAACAGTATTCTTTCACAGATGATCAGCCGTTTACAGGAACCTGCTATTACCGCCTGAAAATAAACGGGCAAAACCGAACAGAAACCTACAGCAAGGTGATACAGGTACAAACCGGCAACCCTGCTGGCATACTGCGTTTATCTCCCAATCCCTGCCACGAAACGCTACGTGTCATGCACGCGGCATCTGAACACAGTCGTATTATAATTTATAATGCTAACGGGCAAAAAATTCTGCAGAAAATTCTAGCTCCTGGTTCCGAGCAGACAAGTCTTACAGTTGCAAAACTCTTACCCGGGCTGTATTTTATCGTATGGCAAACCGATACACAGAAAATCACCCGGCGGCTGCTGATTCACTAAAACCCTGCTCTTTTATTTACGGCAGGTTGAATAAGTTTCACTTAAGCGCCACAAATAAAAAACCGTCAATAGAGTAACTACAGGCAGGATTACCACGCTTTCATAAATATGCCTGAAAGGGTAAAAAAATTACGTTTCTCCGAAGACTTTAAATAACCCATTTTCTTCATGAGCCACACTAGCAGGAAAGACTTTTTTTATTGGTGGCACGACTAAATTATAAACTATCGTCATTGGCACTGCAAACCGCTTATCGCTGGAATTTTATTAAGTTTGAATGTCTTGAACTGCAGTAATCATTCCGTCAACACATCTATCCATGTACATGACATCCGCATCAACAACCAGTAAAGCAGCCGTTTGCACAATCCTTTTACTACTGACTGTTTTATTTGCCCACCAGGTAGTTGCTCAGGAAACAGGCAAGCTGCCACGGCCGCGTATTGTGGTTACTGCCGATCCGGAACTCGATGATAACAATTCGCTAATCCGGTTTTTGCTGTACAGCAGCGATGTTGAAATAGAGGGACTCATTTACGCCAGCAGCGGTTTTCACTGGAAGGGTGACGGGAAAGGTACCCGCTGGTACGTACCCGGAAGGGAGTATGCCCGTTTCGGGCTGGATACATGCCCCTGCACCTCCTGGCGCTGGGCAACAGGCGAACGGTTTATTCATCATGTCGTTGAGACCTATGCGAAAGTTTACCCGAACCTCAAAATACACAACCCGGATTATCCAGCCCCTTCCCTGCTGATGTCTAAAATCCGGTATGGTAATGTTGAATTTGACGGTGATATCGCAAAAGATTCCCCGGGATCAAACCTGATAAAATCCTTAATGCTGGATGACAAGCCCGGCCCGTTATATATTACAGCCTGGGGCGGACAAAGTACAATTGCCCGGGCGCTAAAATCCATACAGGAGCAATATGAATTTACCAGCCAGTGGGAGGCTGTTAAAAATAAGATTTCCCGTAAGGTAGTACTGCTACCATCAGGCGACCAGGACGATACGTATGCATTGTACATTAAACCGAACTGGCCCGGCATTGAATACCGGCAGTTCAGCGGTGGCCCCAACTACAGCTATGGTGCTCAACTAGGCGCCAGGCCTGAGGATTCGGTGTATTTAACCGCATCCTGGATGAATGAGAATATTACAAGCCGCGGACCGCTAGGCGCCTTATACCGTGTGTGGGGAGATGGCAAACAAATGGTGAAAGGCGATAAACTGGATTATTTTGGTTTATCCGGTTATACCAATGATGAGCTCAGAAAAATGGGCTATATCGTATGGATGCCAGTGCAGGAGAAAGGCTCCTGGCTGGGCGAAGGAGATGATTTTACATTTATGAACATGCCGGCAAACGGGCTGCGTGCTTACGAAAAAGCATCGTACGGGGGTTGGGGTGGCCGCCAGCCGAGCGACCAGGCATCACCTGTTTTTTCCTTCCAGGGAAGCGATACCTCGCAGCAGGCGATGGTATCCTCGCTCAGTTCCTTGACCAGCCGGCTGCATCATAACACCAACGCCTACCCGGATTTCTTTCCTGCTGCCCAGCGTGATTTTGCTGCCCGCCTGAAATGGTCTGTAACGCCTGAATACGCAAAGGCCAACCATGCACCTGTAGTAACTATTGAAGGTCCATTACATATAATGGTAACTGCCGGAGAAAAAATACGGCTCAGCGGGGCTGTTTCAGATCCGGATGGTAATACCGTAACAGTTCGTTGGTGGCAGATGAAGGTGGGCAGTTACCCGGGCGAGATCACGATTACCAATCCCGGCACGTTACAAACTCAGGTGCTCGTACCAAAAGAGGCTGTGCCCGGTCAAACCATTCATGTGATCCTGGAAGCAACGGATAACGGCTCGCCTGCACTCACCCGCTATCAACGGGTAATAATTACAATAAAGGGCAGTTAACATTTGACTTTGCGGGAAGTTGTTATTTTACAAAAGGCTTCTGCAACACAGGACTTGCCCCTATACATTTTCCTGTCCTCCAATTATGGAACAAATACTATTTCTCTGCTTATCGGCATCTAGGAAATGTATACCTTATGCGCTTTAGATTCTTTTCATTTTTTATAGCACTGCTACAAAGTGTATCACCATGTTCGAGAATATTATTACTGTTATTGAATTTAAACAGCATTAAATTGAATAACCTGCCGCAACTCAGACCTTTTCGAAATTCAACTGAGAACCAGAAGCTGCTGCCCGCTATCGCATATTTTTAACCTGACTTTCAATGGGTGGAAATACAAAATCTCGTCTTTTTTCCGCCCATACTCCGGCGAAGATGATAAACATGCTGTGATCAATTATGCCGTCCATCTTTAAACGCCGGTACCGGACGGAAACTGTATAAATGAGAAAAATGATGTGAATGTACCGGTCACGGTTTTTGGATAACTAATTTTGTTTAACAATTACTACATTACTGACTAAAAAAACGTTGAGATCAGGGGCTTACAAGTTTCGGGATTTGCACCCAACACGTTAGTTTGAACACTATTTCAAGATTACTATCAGTCGTTAAAAAAACAGGCGCCTGATTTTCAGACGCCTGATTAATGACCGTGATCCCGCTGGGACTCGAACCCAGGGCCCCAACATTAAAAGTGTTGTGCTCTACCAACTGAGCTACGAGATCGACCTGTTTCCAAACCCTTTCAGATTTGGGAGTGCAAAAATACAGTCTGTGATGTATCGCACCAAAAAAATATCAATTATTTATCCGAATGTTGTTGGCACGGAGAAGCGGGTTCGTAATTTTTCACTTTTGCGGTTTTTTAAAGTAGGTTTGCGCCATTAATCTGCACAGCACATGTCGGAATATTTTAAAGATAAAGTAGTGGTTGTAACGGGCGGAACGGATGGTATTGGCAAGGCAATGGTTGAACTTTTACTGGGCATGGGTGCAAAAGTGGCTACCTGCGGACGAAACCATGATAAATTATACCAACTGCAAACCAGTCATCCGTCTGCATATTTCTACACGATGGTGGCAGATGTGAGCCACGAAAACGACTGCCGCCGGTTTATTGAAATGACAATAAAGATGTTTGGCGGTATTGACATCCTGATCAACAACGCAGGCATTTCCATGCGGGCATTATTCAATGACGCCTCCACCGATGTCATTAAAAAAGTAATGGATGTAAATTTTTTTGGCGCCGTATACTGCACCAAATTTGCCCTGGCATCAATCATTGAGCGGAAAGGAACGATTGTCGGTATTTCTTCGGTTGCCGGCTTTCGGGGTCTGCCGGGACGAACCGGTTACAATGCTTCCAAATTTGCCATGCAGGGCTTTTTGGAAGCTCTGCGAACAGAACTGCTGGGCAGCGGCGTAAATGTTATGTGGGTATGCCCGGGCTTTACTGCTTCTAATATTCGCAGCGCTGCGCTGACCAAAGACGGCACACCCCAGGGCTTTACCACCCTGCAGGAGAGCGGCCTGATGACCGCTGAAAAATGTGCTGCCATTACCTTGGCTGCCATAAAAAAAAGAAAAAGAACTTTAATCTATACCCTGGCGGATAAAAGAACCATTTGGTTGAACAAACTGTTCCCGTCTCTGGCCGACAAACTGGTTCGAAACTTTTTTTACAAAAACAATGATCTGGTAAAATAATAGCTTCCTGTAGCCGGCCATTACAGGAATCATTTCTTTATAAACAGCTGATTAATTTCCGATGGCGAATTGCTGATCACGAATATGCCTTTACTAACCCTAACATCTGATATTGGCAGCCAGGATTACCTGGTGGGTGCAGTAAAGGCACAACTATTGCGCATCAATTCTGATTTTAACCTGGTTGATATTTCGCATGCCATTCCTCCTTTTAATTATCCGCAGGCAGCTTACGTATGCCGTAATGCGTTCCGTAATTTCCCGGATTTTACGTATCACATCATGCTGATCAATCTTTTTGAAAACAAACCCAACCATTTGCTGCTGGCTTTTCACAACAATCAATACTTTTTATGCGCCGACAACGGCCTGCTGACGATGATGCTGGAAGAAAAACCGGAACTGGTTATCGGTTTGCCTTTGGAGGCAGATGCCGTCAAAAACACTTTGTATTGTGCCGGTGTAATGGGCAAAGCAATCCAGCAGCTGGTCGACGGGGAATCGATTCAAACGATCGGCAACCCCGATATACAAATTGTAGAAAAACACCCGCTGCGGCCATTCTTCAGTGATGCCTGGATTGAGGGGCAGATCATTTTTATCGACAACTTTGAAAACGTAATTGTCAATATCACTCTTGAGCAGTTTGAAGAGCAACGAAAAGGCCGGAATTTTAAAATTATTTTTAAACGCGATGAAGTGATTGACCGTATCAGCGAGAGTTATGCAGATGTGCCGGAGGGCGAAAAGCTGGCCCTTTTTAACAGTGCCGGTTACCTGGAAATTGCTATCAATAAAGGAAATGCTGCCGGTCTTTTTGGCCTGAAAGGATTTTCGGATAAAACCCGGCAAATTTCCAGCATCATGCAAAACCAGCTGTTTTATCAAACCGTGCGAATATTTTTTGAATAAGCAGGTAACGGCAAACCTTAATTAATAAAATAATTTCTAAGCATCCTGTTAAAATTTTATGGTTCACTTTGTTGTAAACAGGACTCCTGCCCCTTAAACACGAAATCTCCTATTTTTGCCTGTCTCAAAACGATGGGATAAAAACCAACCCTTTATGAGTTTTAAAAAAATCAACAACATTACCGGCTGGATCGTAGGGCTGATTGCCTGCACAACGTACATTTTAACCCGCGAAGCCTCCGGCAGTTTCTGGGATTGCGGTGAATTTGTTTCCAGCGCCTACAAAGTTCAAAACCCTCACCCCCCAGGGGCCCCGCTGTTTGTTTTGCTGGGCCGTTTTTTTATCATTCTCTTTGGTGACAATCCTGATGCCGCCGCACGGGCTGTCAACCTGATGAGTGCACTTGCCAGCGGCCTGACTATTTTATTTCTTTTCTGGACCATTACACACTTTGCAAGGAAAATATATGTAAAAACCGGCGAGGAACTGACCAGCCAGCAAATATTCACCGTGATGGCTGCCGGCGTTGTGGGTGCCCTGGCTTATTGCTTTAGTGATTCTTTTTGGTTTAGCGCCGTAGAAGGTGAGGTGTATGGATTATCATCCTTCTTTACAGCGCTTGTTTTCTGGGCCATGCTCAAGTGGGAACATGCTGATGAAAAAGCCGGGAATGACCAGGGCGAAAAAAACCGCGCCGACCGGTGGATTGTTTTTCTGTTCTTTATGATGGGGCTTTCCATTGGAGTACACTTACTGAACCTGCTGACAATTCCCGCCATTGTCATGATCTATTACTACCGTCGTTATAAATCCACCACTAAAGGGGCTATTACAGCTTTTATCATCGGGTGTATTCTCACGGGAGTTGTACAAGTTGCGGTGATCCAGTGGTCTATTAAGCTGGCAGGCAAATTTGATATTCTCTTTGTCAACAATTTTCATTTGCCGTTCTTTTCAGGTTTCATTTTCTTTTTTGTACTGCTGGCCGTTCTGATCTGGCTGGGTATTCGTGTAGCCAATAGAAAAGGATGGTCGTTTCTGCGCCTGGGTCTCTGGTGTTTCACCTTTATGATGATGGGGTACTCGACGTATGTAACCTCGCTCATCCGTTCCAATGCCAACCCGGCGATTGACATGAACAATGTTGACAACCCCATGAACCTGGTTTACTGGCTCAGCCGCGAGCAGTATGGCTCACAGCCGATCGTCTACGGTCCGCATTTCGCAGCCCAGTTTAAAGAAGATCCTGACCGTCCCGGGTATATCGCCACGAAGGAAGGTGAAATGAAATATGTGAAAGGAAAAGATAAATACATACCGATTGGTGTAGACCGTGACTATGTATACGACGACAAGGATATGCAGTTGTTTCCACGGGTTTGGGACAGGAGTAACGACCAGGGGCATGCGGATTTTTATATCAGCTGGCTGGATTTGAATCATTATCCACCCGATACTGACCCGGACGACCTGACCCAGTTTCCACCCGGCAGCAACAATACCATTCGTAAGCCCGGCTTTAAAGACAACGTGGAATGGTTTTTCAGCTACCAAATGGGACTGATGTACTGGCGCTATTTCATGTGGAATTTTGCCGGTAAGCAAAACGATATCCAGGGACTGGGTAACAAACGTGACGGCAACTGGATCACCGGTTTGTCGTTTATTGATAATAAACGGCTGGGCGACCAGGACATGATGCCTGAAAGCATTCAAAAGAATAAAGCACACAATAAGCTCTACCTGCTGCCTTTTATACTGGGTGTGGTGGGTTTTGTGTTCCAGTATTTCAAAAACCGTAAAGACTGGATCGTTACTTTCCTGTTGTTCTTCTTTACCGGCATTGCCATCGTGATATACCTGAACCAGCCGGGCAACCAGCCACGCGAACGGGATTATGCCTATGTGGGATCGTTTTACGCATTTGCTATCTGGATTGGTTTATCCGTCGTCGGGTTTGTAAAAATGGCACGTGAAACAGAAGAAAAACAAACCTTACTTAATACACTTACTTATGGCGCCATCCTGAGCCTGCTGGTAGGATTGATGAGCAGCTCCCCTTCCGCATTTGGTGACGCATTATTTTCTTCGCTGATGATTGGCATTACGTATGCCCTGGTAACAGCCGTGATCATTTACCTGGTAAGGGGTGCTTCTGCAGGCGGGAAAAATGCCATGGCCGCTAATATTGTAGCAGCTGCCCTTTGCGTCATTACACCTATAATTATGGCACAGCAGGAATGGAATGACCATGACCGAAGCAAAAAAACACTGGCTGCCGATATTGCAAAAGATTACCTGGAGAGCTGTGCGAAAAATGCCATCATATTCACCTTTGGTGATAACGACACCTATCCGTTGTGGTATGCGCAGGAGGTGGAAGGTGTCCGTCCCGATATCCGCATCATCAACACCAGCCTGTTGGGTATTGACTGGTACATTAACCAGCTCCGTTATAAAATAAACCAGAGCGATTCGCTTGATGTGATGTTTACCCCTGACCAAATTGAAGGACACAAGCGGGAATACCTGCAATACTCACCGGATAAAAGCATTGACCAAAACGTATATTACGATTTGCACGATGCGATGAAAGCTTTTGCAGATGATCGCTACCTGCAAACCTTCCCTGTGAAGAAGTTTAAAATAAACGTTGACACGGCCTTGGTTCGTCAAAACGGAACAGTTAACCCGGGCGATACGATTGTACCTGTAATGCCAATCGAACTGGGCCCCAATAAAAATGACTTGACCCGCAGCGACCTGATTATGCTTAGCATTATTGCTGCCAATAATTTTAAACGGCCCATTTACTTCACCTCGCCCTACGGAGAACTGGGCTTTGGCGCTTACCTGCGCAAAGACGGGATCTCTTACAGGCTGGTACCGGTAAAGAATAAATTCCCGCAGCAAAACTGGCTGGTAGACCAGGCCTTCCGCCAGGTAGGATTGGGCGGCACTCCCATCCGTGATGATAATGAAGATGTGATGTACAAAAACCTGATGGAAAAATTTGGCAGCGGCGGCGCCAACCGTAACGGAGTATATTTTGACGAAGAGAACCGCCGTCACCTGCTTAACCTCCGTTCTGCTTATGGCGAACTGGCCGGAAACCTGGCAGATGAAGGACGAAAAGAAGATGCCAAAAAAGTACTTGGCAAATTTGAATCCATGGTCAACCTGGACAACTTCCCTTATGCACTGGTAAGCCGCTACAACCAGCATAACCAGACAGCTTTGCTGTACCTGGAAGCCTGCTACAAAGCCGGTGATACCGCGCTGGCTGAAAAAGTGGACATGGCCGTGCGCAAAGACCTGGAACAACAAAAGAAATACTATGACTACCTGCGTACCAACAGGGAGTCCCTGTACAGTTCGCTTAGCATCGAAGACCAGATCAATAGCCTCATGTTATCAGTACTGGATCAATTGGAAAAGAAATATGGCAAAACTGGCAGCGCAGCAAATAAAGAAAATGGAGGTTCTGTAATCAACAGCTTGCCGGCTGATCAAAAAGACAGCAGCACCGGGAAAGACAGCACCAACAAATAGCGCTAATTGACTTCATAAATAAAACAGTAAAGACTCCATTAATGGAGTCTTTACTGTTTTAAACAAACAGGGTTTTAAGTTGTTGTTAACTACTGTGCAGCAGTTGTATAATTGTCGTAAATTGCTATAGATTGTTGTGATAATTTATTCCACAGGGGATTTAACGCCAAACCCGTTTCTCCGCTAACTGTACTGTGAAGTTGAGGTATTAAATTTTGAGCATGAAAGGTTTTCATTTTACAAAATACGATCCCGCCAGCCAGGGCAAAACAAAATTTGACCAAATGCTTGATATCTTCATGCAATTACTCACCTACACCAATGGTGATGTTGCGGAAGCGATGGCATGGATGAATGAGCTGGATAAACAATATCAAATTACCGATGACGCCTACGGCATGGGCGATTTTATTGATGAATTAAAAGAGAAAGGTTACATCACAGAAGACCAGCAGCGCGGCGAAATAAAAATCACGCCCAAGACAGAGCAGGGTATACGCAAAAAAAGTCTTGAAGAAATATTTGGTAAGCTGAAAAAATCCCGGCAGGGAGATCATCACAGTTTTAAACCGGGACAGGGCGATGAGATTAATCCCGAAACCCGCCCGTTCCAGTTTGGCGACATGCTCGAACAAATTGATTTTACAGAATCCATCCGCAACGCACAAATTAACCATGGAGTAGAAAGCTTCATGATGCAGGAAGACGACCTCAGCATTCGTGAAACAGACTTCAAAACACAAACCTCCACGGTGCTGATGATCGATATTTCCCACTCCATGATCCTATATGGCGAAGACAGAATCACCCCGGCCAAAAAAGTAGCGATGGCCCTGAGTGAATTAATCACCACCAGGTATCCAAAGGACACGCTAGACATTGTTGTATTCGGAAATGACGCCTGGCCGGTGGAAATCAAAGATCTCCCTTACCTGCAGGTAGGTCCGTATCATACCAACACAGTTGCCGGTCTTGAACTGGCCATGGACATTTTGCGACGCAGGAAAAATCCCAATAAGCAGATTTTCATGATCACTGACGGCAAACCCACTTGCCTGAAAATCGGCAAACGGTACTATAAAAACAGTTTTGGACTTGACAGAAAAATCACCAACCGGTGTATCAATCTGGCAGCACAATGTAAAAAGCTCAAAATTCCCATAACCACCTTTATGATTGCCACAGACCCCTATCTGCAGCGGTTTGTGCAGGAATTTACCGAAACCAATAACGGTAAGGCCTTTTTCGCATCCCTTGACAAGCTGGGGGCATTTATATTCAGGGATTTTGAAAATGGCAAACGGAAGACAGTATATTAATTACTGGCTGAATTCCATATCAGAATAAATCAACAACGATTAAAACAGCTCATAAACAAAGGCACACAATGATGAACATTAAGCATATTAAAACACTAGGCGAACTAAAAGAAAGCGGCTACAAGCCCAAAAGCATTAAAGAGGAAATCAGGCAAAACCTGGTGGATAGACTGAAACGCAAAGAAGAAACATTTCATGGCATCGTGGGCTACGAAGACAGTGTGATCCCCGATGTGGAACGGGCATTACTAAGCCGGCACAACATACTTTTTCTGGGGCTGCGCGGCCAGGCTAAAACAAGGATGGCCCGAAAAATGACAGAGTTGCTTGATGAATATATACCGGTGATTTCAGGCAGTGACATTAATGACGACCCGCTGAATCCTGTTTCCAAATACGCCCAGGACCTGATAGCTGCCCACGGCGACGAAACCCCCATTCACTGGATGCACCGCAGCGAACGGTATGGCGAAAAACTGGCAACCCCTGACGTAAGCGTGGCCGACCTCATCGGTGATATTGACCCAATCAAAGCAGCCAACCTGAAGCTAAGTTTTGCTGATGAACGGGTACTGCATTATGGTATCATCCCGCGGAGCAACCGCTGTATTTTCGTGATCAACGAATTACCCGACCTGCAGGCAAGAATCCAGGTTGCCTTGTTTAACATCCTGGAGGAAGGGGATGTGCAGATACGCGGATTTAAGCTGCGGTTACCACTCGATATTTTATTTGTGTTTACAGCTAACCCCGAAGACTATACGAATCGTGGTTCAATTGTGACACCCCTGAAAGACCGGATTGAGAGCCAGATACTGACACATTATCCCAAGACACTGGAGCATGCACTGGAAATTACTGCGCAGGAAGCAGAAATAGAAGAAGCACAAAAGGAAAAAGTTAAAATAAGCGACCTGGTGAAACGCCTGATTGAACAAGTAGCTTTTGAAGCACGCAACAGTGAATTTGTTGATAAAAAAAGCGGCGTGAGTGCAAGGTTAACTATTTCTGCCTTTGAAAACGCCATCAGCGCTGCGGAACGAAGAGCCCTCATCAATAACGAAAAAGAAACACAGGTCTGGATCACTGATTTAATCGGTATCATCCCATCAATTACCGGTAAAATTGAATTGGTGTATGAGGGCGAACAGGAAGGCCCTTACCAGGTAGCTATGAACCTGGTGGAAAAAGCCATTCGCACTCAATTTATCCAATACTTTCCCAACCCTGAATCACTGAAAAAAAGAACCCGGTCCAAAGGCGAAACAGAAAGCCGCGAAGACAATCCTTATCGCTCCATTATTTCCTGGTTTGATAAAGGCAATCATCTCAACATGTTTTTCAATACCACTGATGAAGAAAAAGTGTTGCTCCTGTATAAGATAGATGGATTGCATGCATTGGTAAAAAAATATTTTGGCCGGGCCAATGAAATGGAAGCAGCTCTTTTAATGGAATTCGTGCTGCACGGCCTGTCCAGCTATTCGCTCATCAGCAAAAAAATCCTGGAAACCAAAATTGAGTTTAAGGATCTGATCGGCAGCATGATGAACCTGGGCAATAAAAACTACGAAGAAGAATTTGACGGAGAAGATTTTAGCTAACAAAAAACCCGGTACACTGATTACCGGGTTTTTCTTTATTACCATCTCCCCTATTTCCCAAACTTATAACCAAAGGAAACACCGCCGTAATAAGGTATAAAACCAAAGCCCCCAAAAATGGGTGTAATAAATGCCCGGAAGGTAAAACCTCCCCGTTGCGGCTGTAACCGGTAGCCAAAATTCAAATGCCCGAAGGTAGAAGTAAAGTTCCCATCGCCTCCGGACGTACCGGAAACGATCACCGGCGTAACTCCCGCCCCGATTTCGAAATAATTTTTGCCGTCCTTGCCCAGCAGGTAATTCAGTCCCAAAGGAATAAAAACGACACCTTCGGTTTCTCCATCAATGCGCAAACTAAAACCACCAACACCTACGCGGCCACCAAGACCATCTTCTTTATTGGCAAAGCGGGTATCAAAATTAAACGATGCAAGTCCGGGACCGCCTAATTCAAAATAAACCGATTTCGCAGCCTGTGCATTCGTATTGTGATAAAAAAACAAGTGAACGAAAATGGTAAGGGTTAAAATACGCATGGCAATTTTAAAACTGCTGACAACACAATTGGCATAAGCGCTGC
The DNA here is from genome assembly GCA_035760665.1 of Chitinophagaceae bacterium. Lineage (GTDB taxonomy): Bacteria > Bacteroidota > Bacteroidia > Chitinophagales > Chitinophagaceae > DASTSN01. The sequence goes on along the minus strand of DASTSN010000040.1, from coordinate 86,061 downwards.
ACCCAGCCTGTTAAACGATATTTACCTCCCGTTCAAGCGCCACCCCAAACTTCGCTTTTACACTTTGCACGATCTCTTCGCTTAAACGGTAAATTTCCTGCCCGGAGGCCGAGCCGTAATTTACCAGTACCAGTGCCTGGCGGGCATGGCAGCCTGCATCGCCGCGGCGAAATCCTTTCCAGCCACATTGTTCAATCAGCCAGCCCGCAGCCAGTTTCACTGACCTGTCTGCGTTTTGGTAACCGACAATATCCGGAAAGGATGCGTGTAACAATTGAAAATGCTCTTTGGAAACAGAGGGATTTTTAAAAAAACTGCCGGCATTACCAATCTTTTGCGGGTCGGGAAGTTTACTGCTGCGAATATTGATCACAGCCTGTGAAACGTCTCTGATAGTCGGCTGTTGCACCTTCATTCGTTCAAGCTCCTGCTCAATGGCGCCATAACCCGTATTGAGGCGGGGCTGCCGGCTGAGTTTATAGGTAACCTGCAGAATAACGAATTGGCCTTTATATCTTTTTTTAAAAACACTTTCCCGATAACCAAATTCACAATCCTGCAGTGTGAATGTGTACGGCTTCTTATCCTGCAGGTGAAAGGCTTCCAGTTCATAAAACACTTCTTTTATTTCCACACCATAGGCACCGATATTTTGCATGGGCGTGGCACCTACATGGCCGGGTATCAACGAAAGATTTTCCACACCACACCAGTTATTCGCGATGCATGTCTGGACAAACTGGTGCCAGTTTTCCCCGGCACCGGCCTGGACGTACACAAAGTTTTCATCCTCTTTAATCTTTTGAATACCCATGATTTCATTTTTCAGAACAAGTCCTTCCACATTTTTAGTAAAAAGAATATTGCTGCCTCCTCCAAGAATCAGTTTAGAAAGCGCCGGGAAGCTGTCCGCCAGTTCTGCAAGCTGGCCGGTGGAAGAAAAAGCTGAAAAAAACCGGGCCATTGCATCAATTCCAAATGTATTATACTGTTTAAGCGAAATATTTTGCTGAATTTGCATATAGATTAAAATCTGTCAGCAAGTTTACAGTAAAATTATGAGTGCAAAAACTGCTACACTAATTGGTGCAACCGGCCTTATTGGCGGCGAATTGTTGCGCCTGTTATTAAATGATCCTGCTTTCGATACGGTCAGAATCCTGGTGCGGTATCCTTTCCCGCTGGATCATCCAAAACTGGAAAAGAAACTGGTTGACTTTAGCGACAATGATTCATTGCTGGTAGCACTTGATAACAGTGATGTCGTTTTTTGTGCGGTGGGCACCACGCAAAAAAAAGTTAACGGCGATAAGGCAGCTTACCGTAAAGTGGATTATGACATTCCGGTGCATATTGCCCGTTTTTGCAAAATGACCGGCTGCAAAACTTTTGTACTGGTTTCGTCCATCGGAGCTAATAGCCACAGCGGTAACTTTTACCTGCAATTGAAAGGCGAAACAGAGGAAGCTGTCCATGACCAGGGGCCGGAAAATATTCATATCATGCGACCTTCCATGCTTTTGGGGCATCGAAAAGAGGTTCGTCCCGGTGAAATGTTCGGCAAGCTTGTGATGAAGCCATTTGGATTCCTGCTGCCGGCAAAATACAGACCCGTTCACGCAGGCGAAGTGGCAGCAGCTATGCTGGCAGCTGCCAAACAAAATCGTCCGGGCTATAACATATACGAATACCCGGAAATAAAAAAGTTATGTTCTATGTAATCAGACGGGGTCCACATCGGGAACCAGCACCACACTCCTGTAGCGCTTTTCATTGTGCAGCAGCGCCACCTGGTGTAAAACGTCCTGTTTGCATTGCGCAATGAGGCGGCCGTCTCTTGGCAGCTTAATCAGCAACTCCATTAAATACAGGTTCCTGATCCTGTTGATGACGGGCTCTGCCGGACCAACCAGGAATGGATTGTACCTGTTTTTTAAGGCATCGGTGAAATGATGGGCAGCCTGCTCCACCACCTCTTTTATTTTATGTTTGAAAACTAATTGGATGATACGTGTAAATGGTGGGTAAGCAAATTGCCGGCGTTTTTCCAATTCATCGGCAAACAAGCTTTTATAATCGTGCTGCTGCACGTAGCCCAGCACCGGGTGTGACGGTTGAGATGTTTGCACCAATACTTTGCCCGTTGCGCCTTTACGACCGGCGCGGCCACTCACCTGCTCCATAAGCTGAAAGGCTCGTTCGTTGACACGAAAATCTGCAAAATGCAACAAGCCATCGGCATCCAGGATGCCCACCAGGTCAACATTGTCGAAGTCGAGTCCTTTCACCACCATTTGCGTACCTACCAAAATGTCCACCCGCCCCTGTTCAAACTGCTGAATCAGTGTGTCATGGGCATTCTTCCCCCGCACGGTATCAATATCCATTCTGGCCACTTTAGCCTCCGGAAATTGTTCCTGCAGGTATTCCTCAATTTTCTCCGTACCAAATTTACGCTGTGCAAAATCATGACTGCCGCAAGCGGGGCAAATATGCAAGGGCGGATAGGTTGTGCCACAATAGTGGCAAATGAGTTTATTCGATAATTTATGAAATGTAAGCGATACATCACAATACTTGCATTGCGGAATCCAGCCGCACACACTGCAAACCTGGTAAGGCGAGTAGCCGCGACGGTTCTGAAACAGGATAATCTGCTTCTGGCGTTCCAGAGATTTAGTCATTGCTTCTGCCAGCGCAGGCGTCAGGATCATACCGGCTCTTTCTTTTGGCGGAATCTTACGGGTGTCGGCCAGTTCAATCACGGGCAATTGCACATCGCCATACCGCTCTGCCAGCTCTACCAAACCATATTTGCCCGTAACAGTGTTGAAATAACTCTCCAGTGATGGTGTGGCACTGCCCAGCACCACATTCGCATCAAACAGCGATGCCAGGTAAACCGCCGCATCCCGGCCGTTGTAGCGCGGAGCAGGTTCCTGTTGTTTAAAAGAGGTATCGTGTTCTTCATCACAAATTACAAGGCCCAGATCCTGGTATGGCAGAAAAACAGAGGACCTTGCTCCCAGAATCACTTTTAGTTCACCATTCTTTACCTTATTCCATATTTCCACCCGTTCATTTTGATTGAACTTGGAATGATAAATGCCAATATACCCGCCAAAATGTTTTTGTAACCGGCGGATAATCTGCGAAGTCAGTGCAATTTCGGGCAACATGTACAACACCTGTTTACCCTGCCGGATGTATTGTTCGATGATGCGGATATAGATTTGTGTTTTACCACTAGATGTAACACCATGCAGCAGGCAGGGCTTTTTTTCGGCCAGGAGTTGCTGCACCTGTTCATACGCTTTGTGCTGGGCCCCACTCAGTTCAAAATCGATTTGCACATTCCGTGGCAGGAATTGCAGGCGATCAATCACCCGCTTTTCGGTGCGCAGGATATTTTTATCGATCAGGCCTTTAAGCTGTGCATCTGCGGCTCCTGATTTTTTTAACAATCCCGATCTTGTGACCTCCCCTTCTGTCCGGAGCAGGTGTAAGTAGGCGAGCAGTAGCTCGACCTGTTTTTCCGCTTTTTGTAATTTCTTGTCCTCATTCAGCAGGCGCGACAGCTCCTCTTCATGATCGTATCGTGGGTTTAGCAATACATAGGTTTCCTTTTTGGGGGCGTAGCTTTCTTTTAAAGATTCCCACACAAAGCAAACTCTTTTTTGAATCAGCCGGTTGATCACCGGATATACATGCGAAGAGTCCAGGATTTGCTGTACTTCTGTCAGTTTCAATTCTTTTTTTATCAGCAATGCCTCTGCCACCAGGTATTCATCATGATCAAGAGCCGAAAAGTCATCCCCGTATTCTTCGTTAAAAACCAGGATTGTTTCACTGGAGAGTTTAAAGTGGGCGGGCAGGGCTGCTGCCATTAATTCTCCTTCGCTGCACATGTAATAAGTTGCCATCCATTCCCATAGCTGCAGCTGTTGTTCATAAATAACCGGTTCCGTGTCGAGCAGGTTCAGGATTTCTTTTGGCTCAAAAAATTCCGGCTTTTCCTGGTGTATTCGTTTTACAATGCCAGCATATTTTTTATTTTTCCCCAGGTTTACTTCAACTCGGCAGCCGCATTGCAGCGCCTCTTCCATTGCCGGGGGAACCAGCCAGGTATAATTTTTCGGCAACGCTAATGGTATGATTATTTCTGCGTACAAATTGTGTTCGTAATTCAAGGCTCAATTTAACTGAAAATAGATAACTACTGCAAAATCGACGGTGTAATCCAGCTTGCCTGATACATGCGTAATTTTTTTTCCATGACTGAAAAAACTTTTTGTTTCAGTTCAGCAACATCATCAGCTGTCATTCCTTCAACTCCGATTTCGTCCAAATAAACCACCCGGCAACGACCAGGAGTAAGCGAAAAAATATGCCCATAGTGCAGGCGGTCGTATGTATCAAGAAACAGCACTGGTTTCACTGGTGTTTGCGTTTCCAGGGCCACCCTAAAAGCGCCATCATAAAATTCTTTCAATGGTTGATGTGTCATATTGAAGGTACCCTCCGGAAATACCAGCACGGAAATTCCTTTCTGAATAATCGACTTCAATTGCTGAACACTTTCTGCCCGGTTAGCCGCGCTGCTGCGGTCTACCGTTACAATGGCATTTCGATAGATAAATCCAAACACCGGCAGCTTGCTCATTTCCACCTTGCCCAGCGGCCGAATTGGCTGGCGAAAAGCTTTAACAATCACTGCGGCATCCAGGTAGGATATATGATTGGTGACAAAGATGTACGGTTGGGCAGGATCATGCGATACTTCATATATCTTTTTGGGATAAATACCCACCAACGGAAACCACAGATCGCCCCAAAGCATACAAAGGCGGTACACCCAATTGCCCCCGCGCAAGCGGCCGAAAAAAGTAGCGATTATAGCAAAAGGGAAAACTAGCAACATCAAAGCGGTAAATATTAGAAAGGCATAAAAACAATACAGCCATTGCAAGGGTTTCAGCAGCCGGCTCATCAGTTCCTGTTTTTATATTTTTCATCGTCACCCGGGCAGTGACATTCCCATTCATGATCCAGGTCGATACAGGTAACCACTTTCGTGCTGTTATCGCATTGAGCAAATACAATCCGCAAATGCTGGTGATCGTCAGCGTAACCCTCCACCGCATAAGTAGGGCAAGGACGGTCATTGACATCACTCTTGCGGTAATTAATTGTACCGTTTCGCATAATATCCTCCACCTCTGCCTGTGTGATGTGCCGGCAGGCCATCCGGCATTTGGCGTGTTGCGTGTATTCGATATACGAAATCCGCCGGTCAAAACCGCGGTTGCGGTTGGGGTTCGCAGCGGGATCTTTGCGGGAACGGTGATCTGTTACTGAAGGTTTGGGGACAGGTTCTTTCCCATGTATACATTTTTTTATAACGACAGCTGCCAGCAACAGGCCAACGAGTAACAGATAAGGAAGTATTTTTTTTTGCAACGACAAATGTTTGGCTAAAAATAACAGAAATTAAAAAATCGGCGAAATCTGCTATTGCTGCTGGCCGTGATTTATCTTTGCAAGCTTATGGCCGAAGCAAGAACAGTAGCCTTTCATACCCTGGGTTGTAAACTGAATTTTTCCGAAACCTCCTCTATTTCACGGTTATTTGAAAATGAGGGATTTGAGAAAAAGGAGTTTGACGACACAGCTGATGTGTATGTAATCAATACCTGCTCGGTTACGGATAATGCTGATAAAGAATGCCGTCAATTAGTACGACGCATCCAGCGCAGGGCTCCTTCCAGCCTGGTGGTGATTACCGGCTGTTATGCCCAGCTCAAACCCAGGGAAATTGCTGAAATTCCGGGTGTGGACCTGGTATTGGGCGCCGCTGAAAAATTCAATATCGTCAGCCATGTCCAGGAACTGGCGAAAGGCGATTCGGCCCGTATCAGCAGTTGCGATATAGAAGAAGTTTCCGGATTCCATGCTTCCTGGTCGGTGAACGACCGAACCCGCACATTTCTGAAAGTGCAAGATGGCTGTGATTATAACTGCTCTTTTTGTACAATCCCCATGGCACGTGGCAAAAGCCGCAGCGATTCGGTTAAAAATGTTGTGCGCCAGGTTGAGCAGTTGGCTGCAACGGGGGTAAAAGAGATTGTGTTAACCGGCGTCAACCTGGGCGACTTTGGAAAGGGCCCGGACGGCGATAAAAAACATGCGGAAAGTTTTTTTGACCTGGTGAATGCGTTGGACAAAACGGAGGGCATTCGCCGCTACCGGATTTCTTCGATTGAACCTAACCTGCTTAGCAATGCTATCATTGAGCTGGTCGCCAATAGTGATAAATTTATGCCGCATTTCCACATTCCCCTGCAGAGCGGTTGCAACAAAATACTGGGACTAATGCGCCGCCGTTACAAGCGGGAATTGTATGCCGAACGGGTTCAGTTCATCAAAACACTCATGCCTCATTGTGCCATCGGGGTGGATGTCATAACAGGCTTTCCCGCTGAAAGCGATGAAGATTTTAAAGAAACCGTTGACTTCCTCCAATCACTGGATATCACTTACCTGCACGTATTCACTTATTCGGAAAGAGACAATACACATGCACTCGGCATTCAGCCCGTTGTTCCCATGCAGGTCCGGCACGAACGCACCAAGTTGCTCCGTAATCTTTCTTATATGAAAATGCAGTATTTCACCAACCAGCACCGTGGACAGGTTCGCAAAGTGTTGTTTGAAGGGCATGCAAAAAATGGGATGATGGAAGGATACACTGATAATTACATTAAAATCACAACACCGTACAGGCCTGAGTGGGTGAATGAAATCGTAGACTGGACAATTTAATATTTCCTGCTCTTCAGCCAGTGAACGCAACAACTTTCCTTTCCTTTCTTTACTCCTACATCGATGACTATACCTGTTTTTGATTTACGAACTACTACTTCGTAGCAAAGCGGAATTCCTTTTCTCCTCAAGAATTGCCTGGTTATTTCTACCAAAACAATTCAAGCAGGAAAATAGCTATTTGATGCATGTTACAAATAACAAGGCAAGTGCGTTGATTAGCTTTGCATAAACCTTATCTACATGAACAGATTGACAGCTATTTTAATAGGCTTATTTATTTCGGCAGGCAGTATTGGGCAAATACATTATAAACAAAGTTCTATCAGCCTCTCATCCCAGGTACAGCAGTTCAAATTTCTGGACATTCATTCCTCACCGTTACTATATCAAACAGATTTTTTACCCAGTCTTTCATTGGGATATCATCATCAAACTGAAAAATCTTTTTTCTGTATCCGGCTGACCGGCAGCACGGGGAATATCAACCCTGAACGATTTGGCTCCAGACACTACGCTTCTGCTGGCAATCCCTTGCCCGATAGTCTCACGGTTTCATCAGCCTTTGCATCAGTGCAGTTTGAAACAGCGTATGTAAGAAAGCTCAGGCACACGAAAAATAAAAACTTGTCTTTTTGGCTGGGCGGACAGGTAAAAGAATCTGCTTATTATGCAGATGAGGTAGCTAATTTTCCCTGGCTAATGAATGATCTCAGTATTTCGCCGTTCTTTAAAACAATGTATTCTAAAAAGAAGAATTCATTTGTTGTTGAGTTGGGGATTTCGGCACTGTCGCTCGTTTCCAGGGAAACATACGCGTTGTTCCCAAAGTCAGCCACGGATAACAATGTCGTTTCCTTTTTTAAACAAGGCACCCGCTTAAGTACTATTCAAGCATTCCAGCACCTGAATTTTGCAGCAAATTACATATACACCCTATCAAATCGAATACAACTGGGGGCAACTTATCAACTTCAATGGCTTCACTACAATTATCCAAAAAGAGTACAGGCAGCAGATACACGTATGGGCCTACTCGTCAATTATATTTTTCATAATTAACAGCCACACATGAAACAGACTACCTATTTTTTCGCATGCGTAATAGCAATATTTTTACTTTCCTCCTGCACAAAACAACTCGTTGGCAAGCAGGTGGCGAATTCTGCAACAGAAAATTTTGATGTATTATGGAAAGACTATGATGCTCACTATGGAACTTTTATAACCAAGAATATTGACTGGCAGGATGCATATAATCATTTCAGGCCGATGGTATATGATGGTATGCCGGACTCTTCGTTGTTTTCTGTTATGAAAAATTTATTAGATGTGCTGGATGATAACCATGTTTTCTTAAAACCATTAGCGTCAACCGGTTTGCCCTGGTATAAAGGCGGTATACTGGGACGTGTACAGGTGCAGGATTATAACAAAGATGTGGCGCAAAGCTATCTTCTTCAAACATTCAGTTATGGCGATGCAATTGACTATGGTATTTTAGAAGGCAACATTGGTTATATAAGCTTAAAAAAATTTGATAATGATTTTAATTTTTATCCGGCGGCAATGGATGCAGTGCTGCATACCTTGTTAAACACCAAAGGAATCATCATCGATATGCGTGAAAATGACGGAGGCGAGGACAGGGTTTCCCAGTATATTGCCAACCGGTTTGCCGCAGAGCGTCATTTCTCATTCAGTTCCAGTTTAAGGAATGGACCAAGTCATACTGATTTTGCTGCGCCCATTAAATTTTATACCGAGCCTGCAGGCAGCTTTCAATATACAAAGCCGGTAATTATTATCAATAACCTCAATGTGTATAGTGCCGGTGAAACCTTTGATTTAGCTATGATACAAAATAAAAATGTGAGGCTTGTGGGCACTGTAACGGGAGGAGCCCTATCCGATGCAGTGGAAAGAGAATTACCGAATGGATGGCTTTACAGGGTTCCTATTGCTGATGTAAGAGATGCAAATGGTCACAATCTTGAACAAACAGGCATCAGCCCATCAGTTTATGTGGATAATACCCCTGCAGATCTGCAGGCAGGAAAAGACAAAATGCTGGAAAAAGCAATTGAACTTTTGAATTAATGTGTTGGAAAAAACAGGCTGTTGACATTCAGCATACGGGGGATTGTGCCTCGCTAAAAGAAATACAATGATGACAGCAACAAAAAATTATCCGGGGAAATTGTGTGGAACGTACTGGGCTCGAACCAGTGACCTCTGCTCTGTCAAAGCAGCGCTCTGAACCAACTGAGCTAACGTTCCGGGAGCATCAAAATTATCATTTTTACGGCAAGAAAATCCAAGGATTTCATTTTTTTACCTGCAGGCAACTTTTCCAGTATAAATTTGTCATTACAATATCAGTGATGGCAAAATTTCAGGTAACAATACACTTCAGCATGGATGATGAATTCATGAACCTGGTGCCCCCGCACCGCACTTATATCAATTACCTGATAAATAATAACAGCATTGACCAGTATGCCGTAAGCATGGAGACCCACCAGGTATGGATCACCCTGACAGCTGAGAACAAAAAAGAAGTGGAGCGGCTGCTGGAAAAATCTCCTTTGTACCGGTACTGGACATACGAAATTTCAGAACTCTTCGTCGTGGACGGGCAGCTCTATCGCCTGCCGGCCATGCAGCCCAATTAACGTTTCTTCAGCCAGGCAGGTTTCAGCCTAAGCAGTTTTTTATACACCGGGCAGGATTCAATATGCGCCCCGGGCAAATAGCCGGTGCTCATCAGGAATTCGTTGACAATTTCGCCACCGGTGAAGCGGAAGGTTTTCCGGAACAATTTTACCCATTCTTCTTTTGTAAGGGGATGATGATGATGATCCAGCCAGTTTTTAAAAGACCCGTATTCTTTTTGCAGTTGTTGAATTTGACGGGCATTTGAAATGGTGGCTTCAATTTTTAACCGGTTGCGGATGATGCCCGGATCCTGTAAAAGGCGTGCTATCTTTTTCTCGGAATACCTGGCTACTTTGTCAATGGAAAAATTATCAAATGCCTGGTAAAAACTGGCTTTCTTTTTTAGAACAATTTCCCAGCTGAGACCAGCCTGGTTAATCTCCAGCACGAGCCGGGCAAACAGTTCATCATCATGCAATAAGGGAAACCCGTATTCATGATCGTGGTAGTGGCGGTGCACCGTGCCGGCACCGGCCTGCTGAACAAATTCGCAGTAAGAAGCGGCCATACACAAAAAACCCCGCTTAAGGCGGGGACTTTGTGGGAGCTGACGGGTTCGAACCGCCGACCCTCTGCTTGTAAGGCAGATGCTCTGAACCAGCTGAGCTAAGCTCCCTTTTTTATTGGGAGTGCAAAGATAAGGGGCCTATACTTCTGTGCAAATTTTTTTAGGCCCGAAATCTTTCCGAAACAACCGGGCCTGGCCTGTTTTTTAACTTTTATCGCACCGCGGTAGATTTACGCTGGTACAGGTATTAATTTTTTATAATTTTGTATGAGACTCATCCAAATGCCTTTCATCCAAAGCGATACAAACACACAGTTCCAGGAAGAAACAGACCTGCTGACGGCTGTTGAAGATCCCTGTCACCTGATTGTGTGGAACGATGAAGTGAACACTTTCGAATGGGTTATTGAAACCCTGATGGAAGTGTGCGGGCATTCCTACGAGCAGGCAGAGCAATGCTCATATATCATTCATTTCCGGGGCAAATATGCGGTAAAGCAAGGCAGCTACGAAGAATTAAAGCCCCTCTGCGATGCTATTACCGAACGCGGTATTGGTGCTACAATCGAAGTGATGACGGAATAATAAATATCCTTCTCATTTAAAATTTATTTGGACAAGTCTTTTCGGCTGCTGTAAATTTCAGCATGCCGGTTTTCATTCTGGATAAAAAAATTGTATTTCCACCCGTGGAGGAAGCGGAACCTGACGGACTGCTAGCCATTGGGGGCGATCTTTCATCGGAGCGTTTGCTGGCAGCGTACCGGCGGGGCATTTTTCCCTGGTATGAAGGCGACTACATTTTATGGTGGTGCCCCGATCCGCGATTTGTACTGTTTCCCCCTAAGCTGAAAATCAGCAAGAGCATGAAAGCTTTTATGCGAAAAACCGCCTTTCGTTTTACCATTAACCAGACATTCGCTGACGTCATTCACCACTGTAAAACCATACAACGCCCGGGGCAGGATGGCACATGGATAACGAATGAAATAGAAAGGGCCTATACCGCACTTCACGAGCAAGGCTATGCGCATAGTGCAGAAGTATGGAGCGGAAACAAACTTGTTGGTGGCCTTTACGGAATACGACTAGGGAAAATATTTTTTGGCGAAAGTATGTTTAGCCTTGAAAGCAATGCCTCTAAATTCGCTTTTATTAACTATACAAAGCAACTCCAATCCGAGGGCGTGGCACTTATTGATTGCCAGGTGTACACTGCACACCTCGAAAGCCTTGGTGCCTGCATGATTCCGCGAAAAGAATTTATTAGCCTGCTGACCGAACTGGTCGGCAGGTAGGACATGTTTACATTTGTTAATGCTTAAAACCTTGTTCCCAGGTAATGGGGCAACATGGCCCGCCAGGTATTCCAGTCATGCGGCCATTCGGAACCCCAGATATCTAATTCGTAAGTGATGCCTTTATTGTACAAAATACCAGCAAAACGCCTTGACGCATCCGGATCTTCGTAGGCGCCACTGCCTGCCAGGATGTGTATGTGCCGGCTTTCGCGGATCTGTTCCAGAATATGGTGATCGGCCAGGTTGGGGATGTAATGTTGTGGGCTGTTAAAATACACATCTCCGTCGTAATAGCCTTTTGTATATTCTGTGAGGTCATATACTCCGCTCATGGCAATGACACCATTGATAATATCAGGCCGTTGTAAAAACAAATTCATACTATGCAATGCGCCAAACGATGCGCCACAAGTGATTACCGGTGTATCAGCACTGGTATTGTTGCGGATAAACGGAATGATCTCATGAAAAATATAATCATTAAACTGCTTGTGCCGGATCATCTTTTGCCTCGGCTCCATAGCATTATTCAGCCAGCTTTCAGTATTAATACTGTTAACAGAAAATACTTTTAGTTTTCCTTCCTCTATAAAAGGGCGAATAGAATCAATTAACTGAAACCGTTCATATTCGAGGTAATCAGCCGACGCTGTTGGAATCAAGAGTAACGCAAAACCGTAATGACCGTACACGGCTACCGGCATTTCTTTATGTAATGATGGACTGTACCAGGAACTGATTTCTTTCTGCATACTGGTTATTAAACCCGTAAACTACAAAAAACAGTTGGTTTTCTATAAAATAACAAAGCCTGCCAGCCATGTTTTAACCAAGCTCACAGATTTACAGGTATTGCAGGCCGTTATTCGTCTGTTCTTGCAGTCATTTCTTTAATATTTACAGGTACCTGCTGTACCCAACCAAAACCTGCCGGGTTGAATCTTTTTGATTGAAAGGGATTTTATAACGATTGACTATTATCAATAAAAACAATCGTAATTTGGTAAATCAACCAAGTAATACTACTTTAGTTTTTAGTATTTTTACTGTTAAATATATTCGTATTTATACGTTGTTCAACTTTTTATCAACGAAACACAGTTATCAATCAACAGGTTAAGGCTCTTTTTCGTACAAAGAGAACAAGGCTGCTGTTGCAGTCAACAGCAGAAATGAATCGGTATAAATCAAAACTATTGACTGAAATACAGGTACGTATTTTTTTGCGCCCGGCCGGATATTGTAAACAACTAAATAAAAAACCAGCACGCTGAATGAGCCACCCACCAATTCGTATCATTCTTGTAGACGATCACCAATTAGTCAGAGAATCCTGGAGTTTATTATTAAAGCAGGACAACCGGTTTCAGGTACTGGCCGAATGCGCAAACGGACCGGAAGCTGTTGAAAAAGCCCGGTCGCTTTTGCCGGATGTAATGCTGATCGACGTAAACATGTCGCCTATGAATGGTTTTGAAACAACCCAGCGAATAGCCACGGCTAATGAATCTATAAAAATCATTGGTGTATCGATGAATAACCAGCCTACTTATGCCAGGAAAATGATTGAATCGGGCGCCAGGGGTTATGTAACCAAAAACTCCTCCTTTCATGAAATGACGCAGGCGATTGTGACGGTAGCCAATGGCGGTGAATACATTTGCGAAGAAGTAAAAAGTAAAATGCAAAGCTGAGCCGTTTTCCCGTTCATTGCTTTTTACCATCTACGCAAAAGCGGGTAAATTTGCCGCCTTATGGAATTACCAAAGAATTTTGATCACCAAACAGCCGAACAAAAATGGTACAGCCATTGGCTGAACAAGCGCTATTTTCATAGCGAACCAGATGACCGCGAACCGTATACTGTTGTCATTCCCCCACCAAATGTCACAGGTGTGCTGCACATGGGGCATTGCCTGAACAATACCATCCAGGATATCCTCGTACGCCGTGCCCGCATGCAAGGGAAAAATGCCTGCTGGGTGCCAGGTACCGACCATGCCTCTATTGCCACAGAAGCCAAAGTAGTCCAAATGCTGCGGGAACGAGGTATTAGTAAATCAAACCTTAGCAGGGATGCGTTTTTAAAATATGCCTGGGAATGGAAAGAAAAATATGGTGGCATCATTTTACAACAACTGAAAAAACTGGGCTGTAGTCTCGATTGGGACCGCACCGCTTTCACCATGGACCCGGACTATTACCAGTCCGTCATCAGTGTTTTCATTGACTTGTATAAAAAAGGCTATATCTACCGTGGCAAACGGATGATAAACTGGGATCCTAAAGCTAAAACGGCACTGAGTGACGAAGAAGTGATCCGCAGAGAAACCCAACAAAAGTTGTATTATTTACGGTATAAAATTGAGGGATCGGAAGAGTTTGTAGTGATTGCCACTGTGCGACCGGAAACAATCATGGGCGATACTGCCATTTGTGTACATCCTAAAGATGAACGGTATACACAGCTCCATGGCAAGTTTGTCTTTGTACCACTCATCAATCGCCGCATACCCGTAATAACTGATGAGTATGTAACGATGGATTTTGGTACCGGCGCCCTGAAAGTTACGCCGGCGCATGACATGAACGATTACCAACTTGGCCAGAAACATTCCCTGGAGGTTATCGACATCTTTAATGATGATGGTACGCTGAATGAAGCTGCTCAACTATTAATTGGTGAGGATCGATTTGAAGCCCGGAAAAAAATTATCGCCCTGCTGGAAGAAGCCGGTCATCTTGTAAAAACCGAAGATTACAGCAGCGAAGTTGGTTATAGTGAAAGAACCGATTCTGTGGTAGAGCCACGCCTGAGCCTTCAATGGTGGGTGGATATGAAAAAAATAGCCGGCCCCGCCCTTGATGCGGTTGTACAAGATGAAATCCATTTTTACCCGGGTAAATTCAAAAATCTCTACCGCCACTGGATGGAAAATATCAAAGACTGGTGTATCAGCCGCCAGCTTTGGTGGGGACACAGAATCCCGGCCTGGTATGCACCGGACGGATCCTTTGCCGTGGCGGCTACAAAAGAGGAAGCCTATACGCAGCTAAAAAATAACAACCCGCAACTCAGCATTGATGAGCTTTTGCAGGATGAAGACTGTCTGGACACCTGGTTCTCTTCCTGGCTCTGGCCTTTTGAAGTATTCAAAGGTTATAGCAATCCAGGCAATGCAGCGGTTCAATATTATTATCCCACCAGTACTTTGGTAACCGCTCCGGAAATTATTTTCTTCTGGGTGGCAAGGATGATTATGGCCGGGTTGGAATACATGCATGAAATTCCTTTCCGCGACGTGTATTTCACCGGTATTGTGCGGGATAAGCAGGGACGTAAAATGAGTAAGAGCCTGGGCAATTCGCCTGACCTGCTTGGACTGATTGATCAATACGGGGCAGATGCGGTACGCTTTGGCATTATGATCTCCTCTCCTGCCGGTAACGACTTGCTCTGGGATGAAGCCAGCAATGAACAGGGTAGTCATTTTATCAATAAAATCTGGAATGCACTGAAACTGGTAAAAATGTGGGAAGGCCGGGTAGAGGCGGGTGTTGCCCCTCTGGCAACAGAGCATTTTGCTGTACGCTGGTTTGAACAACGGCTGCTGCAAGCCCGGACCGAGATCGAAACATTATACAAAGATTTCAGGCTTAGTGAAATTTTGAAAACTATTTATTCTCTGGTCTGGGATGATTTTTGCAGCTGGTATCTTGAATGGGTAAAACCCGGTTTTGAACAGCCTGTAGAAGAAAGTGTGTACAACAAAACCATTTTCTTTTTCGAAGAACTCATGCAACTCTTGCACCCATTTATGCCTTTTATTACGGAAGAGATTTACCACTTGCTAAAAGAACGCAAGGAAGGTGATGACCTCACAATAAAAACCTTGCTGACACCGGCCATGCCGGATCAGCTGATGCTGGCAGATGGCAAACGGCTCCAGGAAATGATTTCAGCCCTCCGCGATGCCCGCAATAAAAACCATTTAAAACCCAAGGAAACCATAAAATTGCATTTACAGTCAGCCAACGAAAACTCCCTTCAAAATATCAAAACTATTTTGTTAAAACAGGTCAATGCAGAATCACTATCATTGGTAAACGCGGCCGTACCTAATACATTTGCCATCGTTGTGCAGCAGGATAAGTTTTACATTGAAACCGCAGCGGCTGCTGACACAGCCTCTCAAAAAGAGCAACTGCAAAAAGATCTTGATTACCTGAAAGGATTTTTGTTATCGGTAGACAAGAAACTGAGCAATGAACGTTTTTTACAAAACGCCAAACCCGAGATCATCGCGCTGGAAAAAAAGAAAAAAACAGACACCGAAGCCAGGATCAAAATACTTGAGGAAAGTTTGCAACAGCTATAGCGCTAAAAACAGCAATTATGAAAAAATTCCTGGTTCTCACCATCGCCTGTAAGTTGGGATTCATGGCGCATGCCCAATTTTTATACAAATTTGATCACGGTATCCTGCATGAACTTAGCGAAGACCGCAAGGAAGAACCGACCGAGTTTTTCCAGTTCCTTTCCAACAGCAACAATTACATCAGCCTGGCAGTACCGGCTTCGCTGTTTGTAGCGGGCGCCATCAGGCGGGATCCCGGAATGAAAAAAAACGCCTTATACATCACCGAAAGTTTCCTCGTTTCCTCCGTGGCCACACTGGCTATCAAAGAAACCGTAAAACGGCAACGCCCGTTTGCCACCGATACCCTCATCATCAAAGCGAGCGACGGGGGAAGCCCCTCTTTTCCTTCGGGCCACACATCTGAAGCGTTTTCCATTGCCACGTCGCTTTCAATTGCCTATCCTAAATGGTACGTGATTGCGCCGTCGTTTTTATGGGCATCTTCCGTTTCTTTCTCCCGATTATACCTTGGAGTACACTATCCTACGGACGTGATTGCCGGTGCCGTTGTTGGCAGCGGCAGTGCCTGGCTAGCCTACAAAGCCAATAAATGGCTGGAACAAAAACGAAGCCGCCACGAACACAAACTGGCTTACTTATTCTGATCAACGGGGGAGAATACTGACGGGCAGGATAATCTCCACCACGTTACGGCGTGGCAGGCCCGTGAGTTCGCTGTCTAATAAATGGCTGTACCGGATGCCAAACGAGAGGGGGTATTCGTTCCACCAGCGGGTATCAACATACAGTTCGGCACCCGTGCTGCGCAATTGCCTGCTCGCAGTTTTATCAGCCGAGTACACTTTACTGAAATCATAAAATAGGTTACCGCGTATACGTTGAAAATAAACAATATTCGCAAAGCCCCAGTTGGGATAAGCAATCGGAAAATGATAATTGGCACTCACCCGCCACATACGGGAAAAATAATAATCCAGGTACCCCCTGGCACCGGCAAAAGCATTACTGAATAACAAATGAGCCGTATCCCTTTGCTGAAAAGCACCGCCCAGTACAAGACTGTGCGTAACTAATAATCCCGGCAAATACAGATTTCCGGTTCCCAGCAGTTGGTAACCGTTATAGGTGTTCAATGCAAAGCGGTGATATACCGACAAACTATAGCCCAGTCGCGGAAAGATTTGCTGTACTGCCTGCTGGGCCGTCTGCCGCCAGCTGATGTAGCTGTACAGGTAGCCAAAATTGACATTGGGAAATTCATGCCGCGCCGTGCCGCTTATGAATTCATTTCGCAAAACATAACTGCTCCCCAGCGATAAAAGCTTATACGTCCGGCCCTTGCTGAAATTCAACGGAACGGAAAGCCCCAACCTGGTATCCAGCTGCCGCCAGGTGCGCAGTTTTCCTGCAGTGCTGTCAGCGCGGTTAAAGGTATATTCTGATCCGATGGTCAGATAGGGAAATAGCGCACCATATACAGCACTAACCCCCACGCCGCTGGTTTTATCGTTTTGGTTGTAATGATAATACAGTTGTGTTTGCAGGGTATTCAGCACATTTTCCCCGTATAGTGAAAAAGTAAAATCCGGGTCTTCGTAATAAGGCCGCCAGCTGTGAAAATTGAATAACTGTGTACCCTTGCTGTATTTTTGTACGGTAAATTTGTCATCCTGTAATTTACGATTCAGGATGTCGCCATATTTTTCCGTTAGCGCCACCGGGAAACGCGTCACGACTTCCTGCAATACCAGTGGGTTTATCTCCGTCCATGCAAGATCCTGTAACCGGCGCTCCTGCAACTGGTACCCATCAGCGGTAAACCGGGAAAACAACAGCTTACCGTTCCATGCATTCACGTAATAATTCCCCAGCACATCACTGGTTAGCCGGAAGACTTTCCGGTCGTTTAACCGTACAGCATACACATCATCATTCCCGTTATAAGAAGCTGTAAAATAAATAAACCCGTGATCCGCACATGGGTATCCCAACACGGCAAACGAAGCCGGGGTTAACGGCACCACTTTACCGGAAGACAGATTGATAAGCAGCAGCTGCATCCGGCCATCCTTCAGCCTGGCTGCCGATACCAATTCTGTATCACTGACAAATTTTGGATCGGTAAACAACTGGACATCTTCAGCAGTGATTTGCTTCAGCAGGTTACCATTATCGGCATCCAGTACATGCAGGCCGCTGTGCCCGTTGGTTGTTATTTGCACAGCCGCAATTTTTGATCCGTCCGGGGAAATATCAGGTGAAAAGTATCTTGAGCGGTGTGTAAGCGTTTGTTGACTGCCGGTCTGCATATTCAGCTTTTTGATAACACTGAAATCGCGCCAGCCCCAGCGGGCATCCTGTTCATAAGCAGCATATACAATCATACCATTGCGATAGGAGAACTGATTATCATCCGAAATATCTTTTACCCGCAGCCGGTGTTCCCCCTGCCCATCTTTAATTACAAAAGCCGGTAATTCCCGGTAGCTGGTTTTAAGGTACACAATGGAATCATCATTGACCCGGTAGGGAAATACATAATTGGTTACAAACCGCTTCGTCATTTTTGAAATATAATCCTGCCGTACCAGGCCGGTTGTATCACCCACCAGGTTTTTGTAGTAGGTAAATGCCTCCTTATAAAATGTTGTAAAATTCACTCCAGCGTACCGGCTAATGGCTTTTTGAAACGGGTACCATAAGCCTTTGAAAGCACTGGCATCCTTTGTCACATTTCTCCAGAAATCTTCCCCGTATTTCATCCTTCCGTAATTCACCAGCAGGTAACCAAGGTTGTAATGGTTAGGAACATAATCTTTATACGATCCGTTCCGCAATTTCATGTAGGAATATTTTTTTCCTGCCAGCCACAAGGATGGGTACGTATTCATAAAAAGCGGCAGGCGACCACGGCCCTGGCTGGTCAGCAGCGTTTCGTTAAAAACGGCATCCCCTTCGTAAAACCAATCGGGTACAGACGCATTCACTGCCGTCAGCAGGCCGTCTTGCCCAAACAGGTGATAAAAAACTTTACTGAGCCCGTTCCGGAAATTATTGAATTGCATCACGTGGCGGTATTCGTGCACAGCCAGCTGTTCCGGCCAGGGAAGGCTGCCAAGGTTGAAATTATTCATGTCTGGCGTCAGCAAAAACTCACTGCGAAAAGGGCCAAGGCCTACATAGCCGTTGGCAATTATTGTCTGGTTTTGTAAAACGATATTAATCTTATGCAAAGCATCGCCCAGCGGTAAAGGTTTATTTCGGGAGAGATACCGCACAACGGTTGCCACCTGCTGTGCCTGGCTGTCGAGCCCACGGGGAAAAATAATCCGAAAAGAATCGGTATTAATCTGTTGCCATTTAACTGCAGGCGGATTACCGCCAAACTGTTGTGCTGTCGATAAAATAAAACTGCAAACTGTTGCGCAAAAACAGAATAGTCGCTTCACCCGGTCTGGATTTTCAGGAAAGTTACGGAAAAACCAGTGCCATCCCGGTCGTCAACACCCTGCCGGCCTGGAATAAACAAAGAACAAGCCATGTAAAAGCCCGATTCCATATCTTCATAGTCTTAATGCATTCACAATGATTTTACTGGCACTGGCTATTGCCCCCGGGCTGGTCATTTCCCTGTATATTTTTTATAAAGACACTTATAATGCCGAGCCCACACGTTATTTACTGATCAGTTTTATACTGGGTGCAATGATGGTTATACCGGCCGGCCTTATTGAACAGACAGTTACTCCTTTTTTTTCCGACCGTATCTCTTCTATTGCAGCCTACAGTTACTTAGGAGTAGGGTTTACCGAAGAATTTCTAAAATTTCTTGTATTGCGCTACTACGCATTTAACAAAAAAAGTTTTGATGAACCGCTGGATGGCATTGTCTATTCGGTGATAGCAGGCATGGGGTTTGCGACACTGGAAAATATCATGTATGTCACATCAATGGGGCTGAGCACTGCCCTGTTACGAATGGTGCTGAGTGTACCGGCGCATGCTACTTTTGCCGTGCTGATGGGTTATCATGCCGGCAAGGCAAAGTTTAGTTCCTCCGGGCGATTTTTACACCTGCTGTGTGGTTTGTGCCTGGCTGTATTTTTTCATGGCACATTTGACTTCTTTTTATTCCTGCGCCGTTCTCCGCAGGTACAACCCTTTATTTCGGAAGGACTCTTATTTTTGGGGGCGGTCGCTTCGTTTATTGTTGCATTGCGTCTCAGCAGAAGACAGATTGAAGAACACCGTTTACAATCACAACAAACCTATAATTCAACGCATCGTGTTTAACATTGTCAAAGCTACTCCAGGTGATATCCCTCTTATCAGGGAACTTACTTTTCAGATATGGCCGCAAACGTATAGTGCTATCTTAGAACAGGACCAGATTGATTACATGCTGGAAATGATGTATAGTGAACCATCGCTGCAGCAACAAATGCAGGAAGGCGCCATGTTTTTAATTATTTATGCTGATGGTATACCGGCAGGTTTTGCCTCTTACCAGGAAATGCAGGCCGGGATTTTTAAACTCCATAAAATCTATGTGCTGCCCTCACAGCAAGGCCGGGGCACCGGCCGTTTCCTTGCGGACTTCATTATCGACGACATTAAAAAACGTGGGGGAACAGCCCTTCAGTTACAGGTAAACCGGCACAACAAGGCTAAAATTTTTTATGAAAAACTGGGCTTTCGTGTGAAGGAAGAGGTGGATATTGCGATTGGCAACGGCTACTTTATGAACGATTATAATATGGAGAAAAAAATCGGTTAGTTACAAGTCCTTGTGGTGAATAGACAGTTTACGGGCCATTTCTGCACTCACCGCATCGGCAGAAGGGCCATAACCGCCCACTAATATCCCTTTATGCCCGCGGTTACTTTCAATCGCATACACCACCGCTTCATCGGCAGGGTCTGTATTGCCTTCGAAACGGTATACTTCTGTAATTTCAAAATCTTCAGGATTGAATTTGTCTTCGTTGCACACAATGCAATTTTCGGACAAATTAAAATCCACGGTATACCCTCGTTCTTTTAACCCCTTCACGGCAGCTGTTACTGTATCGTAAGCATGCATGGCAGATAAGTTTTGTTGAAAGACTAAAGTTACGAATTAATGAAGTGCTAAACAGCCTGCAGGGGTGCAAAAACAGCCTGTGCAGGTTTCAGTAATCACAGGCATGTTAATATGGCAAATTTCCCTATTAACTGTACCTTTGCCGGCGATTCAATAAAACAAAAAATATGTCTACACTGTCAAAATCCATTGATTTCAGTTTGCCTTATAAAGTGGCTGATATTTCCCTGGCAGAATGGGGCCGTAAGGAAATCAGGCTGGCCGAAGCAGAAATGCCGGGCCTTATGGCTTTACGGAAAGAATATGCTGCCACACAACCCCTGAAAGGCGCCCGTATTGCCGGCTGCCTGCACATGACCATTCAAACTGCCGTGCTCATTGAAACACTTGTTGCGCTGGGCGCAGAAGTGAAATGGAGTTCCTGCAATATCTTTTCCACACAGGACCACGCTGCTGCGGCAATCGCTGCTGCAGGAATTGGCGTATTTGCCTGGAAAGGACAAACCATTGAAGAAGCTGATTGGTGTATTGAGCAAACCTTGTTTTTCGGTGGTGCAGACCGTCCGCTCAATATGATCCTGGACGATGGTGGCGATTTGACCAACATGGTTTTTGACAAATATCCCGAACTGGTGCAGCACATAAGAGGCCTGAGTGAAGAAACCACCACTGGTGTTCACCGCCTGTATGAAAGAATGGCCAAGGGCACATTACCGGTCCCGGCCATTAACGTGAATGACTCTGTTACAAAAAGTAAATTTGATAACAAATACGGTTGTAAAGAAAGCCTGGTGGATGCCATCCGCCGTGCCACGGATGTAATGCTGGCCGGTAAAGTAGCCGTTGTGGGCGGTTATGGAGATGTGGGTAAAGGATCGGCGGCATCCCTGCGCGGGGCCGGTTGCCGTGTGCTGGTTACGGAAATTGATCCCATCTGTGCTCTGCAGGCCGCTATGGACGGTTTTGAAGTAAAAAAGATGGCCGATGCAGTAAAAGAAGCCGATATTATTGTAACAGCCAGCGGTTGCCGCGACCTGATCACGGAAAAACATTTCCGCCTGATGAAAGACAAAGCAATTGTGTGCAACATTGGCCACTTTGATATTGAAATTGACATCGCCTGGTTAAATAAAAACTACGGCCATACCAAAGATACCATCAAACCGCAGGTGGACCTGTACAATATTGATGGAAAAGACATCATCGTGCTGGCAGAAGGCCGCCTGGTAAACCTTGGCTGCGCCACCGGTCACCCCAGTTTTGTAATGAGTAACAGCTTCACCAACCAGGTGCTGGCACAAATCGAACTTTGGAACAATGCCAGCAATTACGAAAACAAAGTATACGTGCTGCCCAAACACCTTGATGAAAAAGTGGCCCGTTTACACCTCGCAAAAATTGGTGTTGAGCTGGATGAGTTGTCTGATGCTCAGGCTGATTACCTGGGGATTTCGAAAAACGGACCTTTCAAACCAGAACATTACCGTTATTAATAGTCATCAGCGTGCTGAAATAAAAATGCCCGGCGACTTTCGTTGGGCATTTTTATTTGTGTTTCCTGTTATCGCACTTTTCACAAATTTCCTTTTTTTAATTCTTCCACTGCGTGATTGGCAGCCCGGGCTGTTAAGGTCATATAAAAAATAGAGGGACTCTGATTGGCCGTGCTGGTCATGCAGGCACCGTCTGTCACAAATACATTCGGGCAAGTATGAAACTGGTTCCATTTATTCAGCAGTGATGTTTTCGGATCTTTTCCCATCCGGCACCCGCCCATTTCGTGAATATCGCGGCCGGGCGCCCAGTGGTTATCATATTGCCGGATATTCTTTATGCCACAACGGTCGAACATTTCTGCTCCTTGAGTGAGGAAATCTTTCAGCAACTTTTCATCATTATCATCATACGCCACATTCGTAACCAGGAGCGGAATGCCCCACTGGTCTTTTTCGGTCTTGCTCAATGCCACGTAATTCGTTTCTTTTGGCACGGTTTCTCCCTGCATGTACATATACATGTGCCAGCCGCCCGCTTCGCTCATGGCCTCTTTAAACGAAGCGCCAACAGGTTCAGGGGCTGTGTCGCCGGCGCCACGGTCACGCCAGGCGCCCATGAAAGCCATATAGCCTCCTACAAAATCCATATCATTTTTATGAATGTTTCGGAAGTTGGCCATCATGCATTCTGCCGTCCGGCGTCCATAATAATATTTATCCTCGTATCCTTCCACATCCCCGTTTACCGAACCGCGGTAATTCTGAAAACATACATATTTACCCAACAAACCATTATCATTACCAAATCCATCAGGAAAGCGGTTCGAAGTGGAATTCAATAAAATAAGATTACTGTTCAGCGCTGATGCATTGACGAAAATGATCCGGGCAAAAAACTCCGTAGCCTGTTTCGTATTGGCATCAATCACCCGCACACCGGCAGCCCTGCCTTTTTTCACATCATAAATGATGGAATGCACAACGGAGAAAGGCCTGATAGTGAGGTTACCTGTTTTCTGTGCCCACGGCAAGGTAGAAGAGTTGGAACTGAAATACCCGCCATAGGGACAGCCCCGCATACACAAATCTCTTGCCTGGCAGCGACCCCGTCCCTGTTGTATATGTATTTCCGCAGGCTGGGTTAATTGTGCCCAGCGTCCCTGTATCATGAATCTGTCTTTGTATACAGCACTCAGCTTTTTTTTAATATCCTTCTCCACGCAATTGAAATCAAAGGGTGGCAGATACTCACCATCAGGCATGGCTTCCAGTCCGTCCCGGTTTCCGCAAATTCCTGCAAATCTTTCCACGTACGAATACCAGGGGGCCACATCATCATAACCGATGGGCCACTCGATGCCATAACCAAATTTGGCAGGATTGATAAATTCATACTTGCTCCAGCGCGGGCAGGCTCGTCCCCAGATCAGCGATTTACCACCCACCTGGTATCCCCGTATCCATTCAAACGGTTTTTCCTGCACATAGGGATGATCTTTATCTTTTATAAAAAAATGAGCGGTTGATTCATCAAAACCAGCTGCTTCGGTAATCAGGGGATTTTCCTCGACAAACTTGTACGGCATCTGACCGCGGTGGGGAAAGTCCCAGGGATTCATGTTTGCCGTCGGATAGTCTTTCAGGTGTTCAACATTGCGACCCCGTTCCAGTACAAGTGTTTTTAAACCCTTTTCGCAAAGCTCTTTCGCGGCCCATCCCCCGCTGATCCCGGAACCAATAACAATTGCATCGTATGTGTTTTGCTGTACGCCACCCGTATTAATATTGGCATGTGTAGTATCGTTTGGC
Source organism: Chitinophagaceae bacterium (assembly GCA_035760665.1). Taxonomy (GTDB): domain Bacteria; phylum Bacteroidota; class Bacteroidia; order Chitinophagales; family Chitinophagaceae; genus DASTSN01. The sequence continues at coordinate 61,942 of DASTSN010000040.1, read as the reverse complement.
ATAATCGTTCATGAAATTTGAAAATCTTAAATACAGTAACTGCATAAATTTACGTGTATTATACCCGGATGCGATGAAATTCTATGCTGTTTTTTACAAAAGAAAACAGATTGACACTAAGAGCTGCAGCAGTTACTGAAAAGGGTTCCTGCTATCATCACCCTGCTTCCCTATCTTTGTTAGATTAACAATCGTAAGTATGAATATTGAATTCAATAAGTACGAAGATGTCATGAAACTGATGCTGGGTGACAGGAACAGGTTACTCGAAAAAATTTATCTGGGCGGAGGCAAAAAAGCAATCGAGAAACAACGGGGAAAAAATAAACTCACTGCACGGGAGCGCATTGCCTATCTTATTGATAAAGACAAGCCCTTTATTGAAATTGGTGCTTTTGCCGGCTATGAAATGTATGAAGAAGAAGGCGGCTGTCCCGCGGGTGGAACGGTTGGCGGTATGGGGTATGTCAGTGGCCGTCAATGTATCATCGTTGCCAACGATCAAACAGTTAAGGCGGGTGCCTGGTTTCCCATTACCGGTAAAAAAAATCTGCGCCTGCAGGAACTGGCGATGGAAAACCATTTGCCCATTATTTATCTCGTAGACAGTGCAGGCGTATTCCTGCCCATGCAGGATGAAATTTTTCCGGATAAAGAACATTTCGGCCGGATTTTCCGCAACAATGCCCGTATGAGTGCCATGGGTATTCCACAAATAGCCGCGGTAATGGGCCCCTGTGTTGCAGGCGGCGCCTACCTTCCGATTATGAGTGATGAAACATTGATGGTGGAAGGCCATGGTTCCATCTATCTCGCCGGCCCCTACCTGGTAAAAGCAGCCATTGGCGAAGATGTGGACAGTGAGACCCTGGGCGGCGCCGTTACCCACACCGCCATTTCCGGCATTGCAGATTATAAATTCAATTCCGAGCAAGCCTGTCTTGATCATGTGAAGCGGATAATGGCTATGCTGGGCGCAAAAGAAACGGCAGGATTTGACAGGATTACTCCCGCAGCCCCCCTGAAACATCCGGACGAACTTTATGGGCTTTTCCCCAGTGACGGCAAGCCTTACGACGTTGTCGACATCATCGAACGGATTGTGGATCATTCTGCCTTTGAGCAGTTTAAAGAAGAATACGGCAAAACCATTGTGTGCGGTTATGCACGCATCGACGGCTGGGCTGTGGGCATTGTTGCCAACCAGCGTAAAATGGTGAAAAGTAAACGGGGCGAAATGCAGATGGGCGGTGTCATTTACAATGACAGCGCCGACAAGGCAGCCCGGTTCATTTTAAACTGCAACCAGAAAAAAATCCCGTTGGTTTTTCTGCAGGATGTTACGGGCTTTATGGTTGGCAGCCGCAGTGAACAGGCCGGCATTATAAAAGATGGTGCTAAAATGGTTAATGCCGTTGCCAATTCAGTGGTGCCAAAAATTACAGTGATCATCGGTAATTCATTTGGAGCCGGTAATTATGCCATGTGTGGCAAGGCCTACGATCCGCGGTTTATTTACGCATGGCCCACCGCAAAAATTGCTGTAATGAGCGGCGATTCTGCTGCCAAAACTTTGCTACAAATCGAAGTTGCCTCTCAAAAGGCAAAAGGCAGGGCGTTAAGCGAAGAGGAAGAACAGCAATTGTTATCAGCAATAAAAAACAAATACGACCGGCAAACCTCTCCTTACTATGCAGCAGCACGGTTATGGGTTGATGCAATCATTGATCCCCTGGAAACAAGGCAGGTTATTTCCGCAGGGATCAGTGCAGCAAACCATAACCCGGAGACCGGCGAGTTAAAAACGGGTGTTTTCCAGGTATGATCCTTCTTGTATGAAATATGTGAGCCCATCATTCCTGTAAAAAAGTGTACACCCGGATTCCCGGTAATACACAATCAATACAAAATATGTCAAACGAAATAACCATATACACTGATGGTGCAGCCCGCGGCAATCCCGGTCCGGGAGGCTATGGCGTCATCCTGATGAGTGGGACGCATCGAAAAGAGTTATCACAGGGGTACAGTCATACCACCAATAACCGAATGGAACTGATGGCTGTTATTGCCGCACTGGCAGCGGTAAAGAAAAAAGGGCAGCAGATTACCATTTACTCCGACAGCCAGTATGTGGTAAATGCCGTGCAAAAAGGCTGGCTGAAAAAGTGGATCGCCACCAACTTTAAAGGCGGTAAGAAAAATAAAGATCTCTGGCTCCGTTATCACCAGCTCGCCCGCGATCACCAAATTCAGTTTGTATGGGTACGCGGGCATGCCGACAACCCTTTTAATAATCGCTGCGACGAACTGGCTACAACGGCGGCGGATAGCCGTCAACTTTTACCCGATGAAGGTTATACTGGAAACGGTGATACCCTTTTTGAACAATAAATGAATGGTATGACGAAAAAATCGCTTTGCTCCTGGAGTGGTGGTAAAGACAGCTGTTTTGCACTGCTGCAAACGCTGCAAATGGGCTATACCCCGGTTACCTTACTCAATGTATTAAATGAAGAGGGAAAGATTTCCCGCTCTCACGGCATACCCGCTGCAATTTTACAAAAGCAGGCCGCACTCGCTGGCCTGCCCATTCACCTGGTAGCCAGTTCATGGCAGGATTATGAAAAAAATTTTACCGCAGCACTTCAACTCCTGAAAGCAAACTACGGGCTTGAGCATGCCATTTTCGGTGATATTGACCTGCAGCCTCACCGTGACTGGGAGGAAAAAGTATGTGCCAATGCGGAGCTAACCGCTGTTCTTCCACTGTGGAAACAAGACCGGCGCAAACTGGTGATGCAAATGCTCGAAGCAGGCATAGAAACGATGATCGTCAGTTGCAATACAACAATGGGCGAACGTTTTATTGGCAAACTCCTGACCCCAGCACTGGTAAATGAACTGGAAAGCATAGGTGTAGATCCATGTGGTGAAAACGGCGAATTCCATACACTGGTACTTGACTGCCCGCTTTTCAGTGACCGGTTGCAGGTTTCCGTAACCGAAACGCTGACACATAATGATTATTGGTTTGCCGCACTGGCGCTATCGTAAAACCCGAAAAAATATCACATCCGTACAGATCTTTCTGCACTAAGATTTAGCGATGAACATCTAATGGGAACGCCAGCCGGTTTACAATTGCAGCAGGTAACTGATCTTTCCAATCAGGTGATCATCAACCTGGTTTTTGATGAGAGGATCTTTAAAACCATTCCGGTTATATACCAGGTACACATACGAAAGCGGTTTGTATTCCCAGGATAACCGTATGTTATAATTCTTTGAATTATTCTGCGAGTTTTGCTGATAAAACCCGATAAGTTGTAGCCGTGGATTCAGGGCAAAACGTCCTTCGAGGCTATACAGATCAATCATAGCACTGGTTTTTGGTTCACCTACCTGCATAAAGTGATTCCTGTTAAAACGGGCTATTAATGAGAACTGGGGAACCGGTGCAATTTGTAAGCGCCAGTCGCCAGCATTCAACCGCCCGTTGAAATAATGCCCCCAGGTATAGATCACCTGCATATTCACAATTTTCGAGGGGTTGGTGCTGGCCCATATTTGTTGCTGCGTGTAAGTATACTTACCGGGTAAGATCGTGACATCCAGCGGCTCGAAAATTTCTGTCAGCCGTTGATAAGTAGGCACAATACCATATCCCAGATAAGCTCCACTTTGAAAATTGAACCATATGGGATAGAAATTAACCGTTCGTTCAATCAGCTTCCCTGTGGAAGCCTGGTGGTAAAATTCAGGACTCAAACCCGGCTCCAGTGCCCTTAAAAATTTTTTAAAGGGCAAGAATTTTCCCCGGTAATATCCAAAAATGCCCGGAGTGGTACCTATTACATCACTACGGGATACAAAGCCCATTTGCGGATCGAAATCTTTTGTCACCACCGACTGCGTCCACCAAATTTTCAGTTGGTTAATGGAGAAATAGTATTGTGCATACCCTGCTAATCCATTTTTCCTGCCATTAGTGTTGACAGATTGCATTACCATCGTGTTAATGGAATGAGAAGTGCCAAGTCGTACCAGCCCGTCTACTGCCGTCACAATATTGGTAGCACCATGCAAATTTTTGATCGTTACCAGTCCGCCAATCCTACTTTGCCGTCCTAGGTTTTTTGCGTACCGGCCCACAAAAAAATTAGTAGCCTCCACACTGTCATTTCCGCTCTGACGCATAGCCATTACTCCAAAATTTTCTTTTGAAGAACGATAGACAAACCGGCCACCTGCATCAATGGGTATTGGGTTGCCATAATCATCCAGGCCAATGCGTCGGCTGAAAAAAGGCTGAATGCGCATAGATCCGCCTGAGGCATCTTCACTCATGGCCACGCCCGGCGCAAATAATGATGCATTTTCAAGGAAAAATTGCCTGCGTTCCGGAAAAAAGACGGAAAATCTTGTCACATTATTTACCTGCCGGTCGGCATCCGCCTGTGCAAAATCAGTATTAGCCGTGAGATCGAGAACCGCATTGGGATTAATCGCCCACTTTAAATCCCCGCCGAATTTCAGGCTTGTTTTTTCCGGCGTAACGGATGGATCAAAATTGCGATAATGATCGTATGAGCTCAACACATATGGTTGCAGGCGTATATTGGGTTTGGGTGGCGGTGGTTGCAATTGGTTCAATACGCCAGCATATTGCATGCGCAATGAGGTAAATACCCGTGGGAAAGCAGACATTGCAGTAAGCTCATTACTCAGCCGCCGGTTACGTTCGGCATTAAATCCCCAGTGGTGAAGACTGTCTGCGGAATTTGGATACCGCAGGGTTTGCCAGGGTATTGCAATTTCTGCATACCAGCCCGAGTCGGTTCGGGTTGTCCTTACCTGCCACAAGCCGTCCCAATCCACATCATAATACAAATCGTCAAACGCCAGTAAATCACGCTGCACCCCGTAAGCGTTTACTGCAAAATTCATTGCATTCCGGCCATCATTAAATCCGTCGATTGCCAGTGCCACATAATCGTGCTGCCGAAAATTAAAGTCCCTCTTAAAATCTGTTGCTTTAATGGCTTTCTTACCCCCGGGGTCATGCGCAAAAATGCCCACGTACAGGAATTGCCGGTTATAGAGCACTTTTATATCGGTGCCATAAGTAGCCGGCATGCCCTGCCTGGGCTCTATCTGTACAAACGGGGGCGACGGTTTTGCAAAAGACCAATCCTGCTCATCTAACTTTCCATCTATGTGAAGCCGGGCCTGGATCTGCACAGCATTGATGTGCTTTTTCACAGAATCTGGACTAAACATATCGGCATCCTGGGCGGCTGACTGACCGGCCACTAACAGTAACGCAAACAAAAATCGCTGAGCCATGCAACAAGATACATTTTCCGCAAACGGGGCAAAAAAAATCTGGATAAATGGTTACATCTATTGACAAAGCACAAAATATCTCTCCCCTGCTGACATAGGGCTGTCACTACCCTGTATTTACTTTGAAAAACTAAAACAATCAACTATGTCAATGATTCAATCGCTCCTGAAAGAAATGGAAAAAGAAAGCCAGACAACCCGCAAAATGCTACAACGAGTACCTGATGAGCAATGGAACTGGAAACCGCATGAGAAAAGCATGACGGTACAAAGGCTGGCAACACATATTGCTGAGCTTCCCGGCTGGGTAACTATGGTACTTACGACAGATGAACTTGATTTTGCCTATAATGATTACCAACCTGCCAACCTTCGCAACAATGCTGAATTGATGGATTATTTTGAGCAGGTATTGGCAGCCGGAAAAGCGCAGCTTGCCACGGCTAAAGATGAAGACCTGCAGCCAAACTGGACTCTGCGCAATGGAAAAAATATTTATGACGTATCGCCCAAGGGCGAAGTGATCCGCATGGCTTATTGCCAAATTGTTCATCACAGGGCGCAACTGGGAGTATACCTGCGGCTGCTCAATATCCCGATTCCCGGCAGTTACGGACCCAGCGCCGACGAACCGGGCTTTTGAACAGGGACAATAAATAAGCACGCAAAAACATCCGTTCTTCATTATCATAAAAAGCCGCGTCTTCAACCGGCTTTTTTACTTTACTTTTATAAATTTAGCCGGCAACATCGAAAAAGTTCACCGGACAAAGCTTTAAGGAAATCGATTTTTAACTAGCAATAATAGTAGCTAACCCGGTATCCGCTACCACGAAGATGATCGCTCGGATTAATTGAAAACTGCAGATAGAAAAGTATCCTGGAAAAAATTATCCTCTCAAAAATTTATTTTTTATCATGCGACAAAAGTTAAATCTGATCACACTGGGTGTTGACAATTTTAAAAACTCAGTGGCATTTTACGAAAAAGGCCTTGGCTGGAAAAAATCGGATAAAAGTATGGACGATTTGGCGCTCTTTCCGCTCGGGGGCATTTCGCTGGCACTTTACCCGCGGGCAGAACTTGCCAAAGATGCCATGCTGAATTATGAACCTTCAAATTTTTCCGGTTTGACTCTTTCTTACAATGCCAAATCTGAAAAAGAAGTAGATGAGGTAATGGCAAAAGTTGCTACGCTGGGCGCCTCTGTCATCAAACCACCCCAAAAAGCATTTTGGGGTGGTTACAGCGGCTACTTTAAAGATTTAGACGGCCATGTTATTGAAGTGGCCTATAATCCATTTTGGGAACTTGACGAGAATGATAATTTAGTGTTGTAATCTCTCAGCAACTTTTAACAAAGTCATCATTATTGAATTACACTTGCATGCCTATCATTTCATTTACAGCTTTTCCACAATTAGCTACCGCACGTTTGCTGCTGCGCCAGCCCCTGGCCTTGGATGCGCAGCAGCTGTTTGAGCTGCGGTCCCATCCTGAAGTTAACAAGTATCTTGACAGGCCTGCCCCGGTTTCAATGGATGATGTTCACCGGTTTATTGATAAAATCAATACCGGTATTGCAAAAAAAGAATGGCTTTATTGGGTCATTGTCCTTCAGGATACAGATCAATTAATCGGCACCGTATGTTTATGGAATCTCTCGCAGGAAAAAAACAGTGCCGAAATAGGATACGAATTATTGCCGAATTACCGCGGTAAGGGATTTATGCGGGAAGCAGTGACACCCGTTCTTCGTTTTGGATTTGATACCATGCAACTGTCAACAATAGAAGCGTGGACCAGGGCCGATAATGAAGCGTCGGTTTCGCTGCTTAAGTATTTTCATTTCAGGCTGCAAATCCATTCACAAAATATAACAGCCGGTACTTCTCCGGAAGATCCTGATAATATGGTGATGTATGCCTTGTCGCTTAATAATCGACTGCCCGGCAAGCATTGATATGTTACGATTTAATGGTTTGTGGGTATTTTTTCCTGAACCAAAAATAGAAAGGAACACCCGTGAGCATAAGTACAATACCGACCCCAGCCTCCCGGGGCCTGGCAAAGATGGTGTTGATAAAAAGAACTGCGCAAAACAATACCACCAATGCCGGCACCACCGGGTAGCCCCAAACTTTGTAAGGACGCGGCGCATCGGGCATTTTTTTTCGCAGGATAAAAACGCCCAAAGTGGTTGCCCCATAGAATAAAAACACACTAAAAATAATCATATCCGTCAGCTGATCGAAAGTACCGGACAATACGAGCATGCAGGCCCACAATCCCTGCATCCACAACGAATTAACAGGCACCTGCCTGTTATTCAGTTTACCTGCACTTTTAAAAAACATTCCTTCCCGGGCCATCGCAAAATACGTTCTGCAACTTACCAGTATTGTCGCATGAACACAGCCCAGTGTAGTCAGTGCAATTAGGGAAGAGATAAATATCGCCCCGTTTGTACCCCAAAAAACCCGCACCGCTTCCACTGCCGCAATACTGTTTGTGCTGGTATAGATATCCTGCAACCGACTAATAGGGAGCAAGGACAAATAGGTAGTATTTACCAGCAAGTATGTGCTGATAACAATAGCCATGCCGATGGCCATACCAACGGGTAACACACGTCGTGCATTTTTTACTTCACCGCCAATATACCCGATGGTAGCCCAGCCCTGGTAAGCCCAGAAAGCAGCGAGCATGGCCGTAAATATAGCGCTGAAGTGTACCGGGTTTCCGGGATCCTGGTGTAAAGAAAAAACATCGGAAATATTCGCCTGTCTGCTGCTGAGGCCGAAAATGATAATTGTGAAAATGCCGGCAAAAACCAGTAACAGTATCACTCTACTTAAACCGGCACCGGTTCTGACGCCACGACTGTTAAACCAGGTAAACAGCGCTATGATTATAATGGCGGTAAGCTTGACCTGGAAATCAGCATAAGGATAAAATATGCCGGCAATGGAGACATCAGACCAGGATGACAATATGGGTGGCAAGTGTACAATACTGTTGAGCGACTGGGCAAACACATAGGCTAATGAAGAAATAGCTGCGGTTTGAATTATGGTAAATAATGACCAGCCGAACAGGAAGGCAAAAAAACGGTTGTAGATTTTTTGATAATATACATATTCCCCGCCGGTATCAGCCAGCAGGCCTGCCACTTCCGCATTGCTTAAGGCCCCAAAAAGGCTGATGATACCAGCCAGCACCCAGCAAATGAGTACCCAGCCCGATGCATGCAACTCAGCAGCCATTGGTGCCACTTTTTTATAAACCCCGGAACCGATAATATTGGCAATCACAACGACCACAACAAGACCGAGGCCGAGAGAACGGTTAAGCTGGCTGGGAGCATTCATAACAATCTGTTGCTGTTTATACAATTTCCGCAGAGAAAATACAAAATATTTATCACCTTGCTGTTATAAACGAGTAACGATGAATATTGCCCCCTTTGATTTTCAAACGTTGCGATGGGAGACAGTTCCAAAAGAAGAACACCAAGGAGAAACCGGCACTGCTTACTGGCAAACGGTACACGTCAATGACATTCGGGTAAGAATGGTGGAGTATTCGCCGCAATACAAAGCCGATCACTGGTGCAACAAAGGGCATATTATCCTGTGTATCGAAGGCGAAATGGATACAGAACTTGCCGACGGACGCGTTATGAAAATAACTCCCGGCATGACTTACTTTGTTGGCGATGGCTCGATGGCGCACCGCTCTGTAAGCCGCGATGGCTGCAAACTTTTTATTGTCGATTAAACTGTTTTACAGCTCATCCGCACTGGGACCGTACATGCCCGGAACCGGAATATCCAGCAGGCGCAGGTAAACCGAAAGTTGTCCCCTGTGATGATACTGGTGGTTAAATGCCCAACCCCTGATGGCCACCTTCTTAGGCGCTGCAAACATAATGTGCTCACCGTTACGCACAGTCCAGGTCTTATTCAGCAGGTTGTCGTCCGCTGCGGATAAAGCTTCTGCTGCCTGCTCTACATTTTTAGAAAAGATCTCCATCAGCTCTTCATGCGTGGCCGCCACACGTGGGTTATATGGGCGGGCCGCAAAGTCAAATTCATCCTTCCCAAGAATTTCTACAATCCAGTAGGGAATTTCTGCAATGTGGGTGGCAAGCCTCCCCAGCGTCATTGATTTTTCATGCGGTTTCCAGGTGCTGGATGCAACTGGTACTTTTTCCAGTAATTTTTGAGTTGCTGCAGCTTCGTGTTTGAATTCAGCCAATAATGCGTCTTTTAATGCCATAATGCAAGTGGTTTTATTTGATGATTTTATCTTCCAGTCCGTGTGTTACCTGTTCGGGATGCTCCAGTTTTTCATGAATCGTTTTTCGCTTCAGGACCATCCGCCAAACCTGTATGAGGGCCGTTATGGCGAAAATACCACCAATCACCCAGTTTAAGATATGCTGATTGGAGTTCAGCCGTTCCACCATCAACCGGCCACCAAAGATAAAAACACAATTGCCAATAAAGGTTCCAATGCCAATACCAATGATATAGGAATTGTAGTGATCATTTCGCGGCAACAAAATCTTTTTTGTAAACAATACCGTACTCCAGCCAAACCAGAAGGGTATCTGTACGGGATTCACTGCACTCATTAGCAAACCAAGCAGGAACTTTGGCAGTGTACTGCTGAGAATAATATTTTTTTCCACCTTAGGATGCAGGGCGGCATAAAAACTCGAAAACGCCAGCGCCACGATGATGGCAAGTGTTACCCACTCGAGTATGCGAAAAATACGTTCCTGTTTCCGAATCCAGTCCATGGCCACCAGCGACAGGCGTACATACACCATCTCCGCCATCAGTGAGCCGATGGCAAATAAAATGGCATGCTCTACGCTTTCGGTAACGGATATCTGCATAGCCGCTACATTCAAGGTTCCCAGCGGCAGCGATCCCAGAAAACTGATCAGCATACCAGTAAAAAAAATCTTTAGCAGTTTGTGCATTTGTAAAAATACGGACTAATCAAAACCAGCAAAATACAATACTTAACTAAGGAAATGATTGTGGTCAGTTCTTCAGGAATGTGATAATAATGCGAGATGTACCTGTTGCAACTTTTTTACGTACCTGCGATGATCCCTGAACATTGCAGCACCTTGAGAATAGCTCATGTAAGGAAATCCCCGGCGGTGATTCTGATCACTAATTTTCCATAATATATGCCAGTGACGAATAATTTCTTTCCAGGCAAAAAACAGTGAATGAGCGGGATCATACATATGGGTGGGCTCGCTGCCCGCGCCATTCAGTTCAATAACAGCAACGTTTTTACCCTGCCGAAGTTCTTCCCAGGTGTTATACCGGAGATCCAGTCGTCCGTAATAAAAATCAGGAACCTGCCGGCATAGTGTATCAATAACCGCCAGTAGTTCCTCATCAATCAGGTAACTGTGATCAAGGAACTTGGCACCTCTTGCATGGTTACCATAGGGAACCAGCAACCTTTTTTCGCCTGCCGGCAGCACAGTTTTCATCGATTGCCCGTATTCTTTCCGGAGGGCATCCAGTTGCAAAACAAACCGTTTGTCTGCCTGCAAAAGCGATTCAAGCGTTTGTGTACCGTCGCCGGTTACGGTTAAAAATTCTTTTGCCACAATGCCGGTAAAACGGCCTCGCTCCTCCCCGGGAAAGCGATAATAAAAAATCCCCACTTCATTTTCGAAGGGCACAAATTCCTGCAGCAGGAAATCAACCTTGTACCGTGGCGCAGTTGCGATTAAAGCTTCCGGCGAATCAATTTTTTTTACAGCCAACCCACGCATACCAATATCAGGTTTGGCAATTAGCGGGAATTGCAGTTTTGCCTGCTGTACTTTTTCTAGCAGGGAATCCATCGTAGTGCCGGCAACCACTAAAATTGTACGGGGATATGTTCCCGGCGGCAACTGGTCGTAGATTTCTTTTTTGGATTCCATTAAAAATCCACCATAACGAATACGGGGATTGGCTGCTGTAAAAAAGTACTTCCAGCCGCTGCGGATACAAAACCATAAAAAAATGGGGTAAATCAGAGCGTAGACAGCTGTCATACTCCAGTATTCCCAATGCAAAAGTTTGATAAAAAAAGGTTTGTGCAGGACGCGTAGCAATCCATTCATGATTTTACAACAAGCTCTTTTTGAAGATTTATTTCACGCAGATAAAAATCGTTCTGCATTGCATCAAAATATTGCAGGCGGGCAAGAGCAGGTGAAATTTCAACACCTGTAATGCTTACGGTGAAGACTTTGCCGTCGCGGTTCATCATCAGGCCATTTGCAGGATCCCCGTGGCCAGCAAACCGGTGAAAATGGAAAAGATCGTTTTGTGAAAAAGATGATTGCCCCTGCAGCCATGCCGTAAACCAGGCCTTTCGTTCCGCCGCTATTTTTTCATCGTACAATGTTGCAGACGACCAGATATGCGGTATGGATTTATCCAGCATAACGGCATGTTTTTTTTCGCCATCCCAGCGGCATTCAAACAACTGATCTCTTTCCCACAACACCAGCGTGAAAGGCTCGATATTTTCAAGATTCACAGAACGAAATGAGTCAAAAGGGGAAGCCGTTTGCACCAGCTCTAATACAATTACCCCGCGGCTTTTCCGGTAAGGGGGCTGCGACAGATGGAACCGGAAAGCACCGTTGAGCAGCACAACTACTTGCCCGTTTTCGTGCACAGCAAACCAGGTACCACCTGCATCGCCATCTTTGGGAAAAAAGATCCTGCCCGTGGAAAAATCATAAGAATCCGGTGGGATGGCCGGCGACCTCCAGTGTTTTTCATCACGGTTCGAGGTGATAAAAACTTTTTCTTTATAGGGCAAAAACGTTACTGTGCACATGACTGGCGATATTTGCTGGTAGAAGGTGCCACTCCAAAATTTTCGGGCAGCTGCACATTCGCAACTTCTTTGATCCCCACCCTGATCAATGCCATGTGGTGAATTGTATGTTCAAGATTGTAAACGATTTCACGAAAGTAATTGGTGGCTATTATGACAGTTTCCGGTGATCCTTCATCATACGCACATTCCAGTTGCAGCTGTTTATCTGGTCTGTTGAGTTGCGTATAAATTTGCTTGAGTAAAGAAACGGCCAACTGTGGATTGGTTTCAATGGCAGTATCTCTTTTTCTTTTTTCATAATTCACCGACCCGGACGCATAGCCGTTTTCGAGACACTGAAACAACTCAATGATGTGCCGAACATGCTGGCCAATTGTAGCATTGAATAATGTACGACAGGGCTGCGAATATTGCTGCCGGTTTAGCTGGTCAAGAGTGGTGGTTAATTGTACAAATACGTTTTGTATCGCGTTTTGCAGCATATGGTTTCTTCAATTGTTTGCGACAAATTAAGTTTTTTTCGCAAACACCGAAAGTGATACAGTCAGGTCATCAGATAGGGTGAGACTACTGCCACCGACACCAAAATCCCTTCTGTTCAGTTTAAATTCTGCTTCAAACAGATAGCCATCATCTTTCGGTGTTGCTTTAAAGGGGAATTTAATTTCTTTTGTAATACCCCTGATGGTGATATTGCCAAACATATAAAGATATTTTGCCGAGTTGGACTTTGTAACCTGCGTGGACCTGAATGAAAGACGCGGATATTTTTCCACATCAAAATATTCGGCACTCCGTAAATGATTGTCGCGCATTTCAATGTCGGTATCAATTGTTTTTGCATCCACGCTTACGTCAAAACTAGCCGCTGCCAGGTTTGATGGATCAAAATCAATGATGCCGGTCAATCCTGCAAAAGTACCCCCGGTTTTAATGCCAAGGTTTTTAATAACAAACTTTACTTTTGATGCTTCATCCACGGGCAAATATTGCTGAGCAATACACCATGCTGTAAAAGAACTGAATAAAACAGTTGCCAAAAAACGTTTCATGATCAATACGGGTTGATGAACAAATTTTACGAAGACGATACGGCAACAGGTAAAACAATCTGCTGCTATCTACGCAAAATATAAGAACGTGGTTTTCATTCTTTTCGTTGCTTGCCAAAAATAGTTTATTAATTCTTTTACAACAGTAAGTTTCACAATCCTTTTATAAATGACAAGCAAAATCAGCTATACCGCATCATCATTTCCGTAAGAAAACATAAGCAACCTGTTAAAGAACTTTATTAATATTGAAATTCTAAATTTATCAGGCAAATAGTTTATTGAATACAGGCAATTGCTTGCGGTAGACCCAAACCAGATACAGGCAACTGAAAAAAACCAGTATTGCATACAAAAATAACAAACCACCATCGTTCTGCACATCAATACCCAGAACGGTAAGATGAGAAAGTATGGCTCCTGTCATCACTCCAAGGCCGAGCAACGCACCATAACCTGTAGTAGCAGGAATCAAGATCAGGATTGAGGCCAGCAGTTCGATCACGCCGCTTCCAATACGCCCCCAGGGTTCGGCATGCAGGCGGGAAAAAATATACTTCGATTCCTCCGCCCCTGTAAATTTGAAAAATAATGTTTGCAGCATTATGACTGCTGCGACAATGCGGGCTATCCAGGGCAAAATTTTATTGAGCATGCATGTTTATTTCAGATCAAAAATACAGATGCTTTTACGCGGTCATTGTCGCTCAGGTGACAATCACCTGCTTTTGGATTTTTTTAACATCGGGCAGTGTAATGTGCTTCCGGGTAATTTTTACAAGTCCTTCGGCTTCCAGGATGTTGATAAACGTGGTCACTGTTTGCCGCGCCGAACCTATCAAACCGGCAATATCATCGTGCGTTAAAAAATTATCCATGCTAAAAATTCCATCTTCGCCCGAGTAACCGTTCTGCACCGCTAACTGATAAAAAAATGAGAGCAGCCGGGAACGAACATCTTTGTTCAGCAAACTCAGTAACCGAAATTCTGCATTCCGCAACTTTTGTCCCATCTGCCGGCTATAGCGAATGGCTATTTCAGGCTTTTTTTTCAGCAATTTTTCGAAATCGTCGATGGTAAATGAACAAAGGCTAACGTCTGCTTTATAAGCACGGGCAAACTCGCCATGCAGGTTGTTTTTTTCCAGTGTAAACTGGCCAAACACTTCTCCTTCACGAATAATTTCTTTAATGATTTCGTTGCCCTCTTCATCAACGTATCCAATTTTGATAAACCCATCTTTTACAAAATAAAGCCTGTTGAGATAATGGGAATCAAAATAAATATAATCACCTTTCTTGGCCTCAATAAAATGGTGATCCACATTGAGCTCTTCATATTCTTCATCGCTCAGTTGCGACCACAGGTCATAGTTGCGGATAAGCAGAAAACGTTCATCAATTGTCATAGTATTGCTGTACCAGGTGATAAATTAAAATTAACGAAAGAATGCGTAATGCCTGCAACCGCTAATCATACTTTTCCAGCATGCGGAAATGGCGCTTGGCATCCCGAAGAAATTTCCGTCCTTTTTGAAAAGGCCAGTAAGGGGTTCCGTTTTCGTGATTATACTTACTAATTTCATACAGGGCTTTCCAGTGCTTGAGAATTTCCCTGTAGGCCTGCCCAAGCTTCATGCCCGCATCGTATATGTGATTGGGCTCGGCCCCGCAGCCATTGAATTCAAGAATAGAAAAATGACCGCCAGCCTTTAGTTCTTCCACCGAGTTACATTTGATATCATAACGACCGTAATAAAATTTTCCGGTGTAATGACTGAGGTCATCAAATATCTTCAACAAACGATCGTCTACCTGGTTGGCAAGATTGATAAAGCGGGCGCCGCGGTTATGGTTACCGGCATATGACAAATAAAAATGCTGTCCCTTGGGCAATATCCTGTCCAGCCGGTGCTCGTGCCGCAGTTGCATTTCTTCCAGCCTGAAACGGGCACGTGGGTGCTGCTGGATGAGTTGCCAAAGGGTGCTTTGTCCATCGCCATACACCTCGAGCAGTTCTTTTTGTATAAAACCACTGATCGTTCCTTTTTCGTGGGTGGGATGGCGGTAGTAAAATACACTCAACTCTACGGGTAACTCCACCAGTTCCTGAACAATATATTCTACCGGTATTCGACTGTGGTATTTTTCCAGTTGCTCTTCGTTTTCAATTTTTCGGAACAGGATACCTTTCATGCCAACATCGGGTTTGACAACAAACGGATAAGTAAACCCATTTTCCCGGATTGCGGTTTTCAACTCTTCAAAAGGACAGTCATGCAGGATATAAATAGTTTTGGGATACAAAGCAGGGGGCAATTGCTCATACATTTCCCGTTTACTTTCCCCCTCAAAACCACCAAATGTAATGGTAGGATTAGATGAACTGAAGAACCAGAGTGAGCGGCTTTTTATACAATACCAGCACCACACAAAGCTGATGGGAAAATACAGTACATAAAAAGGCCATAGTTCCCAGTTGGTCAGCCGCTGAAAAAAATTTTTTACCCGCATAGAAGCAGCAAAAATAGCTTTCCATTCCTAAACAATGGAGGATTTCATCTTTTTGCAAAAGATGTATCCAGGTGATGAAATGTTAAAAGTTTCTCCGGTCACCTATTTTGCACATTCATTTCTGTAGCTGCCATTCAACAAGCGACTTGCAATGCATAATATTTTATAGATTTGATGAAAATTGATTTTTCTGCTTATGGACAAACCTGTACCAACGGTTGCTGAGTTGTTTGCCAATGGAACATCGCCCGAAATCTTGTTTTGGGTGGGCTGTGCCGGCAGCTTTGATCAGCGTGCACAAAAAATCACCAGGGCTTTTGTTTCCATCCTGGATAAGGCAGGTATTCATTATGCGATTCTGGGGAAAGAAGAAATGTGCACAGGAGACCCGGTGCGCAGAGCCGGTAATGAGTTTCTGTTTCAAATGATGGCCTATCAGAACATACAGTTGCTGAACAATTACGGTATCAAAAAAATTGTAACGGCCTGCCCGCACTGTTTTAATACACTTAAAAACGAATACCCGGAACTGGGTGGTCATTACGAAGTAATTCACCATACGGCCTTGTTGCAACAATTGATTGACGAGGGTAAGATTCGGCTGAAAGAGGGCGGTACCTTCCAGGGCAAACGCATCACCTACCACGACAGTTGCTACCTGGGACGCGCCAATAATATTTACGAAGCACCGCGTAAAGTATTAGAAGCGCTGGATGCCGAACTAGTGGAAATGAAGCGATGCCGCAGCAAAGGCTTATGCTGTGGTGCCGGTGGTGCCCAAATGTTTAAAGAAGAAGAAAAAGGTATTTCCCGTGTCAATGCAGAACGAAGCAGCGAAGCACTGGAAACCGGCGCCCCCGTAATTGCCGCTGCCTGCCCCTTTTGTAATACTATGATGACTGATGGCGTAAAACTGGCCGCCAAAGAAGACAGCGTGCAGGTACTGGATATCGCCGAATTAGTAGCCGCCAGCCTGCGTGACTAAGCCATCGGAACCGGCGGTTTTTACGGGAAACAAGTCTGCCTTTTTTACTACACTGCAAGCCGAAAAAATTCCGTACAAAGTATGAACCTGCAATAAAAAATCCGGCTTAACGCCGGACTTTATTCAGAAATTCAGTTATTCTTACGAGGTTAAGCAGGCTGTTCAACAGCCGGTGCCATGCGTTTTAACAGGTAATACATTCCAAAGAAAACTCCTGAGAAAAACAGGGTTCCCAGTACATATCCTTTGTAAAACGGAAGTCCCTGGTTGTATGCTTGCAGTAAGCCATCAACAGTTCTGTTCAACGGAAGCTGCGTGCGGATATCTGTGCCGCCGGTAATCCAGTATAAAAAATTAGAAATGAAAAAATACAATGTTGGCGCACTCAATGAAGCTGTTGTGACCGATAAAACATTTACTTTACGCACCAGCATACCGATTACCGTTGTGCCGGCAATCAGGACGTAATTGATAAACTGGCCACTGTAAAATCCCTTTATTTCCGTCAGTTGGTTAACGTATAACACTTCATACAACACATCGCTGAGAAACAGCGAAATCAGCGGAATTAAAAAAGCGGTAGCCTTGTTTTTAATAACGATACCACTGAATACAGCCATAGAAAACAAGGGTATAAAGCCTAGCGGCCTACTGTCCCACACACGATATAAAGATGAAGCCAACAGCAATAAGCCGAAAGCAATCAAGGTGGTTCTGTTCAATTTCATCTGTTTATTTTTTTATTTACCGTTTTACCGGCAGCTATTTTTTCAGATTCCTGTCTGTCAGCAGAAGAGCATTGCCGCCTAATTGTTGCCGTGCATTTGCGAAAATTATGGGCAATTCAGGATAAACTGGTTTCAATGCAAAAATAAAGGAATTGGCGAAAACAGCTTGCCTAGTTATTCACCTTTGTGAACAGGTACTGTTGCCCGAAAAACCACAGCATCCTCTGCTGCTTTAATATCGGCAGGCTGGTTGGCAACAATAAAAACGGCCTCTCCCCTGTTCAGTGTTGTAATTTCATTGGCAACGTTTATACGTACACGTCCTTCCGTCAGCAACAGAACCTCACCGGTACGGGAAACATATGATATTTTTTCATTACCTCTCAACACAATTCTACTGAGTTCAAACTCTTTCGCCGGCGTTTTATACACTATTTCAAGCTGTTCATTTATTTTGCCGGTTAAAATTTGCGGCCGAACCGGCCTGCACTGCACATGCTTGAGTAACTGCTTTACATCAATATGCTTGGCAGTCAGTCCACCCCGCAATACGTTATCGGAGTTGGCCATAATTTCAGCATTCTGTCCCTCCAGGTAGGCATGGGGCACACCAGCATCCTGGAAAATGCCTTCCCCCGGTTTTAGATAAACAAGGTTAAATAAATAAATAGAAAAAATTCCCCGGTCGAAATTTTCATCGTGATGAAATGTCAGAGCGGCCCGGGCAGCCCAAAAATTCTCATCACTTTTGGACAGGCTGTTTTCATTATACAACGGGATGATCCGGTCCAGCAAAGGTTGCAACCGTTCATTTACTTCCCGCTGCGGCAGTTCCATAACGGTGCGATACAGTTTTTCATATCCATCCTTTTTAAAAATGGGCAAAAGAAATTGCAATTCCGGCGTATCCTGCAGCACAGCTTGCAGTTCATCCGCTGGCTTAAACCCGTGCAGCAACCAGAAATCGCTTAGTGCCACCATCAGTTCCGGTTTATGATTGGCATCTTTATAATTCCTGGCGGGGTCGGTTAGCGGAATTCCTTCCTTATTTTCACGGGCAAACTCTTTTTCCGCCTCTTTCCTGGACGGATGCACCTGGATGGATAACATATCTTTTACATCCAGTATTTTAAACAAGTACGGTAAATCACCAAATTCCCTGGCAACATAAGCCCCCAGCAGTTCTTCCTTCTGTTCTTGTAATAATGTGTGGAGGGACAAGAGTTCTTTGCCCAGCTGTGCAGAGGCGGAATGATGGGCGCCCATCCAGTACTCTGCAAAAGGCTTTCGCTCAGTATTTTTTATACCCAGCAGGTTGGGTATAAAATCAAAACCGCCCCAGGTATAATGCTGGATTTTGCCATATAAACGATACATTTTTTGCAATACCACCACGCTTTCTTTGTATTTTAAAGTAAAGATAAGTGATGGCAGAACATAATCAACTGGGCAAAGAAGGTGAAGCAATGGCAGAGCAATTTCTACGGGAAAAAGGCTATGAAATTCTTCACCGCAACTGGCGCTATTCGTATTATGAAATTGACATTATTGCCCGCAAAAAAAATGTATTGCATTTTGTAGAAGTCAAAACCCTGAAAGACTCCTCCCGCGGTTATCCTGAAGAAGCTGTAACCAAGAAAAAATTCAAACACCTGCTCAATGCGGCAGATGAGTTTTTATTTCAGCACCCTCAATACCGCTTGGTACAATACGATATCCTGTCTGTGTCAGTCAGCCGGAATGCGGTTCCTGAATTTTTCTTGATTGAAGATGTATACCTGTAAGAAGCTTTATTGAGCAGCTGCTGCATCCTCAACCCGTTGTTTGATCTTTTCCACCATTTTATACGTTGCGGGGCAGTATTCCACATTTTGTTTATGAATATGCATGTAATCGACCATCCTGCGCTTAGGCAGGTGCGGAAAACCGGCACAATCAACCGGACGTATACTGTAAATTGAGCATTTATTATCTTTTAAATTGAGAAACTGGCAGGGCGTGGATTTATTCATCCAGTCGCCGCTGCTGCGCTCCTTGTATAACCATTTCCCTCTGAATTGTTCTGGAGTCATCTTAAAATGCGCTGCTATCCGCCTGATGTCTGCCGGTGTATACGTCGGCGTCATTGTTTTGCAACAATTGGCGCAGGTGAGACAATCCACTTCATCCCACACTTCCTTCTCCACTGCAGCTGTCATTTTATCAAGCCCACGGGGTGGTTTTTTTTCAAGTCTGGAAAGAAATCTGCGTAAAGCCGTTTTATGATGGCGTACTTTTTGACGAAACGAACGAAGATTAACTGTCTTTGTTTTCATTGTGATGGTTAAACGCCGAAGATAAAAGAAAAAAGTAGTTTTCAGGGCGCAAGTTTCTATTTTTGTTAGGAATAACAATCAGCTTATGAAACCATTTACACTTCTCGCCCTTATCATTTCAGTTTTCTTTGTTACGGCCTGTTCATCGGGCGACAAAAAGAAAATTTCTTACTGCGACAATGCCTGCCTGCAGGATACACTTAGATTTACCGGGGATGATCCCGGCAAGCCTTATGTGTATATTTCTCCCAAAGCCTGCTCGCCGGATACCCTGGTATGGAGCAATAAATACCTGGTGAATAACCGCAAAATGGACCTAGCTTATTTATTAGGACAGCCAGTTACCATCAATGCCAAATACGTGGATTGTTATTTTAAAGACACAAGCTATGCCTGGCTGCAGTTTAACGATTGCTCAACCTTTCGGGGCTTTTTGTTAAAACTGCCCTATAGCAAGCAATATGATATCAGTAAATACAGCAGTGCTTTAACCAAGTTTGATCCCAAGTTCAAAATCGGTGACGGGTTAATTTGTTATGCCGATTATTCGTTTGTTTATGTCGAAGATATGGCTACCGGCAACAAAGCACAACTGAAACTGGCAGATGAAGAACTGGACATTGATTTCAATAACATTCATGCCACATTTGATTCTGTGAATGTTACCCGCACCAGGATTTTTGTGAATCTTAAACAAAAAGGTAAAATCACACCGCTGGAAAAAACCATCAGCCTGTAACACACATGTGGGAGCCTTATAAAAAAGGGTTTAGGTCATACCTGCAACTGGAAAAATCACTGTCCGACAATTCAGTGGAAGCTTATTTGCGGGATATCGAAAAACTCACCGATTATCTGGCACAGCATAAACTGATGAAGTCTCCTTCGGAGCTAGTCCTGAAAGACCTTCAAACCTTTATTAAATGGATAACGGAACTGGGCATGACACCCACCTCGCAAGCCCGGCTAATCTCAGGTATTCGTGCTTTTTACAAATACTGCTTGCTGGAAAATATTTCCACCGAGGACCCAACGGTACTACTGGAAGCGCCAAAACTAAAGAGGGCTTTGCCAGCTGTACTGAGTTTTGAAGAAATAGAAACAATCATCGGGCAAATAGACCTAAGTAAACCTGAAGGCGGCCGTAACAAAGCTATCCTTGAAACGATGTACAGTTGCGGTCTCAGGGTAAGTGAAGTGGTTAGCCTGAAAATACCGCATATTTATACCGATGCCGGTTATATCCGGGTAATTGGCAAAGGAAATAAAGAGCGATTGGTACCGCTTGGGAAAAGCGCGGCGAAATACATCAATCTTTATAAAAATAAAATCAGGGTACATGTGCCTGTAAAAAAAGGGTGCGAGGATATTTTGTTTTTAAATAACAGGGGAGGTATGTTGTCAAGAGTCATGATTTTCCTGATCATCAAAGACCTGGCAAATAAAGCAGGAATCACGAAAATAGTATCGCCGCATACGTTCCGCCATTCATTCGCCACCCACCTGGTGGAGGGCGGAGCCGATTTACGAGCCGTACAGGAGATGTTAGGACATGAAAGTATTACAACAACGGAAATATATACCCACCTCGACAGGGAATATCTTCGGAAAACACTTGAAAAATATCATCCATCTTTCATGCGTAAAACAAATAAATGATGGTATGTATATGAAGGAATTTCTACTACTCTTAAGAGTTTAAATTAATTTCCCATCTTTATCTACTTTCCCAATAACGCGTGCAGGATTTCCGTACACCATTGTGTAAGGAGGAACACTTTTTGTAACGACACTGCCAGCGCCGATCATTGCATACTGGCCAATTGTGATTCCTCCAAGAATGGTTGCGTTAGCGCCAATTGAGGCTCCCTTACAGATTTTAGTTTGCAGAAAATGTTCCGGGTATTTTTTTGAACGGGGATGGTTGTCGTTTACAAAAGTGGCGTTGGGACCTATAAACACATCATCTTCTATTCGTATCCCATCCCACAGATAAACACCGGCCTTAACAGTAACATTATTGCCAATAACAACATCATTTTCAATAAATGTATGGCAGTTGATATTACAGTTATCACCGATTCGGGCACCTTCCAGGATAACAGCAAATTGCCAAATGAACGTTCCTTTGCCAATGTTTTTAGATTGAACGTCTGAGATAGGGTGGATACTTGAAGGTGATAGATGAAGAGAAGCCCTAAGACGTAATTTGTCCAGAGTTGAGTGTATCATAGATTAGCTATTACCTTAAAATTATGGTTTTTTTTAAAATATATCACATTTAATGCCAAATTATTTTGTATACTTTAACCATAAACCAGATATTAATATGTTTAATTATTTACAGATTTACGACCCCTTTAAGAAGTTTAAATTAAATTGCTACCACATTACAATTTCATCATCATTTCTAACACACATGAACAAACGGAATAAGTGACAATGAATTGCACAAAAAGTTTAAATAACAGGTGAAATGAAGAAAAAAAATTCGGCGGGGACAGAGCAAAAAAACGTTTTTGACAGTAATCATTCATCCGCCAATTCACCAATCTCAGCATTTGTTCGCTTAATCCACCCTGTTAGTCAGGAAGTTACCAACTATATCGACAAAAACAGTTTTCCCTTTTTTATTCAAAAAGGGAAATACCTGGTGAAAGCAGGCACAGTATGCCAGCATCTTTATCTCATTAATAAAGGCCTTGTAAGGGCATTTATTAAAGAAGGAAAACGGGAGATCACCACCTGGATCAATGCTGAAAACGAGATTATCACGTCCATCAGGAGTCTGGCGCTGAATGAACCCTCGCCGGAATACATCCAGGCAATTGAAGATTGTGAATTATGCGCTGTGGAGTATGGTGCGTTGGAATACTTGTATGAACATTTTATTGAAATGAATATAGTGGGCCGCAAACTATTGGAGCAATATTACCGCGATGCTGAAGAACGGGCTTTTATCTGCCGGATTCCAAATGCGCAGAAAAGATACCTGCGCTTCATTGACCATAACCCCGGGCTGGCCAACAGGATTCCCGTTAAATATATCGCTTCCTATCTTGGTATTGCCGTCGAAACACTCAGCAGGATACGCGGGAAAAAAAGATAAACCAGTATTGCATGACCCCGTATACAAAAAATCAGGGTTCCGTAAAAACGGAACCCGCAGTCTCTAACCGGCTGTTAGAACGACTTATTTTATTGATTATATAATACCTTATTTAAAAATTCATGACGGTTCATCTGAAAGACGATTTAGTATTGCGCTTTGTTACAGATACTTTATCCAAGTCCAGCCGTTTTACATTTTAGTTTTTTAAAAATGCAAAATGATTTTAAGGGTTCCCGGAAAATCATGTTGCCTGTTATCCGGTATTCCAATTTTTTCGAAGGAAACAGTACTTCCGAAGCGATTTCTTTCTGACCCGGATTAAAGTCCGATAGTACCTTTCCCCTTACCTTTGTTCTCTAAAAAAATTGCTTGTTATGACAAAAACAATTTTGACAGTCCTGGCTGTTTGCTCGGTAATTTTTTCTCAGGCGCAATCAATCAGGACACCATCCCCCAGCCCCACGCAAACCATCGTTCAGGAATTTGGTGTCTCCTCTATTGAAGTATCGTATTCAAGACCCGGAAAAAAAGGAAGGAAAATTTTCGGTGATCTTGTTCCGTTTGGAAAGGTGTGGCGAACTGGTGCTAACAGTGCGACCACGCTTACATTTAGTGATGATGTTACAATTGCTGGTGTAAATATTCCCGCAGGAAAATATGGACTGCTCACAATCCCTGACAAAGACAACTGGACCATTATTATTACCAAGCAATTAGACGTAACCAGTCCGGCAGCTTATAAAATGGAGGATGATGTTGTAAGAGTGCAGGCCAAAGCTATGACCATGAAAGAGCCGGTGGAAACATTCACGATGCAATTTGCCGATGTAAAACCCGGTAGTTGTGAACTGCACATGATGTGGGAGAATACTGCTGTGGCACTGCCAATCAGCACTGACATCGATAAAAAAGTAATGGCGCAGATTAACCAGGTCATGCAAAACGATAACAGGCCTTATTTCCAGGCCGCGATGTATTACATGGAAACTGGCAGGGATCTCAATCAGGCGCTTGCATGGCTTGATAAAGCCGTACAGCAGCAACCAAATGCCTACTGGGTACATCATCAGCGTGCCAACTGTCTTGCACGCCTTGGTAAAAAAGAAGAAGCAAAAGCTGCTGCACAAAAGTCAAGGGAACTCGCAGTAGCAGCTAAAAATGATGATTACGTACGACTCAACGATAAATTGCTGGAGCAACTAAAATAAATTTCTACAAAAAGAGACAATATGCAAAACCCTGCGTCAGACAGGGTTTTCTTTTTTTGAAAATAACGGCTGCAATAGTAAGGCAAATAGTATTACAGAAATAGCGCCAATCGGATTGAGCCAGAGAAACCCAAGGGAAAGCACTTTATACTTGCTCAAGGCAAAAAACGTTAGCACAATCAATTCTGCTAAAGCAGCAGCCCAGAAGACAGCTGTTCCGCTTTTTATATTTTTTAAAAAAAACGCTACAAGAAAAACCCCCAGAATAACCCCGTAAAACAGTGACCCCAGAACATTCACCGCCTCTATCAGGCTGTTACCAATATTGTAGGTAAACATGGCTACAACAATACAAAACACACCCCAGCCCAGCGTATACCATTTGGACAGGGCGTATTCCTGTTGCGGCTCAATTTGTTTACGGCTGAACCGGCGGTGAAAATCGATCATGGAACAAGAAGCCAGCGAATTAATAGCCGCAGCAATACTGCCCCAGGAAGCCAAAAAGATAATAGCAATCAGTAGTCCCACCAGTCCAGGCGGAAGATAATCCAATACAAAACGCAGGAAAATATAATTCGTATCATTGCCATCACCACCTACCTGTGATGAATTAATCCAGTTCTTAACTTTTGTACGCAGGCTATCAGCCCCCTTTTGTAAAAATCGCAGCTCATCTGTCACAGCTGCCAGCTGCACTTCATCACCGGCATGCAGGGCCTGGGAAAAAGCTGTAACCGATTCCTTTTTTTGCTGACCTATTTTTTCAAAAGCTTTTTCAGCCACATGAAACGAATCTCGCAGAGGTGATTGCTCTATCCTTGCAATTTGCGTATCATTAAAAAAAACAGGCGCACTGTTAAACTGGTAAAAAGTAAATACCAAAGCACCGATCAGTAAAATCAAAAACTGCATTGGTACTTTCACCAATCCGTTCATTAACAAACCCACACGGCTTTCTGCCACTGACTTCGCGGTTAAATACCGTCCAACCTGCGACTGATCTGCGCCGAAATAAGAAAGCGCCAAAAAAAAGCCTCCTATTATGCCGCTCCATAAATTATATTGATCGCTCCAGTTAAAACCGTTTTTTGTAACACCTGTTGTTATGACATTTAATTTTCCAAGCTTCCCACTAATATGCAGCGCATCCATAAATCCCACGCCTTCCGGCAGCATTCTTACCACCATATAAGTCGCCAGAAACATACCGGCAAATATGATCACCATTTGCAGTTGCTGGGTATACGCCACTGCCCTGGCGCCACCGCTCATGGTATAAATTATCAGCAGTCCCCCCATTAATATATTGGTCCAGTAAATATTCCAGCCCAGGAGTGATGATAAGATAATCGAAGGAGCAAAAACACTGATGCCGGTTGACAAGCCGCGCTGCAAAAGAAATAAAAAAGACGTAAGCGTCCTGGTCTTCCCGTCAAACCGGTTTTCCAGGTATTCATAAGCGGTATAAACTTTCAGGCGGTTGAAAATGGGGACAAATGCTATGCAAATAACAACCATGGCCAGCGGTAACCCAAAATAATACTGCACAAAGCGCATCCCGTCTGTATAGGCCTGCCCCGGGGCTGAAATAAAGGTAATGGCACTGGCCTGTGTACCAATGATACTTAGCAGTATCAGTCCCCAGGGCATACTGCGGTTTGACAAAAAGTAACCCTCCAGGTTATGTGTCGTTCGGCTTTTATACAATCCGTACGAAATAATCCCGAGCAGGGTAAGCACCAGTACCAGCCAGTCAACCGTCGTCATGAAAACTGTTTAGTGAACAAATAAAATAATGCGATCAGCAACACCAGCATGCCGATAACAAAAAAATACCAGTGGCTCCATTTTTTAAACAAAGGAACTTTTGAATCTTCCTGCATTATTATTTTCTGTTTATTTTCTCTTTATCATCATCGCCGCTACGAGGCCCAGCACAAGCCCGATTAATAACCCTACTTTTACCCGTTTTATAAATAAACCAATCAGCAAACCCAGTACAATAGCCGTTACTCCAGCTATATTTCTTCTTGTTTCATCATGTTGTCGGGAACTCATTAAAAGGCTTTTTTCTTATTGAGTGCAATCAAATTTGCCATTAACCGGTAAGCCCCGGGCACTCCTGCCGGTAACTCCCTGTAAAATACCAATCCTGTATAGGTGAAATAACCTTTACCGTATTTCGCAATAATCAGGCTGCCCTCATCCGGCGCCTCCCCTTTATCGTGCATGGAAAAGATTGTTTCGAAATGCGGATCCCAGTTGGCAGCATGATAAATACTGCGTTCCTGTATCCACCCTTTAAAATCATCACTGTTAATTTTATTGGGAAAATTCAGCACCGGGTGATCGGGTTTTAAAACTGTCACCACCGCATTCTCATCTGTTACCCTGGTTCTTGTAATATCAAAATTGTAAGGACCTATTTTTGCCCTCACCGGCCCAATCTGGCTACTGGTATTATATTGAACAATCAAGTTGCCGCCATCATTTACATATTTCATCAGTTGCTCATAATGCGCATTCAGCCATTCATCTGTATTATAAGCCCGAACACCGGCAATGATCGCATCAAACTGCTGCAGGTTATTTCTTGATAAACTTTTATCATCGAGGAAGGTTACGTCATAACCCATTTGTTCCAATGCTTCCGGCACTTTATCCCCGGCCCCTACAATGTATCCGATTTTCTTTCCGTATGTTTTTAAATCCAGCTCCCGTACCGTTGTCACAGCTTCTTTGAAATAATGAATCGCCGGAATATGATCATACATGATCGATCGCATGGTCATCGCCGTTTCCTGGTCGGGTAATGCTACCCGGTAGGTTTTGTTTTGCAGCTCATTTACAGGATAAGCCATATCAATCTGGCTGTTTTTTTTGAGATGATATGTCATGGCAAAGGATAGTGTATCCTGGCTCGTTATCGCCGTATTGCTTACCGGCATTGCATCTGAACTTACATTGGTGTTTGCAATCAGGCGCACATCAATCACATTATCCTTTTTATTTTTTAAATAAAAGGGAGCTAAATCACCCGCTGTAACGGGTGGTACCACCACCAGGGGCTGATAGATTTCGCCCTTGACGGGATCTGTGAATTTATATTTTACCGGCTTTGAAAAAGTAAAATCCTGTCCTTCGATATTGACGGTAATCTGCGCTATGTACGCAGGATCCACATCTGCCTGCCCTATTTTTTGCTGATTGGTTACATTGTAATACCCTTCTTCCATTTTGTGTACAAGCCAGTAAGGTTGCGTAATGGATTTAGAGGCAGGAACGAAAAGCAATTTTGAGAACCCGATATTCTCGTTCTTGTGAAACGGCTCGTTCAATGTTGAATCGAACTGATCAACTGTGATATTTTTTAATATAGCGTTTACGCCTAAGCGGTCGTTGAAAGAAAAACTGATGCGTACGGAATCCGTCTGCACAGCATAGGCATTATTACTGTATGCTTCCATCCATAACCCGCTGCATTGCTCAATCAGTTGCTTTGTTTCTTTTAGTTTTTGCTTTTTCCAATACCCGTCAGGCAGGTTTTGCATCGCCTGGTATAATTTAACCAACCCGGGAACTGATTCTTCAGGATGTAACAAATCAAATGAAGATGCCAATTGCTCGATCATACCGGCAATAGCTGCTCCACCGGGCACACGGTTCCAGGTGATATCCACGTCGTCCATTAAATCATTTTCAGGGGGTGTACCACCGGTGGTTTTAAAATATTCCCAGGCTTCACCGCGGGAAGCCGGTACACCAAAGCCCTGGCTTTTATGCTGGCTGCGGCTTTCGGCAGCAATTTCGCCGTAGCTTTTTCCCAGCAATGGATTATAACCGCCCACATCAAATTTGAACTGACTATTGCTGGTGGTATTAATTGAACCAAAGTTGAATGTATTCCACAAAATACGTTTCGCCTGCCAGGGTTTTACATATTTTAATTGCTCGGGAAAACGATTGGGGTCAGCCGCTGCGGTAAATGCTTCGTTAGCCAATATAGCCGAAGCTGTGTGATGTCCGTGACCCCCTTCGCCAGTTGTGGGAAAACGTGTTATGATGACATCAGGCTGAAAATTGCGGATCACCCAAACAACGTCACTAAGAATTTTTTCTTTGTCCCATTTGGTAAATGTTTCTTCCGGTCCCTTGGAGAATCCAAAATCGAATGCCCGTGAAAAAAACTGTTCGCCACCATCAATCCGCCTGGCTGCCAGCAATTCCTGGGTTCGGATTAATCCTAATTCTATCCCCTGTTCATCGCCAATTAAATTTTGACCGCCGTCACCCCTTGTAAGGGCCATATATCCTGTACGGTATAATTTTTCTTTCGATAAATACGCAATGAGCCGGGTATTTTCATCATCCGGGTGCGCTGCAATATAGAGTACAGATCCCAGCACATTGAGTTTTCGGAGAGCCAGGTACATGTCCGAAGAAGTCCAGCTGGCAGGACGTTGTGCTGTTGTAATAAAGAAAAGAAAACAGGCAGTTAGTACAGAAGCAATTCTTTTCATCCCGTTGGTTTATTCAGCGAATATAAGTTATACATCGGAAGTATGATTTACCATTGGCAAACATTAAGATTTTGTTGCCGGGTAAAATATTACCCTGTGCTATAACTTGTTTTAGGCGATTAGAAAAACATAAAGATGAATTCCGGGTTGCCTGGCTGTTAAAATATCTGCTGGTCTTTTGCCGCAAAAAAAAACCTCTCCCCGTTGCGGGGAGAGGCGTGTATCAATTCCGATATTTATTCCTGGCTGCTATCGCTGTCAAGCTTTTTACCCATCTTTTCCAGCAATTGCAAACCCAGTAATCCGCTGATGCCACCTGTGGCATGATCACCGCTGCTGTTGATCAGTACATCGGGCATAATCTTAACTTTTTCCGTTGCGATGGATTCGATCACTTTCAATTGTGTAAAGTTATCGCCTCCCATTGCTTCAACAGAAAGCTTGTAGGCTTCTGCATTGGATGTACCAATTGCCAAAATTTTTTCTGCTTCTGCCTTACCTGTCAGTGAAATTTTTTCAGCATCGGCTTTTGCCAGCAATTCAATTTTTTCGGCATCCGCTTTTGCGAGCAGCCTTGTTTTTTCTGCCTCACCACTGGCCATGAGTTTTAACCGGTCGGCTTCAGCAGTCGCCTGCAACCGCACGCTGTTGGCGTCACCGGTAGCTTTTTTCACCGACGCATCAGCGATACGTTCTGCGATTAGCACACCCTGGTCAGCTTTTACAATTTCCTTTTGTATATCGGCAATGGCCGTTTCTTTTTCCAGTGTCTGCCGGGTTTCCTGTGCTTTCTTTTCCGTTTCGTAGGTGATCTTTTGTTCCTCGGCCAGTTTACGATCGGTCAGGGTTTTCATCAGGCTTTCCGGCGGTACAATGTCACCAATCAAAGTATCCACCCCGTATACATTGTATTGATCCAGCACTTTGCCAATATGGTCTTTAGCAGATTGCTGTCTTTCTTTACGGGTACCGAGAAAGGCAATTACATCGCTATCCTGGGCACTGTTACGGAAATAGTTACCAATCGTTGGCTCCAGTACCTGGCTGACCAAGTTCGTCATGTTACCAAACCGGGCGATCACTTTCGGTGCCTCTGTTGTTGGAATATGAATGATTTGTGACACGTCGAGGTTGAACGGGAAGCCATCTTTACTGCGCACTGTGATCGTGGACAGGTTTTTATCCAGCTGATGAGCTTCGCTCCTGGCGCTGGCCCAGTTGAGCACAAGGTTGGTTGTTGGTACAAGTTCCACTTTCATGATATAAGGATTGATCGGGTACTTACCAGGACCTAACGGTTCTGCCCATACGCCTTTAAAGCCCCGCTCTACAATATTGCCATGTTTAAACTCTGCGCCACTGAGGTCTTTCCCATCTTCTCCTACGTAGGAAATCACCACTCCCACGTAACCAATTGGTATTTCGGTCATCTTGACCAATTCCAGCTTGGCAAACCATGGATTGATAAAATAGGATCCCGCCAGGATCACTTGCTCCTGTAAGCCTTTATATCCACCATTTGACAGAAACATATCAACGTCCTGGAATTTGTTGTGATCCGGGATGATTTTGCCGGCAATCTGGCCTTCTGCTAACGGGTTTCCTTCCAGTGTGGTGACAATACCTACTGCATTATCCGGAATCATGACCATATCGGTCAGTTCAATTTCAAACAGGTATGTATTAATACGGTATGAGCCGGGGGGAATAACAGCTGTTTGCCGTCCCTTGCGTCCGCCATTTTTTAAAAAAGCTGCTGCATCCTGAAACGAATCGCAGTCAACTTTGCGTCCCAGTATGCGACCAGTTTCCAGTTCTGCGCCATCCTTTGCTAACACCAGTCCCAGCTTACCGGTAGGTATAACCGTAAATGGCTGAAAGTGGACGGAATATTGCCAAATCCATTTCCAAAAATATACGCCGGGTGCTAATGTCTGTGCCTGGAAACCGGCCTCTCCGGCAGTAGCGATAATCCGGCCTTCAGGTAGTTCTTGTTTACCAAACAAAACAAATTTTTTCGTGACCAATCCAATTCTGTCTTCCGGCACAATGATGAGCCCGAAAAATACCCGGAGAATAAATTTGTAAAACAAAAAAAGAAAAAGGGGAATACCAATGATCAATCCCCAGCGGATGAGTTCTGATTTTTCCATGTTGTGTATAATTATAATGAATAAAAACGTTGCAGTTCAATACTGCACACACGCTGTTAGACATGCAAACAATGGCTTGCAACAATGACTTCAAGTGTTACAGTGCAGTAAATGATGAATTCTTCTTAGCCCAAAACAATGGGTAAAGGGTTATATGGCATTAATGCACGGGAGGAGACGTATTGAATATCGTAAACCGAATGCCGGTTAGTTTTTCAGAAAAGAAAAAAAAGCGGAAAGAACAAGTTGTTCTCATTTTGAATCATCAGCATCTTGTTTATCCATGAAGCTGATCAGCAAATTTACAACGCCCTACGCTGATTGCATAGTAAATCGTTAAAAACCGAAACCGGTTTTGACCCTGATCAATATCGGATGGTCAAAACCGGTTTTTGACAATTGTATTGAAAATACCGTTATATTATTGTCCAACCAGGAAAACAGCATTGCAAAGCATAAGCTTTCCGTTTTCCCAAAATTCACGAAAGACTACATCGTCGCTGAGAAAAACCACCGTACCGCGGCCAACACGCTGCGTGCCAAACAAGAGTCCATCTTTCAGTTTCGCTTTGAGTTTTGAACCAACGTACCCGGATATGGCATCTTCCTTTTTTATCACACCCACATTCCAGCCATCGTCTTTCATAAACTGGTAAATATTGTCATCCATTTTGAGGGTATAATAATAATTGGGATAGCCAAAACCAAGAGGGTGGGTATTATCCAGCTCAACTTTAAATACGGAACCCGGGATAAAATCAACCAGCTGATCTCGTTCGCGGTTTGCATACTTCTTCAACAAATCATAATCTTCTTTTTTATCCGATGAATCATCCGATTTTTTCATTTTCAAACTAATCCAGTCGAGACGTGACAACTGTGCTACAGCCCTTTCAAGCGCCACGACCCTGCCACCGTGCGAAATCCAGTCCCGGAACTGGTCTGCCGTGTTTTTCTCGCTCAGGAAACGGTAATTACCATCTGGCATGATCAGCACATCAATATTATCCCAATCGGCACGGCTGATATCACCCGCATTAATGAGGGTGATCGGAAATTTCAGCTGTTGTTCGAAGAAATGCCATACCTCACCAGCCGCATTTGACGAAGTTCCTTCTCCGGTCAGCAGCACCACTTTTGGTGCTTTTAACGGTGTAACCTTATCGCTGCCAAAGTCATGCCCTTTATCGACAAAACCAGAGGTAACAGCATACAATTTTACCTGGTTGGCATTACAGATATCAGCAGCGGTTTTCCATAGGGCATTTCCAAAAGCGCTGTTGCCATCTTTGAGGATCAGAACAGACCCGCGGTCAAACGTTTCCCCGCCCTCTTCAAAAGGTTCTTCTGTAAAACGCAGACGGATTCCTTGTTGCAACAACTGGCCGGCGGCCCTAGCGCTTTCCACACCCTGCCATTTGATTACATAACCATAAACATCAGCCGGGTTATTATTTGTAAAGGTTGGGCGAACATTGCCCGGACCAGCTGCAATTTTATCTTTTGTAGCATAGGCCGTCAAACCATAAACATACGGCAAGGCCCAGGCGGTGATATCATATGTGGCGGAATCAACAAGCTTGCTTTTGGGCTCAAATAACACTTTCAGTAACGTAGACTTCGGCTGAAGGTCACTTACGATAATATCGCCAGAGGAAAAAGAAAAGCTTTCTTCCTTTCCTGATGTATAACTGAATCCACGCGACGATCCGGAACCGGTACCATATTGAATTTTATTTTTATCCAGCAGGTCCAGCAGGGCGTTAATTCTTTCGGCATCAGCGGGATTATTTTTAATAACAAACGTTTTGTATTCGCCGGTACCGGTACTGACTGCATCGTTATAAAACTTACGGAATTCCTTAATAAGCCTGTCAGCCTGCTGGGAGGACATTTCGATGGTGCTCAACCCGGTAGTAAAATGATGCATCACACGGTCAACCAGTGTTAAGGTATCGCCCTCTTCTTTCAAAACACCCAGGCCGGCAGCACCACCGCCTGCCTGTTCGTACGTCATACCAACCGCCCCGTTATAAATCGGGTAGGTATCACCGTAAGAAGGATAAAAAAGATCATATACCTCCTTGGTAAAAAACAGCCAACCATTCGCATCAAAATACCGGGCATTGTTTTTCCCGATCATCTGTTGAAACTCCCGCTGCCAGGCTGTAATCACTTCGTGATATGGCTGTGCCGCCGGGGCAAAATAGTACGCTTCATTGATACCCATTTCATGATAATCCACATGTACTTCCGGCAGCCACTGATTGTACAAATTCAGTCGCTGCTGTGTTTCCTTTTGTGTTTGCCATGCCCAGTCACGGTTGAGATCAAAATTATAATGATTGGTTCGTCCGCCGGGCCATGGTTCATGGTGTTCACGGGCATCCAGGCGTGGATTGTATTGTGCTCCCACGATGGAATTAAACCAGTTTACGTAACGGTCTCGTCCATCAGGATTGATACAGGGATCCAGCGCTACCACTGTATTCTTCAGCCACTCTTTTGTTTTCGTATTTTGC
Source organism: Chitinophagaceae bacterium (assembly GCA_035760665.1). Classification (GTDB taxonomy): domain Bacteria; phylum Bacteroidota; class Bacteroidia; order Chitinophagales; family Chitinophagaceae; genus DASTSN01. The sequence continues at coordinate 28,601 of DASTSN010000040.1, read as the reverse complement.
GGATCCACCAACGCGAATAACGTTAGCATAGCAGCTTCGGAAGACGATGTTTCGTTGCCGTGTACATTATAACTTAGCCAAACGATGGCCGGTGCTCCATTTTCTACAGGTGCCATCTTATCTTTTGTCATGTTAGCCAGTCGCAGATTATTCAACCGTATAGACTCCAGTTGTTGTATATGCTGCTCGTTGCTGACAAATGCAACCAGCAATGGGCGTCCTTCGTTGGTCTCGCCATATTGCTGCAGCTTGACCATAGATGGCACGGCCGATGCTACATACTGAAAATAGCTTACGATTTTCCAGTGCGGCGTGTACCGTGTACCAACTTTATAACCAAGAAATTCTTCAGGTGACTTAACCTGCGCATGAAGGGTGATGGTGGTTGCCAAAAATAGTATGGCAACCAGTAGTTTATTTCTCATAAGCAATAATTAAAACAGCAATTTAGTAAAGTGTAAAGGATTAGCCATAGATCATCAGAACAAATTGTACGATTAGTGGAATATCGTAAGTCTATTTCTCACTGAATAATGGCTTTTCATTGCCGGATTTTAGCTTATTTTGTCGAAATATCAGTTACCCTGCCAAACTTTTCACCATCAATTCACCAGCATGAAAAAGACTGCCTCACTCTCTTTACTCATCGTTTCTTTGCTGTCCGCCTGTCATAGCGGCAAACAACTGGTTCGAAATTTTCCTGACCCTTATCAATACGCCATTCAAAAAAAAATAAGCTGTGTGAATGGCGCTGTTGTTGCTGCACATCCGCTGGCCAGCAAAGTGGGTCTCGCTATTTTACAGGAAGGAGGCAATGCCATTGATGCAGCCATTGCCACACAACTTGCCCTGGCCGTAGTTTACCCGGGTGCCGGCAATATTGGCGGTGGCGGATTTATGATTGCCCGGTTAAGCTCCGGCCAGTTGCTGGCACTCGATTACCGGGAAGCGGCCCCCGCCGGGGCACAAAAAAATATGTACCTTGATGCCAACGGCAACCCGCAACACGATAAAAGCATTAACGGTCACCTGGCCGCAGGCATACCCGGCACCGTAGCGGGTTTATTTGCTGCTGCACGGTATGGAAAACTTCCTTTTCAAAAATTAATTCAACCCGCTATAGAACTGGCAGAAAAGGGGTTTGTAATTACAAAAAATGAAGCAGGTTCGTTGAATAGCATCCAGGCCGACTTGAAAAAATATAATTCTGTTATGCCTGTATTTGTAAAAGCAACGCCCTGGAAAGCTGGCGACACGCTAATACAAAAAGATCTTGCCGGCACATTAAAAAGAATACGCGACAAGGGTGCTAAAGGATTTTATGAAGGCAAAACAGCCCAGTTAATTGTAGACGAGATGAATCGCGGCGGCGGTATTGTTGACAAAAATGATTTGAGAAATTACCAGGCAAGGTTCAGGGAACCACATGTTTTCTCATACAAGGGCTATACCGTTGTAGGTATGCCGATGCCCAGCAGCGGTGGTATCTTGCTTCACCAGATGATGAAAATGGTGGAAAACAGGAATCTTCCCGCCATGGGCTTTCATTCCGTGCAAGCTGTTCAACTTATGACAGAAGTAGAAAGAAGGGCCTTTGCCGACAGGGCAAAATATATGGGAGATGCAGATTTTTATAAAGTACCTGCAGCATCGCTGGTAAGTGACAGCTACCTTGCTGACCGAATGAAAGATTACAACCCTTCGGTAGCCGGCAACAGCAAAGATGTGCAGCCTGGTTTGTTACCGCAAAGGGAAAGCGAGGAAACTACACACCTGAATGTAATTGACAAGGATGGCAACGCCGTATCTGTTACAACCACGCTCAATAATTCTTACGGATGTAAAACTGTGGTCGGTGGCGCTGGTTTTTTCCTGAATGACGAAATGGACGATTTCAGTATGAAACCGGGCGTACCCAATTTGTATGGCGCCGTGGGCGGCGAGGCCAATGCTATTGCACCCGGTAAGCGAATGCTGAGCTCAATGACGCCTACCATCGTTTTAAAAAATAATACGCCATTTTTGGTAGTCGGTACACCCGGCGGCACAACGATTCCCACGTCTGTTTTTCAAACCCTGGTAAACATTATCGACTTTGGATTATCTACAGAAGATGCCGTGTATACGCCTAAATTTCATCATCAATGGCTGCCCGATGATATCATTATTGAAAAAGGATTCCCGAAAGACATTCGTGACGGGCTGGTGAAAATGGGCTATCGTGTATTTGAGCGCGGCGCCATTGGCCGGACTGAAGTCATCAAAGTTTTACCCGACGGCCGTTTTGAAGTAGTGGCTGATAACCGCGGCGAAGATGATGCGGAGGGTTATTAAATTTGTAAGTAAATCAACTGCAATGATAGGAGAAGAATACCTGAAAACAGTCATAAAAAGAGTAAAATATTACAAGGATCTGGCAGATAAAGCAATGGCACAACTCGATGAGAATGACTTCCTGGTTCAACCCAGTTCCGAATCCAACAGTATTGCTGTCATCATTCAGCATATGGCTGGAAATATACTGAGCAGATGGACAAATTTCTTGACAGAAGATGGTGAAAAAGAATGGCGCCGGCGCGATGAGGAGTTTGCCAATCACCCTACTAACAAAGCCGCCTTACTTGACATGTGGGAAAAAGGATGGACCTGTTACCTGGAAGCCCTGCAGTCCTTAACAAGTAATGATTTGCTTAAAACCGTTACCATCCGCCAGGAGCCACTGACCGTAATTGATGCGATTAACCGGCAACTGGCCCATTATCCCTATCACGTAGGACAAATAGTATACATAGCCCGCCTCCTGAAAAACGATGCCTGGCAATCGCTTTCCATTCCCAGAGGAGCATCTCTTCAATACAACCAGGGCGATCATGCGAAAGACCCAGCGAAAAAGTTTGGCTGAATAATATACTGAAGCCGTCTATTTTCCCACATATCCACAATCCCGTTTACGGGAGTAACTAAATTCTGTATTTTCAACGCATTAATTACCCTCTTGCTTATACAACCCACATGCCCCTATTTCGGAATTCAGCCAGGCTGTTTATAGTAATAATATGTGTGTGTGCATTCAGTGCCGGCTTTTCACAAGTAAGCGTTTTTCTGTTTGCCGGACCGCAAACAGTCAGGGCACGGTACAAGATTGACGGCCAATTGCAAACCAGCGATTTTAAAGCGGGACTGCAAGCCGGAGTTAGTGCAAAAATCCCTTTTGATACGAAACTTTATTTTGCGCCAAGCATTTATTATAGTCTCAAAGGCTATCGCGTGTCATTTAGCCGGCCTTCCAATCCGCCTGATCCAACAGCTGTTAGTAACAACACAGTAGTGCATACCCTGGAATTTGCTCCTTTATTACAAGTTGATTTCAGCGACCGCCCCCGTCACTTCTTTCTCCGGTTCGGACCTTCTTTAGATTTCCAGCTCTACGGGCAGGAGAAATATAAACTTGCCAACGGAAGTACCATTAGCCAGAAAATGCCCTATGGATTTACGCATTATGGACGGTATGCTGCTTCGGGCATTTTACATGCCGGCATCGAAAGCAAACGAACAGTCCTTTATTTACAATACACACAAGGTCTTACCAACTTAGATAATACCGAGGGCGGGCCTTCCATTTTGTACCGTGCTGTCGGCATAACAATTGGTAAACTAATCAGCTGCCACAAATAAGGGTAACAAGGAAGGGCGTTGCTTGTTCGTCTTTACCAGGGACGTTTGTAGATTTGCGTATGCACTCAATCGTTATTCGGACTATACAACCATCGGATAATGCGGCACTGGCGAAGATCATCCGCGATGCATTAACAGAATTCGGCGCAAACCGGCCCGGCACTGTGTATTATGACCCTACTACCGACGCACTCTTTGAGCTGTTTCAGCGGCCAGGGGCGTATTACCTTGTTGCCGAAGTCAATGGTGAAATTGCAGGCGGTGGTGGTATCTATCCATCTGAGGGGTTGCCGGAAGACACCTGCGAACTGGTAAAAATGTATTTAATCCCTTCGGCAAGAGGTATCGGTCTTGGTAAAATGCTAATTGAGAAAAATCTTGATCTGGCCAGGCAAACAGGCTATAAAAAAATATACCTGGAAAGTATGCCCGAATTGCAAAAAGCCTTGCAGGCATATGAGAAAGCCGGTTTCCGCTACCTGGATGGCCCCATGGGTAATACGGGACACTTTGGCTGCGGCCGCTGGATGTTAAAAGAACTGGAATAAAAAAGCAGGCAGTTGCAAGCCGCCTGCTTTCAAAATTATCACGTACCAATTACCTGTTACCCCTTAGCCGGTCTACCTGGCGTTTCAGCAAATAAACCTGGAAGCCTACGCCCAGTTTGAAGCCGCCTGAGCCGTCAAAATCTGAGTATTTGGAATGATCATAGCCCATCAGGATATCTAGCGATACCTGGTGGCTGATAAAAATGGCAGCCCCGCCACCCAGGAAATAATGTGTACCATTATTGGTTGAACTAAAAGTTCCGTTTTTAACATTTTGGCTGATATAACCCAGGCTTCCTTGCACAATTGGACGCACGTTAGCATTGGTAAAATAATAACGTACAAAAGGGCCAAACCCAAAGTTTGTCACCTTGTTATCGCCCGTTTTTGCATAATCCAGCAAAAATTCGCCTCCCACGGCCAGATTATTAATCACAAAAGCTCCGGCAGTAGGTGTAAAATTGATTTGTGTATTATTATCATTTGTGTTCAGGCTGATATTACCGCCCACCATCCAGTCGCCATTGGAGGTTTGCGCTTTTGCCAAACCGGCCAGTCCAATTAATAGAATGAATACAAGATGTTTTTTCATAATTGTAGTTTTTGATTGGGCAAAGGTAGGAAAAGTAAAACGGTGCAAGCCCGAGAGAATGTTAAAGAAGCTTATTGAACAGGTTCAACTTCGTAAACGGGGCTGAAAAGATATACACGGCCGGTTGCCTTTTCTATGCAGCGAAACCGCTTTCGGAGCTGATCGCCTTTTTGAAACACGCGGCCGTCTTCGGTACGGAAGAGGCTTTTTGGCGGTAGTTCCTCCACCATCCTCCTTCCGGAATGGCGAAGGTCATATTTTTTCAGCACCCTGATCAGTCCGTCTTCGGCACAACTGCTGGCTGCGGGATTACGGAGTGAGCGCTGCAATTCTTCCTGGATATCTGCCGGAAATAATTTGTTATGTAAAAACTGGTCAAGCAGTTGTGCATAAATCGTTTTCCATTCTTTCCCATGCGATAGCACCCGGTTGCCATATTGCTCAAACGTTAACAGATGCGCCAGCTCATGCAGGAGGGTTATCAGAAACGCATATTTATTTAAATTGCCGTTTACGCTGATCCGGTGGTTTTGTGCATGCGTGCGGTGGCGGTAATCGCCCAGGATGCTTTTTCGTTCGCGGGCAATGGTCAGGTGCACCCGATAATGGTTCAGGTATTGTAAAACCGGCTCAAAGGTACCATCGGGCAGGAACAGCTGCAATTGATGTACTGGCGCTTCTTTTTTAGGCATTGCTGTTTTGCTTCGATAATTTCATCAGGGCGGCCACCTCCAAAAAGGTATAGGCTACATAAAGACCCAGGCAAATGAACAATGCCGGCTTATTGACATCGCCCTTTTCGATCATGATGTAAATTACAGCCGCCAGGATACAGGCAAAAAACTTAAACAAAATACTGCCGTACACAAACCGTACGATCGCCTGCGGGTTTTTGGTCTGCATACTTTTCAGGGCAATTAAAAAGGAAACCAGGGTGATAATGAACAATACCAGGTTCCCGAATATCAGCACCGTTTGATCGGCTCCCCATCCATCAAGCCGGTTTTTTCCAAGCAGCAAAAAGGCATTGACGGCTAAAAAGAGAAGAAGGACCGGGAAGAAAGTGCGTGGCTGGCGTTTCATTACTAGAATTGACGTTTAAAATAGCAAAATATGCAAAAAATATACGAAAAGTTATAACCCAAAATAAACACTTTGCAGCATCCGGATTACTAATTTCTGCAACAGGTTTTTAGCAGCAAAAACCCATTCGTGAACTTACTTATTGCAGCAACTCTTCTTTATCCAGTTCAATATCGCTGCCGACGGAGACAGGTGCTCCCATATGACATTGGCCGTTAAAAGTGGCCGTAGGCTCCACCTGCAACTTGCCGGCATACAGGTTTCCCGATACGTTGCAGTCGCCGCGGAGTTGCAGCAGATCTTTCACCTTAATATTTCCCGATACTTTACCGACAATATCGGCCTGGTTGCCTTCAATATCCCCTTCTACCACTCCGCTGGTACCAACAATGATTTTCGAACTGCTGCGGATATTTCCGATGATGGTGCCATCTATGCGAAGATCATTATTGCTGCTGATATCGCCTTTTACGGTAGTACCGGCGCCGATTAAAGTAGCGCCATTTCCATTGGTTGATTTTTCTGTGCTCATGTCTGATTTGGATTTAGTGGTGTTAAACATAGGATTACTCTATTTTAATCATTCGAAAATTCCTCTTTTGGCATTTGTATACTGGTTGTATCAAGTTTCAGGGGTACATCGCCTTTCAAGACCTTTTTTACCCCATCAATGTACTGTGCCTGGTACGTCACCTGCTGCTCCAGTGAGTCCACCCTGTATTTCATTTGCCGGTATTCTCTGCCAATTTTTAAATCATCATACCCGGGTATATAATATTTCAGGGGAGTAAAAACGATCAGTGCCACTGTTAACCCAACCAGTAATACAAAAATGGTGCTGAGTCCAATATACACACTTAATCTTGATAATTTAAATGTTACCACCTCCTCGTACGTATCATCATTCATAATTACAAGCCGGTAGCGGTTTCGCAGCCGCTGCAGGGTGGAATCGGCCTCCAGTTTTGCCATACTTACTGTTTAATTTTTAAAGGTAAGAAATGAAACCCGGTTTTTCCAGCGGTCCGGGATGCAGTCAGCAGCAAAAAATATGCGCATTTTTATAATAAAATGTTTGGAATTCAGTTATTAAGGAGTAAGATTGCGCAGGAAAATGCGATTAAGCCGCTATATCATTTTCGCTTCTGTTTTCTTTATCCTTTGTCAAATCGTCATCCCTTCATACGGCCAGCTGGGGATTTCATTTGACATTAAGAAACCAAGACAATATGAAGACAGGGTGCTTCGTTCCGAAAAATCGGATCAGAAGAAATTTACAGCACCCAGAAGGTTCATACAGAACACCTTTACACATTACAATTATTTTTTTAATGCCAACAACCGGCTGAACGACATTATTGAAAGGGCCAAACTAGCCCAGCAGGACGATTATTCCCGCCTGCTATCGTTTTACAATTACAGCCTCGATGTTACTGCCCAGGAACAGGTAGAACTGGATTCGCTGATGTATAAGGCCAAAACCGGCATTGTGCTGCATGATTTGAGAAATGACTGGGTGGACAATATGTACCTGCTTTGGGGGGCCGCCTATTACCTGCGAAAAGATTTTGATTCGGCATACCTGATGTTCCAGTTCATCAACTATGCCTTTGCGCCGAAAGAAAAAGATGGGTATTACCGCTACATCGGCAGTAAAATGGATGGAAATGCAGCCAATAGTATCGCCACAAAAGAAAGCGATGCCCTAACGAAGAAACTATTTTCCGAGCCGCCCAGCCGCAATGACGCTTTTATCTGGCAAATCCGGACGCTGCTGGCTCAGGAAAAATTTTCCGATGCCGCCAGCCTGATAGAAGAGCTGAAACACGATCCTAATTTTCCCAGCCGCCTGCAAAACGACCTGGCGGAAGTACAGGCATTGTATTTTTTTAAACAAAACAGGTGGGACAGTGCGGCAGAATACCTGGTAAATGCATTGGGTAATGCCGGCAGCAAACAAGAACGGACCCGCTGGGAATACCTTTGCGCCCAGTTGTACGAAAAAGCTGGCAACTATGATGAAGCGGAAGCCTGGTATACCAGGGTAATCAGTCACACGACCGACGCGGTGATGGAAATCTATGCGCGGTTAAACTCAATAAAAGTGAACAAACAGGGTGCTGATAACTATATTGACCGCAACGTGGCAGAATTGCTGAAAATGGCGCATAAGGACCGGTATGCCGATTACAGGGATATTATTTATTTCATGGCTGCACAAATGGAACTGGAGCGACATAACACTGATGCCGCCGCAATATTACTGGAGAAAAGCACAAATTATAACAACGGCAATACAGCCCAGCGAAATAAGGCTTTTTTGCAACTGGCCACTCTGGCACTTGCTAAAAAACAATACCGGCTTGCTTACAACTGCTATGACAGCCTGCAGATGAATGACCCTGAACTGCCTGATCCGCAAAAAATCACATCGCAAAAAGAAGTACTGGGCAAAATTGCTTTTCATCTCGAAACCATTGACCGGCAAGACAGCCTGCAGCACCTGGCCGCGCTGCCGGAAATCGATCGAAAAGATTTTGTAAAAAAACTGGTGAAAAAGCTACGCAAAGCACAGGGGCTGAAAGATGAAGACCTGATTGCCCAGCAGGGACTTAGTTCCGATTTCGGACAGCAGCAGCCACCAGACTTATTTGGCAATAATGCTGCCAAGGGTGAATGGTATTTTTACAATGCCACGTTGCGCAACCGTGGTGCTGCAACCTTTAAATCCGTGTGGGGTAACAGACCAAACGTTGATAACTGGCGCCGCGCTGCCGCCATCAATACCTCTGCCACCCTTCCGCAGCCTGGTAACCAGTATGGCGGGAACCAGCAAAATCAGCCACCCGCTTTAACGTTTGATGCCCTTTACGATCATATTCCCTTAACAACAGAAAAATTGCAACAGTCAGATGATTCGATTCAAAACGCCCTGTATGCATTGGTAAAATTATATGCAGATGAAATGGATGACTGCCCCTCTGTGATCAGTACAGGAGAAACATTGCAAAAGCGCTTTCCGGGATTTGATCACATGGAAGAAGTGCTGTTTCATCTTTATCGCTGCTATACGAACAGTGGCGATGCCATAAAGGCAAGTCAGGTAAAAAAACAGCTGGCGGATCACTATCCCTCCGGCCAATACGCGACCGTGCTGCTAACCGGACAACCTGCAGCAACTGCCAAAACCAATGAACTGGCTACAAAAACCTATGAAGCCATTTACGACCAGTTTATAGAGGGAAATTTTGCAGAAGCGCTTCGTGAGAAAAAATCAGCCGACAGCGTCTACGGTACCACTTACTGGACACCACAGCTATTGTATATCGAAGCTGTTTACCACGTAAAACAACGGGAAGACAGTATTGCAAAAGATATTTTACAGCAAATCAGCAACCGGTATCCCGGGTCTGCGCTGGCAGCGAAAGCAGACAACCTGGTGAGTGTACTGAACCGCCGTGCGGCAATAGAAGAAGAATTACGCAACCTGAAAATTGAAAAACCGACAGCAGAACCGGCATCCAAACCTGCCGATATGGTTGTGGTGACTCCTCCTTCTGCCCAGGCGGATACCGTCACCAGAAAACCAATTGTGCAGCCCAAGGTTGAAACGACAGTACCGGTAGCAGTAGTGAAACAACCGGCTGATACGCTGGCTAAAAAAGTAGCGATTCCGCCCGATGTGCGGTTTACCTACAAACCCGGGGAAAAACATTATGTGATGGTGATTCTCAACAAAGTGGACAATGTTTTTCGTAACGAGGCAAAAAATGCATTTTTCCGCTATAACCGGGAAACATTTTATAATAAAGCGTTTGATTACTCCACCATTGATATTGATGCGGAAAACAAATTATTACTGATTGGTGCCTTTGACAGTGCCGCTGCAGCCATTCAATACATACAACAGGCAAAACCAGTGGCGACCACACAAATTATTCCATGGCTCAAACCGGAAAAATATTCTTTTTCCATCATCAGCGACAGCAATCTTGAATTGTTAAAATCCAGGCCCAATCTGGGAGATTATCTTAAATTTATTGAGCAATTCCGGCAGGGCAAATTTTAACCAATCCGTTCCGCCCGATTTCATAGATTTGGCGGTGAAATCAGTACTAGCCATCCGCATTGGTACACCTGTTTTTAAAATCTAAAATACCGGTATGAGAAAATCCGTTCGTATTTTCTGGTCCTTCGCATTTATTTGTATCGGCATCTTTGTCGCTATTGTTATGATGGCCAACTTTGGTGTGTTTGGCACCATGCCTTCCTTAAAGGAACTGGAAAATCCCTCCATGCTGCAATCTTCGGAAGTATATGCAGATGATGGCACACTGATGGGGAAATATTACAGGGTGAATGGTAACCGCAGCAATGTAGACTACAACGATATTTCCAAAAATGTGATCAATGCGCTGGTAGCCACCGAAGATGCCCGCTTTTATGACCATTCCGGCGTGGATATGAAATCGACAATCCGTGCCGTAGTGCTGCTGGGCCGCGAGGGGGGTGGTAGCACCATCACACAGCAGCTGGCAAAAGCGCTGCTGAAGCAGGGCAGTAAAAACAAAGCCTGGCGCGTTATAGAAAAAATCAAAGAATATATCACAGCCATCAAGCTGGAGCGAAACTTTACCAAAGAAGAAATATTAGCACTCTACCTCAATGCTGTTTCTTATTCGGACAATGTCTATGGGATTCGCAATGCGGCCCGCACTTTTTTTCAAAAAGAACCCGACCGCCTGAGTGTACCGGAAGCCGCGATGCTGGTGGGCATGGTTAATGGCCCCGGCCTTTATAACCCACGCACAAATCCCAAAGCAGCCCTGGAACGCCGAAACCTTGTTATCAGCCGGATGCAGGAAAATGGGTATATCACTGTTGGCGATGCAGCTAAATACAAGGCAACACCCATTGACCTGAGCCATTACCGAAAACTTGATGAAAACACCGGCTATGCACCTTATTTCCGGGAGATATTAAAAGATGAAATACGAACAGCCTTGAAAGATGTGAAAAAACCGGATGGCAGCGATTATAATATATATGATGATGGGCTGAGAATATTTACCACCATCAATCCCAAAATGCAGGAATATGCAGAAGAGTCTGCAGCAGAATGGATGCCGACCGTGCAAAAAAGAATGGATGCACAGGCGTATATTAAAAATGGTAATGTGTGGAAAGGGCATGAAAATGTGCTGGAAGCAGCCATGAAGCAAAGCGACCGATGGGATAATTTGAAAGAGGATGGTTTGAGCGATAAAGAAATACGGGCAAGCTTTTTTAAAAAGGTGCCGATGAAGGTTTTTGCCTGGAATCCCAAACGGGAGAAAGACACTGTCATGACCCCGTATGATTCCATTAAATATCATCGCCAGATGATGCAAACAGCTTTTATGGTTATGGATCCCGTAACCGGCGAAGTGAAAGCCTGGGTAGGTGGTATCAGCTTTAAAACTTACAAGTACGATCATGCAAATCTAAAAACCAAAAGGCAGGTAGGTTCTACCATAAAGCCTCTTTTGTACACGCAAGCAATCGAAGAAAGAGGGTTCACGCCGGAAACAGTATGTGATAATGAACCACAATTTTTCCAGGGTAATGGCTGGGTACCCGCCGGCAAAAAATGCGAAGGTCCTCCCCAGGTAACCATGGCCGGTGCACTGGCACACTCACTTAACTGTGCCAGCGCCTACATTATGAAGCAGGTGGGCCCGCAGCAATTTGCCGATTTTCTTTCAAGGTTAAATATTCCCACAAAAGTAGATCCCTACCCCTCCATAGCTCTTGGCTCCTGCGATCTGTCACTTTTCGAAATGCTTTGGGGTTACAGCATTTTCGCCGGCATGGGATTTTCAACAAAGCCTTATTTTATTAACCGTATAGAAGACCGCAACGGGAATGTGCTTAAGCGTTTTGATTATAGTGTCAACAGGAAAGAAGCCATCAGCGAAGGAACGGCCTACAAAATGTGCCAGATGATGCAGGGAACGGTGGATATAGGAACTGCCGCAGGCCTGCGTAACAGCTTAGGTGCGGCGGAAATGGGTGGTAAAACAGGAACCACTAATGATAACAGTGATGCCTGGTTTATGGGGTATACACCCCAGCTGCTGGCAGGCGTATGGATTGGCTGCGATGACCGTTTTATCCAATTAAAAAATAACCTGGGTTACGGAGGTAAAGCTGCTATGCCCATCTGGAGAGAATTTTTCAAAAAAGTGTATGCCGACAAGACCCTGGGGATAGAAAGAGATGCCAAATTCTCACGGCCTGCAGATTATGAAAACGAAATTAATACCAATGACCTGATGCAACTGATTGAAAATGCCAACCCGGGTGCTGAAGGTGAAGACCAGGGCGCTGGCAGCGAAAAAGACTTTGAAATACAAAATAACCAGTATATAGGGCCCGAATCCCAGCCGGTTAAAGACGACCAGAAAGATACAATGGTAGTAAAACCAAAAGATCCTAAAATCGGTGATCCTTCAGATGCAGATAAACCTAAAAAGAAAGGATTTTTTAAGCGCATATTTGGCGGTAAAAAGAATAACTAGTAAAGTTTATCAGGGCTTGCAGTAATGAGCTGGTCAACTAAATACCGCTTCATTGAATACTGATATTACTGCCGGTTATTCAACCATCATCGCTTTTTTATATATAGAAAAAGGCTGTTTCGTGATTCGAAACAGCCTTTTTCCTAACTTTTATTTTCGGATCAATAACCGAGTTTCATTTCCACGCGGCGATTTTTCGCACGTCCGGCAGCCGTTTTGTTATCGGCAATTGGTTCGTCCTGCCCGTGGCCAGTGGCAACGAGCCTGCTTTCATCAATTCCCTTGCTGATGAGGTATTGCTTTACAGCATTAGCCCTGTTTTGACTAAGGATCATGTTTAAATCAGCCTTACCAGTATTATCGGTGTGACCATCAATCATCAGTTTCGTATCAGGATTCTCATTCATGATTTGCACCACTTCATTCAGTCCTTTGTAAGATTTACTCAACAGTTTATAACTACCGATGGAGAAATAAATATTTTGAGCAGCATAGTCGATCTTTTTCTTTACCTCTTCTGCGATAACCGGGCAACCTTTATTTTCCTTCACTCCCGGTACGGACGGGCATTTGTCTTCCTCATCATTTACGCCGTCTTTATCGGTATCAGGAACGGGACATCCTTCGTAGCGGGCCACACCCGGTACAGACGGGCACTTATCTTCTTCGTCGTTGATACCATCGTTATCGCTATCGGGAATTGGGCAACCCTGGTAGCGGGAAAGGCCTGCAACCTGGGGGCATTTATCTTCTTCGTCATTAATACCATCTTTATCCGTATCCGGAATAGGACACCCGTCGTATTTGGCTACTCCGGCCTGCGTTGGGCATTTATCTTTATCGTCTGCAATACCATCACCATCGGTATCTTTCACCTCGGGTATGATGACCTCTTTCACTGGAGCTGCTTTCTTCTTACCAATATTAGCGGCTATGCCGATGCTATGGAAAAAGTGATACCCGTTGGTTTCTGTAGTTACCGGAATACGGTACTGCGTATTAATAATAACGGATGTTTCGCTGGATACATTTATTTTTAACCCCATGCCCAGCGGAATAAAGGCGCCATAATATCCCCCGTACTTGCTGCCGCCTATACCAGCGGAAAGATAGGGCTGCACGTAATAATTGTCCGTCATCATTTTAAGCTGGGCAGATACATCACCTTCCAGCAGCAGATCATCATGCGCCGGTACATCAGGCACATCTGCCGAAGAAGCAGCCAGGGTAGCAGCAATATCCAGGTGATTAGTGATACCGCGGTAATAATTTACAGCGATACCTGGACCCATTTCCTTGAGTTTTGCCCATTTTTTATCCCTGAATACCTGCGTAATGGAACCATTGCGTATACGCTGGGGCGTGGCGTAATCGTTCAAAACAAAGCTAAATCCAAAGCCCGAAGGTCTTATGTAGGCTCCTTTTTGTGCGGTTGCAGAGGAAAGAGCAAAATAAACGCACAAACAGACGATCAAAATCTTCTTCATAGTGTGGTAGTTTGGTTTAAGTCAAAACAAAAATAAAAGGTCTGTCCTATATCCAGAAATAATTTATTGTTTACCCCCGGAGCTCTTAAGAACCGGCTTTTTTTTGCCCAGAACCTCCACTTTCACCTTGGCAAGCCCGGCTTTATAATAGCCTAATTGCCGGGCAGCAGTAGTGCTTAGGTCCACTACTCTCTTCATCCTGGAATGAAGACGGTCGTTTGTTTTAACGATCACCCATTTACCATTGCGAAGGTTTGTAACTTTTATCCAGGTGCCCAGCGGCAGCACATTACAGGCAGCCGTCATTTTCTTTTGACTGAAAATCTCACCATTGGCTGTTCTGCGACCATTAAATTTATCTGCATAATAACTGGCTGTTCCGTAAAGAATTTTAGGAGTGGCTTTTTTCTTTTTTGCCACAGTGCCCTGCTGACCTTCGGCCCTGCCCAGGGATGAAATGATGAGAATAAAAAAAAGTATAGAATAAGGTCGCATAAAAAATGTTTACTGAACGTGGTAATAACGCTCCCGCAACTGCCTGTCCTCACCGTAAATATCATCGTAGAACATGATCTTGCCATCGTTTCCCACGCAGGTCATGTACCGGATAAAGAGCGGGATTTTGTTTTTGACAGCAATGCTGTGCTTTTCCTTGTTTTTCAACCAATGCTTTAACGAATCGGCAGGCAGGTACTTCCCACGGGCACCAAATACCGAGGCGCTATCATTGCTAAGGATATAATATGCCATCTTATCCCAATTTTGTACCCGTACACAACCATGACTCAATGCCCTTACTGCTCTGCTGAACAGGTAACGCTGGTTGGTATCATGCAGGTATACAGCATATTTATTGCCAAAATTGAATTTCAGCACCCCCAGCGCATTGTCATCACCGCTTCCCTGGATAACTTTATAAGGTATGCCTTTGTGATATTTAGACCAGTCCACATAATAGGGGTCCACTTCGTTACCATCTTTATCTAACAGTGAATACCCTTTTTTTGCCAGGTAACCCGGGTCTTTTTTTAGCCCGGGTAATATTTCCTTTACAATGATACTGGTGGGGATTGTCCACTGCGGGTAGGTGATCATGTTATAAATGCTGCTGTTCAATACCGGCGTACGTGTTGCAGGTTTGCCACAAACAATGCGGGATTGAATTTTGACAGTATCATTTTCCCGCAATTGTAAATAAAAGCCCGGCAGGTTTACCCACACGTATTTTTCAGGCATTTTGGGCGGTAGCAGTTTGCAGCGGTCCATTGAAATGGCAATTCTTATAAATTTTTCGTTGTCGGTATTATTCAGTGCGTTTAACACCTGGGGACCAAATTTACCATCGGCCGCCAGCCCTTTTTTCTTTTGATATTGCAAGAGGAATTTCGCCATCTGCAGGGAATCATAGGCAGCAGCAGGATCCTTCACAAGGCTATCCTCTTCGTTCAGCCGCTTCAAAAGATCTTTGACAAATTGCAGGGAGTCGCTGTAGGGATAAGCAATAAATGTGTATTGTTTGAAATGCGCGCTATCCAGAAACTGCGGGATACCGGCCTTGAGGTCGCGGTAATCTTTGTTATCTGGCTCTAACGAATCCACTATTTGAGTCAGTGAAACAGGCTGGAAAAATGCCTGCAGTTTTTTTACATAAAAATCATTGGTCAAAACAGAATCCTGCCGCATTGTTATGCTGTCGTTTGGCAACCTGCCGAGTTTTATATCATGCAGTATTTGCACGAATGCATCTGTGAACATCAAATCAGCCTTCGCCCATAAAACTGCATCTTTCCGGTCTTCTTTGCCAGCCGTATCGGCTGCGATTCTTGCCCGTATGGAAGACAACTGGTTAATATGATAGTTCATCGGCAGCAATCCATACAGGCGGGATTGATTGATAAAGGTGTACAACGAATCGGCAAGCGGCAACCAATTTTCTTTTTGCGACCAGCGAACCTCATTTTGAAACTGCTGGTATATATGACGGGTCACCTGTGGCTGGCTGAGCGTGATGGAATCATCAACCTTACCAAAATTATTCGCTGCATCTTCTACTGTTTGCGCTATAATATCCGACGCTTTTGCATCAATATCCTCCGGCTTAGCAACTATCTCCTTCGCCCTGGGACGGGAATGACTTTTGCAGGACGGCAAAAGGAAAACATTCGCAACCGAAATAAAAAAAAGCAGGGCTATATGTACGTGACCAGCGAACTTACCGTGTGTATGGTGCATATTGATATTTACACTAATTTTCTGTCTGATTAGCGACAGTATGATTAACAAAATAACAAAAGGTTTTCATTTCAGGGCCTGTCTGTTCTGCATTTTTTCAACATTTATCGTTGAAGCTGCCTACTCACAGCAAACCAATTCATTACAGGTCATTCACACCATTCAACAATATAATTTTTCAGTGAAAGACGACAGGAATAAGGAAATGGTTGAATTGAAATCACTGATTCCCGAGCTCGTATATGATTTACGGTATGCTACTAAAAATAATTTCACTGGTGTTCGTTTGTATTCGCAGGGTACAAAAACTTTCATGCGTGCAGAAGCTGCTAAAGCCCTTGCCCAGGTGGACCGGGAACTTGCCGCAAAAGGATTTGGTTTAAAAATTTTTGATGCGTACCGGCCCTACAGTGTAACTGTAAAAATGTGGCATCTTATTAAAGATGAGCGATATGTAGCCGACCCATCTAAAGGAAGCGGTCATAATCGTGGCATAGCTGTTGACCTCACTATCATAAACAGAACATCCGGAGAAGAACTGCCCATGGGAACGGGCTTTGATAATTTTTCCGACACGGCACACCAGAATTTTACAAGCTTACCCGCAGAGATTTTACAAAATCGCTTACTCTTAAAAAGCGTTATGGAAAAGCATGGTTTTAAAGCCCTGGAAACAGAGTGGTGGCATTACTATTATACCAGTCAACGAAATTTTGACGTTCTGGATATTGATTTTAAAAAATTCAGGCAGCATTAGCGCAATGGAACGACCTCCACAACTGCATCCAGGTTAATCGATCCATAAATGTGCGGAAAAGTATCCTGCACCGAAGGGGACCATTCATATACCAGTTTACTGGTTAAACGGTCCGGATCAATAACCAGTTTTATAAGTCCCGTTTTACCGGCATAGTATCGCTCCAGCACAGCAGTAACCTGTGCTTCCTGCGAACAGTGTATAAATCCCTCTTCTTTCAGCGAGGGAGCTTCATAATAGCCCGCCCCCTGGGCCTGCTGCCAGTTTTGCAGCGTGGTAATGTGATAAATATGCGGCATACTTACAGGATTCTATTGATTCGTTGTTCCAGCAAGAGCAGGTCAGCCAGCACAATGGCTGTAACAGCCTCCAGCACCACCGGCACCCGCAGGGCAATACAGAGATCGTGACGGCCTTTGATCGATACCGTTTCCATGTCGCCTGTTTCCCAGTTCAGTGTGTGCTGTTCCTTTGGTGTTGAAGAAGTGGGTTTAACTGCAATGCGTAAAACCAATTCATTTCCGTTGGTAATCCCACCTACGATGCCACCTGCATGGTTGGTACTGGTCTTTCCGTCCATCGTGGTGATGGCGTCATTGTGCTGACTGCCGAACATGCGGGCAGCGGCAAATCCGGTACCAAACTCCACAGCACGAACAGCAGGAATTGCAAATACCGCATGCGCCAGCAACGATTCAGCAGAATCAAAAAAAGGTTCTCCTAAACCAACGGGAAGACCTTGCGCCCGGCATTCCACGATGCCTCCAACGGAGTCTTTGGCTGTAATGGCTTTTTGCAATCCTTTTTCCAGATCTTTCTCACCGCCAATTTCAAGAATAGCACTATTGACCATCGCCGGGCTGATCAGTTTTTTGGCAATCACCCCTGCTGCCACCAGCGCAACGGTTAAGCGGCCGCTGAAATGACCGCTGCCGCGAAAATCTTCGAAGCCACCAAATTTTTTTTGTGCTACAAAATCAGCATGGCCGGGACGTGGTACCGCCCGCTGTTTTTCATAATCACCGCTACGGGTATTTTTATTTTCAAATAAAATAGTGATGGGAGCGCCGGTTGTTTGATTGTTGAAAATACCGCTTTTAAAAAACGGGAAGTCGTCTTCCTGTCGCGGCGTGGTTCCTTTTTGGGTACCGCCTTTTCGCCGCTCCAGGTCTGGTAACAAGTCTTCTGCCGATAATGGCAAGCCCGCCGGGCAGCCATCAATGACAATACCAACAGACTCGCCGTGCGATTCTCCAAAAATGCTTACACGAAATATGCGCCCAAAACTATTCATGAAATAAAAACTTATTTGGTAAAGATATGGCAGCTCCAAGTTCTTGCAAATCCCTGTAAAAATCCGGATAGGATTTATTAATCGCTTCCGCATCTTCAATCACCGTCTCCCCGTTTGCCCGTAATGCAGCAACCGCACAAGCCATAGCAATGCGGTGATCATGCCGGGAGTGAACAACAGTACCGTTAGGTCGCTTACCACCATGGATTGTCATTATATCATCTGCCAGTTCTATCTGTACTCCCATTTTTCCAAACTCTTCCTGCAAGGTAATAGCCCGGTTACTCTCTTTATGCGTCAGCCGTTGTACGCCTTTTATAGTCGTTGCACCGGTGCAATACGCAGCCAGTGCTACGAGTGGCGGAAAAAGATCAGGACAATCAGTGGCGTCGAAAGAGAATGCCTGCATGTCTTTATGCAGGAGTTTGATTCCTTTGGCTTCAACCGCGATACCGGCATTGGCCGCAATCAAAGCCTCCACAACCGCTTTATCAGCCTGGGTGGAATACATATCTAACCCCCGCACCATGATGTCGCCAGCTATGGCTCCGGCAACTAGTAAAAAAGCACCGCCGCTCCAGTCACCTTCCACTGTATAGTGATGTTCTGTTGCGGTCAATGAATGAGACACTGCGGAAAAATAAAACGTTTCGTAGTTTTGATTTTCAGGCGTTTTCAGACCAAAACGTTTCATCACATCAAGCGTCAGATCAATATAGGGTTTGCTTTTCAGATTCTTCACTTTTACCGAAATATCACAGGCATCAGCAGCGGCAAAGGCCAGCAGCAGACCCGTAAGGAACTGGGAGCTCAGTGATCCGTCAATCGTTATATTCTGAGGTTGCAGTGTTCCTTTAATGCGTAGTGGCAGTTTGCCATTATTAGAAACAACAGTCAATCCCAACTGCGGAAGGATTTCATCAAAAAAATCCATCGGCCGGTTACGCAGGCTTCCTTCTCCGTCAATGATGATATCCCTGTTACTGAGCGTAACAATGGGGGTAAACATACGAATGCCTAAACCACTCTCCCCGCAATTAATTCGCAGTGACGAAGGCGCTGCAGCAAAAGGTGCCCCGTTGCTTTCAATCATCAGTTGTTCATGACCCTGGGTTACCACAGCACCAAGATTTTCTATAATCCCGATAGCTGCTTTGTCATCGTTGCTGTGCCCCGGGTTACGGATAATGCTTTTTCCTTTTGCCAGCAGCGCTGCAGCACAGGCCCGCTGCATGGAACTCTTCGAAGCCGGGGCAAGAATATTTCCTTTTAAAAATGACGGTACAATTGTCGCTTTCATGATCCCGGCTATTTAAAATTGCGCAATAAATGTTTCTACCTGCTTTATCGGAATGGGTTGGATAACCGCCCGCCCGATTTTTTCCAGCAAGATGTAATTGATTTCCCTTTTTTCCCGTTTCTTATCCATTTTTAGTACAGTCAATACTTTTTGTTTATCAAACCGTGCATAAGCGGGTAATCCATATTTCTCCAGCACACTTACTACCTTATCAGTGTGCCTGAAGCCGGTAAGCTGTTCAGAAATTTTACAGGCATAGGTCATGCCTATCGCTACCGCCTGACCATGCAGCAGTTCATACTGGTTCTCCAGCGCATGCCCCAGGGTGTGGCCGAAATTGAGTAGCCGTCGTTCATTTTTTTCAAATTCATCTTTCTGTACCACCCTTACTTTAATCATCATATTCCGGTGAATGAGGGCTGCCATTACGCTTTTAACTGACCTGTATTTTTGTAAAGAATTTGTTTCCAGTTCCCGAAACATGGCGGCATCTTTAATGCAGGCATGTTTTATTATTTCTGCAAATCCATTTTCCCATTCCTGCTGGGGTAATGACTTGAGAAAGAATAAATCGTGTAAAATGAACGAAGGCTGCCTGATAACACCGACCATATTTTTGTATACACCAACATCAATACCATTCTTCCCGCCTATTGACGCATCTACCATGGCCAGTACCGAAGTGGGCACAAAACCAAAGCGAACTCCGCGCATATAAACAGATGCCACATAACCTGTGATGTCAGTAATTACACCCCCGCCTATACCAACAAGTGTTGTTTGGCGGTCAGCCTCCATTTCAATCAACTGCTCAATAATCGCATCAACAGTGGCCTGGACTTTATATTCCTCGCCCGGTTTTAAAACAATCACATTCCAGTTTTTAAACCGCTGACTGTGATATTGAAAAACATGCTCGTCTGTAATCAGCACAGCTCTTTTGGGATCAACAATTTTTTTTAAATAGCTGAAAGAAGCATCGAGGTAAAAATCCGTTGCAGATTGACCAAACTTTATATTGATATGTTTCATGTAGATTCTCTCCAGTTACAGCTCTAATACAGGCATAAAAGGTTTTACCAAATTAACATCAATACATCTCTTACCCTGAACAGGGTTTTAGCTGTTCATAATCTTATTCTGGTGGCTGATACTTTCCATGTGTACAGCATCAAAATACTTTGTTATAAACTCCTTACTCAGGCCCAGCTTATCCCCTTTCACAAATGCTCTTTCCAGGATAGCATTCCACCGGTTTGTTTGCAGAATTGTGATATTATTATTCTTTTTATATTCCCCAATTTTCTCTGCTATTTTCATGCGCTGACTTAGTATCTGCATCAATTCATCATCGAGATGGTTGATTTGCTGGCGAAGTTTTTCTAAAGCGGCATGAAATTCTTCTGAGTTGATGTCTTCCTTTCGCCAGATGATACTATCCAGCATTTCAGCCAGTCGCTCAGGGGTAATTTGCTGTTTCGCATCGCTCCAGGCATTATCCGGATCGATATGGCTTTCGATCATCAGGCCGTCAAAGTCGAGGTCAATGGCTTTTTGCGCAACATCCATCAATATATCCCTGCGTCCACAAATATGTGACGGATCATTAATGATCATCATATCAGGATTGCGACGTTTCATCTCGATTGCCAGATGCCACATCGGCGCATTTCTGTATTCTGTATTACCATAGGAAGAAAACCCACGGTGTATAAGTCCAATTTTTTTAACGCCGGCCCTTGCCACCCTCTCTACAGCCCCGCTCCATAATTCCAGGTCGGGATTAATGGGATTTTTAATCAGCACCGGCACATCCACCCCGCGCAGCGCATCAGCCACTTCCTGCACGCTGAAAGGATTAACTGTTGTTCGGGCACCAATCCACAGAACATCCACTTCAAAGGTTAGTGCATCTTCCACCTGCTTGGCGGTGGCCACTTCCACTGTGGTAGGCAATCCGGTAAATTTTTTTGCCTGTTGCAGCCAGGGTAACCCTTTGGTGCCAATGCCCTCGAACATACCGGGCTTGGTGCGGGGTTTCCAGATACCGGCCCGAAGCAAATCAATTTTACCGGTATTTGCCAGCCGCTGGGCTGTCGCCAGAACCTGTTCCTCGGTTTCGGCACTGCAGGGACCGGCAATAATTAATGGACGTTTATTCCATTTTTCCTGCACTGTTTCTTTCATGGTTTTTGTGTCTGTTGCTTGCATATAGTTTGCTGTTTGTAAAGTTAATTTATTTGTGAATGTTTCCTGTTACTGCATCACTGTTAAAACATTTCCTAAACCGGAAGCACTTTTTATTTTAAAATCCGTTTTATTTTATTTGCCTGCTCCATTAACTCGTAGAGGTACGCATAGTTTTCCTTTTCCAATGAAGCTTTGAATTTGCGCAACTGGCTGATATGTTCATTTAAAACATCTAGCACATTTTCCCGGTTTTGCATAAAGATTGGCGCCCACATAGCCGGGTTACTTTTGGCAAGCCTTACCGTGCTTTCAAAACCGCCGCCTGCCAGTTCAAAAATGGCATCTTCCTCTTTTTCCTTTTCCAGTACCGTATTGGCCAGCGCAAAGGATGTAATGTGTGATATATGACTGACATATGCTGCATGCACATCGTGGTTCGCTGCATCCATGTAAATGATATGCATCCCCAGTTGCCGGTAGATAGTTTCCATCGTTTCCACTGCATCCACAGCACTTTTTTCCTTTTCACAAATGACACAAGCACGGCCTGCAAAAGCATCCCGCACAGCTGATTCCGGTCCGCTGTACTCCGTTCCCCACATCGGGTGGGTGGCTACAAACCGTTTCCGCATTGGATGATCTGCCAAATCAGCACACAAAGCATATTTTGTGGAACCAGCATCGGCAACAACCTGGCGTTCGGTGATTAAATCCATAACCTGCCGCATGACGGGTAAGGTGGCATCAACCGGTATGGCTACGTAAATCAAATCACTTTTTTTCACCGCCTCAGCCAACGGCAAGGATTCATCAATCAGCCCTAACGCCAACGCCTTTTGTATGCTAGCCTCTGTACGACTAACGCCAATGATATTTTTAGCAAGCTGCTTTTCTTTCAACGCCAGCGCAAATGAACCGCTGATTAAGCCTACACCCACAATTGTAACATTATTGAACATGTAACTCGTTTTGATTTTTCATGGTTCTTTGTATCCTGGTAATACTCTCTTCAAACTTTTCAGCAGGACTGCACAAGCTAACCCTGATGTAGCGGTTTCCTGCTTCTCCGAAAATACCGCCGGGTGTAATAAAAACAGCTGCTTCCTGCAATACTTGGTCGCTTAGCGCAAAGCCGTCTTTGTAACCGGCGGGTATTTTTGCCCATACAAACATGCCTGCCTGATTTTCAGCAAACTCACAATTCAGCAGGCGCAACAAGGCAAATACCTTCTGCCGTCTTTCCCGGTATATTGTATTTATACTGTCATACCACTCTTTTCCTAACGAAAGGGCTTTGGCGGCAGCAAGCTGAAGGGGCAGAAACATGCCGCTGTCCATGTTACTTTTAAAGCGCAATATTTCGTCCACTCTTTCTTTTGCACCACAGAGCATACCAACCCGCCAGCCGGCCATGTTATGTGATTTACTCAGGGAATTCAATTCAATAGCACAATCTTTTGCACCGGGAACAGCCAATAGACTCATCGGTTCATCATTCAGGATAAAGCTATAAGGGTTATCATGGCAAATGAGAATATTATTTTTCTTCCCGAATGCAATCAATTTTTCAAATAACGCTGTTGCAGGCAACTGGCCTGTTGGCATTTGCGGATAATTTACCCACATAAGCCTGATACCGGAAAGATCGCTTTGCTGAAGCGACTCAAAATCTGGCTCGTAATGATTTTCTTCTTTCAGCGTATACGGTACACACTCCGCACCCGCCAGCTTCACTGCACTTCTGTATGTAGGATAACCGGGATTCGGCACCAGCGCTTTATCCCCTTCGTTCAGGTATGTCATACAAACATGCATAATGCCTTCCTTGCTGCCAATGAGTGGTAAAATCTCAGTGTCAGGGTTCAGTTCAACGCTGTACCACTCGCGGTACCAATCACGCACCGCTTTTCGAAGCACGGGCGAGCCTTTGTACGACTGGTAGGCATGTACATTGGGCTTAGCACTCTCCTGCTGCAATACGTTGATCACATCCGGATGCGGCGGCAGATCCGGGCTGCCGATACCAAGATTAATTACATTTTTGCCCCGCTTATTTAACTCCTCTATCTCCCGGAGCTTTTGGGAAAAATAATATTCCCCAATTCCCTGTAATCGCTTAGCTACTTCCATATTCCTCGTTTATAAATTCCGTAAATTTTCAACTGCTCTGTTATCGACTGAATTCCTTTTATCACACTGAGAAACTGGTCCAAGTCATCAAATTCCATATCGGCATGAAAGCTGTACTTAAAATCGCTGCCCGGGATAGGAAAACTTTGGAGTTTACTCAGGTTAATACCGCCTTCTGCAATTTTGGTCAGCACTTTTGCAAGACTGCCACGTGAATGATCGGTGTAAAAATTCACAGAAGCTTTATCCGCACCTGCTATTTGCGCAGCTGTTTCAGCCCGTTGCAAGATTAAAAATCGTGTATAATTATTTTTTAGCGTATGGATATTGGGTGCCAGCACTTCAAGATCGAAAAGATCGGCAGCCAGCTTACTGGCAATGGCGGCAACGTGCCGGCTTCTATGCTGGTGAATGTATTTTGCACTTAAGGCGGTATCTTCCGACTCAACGAGTTTCCAGTTATATTTGTCTAAATACTCCAGGCATTGCTGCAACGCCATCGGATGTGAGTGCACCTCCCGGATATCTCCCAGTTTTACGCCAGGGTTTACCAGCAGGTTTTGCCGGATATGCAGGTAAACTTCGCCGGTAATGGTAAGGTTACTTTTCTGAAGCAGGTTGTAATTCGGAAGAATACTGCCCGCGATTGAATTTTCAATCGCCATTACACCCCCATCGCTCTGTGTTTTATCGCCGGCAATTTTTACCACATCGCGAAAGGTGGCACAGGGAATCACGGCTGTGTCTTTGCCAAAAAATACCCGGGCAGCAGCCTGGTGAAAACTGCCTTCGTAGCCCTGGATTGATACGGTTGTTGCCATACAGATAAAAAAAGAATCCCGGCTTTTGGCCGGGATCTCTTATGTTGATTTTAGTTTGATGTATCACGCTTTCAACAAAAGCAATCCCGGCTTCTTGCTAAAAAAGAAGTAATAAAAATAAAATCCGAAGAATGCTTTTACTGTTGTCATATCTCGACAAATATAATTCCGTATTTTATCTTCAACAATTATTTTTTTAACTTTTTTTGCGGTTACCGCTGTCCGCATCATTCATCCGAATCTTTCTGCCCCTGAAGTTTTTACCATCAATTGCCCGCATCATCTTTTTGGCAGCTGCCGGTTCCACTTCCACCCAGCTATTCATTTCTTTCATATCAATTCGCCCGAGCACGTCCTTGCTCAGGTCACTCATATCCAAAATAAATTGCAGAAAACTGGCTTTATAAAAACCGTCTTTCGTTCCCAGGTTAACGAACAATCGTTGATAGTTTCCATTTCTTGAAAAACTTTTACCCTTACTGTCACGGTGTGGCATTTGCGTTTTTTCACCCCGCCGTTCTTCCCGGAGATTCAGGTCAGCTGCGTTTTCATAATATTTCAAAAAGCGGTCGAACTCGAGTGCGGCTACCCGTTGCAAAATTTCTTCTTTTTCTACTGCTGCAAATTTTTCCCTGAGTACCGGCAAATAGGCTTCATATTCTCCGTGGCTGATGTCGGCCTGCTGCATTTTGTCAATGAAATGAAAAAACTGTTTGCGGCATACATCTTTTCCACTGGGTATATCCATTTTATGAAAACGGTTGTTTACCAGTTTTTCAATTTGCCGGAGCCTGTAAATTTCTCTGGCCGTAACAATTGATATAGAAACACCGCTGCGGCCGGCGCGGCCTGTACGTCCACTGCGATGTGTGTATACTTCCGTATCATCCGGCAGCTCATAATTGATGACATGGGTTACCCCCTGCACATCAATGCCACGGGCAGCCACATCCGTAGCAATCAATAACTGGAGACTTTTTTCGCGAAAACGCCCCATCACTTTGTCGCGCTGCTGCTGAGTAAGATCTCCGTGCAGGGCTTCAATATCGTAGCCTTCACGGATCAGCGATTCAGTAATTTGCTGCGCATCAGCCTTCGTGCGGGTGAAAATGATGCCGTATAACCCGGGGTTAAAATCAATAATACGTTTCAGGGTTTCGTAACGATTTATTGCTGAAGTAACATAGTACTGATGATCAATATTGACATTGGTGGCATTGACTTTACCAATGGTGATCTCAAAAGGCTGCTGCATGTAGCGCTTGCTCACCTGCCTGATTTCCGGTGGCATCGTGGCGCTAAACAGCCAGGTGCTTTGCCGCCGGGGAGTGTTTTGTAAAATAAATTCGATATCGTCTTTAAAGCCCATATTCAGCATCTCATCAGCTTCATCCAGCACCACGTAGTGAATATTTTCCAGGTGAATGGCTTTTCGCTCAATCAGGTCGATGAGCCGGCCGGGCGTAGCCACCACAATCTGGGTGCCTTTTTTCAGATCCCTGATTTGCATACTAATAGAGGCGCCGCCATATACGGCGGTTACCGCTACATTGGCGGCCTTCTTTTTAAATGCAGTTAAATCGTTAGTGATCTGCAGGCACAATTCCCGTGTGGGGCAAATAATAAGGGCCTGCGGGATGCGTTCTTCTTTATTGATCAGTTGCAAAAGCGGTAGCCCAAACGCAGCTGTTTTGCCGGTTCCGGTTTGGGCAAGCCCAATGAAATCTTTGGTGCCCTGCAGCAGGACGGGGATCGCTTTTTCCTGGATGGGGGTAGGTGTAGTAAAACCCAGCGCCTCAACTGAACGTAATAAACCTTCTTCTATACCTAAGGAATCGAAAGTAGTCACTTATAAAAATATTTGGTTTGAAGTTGCAAAGGTAGCCGTAATCGGCTAAGCATCCGATAATAATATGTGTGGAGAATAATACAAAAAAGGCCCTCCCGGGAACGGGACGGCCTCTAACGATTGCTTGCCATATGAAAATCTTACTTCTTAGTCGTATCAGCAGCAGCAGTTGTATCAACTTTAGCAGTTGTATCAACTTTAGCAGTTGTATCCTGGGCAGCAGGCTGTACAGTAGTCGTGTCGGTGGTAGTTTTTTCACCTTCACCTGAATTGTTACATGCTGCAAAGAAACCGGCAACTGCCATAACTAATAAAAGCTTTTTCATGAGTTAATTTTTTTTAATTTGTAATTACAAAAGATTTCACATTTATACGGTAAACAAAAAAAAGTAACCCGCCCGCGGAAAATTTTTTTTTGGACAACCTGAAGGGTTACTATTTTTAGATTTATGTATTAAATATCGGAGCAGTGAAACAAGAGAACAGCGAACAGTTGTTATTACAAGGATTGGCCGTTAACGACAGAAAGGCAGTAGAAACCATATATAAGGACAATTATAATATGGTGCAGGCCCTGATCATTAACAATAATGGCTCTGCCGACGATGCGAAAGACATCTTTCAGGAAGCCATGATTGTATTGTACGAAAAAGTGCGGTCGGGGAATTTTGAGTTGAACTGCCTGATAAAGACCTACTTGTATTCCGTTTGCAGGAGGCTTTGGTTAAAGCGATTACAAACGATTAACCGGTACACGGAGATACCTAATGCGGAGGATTCCGTACCTGTAGAAGAGGAAATTGAAGAGCACGAAAAGCGGGATGCAGAATTTGACATGATGGAGAAAGCGATCAGCAGCCTGGGAGAACCCTGTAAAAGCCTGCTGGAAGCCTATTACCTGCAAAAGAGAAACATGCAGGAGATAGCGGCCGATTTTGGCTATACCAATGCCGACAATGCCAAAAACCAGAAGTACAAATGCCTGATGCGCCTGAAAAAAATATTCTTTGCTCATTATAAAAACGGGGAAAAGTGAACAACGAAATTGCCTTACTTGATGCAGTGGAACGATATATCCGGGGCGAAATGAATCCCGATGAGCGGCTCCATTTTGAACAACTGCGCAAAACCAGTGCAGAGGTAGACCAGATGGTGGTGGAGCATACCCTGTTCACCCAGCAGATGAATCGCTTCGGCGAATGGAAGAAATTCAAGTCCGCTTTACACGATGTACACATTGATCTGGCCGAGCAGGGCAAAATCAACTCTGACAGGCTGAAAGGAAAAGCCAGGGTCATATACCTGTGGAACCGGTATAAACGGGTGGCAGCTATTGCGGCATCCATTGCCGGTGTTACGGCTATTGGTATTTCCATACTGGTAAATTCCATTTCTCCCAGAGCCAAAGATGAACAAGTACAACAACTGGTATACGAGGTGAACAACCTCAAAGACGTAACCCAGAAACTGGATTACAAAATTGATAAAGTAGACCAGAAAAGTGCTTATAATAACGTCATCAATGCCCCTGTCCGCTACAACGGAACAGGTTTCCTGGTAGATGCCAAAGGCTACCTGATTACCAATGCGCATGTGGTAAAAAATTCCAAAAATATTTTTATCCAAAATAACAAAGGCGATCAGTTTAAAGCCGCTGTCATCAAACTAGATATACCCCGTGATATTGCCATTCTTAAAATTGATGATGACCGTTTTAAATCCTATTCATCCCTCCCCTACGGAATACGTAAATCATCCTCAGATCTTGCAGAACCAGTTTTCACTCTTGGTTATCCCAGAGATGAAATCGTTTATGGCGAAGGATACCTGAGCGCCAAAACAGGATTTAATGGAGATACGCTTAGTTGCCAGATCGGCATTGCCGCCAACCCCGGTAACAGTGGCGGGCCCGTTTTTAACCGTAACGGAGAAGTAATCGGCATTTTAAGTACCAAAGAAAAACAAGCCGAAGGAGTCGTTTTCGCCATCCAGTCAAAATACATTCTCCAGGCGCTGGACGAACTGAAAAAAGATTCTACTTATCGCAGTATCAAAGTACCGACTAACACTTCCTTATCTGGAT
>DASTSN010000039.1:0-11844 GCA_035760665.1 Chitinophagaceae bacterium | reverse complement strand
TTTGAATATCCTGCGACCTGAAAACATCAAAGACACATTGCATGCCTATCAAATGGCGAAACGTTGCAATGTTAAAAGGGTAATGGCGGAAGCAGTGAAATGGGGCGAACGGGGGGCAAGAGTTAATTCCATATCTCCTGGTATTTTCATTACGCCATTGGCATTGGATGAAATCAATGGTCCGCGTGGCGATTTCTATAAAAATATGTTTGCCAAATCTTCGGCAGGTCGCCCAGGGATAGCAGATGAAGTGGCAAATGTGGCAGAACTCTTACTATCAGCAAAAGGAGCATTTATTACAGGTGCTGATTTTTTAATTGATGGTGGAGCAACGGCTTCTTACTTCTATGGCCCGCTACAACCCGAAAAAAATTAAACCCGAATGAAAAAAGTATTAATCATACGGGCAAGCGGTAGTTTAGCAACAGTTGTAATTGATGCATGAAGAAAACCAGCCGATCTGCAGTTTACCCTATTTGCAAGGAATAAAAGAAGATTCGTAAAAGCAGAAAATGTAAAGATTATTCAAAGTGATGCAATGAATTACAGCGAAGTGAAAAATGCTGTTACAGGTCAGGATATTGTGTATATAAACCTTGCAGGTAATTTGGAAGCAATGACTAAGAATATTGTACAGGCCAGAATGTAAGTGTTTACGACTCGTGAGAGTGTAAAATATTCTGTATAAATGGATTTGGGTACTGTAATCCGAGGTTACAGTTATTTTTAATTCATAGACAAGGATGGTTTCCCGATTACTATATCTCGTAAACAGCGAGCCTGGGTGTAAAGTAATGCCATTCGCTGCAGTCAATGAAGCCGTAGTATATCTCCAAGCTTGCTACTCCGTAAAAAATTCTTATTCCTTGAAGTGACTATATATTTGTACCGGGCTTTTATCCCATGCACTTTAACTGTTAGTAAACTGACTGAGTTGTAAAAAGTTCCTGGTCAAATAAATTGAGATAGGGTCAAAAAAAATTCCTGCTTATCACAATTCCTCCTCCCCGTTACTCCAATTTTTCCAAAGGGCACCAAGTGTGGAAGGTGATATTTTTTGCTGGTTATAATGACCGGCCAGGCTTTTTTGCCGGTAAGCTTCATACAAGGTCACAGCGCAGGCCACACTAATATTGAGAGATTGAATTATGCCAACCTGCGGAATTAAAAAATTTCCATCGGCCAGTAGCCGGATTTCTTCACTTACTCCGCTGTGTTCGTTACCAAACACGAGTGCTGTGCTGCCTGTAAAATCAACATTGTAGAGATTAACGGAATGATCACTTAAATGAGTAGTCAGAATTTTTTCATACTTATTTCGTAAGGCCGCGAAGCACTCTTCAGCACTGGTGAACTGATGAACTGTGAGCCATTTCGCTGCGCTGGAAGAACTCCTTCTGCCCCATTTGGCATGACGTGGAATTTTGGTGTTTAGTACATAAACTTCCTGCACACCAACTGCGTCGCAGGTTCGCATAACGGCCGAAATATTATGTGGATCAAAAACATTTTCCAGTACTATGGTGAGATCGTCCTGGCGTTTTGCCAATACGGTTAATAATTTTTCTTTTCGCTCCGGCGTCATGAACAATATTTTTTACAAGTCGCAAAGTACGCATATCCTGTCATCATTTTTTGTGCAAAAAATCACCTAGCCCCGGCTGATAAAATTAAAAGGTGTGCTGTAACTTTAAATAACCAATCCATTAAATATGAAACCTACTGTTACCATTGAATATTGCCCCAGGTGTGGCTGGCTGCTCAGAGCTGCCTACATGGCGCAGGAATTACTGACAACCTTTACCAATGACCTGGCAGCAGTTACACTTGTTCCCAGCGAAACGGGTGGTGCTTTTCATATTTCCGTAGGGGAAAAAAGAATTTTTGACCGCGAAAGCTATGGAGGTTTTCCAGAAATTAAAATCATTAAGCAACTAGTGAGGGATGTTGTAAACCCCGAGAAAAGTCTTGGCCACGCAGACAGGAAATAACAGGCTTAAAGATGTAATCAGTCAATGAATTCTCGAAGTTTACCAGTTTGTGTTTTCTCTCAAATAAAATCGGTTACCTGGTGCAATGAAAGCACGGGAATGTGATTGAGATAAACCAAACCCTTGGTGTGGGATTGCTGAAAAATCCTGTACCAAAGTCCATGCCGTGTCGGGATCACCATCAAAAGATCGATATTTTCCGCTTCTGTAAAGCCATCTATTGCTTCAAATATATTTTCAAAAGCTGGCTCAAAATATGAAGGTGATAAGTCTGCAAGGCTGTCCTGGAGCACCTTTTTGCTGCTCACCGCTACCTCGTCAATGATTTCTGCCGGGGACACTACATTGATCACATACAATGCAGCCCCGGTATATTGAACCATCCGCCTGATCATTGCGACAGGCGCCTGTAAATTTTTCCTGAAATAGTTGCATGCAAATGCAATCTTTTTTACGGGCCTGTAGCGCACATGTCCCGGTACTACCAGCACGGGTGTTTTCAGATCTACAAATGCATCAACGATATTGACATCCCACGACAGAAGTTCTGAATAGGTTCCACCGGCGCCCATGATTACCATATGTGCATCCTCCTCTATTACTTTGCGGCGTAACTCTTCGAGAAAAACACCACTAACCAATTCTGAACGGATCGAAACAGACGGGTGATTTGTTTTAACCCAGGTCACCTCTTCCTGCAACTTTTGTGCATCAGTTGCAATGGTTTCACTCATAGCAGCCATGGCCATAGCATCGCTGCTTAGGGTGGCTGAAAAACTGTAAATACTTAGCAGCAGCAGTTCAGATTTTGAATGAGCCATGAAATTACAACTATACTCCAGGGCGTTTCGTGAGGCATCTGAAAAGTTTGTTACAACAATAATTGTAGCCATACTTGGTAGCGTTTAAGGGTGAAGGGTTCCAATCCACTCCGAAAAGTTGATGACGGTTGCTTGTCTTGGAAATACTTTTTTTAGTAATACATCGTGTACTTCTTTATCGCTGTCTGCACAACAATCTTCCAGTACGGTTATTTTAAAATCTTTATCGGCTGCTTCCCGTAGGGTTGAGAGCACTACACCGCTGGTGGCGATACCGGTAAGTACGAGGTGCCGGATATTGCCCGCCCGCAAAACCACTTCCAGATCACTGCCCGTAAAAGCGCTTACACGGCGCTTGGTGATACATACATCCTTTGGCTGTGGTTGAACGGCAGGATGTATGGCCGTTGCCTCGGGTGAAGCAAAAGCTGGCGTTGATTTTAAGGTACTAAATGTTTTATTATCATCACTTACTTCCGGAAAACCTTCCCTGAATTTTACAGATACATAAATCACGGGAATCTTCGCCTTCCTGGCCGCAGCAATACTTTGCTGCAGATTGGCGAGCAACTGATCTGACTGTTCAATTCTGCTGACAATCAGGTTTTGTACATCCATAATCAATAATGCTGTGGTCATACGCTTTGTTTTTAATGGGCAGCGTCGGCCAGTTTTACCGGCCTTTTTGCCCGTTTTATAAATAATAATACAAATGGCACGCAGGCCAGGAACATGCAGCCGATATATAAAAACACATCCATGTACGATAAAATGGTGGCCTGCACATTCACGCTGTTATCCAGTAACTGGTAAGTACTTTTTAAAGCAATATTTGGCGCCATGCCCTTTGCCCGCATTCCAGCTGCAAGTGCATGTACCCTGTTTTGCACATACGGATCATTCACATCCAGGTAGGTGACTAAATCGCTGCGGTGCGTTGTAATGTCTCGTGACAGAAAAGTGGAAATAATGGCTACGCCAAATGATCCGCCTAACTGCCGCATCATACCGGAAAAAGCCGCCCCCTGTCCTATTTCCACTCCTTTTAAAGTGGATAGCGCCATCGTTGAGATGGGAACCGACAGCAACCCCAGGCCGGTACCCCTGACCATCAATATCCAATAAAAATTATCTGCACCGGTATGGGGCGTGATGACTTTGTACGCCAGCAGGCTGTAAATGAAAAATATACTGAAGCCGGTGGCAATCAGGTATTTCTGCGATACGCCCCGTTGTATAAGTTGGCCCACAATTGGCATCATAAAAGCTACCATCATGGTGCTGGGAATCATCAGCATACCTGCCTGCTGGGCATCCCAGCCAAGAATGCTTTGCGTGTAAAGCGGAATGATAAACGTGGAGCCAAATAATCCGAAACCCTGTATAAAAGACAGTATTACGCCCATCCGCAGGTTACCATTTTTTAACACCTTTAGTTCCACTATCGGGTATTTATAGACCATTTCGCGCCAGATGAAAAAATAAAAACCAAAGAAGGCCGTTACGCTCAAAGTAATAATCAGGTTGCTGTTAAACCAGTCGTCTTCCTGGCCTTTTTCCAAAATATATTGCAGGGAGCCCACCGCTATCATCAATAATAAAATGCCGATCCAGTCTACCTGGCTTGCCGGTCTTTTCTCGCTGTAGCGAGGGCTTCTGACAAACTGGAGTGTAAGCAGTGTTGCAATGATTCCTACCGGAATATTAATATAAAAAATATACGGCCACGAGTAATGGTCAACAATATATCCTCCCAACGGGGGACCCAATGTGGGGCCTACAATGACGCCCAGCACATAGATGGCTTGCGCCATTGCTCTATTTTCAGGTGGGTAACTTTCGGTAATAATCGTTTGCGAAGTAACAAGCAAGGCCCCTCCGCCCATACCTTGTAAAAACCGGAAAATAATCAACTCGCTGATGCTGGTGGAATTACCGCAAAGAAAGGATGACACTGTAAAAAGAATAATGGAGGCAGAGAAATAATTGCGCCTGCCAAACTGTTGAGATAACCAACTTGTCATGGGAACAATGATTACATTGGCTATCGAATAGGCTGTAATAACCCAGCTTACTTCGTTCAGGCTGGCGCCAAGACTTCCTTTCATATTGTTCAGCGCTACGTTGACGATCGTTGTGTCGATGATTTCCAGCAAGGCACAAAAGACCGCTGTAATAGTAATAATTACACGCCTCGATCCGTATTCCACCAATGACAATGGCTGGTCCATATTTTTTTTAATTTTCATCCGCTTTCACCAGGGCACAACTTTTTGTGTTTCCGGACTGTAATAATTATATTTATAAATGAATAAATATTCATTTTATTTGAAAAAAATTATTGCTTGATCCCGTCCCAGCAAAGTTGAAAATTCGCTTCCAGCACATCGGGTGTTAGTTTACGGTTAAAATACGTAACGCGTTTAGCAATTTCGTTGATGGTGCCGATCAAAAACCCTAAAAGCCAGAAAGTATCGATCGCTTTCAGCCAACCTTCATTCTTGCCGCGGTCCAGTAACTGAACCAGGGGCGCAAACATTTTCCGAAGCGTGGTTTTTGTATCCTCATCAATAAAAGGTGAATGAAAGCATTGTTCAATAAAAATGCTTTCATCAAAACGTGTGACGCGGTGGCGTACGATATTTTCCCAAATGATGCGGAAGCCTTCTTTAAATGGCGATTGCGGATTGTAATTTTTAAAAAAATCCCTGGCCGAACTTTTTACACAGCGGTCAAATAAACTGATGATCAGGGCATCTTTATTTTTAAAATAAATGTACAGCGTGCCGGTAGCGAGGCCTGCTTCTCTGGCTACGGCCTGCATCGTGATGCCGGCGAGGCCACTGGCTTTAACCAGTTTAAGTGTCGCCTCATAAATCTGGTCGGTCTTATTTTCATCCCGCACTTTCACGCTACAAATATAAATGAATAATTATTCACTTCTGGGAATCTTTTTTTCTATCCTGGATAAAGTATTTTTTTAAAGTAGCGTTTTTATGTTCCAGTAATAACTGTGAGAAGTAGTGTGCTTATACATGGCTGGGCAGCTAATAATGCTAAAGCATTTCAGCTATTGTTGTTATCACAATTCTTATCAGGCTTTGATCGCTTTATGCTTTTCTGGGTTTATAAAATTCTTTAAAAATCAACCGCAGGTTTTGATCATAGGTGATATAATTATACAACCAGTTAATGAAGACAAAAAAGCGGTTTTTCACACCAAGGATTAATACGAGGTGCAGCGACATCCACACAAGCCAGGCAGGGAAGCCGCCAAAATGGAGCTTTGGTTTTGGAATATCCACAACGGCCAGGTTACGGCCAACGGTAGCCATCGAGCCTTTATCCCGGTAGGTAAAGTCGCTGGGTAGTCCTTTATTTGCACTCAGTCTTTTAAAATTTTTTGCTAGAAGCTGTGCCTGCTGAATTGCAACCGGCGCCACCTGCGGATGACCGTGCGGATAGGCCGCCGATTCCATGCAGGCCAGATCGCCAATGGCATAAATATCCGGCACTCCTTTTACCTGGCAATGCGCATCAACTAGAATGCGGTTCCCTTTTGCCATAAGGCTTTTATCTATCCCGGCAGGAATATTTCCTTTGATACCTGCCGCCCACAACACGGTACTGCTGGGGATTTGTTGTCCATTTTGGAGCAAAACTGTTTTGCCATCATAATCTTTCAGCAGCGAACCTGTCATCACGGTTACGCCCAGCCGTTGCAAATAACGCCTGGATTGCTCAGAGGACCTGGCGCTCATAGTGGGCAACATTTTATCACCACCTTCGAGCAGGTAAATATTCATTTTGGAAAAATCGAGTTCCGGGTAATCTTTTGGTAACACATATCTTTTCATTTCTGCGAGGGCACCGGATACTTCCACACCTGTTGGTCCGCCCCCCACTACTACAATATTCATCAGCCGTTGCAGCTCATCTGCATCGGTTACGGTCAGGGCATCTTCAAAATTCTGGATCAGGCGGTGGCGCAGTTGCAATGCCTCAACAGTGGATTTCATGGGAAAGGCATTTTCGGCTAGTTGATGATTTCCAAAGAAATTGGTATCGGCGCCCATGGCCAGTACCAGTTTATCATAATGCATCTCGCCGATACTAGTGATGATTTTATGTTCCGCAGGAACAACCTGCTGCAAGCTGGCAACCCTGATCCGGACGTTTTTGCTTTTATGAAACACTTTTCGTAACGGAAAAGAAATATTGCTGGCATCCAGCCCTGCCGTGGCTACCTGGTAAAAAAGCGGCTGAAACTGGTGGTAATTAAACCGGTCAAGCAACACAAGCTCAAAACCTGGTTTATTATTCAGTTCTCTGGCCAGCTTCAGTCCACCGAATCCCGCTCCTGCAATGATGATTTTCATATGTACTGTTTGCTGGTAAAATTACATAATTTTCAATATTTTTTGAAAATACTGGAAATGATTTCCCGTTTTCGTAAAGCTTTTGTCGATTTATTACAAACAGGTGACGAATAGCCGTGAAAAAAAATCCTCCCGCAAAAGCAGGAGGATAGCAAAGTCAATCCAGTAAACGAATGATGTCAAAACTGACAAATTAAATTAATAAAGCAGCCGCACTTTAATGGTTTGCTTTACTTCCTTGAGTAATTGGAAAGCCTGGTTGGAAAGTTTTTTGTCAATGTCCAGCACTACGTAACCAATCGTCTCATTTGTTTTTAAATATTGTCCCAGGATATTGATATTATGTTTCGATAAACGGGTATTGATTTCCGACAACACGCCTGGTACGTTGTTGTGGATATGCAATATGCGGTGAGCCCCTTCCTGAGGTGGTAACGACAAAGCAGGAACTGTGTGCGACCCGAATGTGACGCCCTTTTCGAGAAAATTAAACAGTTTGGCGCTCACATCTTCTCCAATATTTTGCTGCGCTTCTTCGGTAGAACCGCCGATATGCGGTGTCAGGATAACATTAGGTAATCCCTGTAACGGAGATTCAAAGCGGTCGCCGTTTTTTTCCGGCTCCCAGGGATAAACGTCTATAGCCGCACCGCTGATTTGCTGGTCGAGTATACATTTGCGCAAAGCATCCAGGTCCACAACTTCTCCCCTTGCATAGTTTAACAGGATGGATCCTTTTTTGAAATTTTTTAATACGTTTTTATTGATCAGGTTTTTGGTTTGCGTGGTCTCAGGCACATGCAGGGTGATGATATCGGCCCGGCTGACAAGTTCTTTCAGTGAACGGGCATCTTCGGCATTGCCAAGGGGCAGTTTGGTTTCCACATCATAAAAAATCACTTTCATACCAAGGGCTTCGGCGAGTACACTCACCTGCGAGCCGATATTGCCATAACCAATAATACCCATTGTTTTACCGCGTAATTCATAGCTGCCCTTGGCATCTTTCATCCATATACCCTCGTGTGCGGCTTTATTTTTATCGGGAATGCGGCGGATCAGCAGGATGGAGGCTCCAATGACCAGCTCGGCAACAGAACGTGTATTGGAGTAGGGCGCATTGAACACCACCACACCGTTTTGGGTGGCTGTTTTCAGATCTACCTGGTTTACGCCGATGCAAAAACAGCCAATAGCCTGCAGCTTTTTGGCAGCTTCCAGCACACGCCTGGTAACCTTGGTTTTGGAGCGAATTCCTAAAATGTGCACATCTTTAATTTCGCGGATCAGTTCTTCCTCTGTAAGTGCTTTGCTGAGTTTTTCTACCTGCGTGTAACCATTTTGGCGAAAGTTTTTTACGGCCGTATCGCTGATGTTTTCTAAGAATAAAATCCTGACTTTTTCTTTGGGATAACTTGTTTTGCCTGTTTCCATAATGCTGCAAATATCTGTATAACTCATCAAAATAATTCGCTGGCTGCGACGTTGTTGAAAAGCAAGCCGTAACTTTGAAAAATTGGTTCATTTAAAATTATCCTGGTGAAGACCTTTTTATCCGTCATCATGGCAGCAGTACTCGCAGCTGGTTGTAATTCAATCAGTCAGCCCAAGCCAGTTGTAAAAGATTCTGTCCGGCATGATCTCCCGGTTTCGGGCCAGTTAAGTGCTAAAGAATATACATATTATCATCAGCTTGTCTCGCATTATTTTGACTCGGCACTATTAACAAGAAATTTTAACGGAACTGTGCTGGTTGCCAAAAACGGGGTTATTGTGTTCGAAGCCTATCACGGGCTTCGTGATTTGCGGCAAAAAGACGATTCCCTGACTGCCGACACACCGATGCATATTGCCTCGGCTTCCAAAACATTCACCGGAATGGCGGTTTTACAACTGATCGAGGAAGGTAAACTCAATCTCGACGATACGCTCAGCAAATTTTTCCCGGGCTTTCCGTATCCCGGCGTGACTGTTAAGACGTTACTCAATCACCGCAGCGGCCTGCCCAATTATGTCCATTACCTGGAAAGTTTAGGCTGGGATAAATCTAAACCGGTTACCAATGAAGAGGTACTGCAATCGCTTTTTACTTTAAAGCCCGGTAAAGAAGCCGAACCCGACAGGCGATTCAGTTATTCCAATACCAACTACCTGTTATTGGCAATAATTATAGAAAAAATTACGGGTACACCATATCCTGTGTATATGAAGGAACAATTTTTTACCCCGCTGCACATGGATCATACTTTTGTGGCGACAGATGCCGATTCTGCCCGGCTCACACCAAGTTTTAATGGCTGGGGGCGGTATTGGCAGCCGGATTTTTTGGATAAGACATACGGGGATAAAAACATCTATACGACGGCACGTGACCTGCTCAAATGGGATGTAGCCGTTTCTAACGGTCAAATCATTGGCCAGGCTTTACTGGATTCTGCCTATACACCCTATAGCAACGAACGGCCTTCCATTCACAACTACGGGCTCGCCTGGCGTTTACTGACATTGCCCAATGGCAAGAAAGTTATTTACCACAACGGCCGCTGGCACGGCACCAATTCAGCGTTTGCACGTTTGCTGGATGAAAAAGCCACGATCATAGTTATTGGCAACAGGTACAATAATAATATTTACAGATCTGCCCGTGGAGCCTATGACCTCTTTGGCGACTACCTGCAGCAATCCAACAATGAAGAAGATGATGAAAATGTGGCTCAAAAGAAAGCAGTTCACTCATCATCACATCATGCTACGGCATTACGAAAATCATCTGCCCGACCAAGAAAGGCTAAAAAGTAATCAGTAGCATCATTTCTTATTTCAAAATTGTTTTTCACCTTTAGGACATAAATTGTACAAAGGTGAAAATATTGAATGCAGAGCAAATCAGAGCCTGGGACGACTATACTATTCGAAATGAACCGGTCTCATCGATTGACCTCATGGAAAGAGCGGCCGCTGCATGCACCGGTTGGTTGGAAAAAAAGCAATTCCTGGAGTACTCCTATGCGATCTTTTGCGGAAAAGGGAATAACGGTGGCGATGGCCTCGCCATTGCCCGGATGCTGGCTGAAAAAAAATGTAATGTATCTGTTTATATACTTGAATTTGGACAAAAAGGTACTAATGATTTTCTCACAAACCTTCAGCGAATACACGGGTTGCCCATCCCAATTCATTATATCCAGTCCGCATTACACTTCCCCGTTTTTAAAAAAAATGAAATCATCATTGATGCGTTGTTTGGTTCGGGCCTGAACCGACCGCTGGAAGCTGTGACGGCCCAGTTGGTTGAGCATATAAATCATGCGGAATGCCCGGTTATTGCTATTGACATTCCCAGCGGTTTGTCTGCCGACCGTTCTTCGAAAGGACATATTGCAGTAAAAGCACAATACACGTTAACTTTTCAATGTATAAAACCGGCATTCCTGGTGGCCGAAAATGGGGCCTTTATCGGGTCGCCGGTTATACTTGATATTGGTCTTGATCAGCATTACTATCAATCACTGGTTACAGCTGACGAAATGATTGATCATCTGATCATTCGCTCCATTTATAAACCCCGTAACCGTTTTGCCCATAAAGGTGTTTTCGGTCATGCATTATTGCTGGCCGG
The DNA here is from genome assembly GCA_035760665.1 of Chitinophagaceae bacterium. Classification (GTDB taxonomy): domain Bacteria; phylum Bacteroidota; class Bacteroidia; order Chitinophagales; family Chitinophagaceae; genus DASTSN01. Next base: position 1,034 of record DASTSN010000039.1, on the reverse strand, counting down.
TAGTTATGGAAAAATGGGGGCAGCTGTATTGGCAGCAAAGGCCTGCCTGCGAAGCGGTGCCGGCTTGCTTACTTGTCACATTCCTTCCTGCGGGTATGCAGTTTTGCAAACCGCTCTGCCGGAAGCTATGGTGATGACTGATTTCAATTCATCATTCATCACAAAAACAGAAGCGGATCTTACCCGTTTTACGGCAATCGGAATCGGCCCCGGGATGGGAACAGCGAGTGAAACGAAAATGCTGCTGCGTGAACTGCTGGATGCGTTTCGTGGGCCGCTGGTGCTGGATGCAGATGCATTGAATTGCCTTGCATTACAAAAAGATTTTCTTTCCCTGCTCCCGGCAGGAACTATACTGACACCACATCCCAAGGAGTTTGACAGGTTGTTTGGGGCTTGTGAGAATGATTTTGACCGGATAGTTGTAGCGAAACAAAAAGCGGCTGGACACCAGGTGATCATTGTGTTAAAAGGGCATCATACGTTTATTGCCACACCCGATAAAAAAGGGTATTTTAATAATACCGGCAATCCTGGTATGGCTACGGGTGGCAGCGGAGATGTTTTAACGGGGATTATTACAGGCTTACTGGCGCAGCAGTACAGCCCCGTTGAGGCTGCTATACTTGCAGTGTACTTACATGGACTAGCCGGGGATTTTGCCGCAAAAAAATATAGCGAGGAAGCCATGCTGGCAGGCGACATTATTGAATTCCTTGGAGATGCATTTAAAAACTGCCGCGAAGCATAGGCGTAAAAAAAGGCAGGATAGACATCCCGCCCGTTTTAAAATCCAATATCCTATGAAAAACCGCTTGATGTAAATCAAATAGCGTTCCAAAATTGCAACAGTCATAAGTGTTTAAAAATCAACTATCTTGAAATTCAGGGTGTTGTATTTTTGGTATGGGCCGTTTAAGACTACACATTGTCAGCCGGTAAAGCTAGCTGGCAATATTATTTTTGCCTGTTACATTTTTTGCCGAACTCTCGAATGATTTTTGAGGCGCTTAAACAGCCTGAACTGGCTGATT
>DASTSN010000038.1:0-80584 GCA_035760665.1 Chitinophagaceae bacterium | reverse complement strand
GTTGAATGCGATCGTATTGTTTCCGGGTGTAATGTCGGTCACTGCGTCTTTACGGTTGTCGATAATGCCGTTGTTGTTTTGCGTACCGATATTTGTATTCAAATTCTTCACCGGCGTATCGGTTTTAGCAATCGTTTCATTGATGGTTGTTTCCGGCGAGGTTTGCTTTTGCAAAGGGCTGTTTTCGCCCGGTGTTATTTTTTTTGTACGATCATGCTCATGACTCTGCTCAGCACGGGGAGAACTTGCCAATGCATCGTTCGTACGGGGAATTTCGTTATTGTTGGCATCCGCATTCCGGGTTGCCTTCTCGGCTGTAGTTTTACCAACTTCACCAGATGGCTTCGGTATGGCAACGGCAGTATTGGCGGCCTGCTGGTTCGTTTGTGCAGGTTTGTTCATCAGTAGCAATGTGCTGATACCAGCAAAAAAGAGTACGGCGGCGGCGACCGCCACTTTCCACCACTTCATACGTACAACGGTGGCAGCCATGCGCACCGGCTCCGCATAGCGGTACAGACTTTCTTTGCCTGGGAATGTGATGGCGGGATCGGGTTGTAATTTTACCTGTTGCAGCGTCGCCAGTTCGTCCTGCACGGCGGGGTGCCGGGCAACAAACTGTTCAACCTGCGTCTTTTGCTCAGCTGTCAACTCATCATCTATATAAGAAAGAAGAAATTCTTCATAATTCTGCAGGTTAACCGAGGAAGAGGTTTCCGTTTTCAGCAATTGTTCTTTATTCGTAAAGCGGATAGCTTCATCCGGGACCAGTTTCGATTGCTGCAGCATTTCCAGTTCAACAGCCAGGTCGGGATGGACGGCAGCGAACTGCTCCACAGCTGCTCTTTCTGCAGCCGACAACTCGTTATCGGTATACAGCAGAAAGTACTCTTCATAATTTTGGCGGTTGATGTTCATTATACTACGTTTTCAGGGCTTACCAAATAATTTTTCAATTGCACACGTGCCCGATGAAGATATACTTTCACCTGGCTTTCATTCAGTCCGGTTATTTTACCGATTTCTTCATAACTATATCCTTCATAATCTTTCAGCATAACGAGCGACCGTTGTGTTTCATTCAGGCGGGCCAGGGCTCCTTCCAGTACTTTTTTCATATTGTGAGCCGGCCGGTCCTGTATTCTCACTTCATCGCTGAACTCTTCTTTCAGTTGTACCCGTTTATTTTTACGGATGTGGTCAATCATCTGGTGATAGGCCACCGTGAAAAGATATGATTTGCTTTTCGTTGCATCTACCTCTTCGCGGTTGCGCCACATCTTTTCAAAAGCGGTTTGTACCACATCTCTCGCATCTTCTTCGTGCCGCAGGTTTTTTACAATAAACCTGAACACGTTATCCGCGTACGTGTTAACACATTCATTATATTCCCTTTCAGTCATAAACAGCCGGTATACAGGATAAAAGTAGGTTAATGATTTAGTTTCTATAGTAAAACGGATGTAGAAACAGAATGTTACAGATTCTTGTAATTGAATTTTACAGACACAAGTATTTGAAAATCAATCTAAAATGCCGGTACTGGAAAAAAATTGGCCAGTCAGTCCTTCCCACAGGGTAGCGCCGGGATGGGGCGTGGAATGGCTGTTTTTACAGCAGTCATCCATCGATTCATTATGTGTAGTATGGGCAATAAAACGGGATGGGGTAAACGCGTACAGAAAAATAAAAGCCAGCGTAACTGTCAGCAGCATGATGCTGAGCTGTATGTTCCTTTTCTTCCTCATTGCATGGTTTAGGGATTTGACGAAGGTATTGACGGAAATGTTACAGGAAATTTAAATAATTATATGCTGCGGGCGCATGACTGACAGCATCGTCTGCGGGCTGTTGCCGGTTAATTATATTTGCTGTAAATAAGCTGAATATGAATGAAAACTTTGTCAAACGATTAGCCACCGAACTGGAAGAGATCAAAACTTCGGGCTTGTACAAAAACGAACGAATCATCAGCAGTCCGCAGGGTGCCGAAATAACAGTGGGCGGAAAAAAAGTGTTGAATTTTTGCGCGAATAATTACCTGGGATTGTCATCGCACCCGCGGGTGATAGAGGCAGCGCACAAAGCCATTGATCAGCGGGGTTATGGTATGAGCAGTGTGCGGTTTATCTGCGGCACACAGGATATTCATAAAGAGCTGGAACAAAAACTGTCAGCGTTCCTGGGCACGGAAGATACCATTTTGTATGCAGCAGCCTTTGATGCGAACGGAGGGGTTTTTGAACCATTATTTAACGAGCAGGATGCCATTATTTCCGATGCATTGAATCACGCTTCGATTATTGACGGCGTACGCCTTTGCAAGGCGCAGCGTTTCCGTTACGAACATAACAATATGGCTGACCTGGAAGTAAAACTGCAGGAAGCAGCCGGCTGCAGGAGCCGTATTATTGTAACGGACGGTTCTTTTAGCATGGATGGCACCATTGCCCAGTTAGATAAAATTGTTGAGCTGGCAGAAAAATATGACGCCATCATCATGGTTGATGAGTGCCATAGTTCGGGCTTCCTGGGCAAAACCGGTCGGGGCACGCACGAATACCGGGGCGTTATGGGAAAAATCGATATTATAACGGGTACGTTAGGAAAAGCACTGGGTGGCGCTTCGGGTGGTTTCACGAGCGGCCGCAAAGAAATTATTGATATGCTGCGCCAGCGCTCCCGGCCCTATCTTTTCAGCAATACCCTGGCACCGAGTATCGTAGGAGGCTCCATCGCCGTGCTGGATATGCTGTCAGAAACAACTGCCCTGCGTGATAAACTGGAATGGAACACAAAATATTTTCGCAGCAAAATGACTAAGGCCGGTTTTGACATTAAGCCCGGCGAGCATCCCATCGTCCCCATCATGCTATATGATGCAGTGCTGGCACAGGATTTTGCTGCCCGCCTGCTGGATGAAGGTGTGTATGTAATTGGATTTTTCTTCCCCGTGGTTCCCAAGGGACAGGCCCGCATCCGTGTACAACTCAGTGCGGCGCACGAGCAGGCTCACTTAGATAAAGCCATTGCTGCCTTCACCAAAATTGGCCAGGCATTACATGTGCTGAAATAACAGTTATCATTACTAAAAAAATCCCAGCTGTTAATGAGCCGGGATTTTATATTTTGACAGAGTATTGTCGGATCAAAACCAACTGCCGGTAAAAGCTTTATTAACCGGTTGACCCTGCAATTTTCTTTCCCGTCGCTTCACCTGGTAACGGTGCGCTACTAGTGTAACTACAATCAGTGGTAAAAACAGAATTGTCAGCGGCGGAATACCGAGGAATGAAATCCATTTGCCTCCAAACATGCGACGCATGGGCCTTTTCAGCCGTTCGGCGATCAGGTACATGCCCGGTACCATGACCAGTGTCATAAAGAAAGCAAAAGCCAAACCAAAGATAATGGTCCAGGACAAAGGTTTCCAGAACACTGCATTATCGCCACCAAAGAAAATATGCGGATTTAATTCTGAGAAAAGTGTAATGAAATTAATATTAAAGCCAACTGCCAGTGGTATCAGGGCCAGGATAGCTGCCATTGCTGTCAGCAATACCGGAATAATACGTGTTTTGCCGGCCTGCACCACGGCTTCCCTTGTTTTCAATCCTCTTGCCCTCAATTCATCGGCAAATTCGATAACGAGGATTCCATTCTTCACCACAATACCTGCCAACCCTACAATTCCGATACCCGTCATCACTACAGATACCTGCATGCGTGTGATTGCAAAACCCAGCAGTACACCAATTACACTGAAAATGATCTCGGTTAAAATGATAACCGGTTTGCTGACTGAGTTAAACTGTATGACCAGGATAAACAGGATCAGCATCAGGGCAATCACCAGCGCTTTACCAAGGAAGGCTGCTGTTTCAGCCTGCTGCTCACCCTCTCCAGTCTGGCGGATTGTCACGTTCTCCGGCTTCTGTTTAAAATTATCTATATATCCTTTAATGACCGCATTAACAGCTGTTGGTGTATAGCCTTGCGATTCCAGCACATTGGAACGAAGTGTAATCACCCGTTTCTGGTTTTTTCGTTTTACACTTCCCAAGGTGCTGGTATAATCTACTTTTACCAGCGAGCTAATGGGAATATGTTTTACAGCGCCACCGGAAGCCATATCCCTGAATGAAATATTCATGTTCAATAAATCGCTCAGGCTCTTACGTTGCGTTTCCAGGTTGCGCAACTGAATTTTATATTCATCCTCACCATCTTTGATTTTCGAAACCTCGCGGCCAAAGAGCGCTGTACGAATTTCCTGGCCTATTTGTGCCGTGGAGACACCTTCAATCAAGGCCCGTTCACGATCAACTTTCAGGGTGATTTCCGGGTTAGTCAGGTCTACATCCATCTTTAATTCTTCCACACCGGGCACCTGTATGGAGTCCAGGTAGTTTTTCAGCGCCACCGCTGTTTTGGTCAGTTGATCAAAATCTTCACTCGCCACTTCAATGTTGACTGGCGGATCTGTTGGCGGACCGTTTTGTTCTTTGTTGACAGATAATTCTGCTCCCGGTATGCCCTTTATGACATTGCGTATTGAATCCAGATAAGGAGCCGTGGATACTCCATGGCGTTTTTCAAACTCCACAAAGGATACCTGGATACGACCCAGTTCAGGCCGGGTACTTCTGTCGCCACTCATGGGATCGCTGGCGCCAACTGCCACATTGGAAATCACGCTTTCCACCACCGGATTTTCTTTTCCATTTTCCATTCCCAGCACATGGTACACTTTCGCCTCGAGCTGTCGTGTAACTGAATCTGTATAATCCACATCGGTACCAACGGGAAGTTTCAGGTACACATAAATCTGGTTCGGATCCCCGCCTGGGAAAAACACAACCGGCACTTTACGCATGCCAAAAAATACAAATGAAAAAATCAGCAACCCAAACGTCCCTAATAACAGATGAACCGGCCGCCAGCCTTTCAGCGCCCAGCGCAGCAGGTTTTCGTAGTGGCTCATGATCCAGGGCAAGGCCTTGTTTTGGAAACGGTGAATCAGGCCGTCTATAAAAAACCGGTTCAGTATCACCAGGATTACAATGAAGATGAACAGGTTGCCGACGAAAGTGAAATGAAGAAGGTCCAGCAGGATACCGGCACCAACCGTTATCCATAAAACCGGCTTTTTGAAAATTGCTGAAGCCGGCGCCTTTTCACCTTCAGGATGATTCATAAAATCCACAGCAAATACCGGGTTCATAATAAAGGCGACCACCAGCGATGCGGCCAGTGTAAAGATCAGCATCGCTGGCAGGTAAATCATGAATTTACCAATAATACCGGGCCAGAAAAGCAAAGGAAAGAAAGGCGCCAGGGTTGTAAGCGTTCCTGCCAGCACCGGCACAAACACTTCCCCGGCGGCCATCATAGCAGCCCGTTGGGAGGTAAACCGCCCCTTGCCCTGTGTGAAAATGCGGTGCGTATTTTCAATCACCACAATGGCATCATCCACGATGATCCCCAACCCGAAGAGCAGGGCAAATAAGACGATAAAATTAAGTGTCACATGCGTGCCGATAATCAGGTCAGCCCCAGGTAAAAACACAAAGGCTACAAACATACTCAGCGGTACCGATAATGCCACAAAAAAGGCATTGGTCACTCCCATGAAAAACATCAGGATGATGAGCACCAGTACAAATCCAATGACGATAGAGTTAACCAGGTCATTAAATGACGTGCGGGTTTGCTTGCTTTGGTCGCCCGTAATCACCACCTGCAGGTCGCCGGGAAACTGGTTTGCTTTCATTTCCTCCACCACCTCTTTCACCGCATCAGAAGTTTCAATGAGGTTTTCGCCGGCACGCTTGATGATATTCAGTGTAATAACATTTTTGCCGTTCAGGCGGGCATAGCTTTCTTTTTCCTTAACAGTATCTTTAATCTCAGCAATATCTTTCAGGTAGATGGGGGCGCCGCTGGTATTCCGTACAATAATTTTTTCCAGGTCGTATGCCGTTTTGATCTGCCCTTTGAGTTGCAGGGTCCGCTTCATGTTGCCCACTTCCAGCAAGCCACCGGAGATATCCATGTTTTCGCGGGCTACCGCATTGGCAATATCATCGAAGGTGACGCCGGATGCCTGCAGGCGGCGGTTATCAACATTGATCTGGAATTCCCGTTCCGGGGCCCCCACTTCGTCCACGCGGGTGATTTGGGAAAGCTCCTCCAGTTTATCTTTTAAGTCATCAGCATATTTTTTTAACCGCACCAGGTCATAATCGCCACTTACATTCACATACATGATGGGCTGGTCGGAGAAGCTCACCTCCATCACCGTTGGCTCCTGTGTCAGATCGGTTGGCAAATCCTTTTTTGACTTATCCACCGCATCTTTCACTTTTTGCAGGGCGACATCGGTTTTAACATCGGTGCTAAACTCCACTGTAATAGCAGAATAATCCTGTATGGAGCTGCTGGTCACTTTATTAATCTTGGCGCCCGTTATGCCCTTGATTTGTTTTTCAATCGGCCGGGTCACGAGGTTTTCAATATCCTTGGGTGAGTTACCCACATAAATGGTTTGAATATAAATCGTGGGTATGACGATATCTGGAAACTGCTCCTTGGGTAATGTGATGAACTGGAATACCCCGGCAATACTGATGAACAACATGGCCAGGTAAATAGACGTTTTGTTTTTTATACTCCAGCTGGTAGGTTTAAACTCCTTGAATTTCCCTTTCAGGTTTTCTAAAACACTCATACAATAGGTTTGATGGTTGAATTGTCTGTTTTGTCCTGGTGCTCCTTTTAATTAGCCGTTGTGGTAATCGCCTGCCCGTCATACAAACCCTGGAAACCATCAGTGATCAGCTGATCACCTGCCTGCAGGCCGCTTTTTACCTCCAGCTTATCTCCCGACAATTCACCTACCACGACCGGTCGTTTTTTAGCTACCAGCTTCCCGTTTTCTTTGGCAGCCACCAGCACATATTTTCCTTTCTCATCATTCTGAAGCGTGTTCACCGGTATGGTGATCGTGCTGTCGGCAGCATAATCTTTAATGCCCACCAATGCCAGCTGGTTAGGCCGCAAATCTTTATCCGCAGGAATTTTTCCTTCTATGTAAAAAGAGCGGCTATTGGGATCAATCAGCCGGCCAGCCACGCTTACTTTTGTTGTAATGATTTTATTATTGGCCTCGGGGATTTTTACCTGCAGTGTGCTACCTACATTTACCCGTTCCAGATAGTTTTCCGGTACCTGCACCACCACCTTCAAGTCGGATGTGTTGACCAGCTGAATCTGCGGACCGCCGGCAAAGATTTCGCCTACTCTTACGTTTACGATATTGGCTACACCGGAAATCTCCGCCAGCACGTCAGTAAACGAGAGCTGTTCTTTGATTGTTGCCATTTGTTTTTCCAGCTGGGTTACATTATTCTTTGCATTCAACAACTGTACTTCGGTGCCAATGTTTTGATTCCATAAGTTTTGTTGCCGCTGGTAGAGGTCTTTAGCATAGGCCAGCTGGGTTTCTAACTGGTCGAGTTGTTTTCTGATCAGGCCGTCATCCAGTTTTAACAACAATTGTCCTTTTTTAACGATATCGCCTTGTTTTACATAGATAGCCTTTACCTGGCCGGGACCACCGCGCGGTGTAACGTATGCTACATTTTGCGCATCAATACGCCCCTGCAGCTCTATATAATGAACAAAGTTTTCAGGAACCAGGGCAGTTAGTGACACCAGTTTAGCATTTTGTGCACTGGCAAAAGCAGGATCAGCTTTCGCAATCTCTGCTTCCAGTTGCATAATTTGTTCATTCAGCGATTGCTGCTGGCTTTTAAGCTTTTCGAGTTCTTGCTTTTTCCCGACCAGTTCGGCATTATTATCTTTTACACTGTTACCGCATGATGCCAGTGCCAGGATAAGGAATGAAGCAAAAGATGCTCTTACAATTCGTTGCATATGATTTATTTTAATAGTAGTAGGTTTTTTAAAATTTACAGTTTACCGGTTGCCTTCAGGAAATCAATCCGTGCAATGATGGCATCATACAGGGCATTGATATAGTTGGTCTGAGCTGTTTTCAGGTCAGTTTGCGCCGCATTTATTTCCGTGTTGGAGCCCGTTCCGACTTCATACTTTTTCTTGGTTTGCTCGTATACGGCTTCTGCCAGCTGCATATTCTTTTTTTGGTAATCCATCGCCTCAACAGCCGTTTTAAAGTTATTTTTCGCTTGTTCTACATCGTTATCAATTGATATCTTCAGGTTATCCAGCTGATTCTGGCTTTGCTCCAGGGCAATGCGGGCATTTTCAATGCGTGCCTTCGTGGCAAATCCATTAAAAATGGGTACAGAAACACGAAGCGAAATATTGGAAAATGTAAAATATTGTCCTTTAAAAAAATCAAACTGATTGCGCTGGGCGTTTTTAGAGTACGAGCTGGACAGACTGACTGTCGGGTATTTGCTTAACTGGTAACGCCTGATGTTGAATTCATTCAGTTTTTTTCCGAGTTCAGCATATTGGTAATCTTTCCGGTCGGCATAACTATAGGTACTGTTTTCAAGAATCCCGTCTTTTATTTGTTCCTCGCTCAACGAATCGGTGAGGATCAGGGTTTCCTGCACGGGCATTCCCATCAGTAGCTTCAGCCCGTAATAGCCATTATTAATACCGGCCAGCACTTTCTGCTTTTCTGTTTGCAGGTTTGCGATTTGCACAGCTATTTTATCGATGTCCAGTTTTTCGGCAAACCCGTTTTTATAAATCTCTTTTGTATCGTGCAGTAACTTTTCGAGCCGGGCAATATTGGCATCGAGCAAGTCCACCTGTGTTTTGCTGGCTACCAGCTGGTAATAGATTTTATAAATATTTGCTTTAATAGCATCGGTGGTTACGTCGAGCGCCTTTTGACGAAATTTTATGGATGTGCTGCGGGCCTGCAGTCCTACGAAAACCTGGCCGTCGAACAAGAGCTGGCTCAGGTCCAGACCGGCATTGGCTGTCCATCGTGTGCCAAACTGTGCCTGGATGATTCCGTAATCGGCCGGTGGCACAATAGGATCGCCGTTACCTTTTCGCACATCTTCCTGCAACAACACTCCGTAGGTAGCCGCAGCAATAAAGTTGGGAAAAGTTTGCGTAGCCACATTGGGGTTATACGTGGTACCAATATTGGCGCTTAACTGGGGATAGGCAGCCGCTGTAATTTCCCGGTTCGTTTCTTCCTGTGCCCGTATATCAAGCAGGGCATTTTTGACCTGCACATTATTTTTCATGGCATAATCAACTGCCTGCTGCAGGGAAAACCGGTGTATGGTTGTGTCCTGGGCGGCGAGGGATCCTGTACAGAATAAAATTCCTGCCAGCCACCAGCGTCCTTTCCAATGTCTGCTTTGCATCATAAAGAGATAGGTTTTAGGTATAATGGTTTATATTTTTCGATCAGCTTCTGCCCTTTTGCTGTTACCAAACCATACAGGAAATGAAACAGGATTTCCCGTGTAATTTCTACTAACTGGGTACGGTTGGTGGGAAAGACTTCGTGATTAAAGGGCAACATCATGCTTTCAATGCGGAAACGGGTTAGTATATCCACGTTAATATCCGACCGGTACAAACCATCGGCGATCCCGCTTTCCAAGTTTTCTTTAATCATTTTGTACATAAACTCGTGTTTATGCTGCTCCAGTTTCCTGTAAACAGCCGGGTGGTATTTCTGCAGATCGAAGATGATGGAAGGATGCATCTCGGTAAATAATTCCCGAACCATATCAAAGGCAAGGAAAATTTCGTGAATTGAATTTTCAGCCTGTTGCCTGTCCATCCTGCACTCCTCCTGGTTTCCTTCAATCACGTTAGTCAACACGGCATCTACCAGCTCTTCCTTATCAGCAAAATATTGGTATAGCGTTTTCTTGCTCATACCCAGTTGTGTAGCTATATCATCCATCGAAACCGACCGGATGCCATAGCGTACAAACAGCTCATGTGCCTTTTCAAGTATTCTTTCTTTTGTTTCCATATCCTCAAAATCGGGTGCAAAACTATGGAAACTTTTTTTGTTACAAAAGTTTCCATCCTTTATTTTCTCCATTCATCCCATTTATTTCACTGGCAGACGGATCAATTTTGCCCTACCTTTAGTTTATAAAACACTGTTTATGAACACAAGGGTACAGGCCATCCGAAAGCTTACCTCGAAAAGAATTCTGCAATTTTTTTTACAGGGCATCCTGACCCTGGCACCAATCGCGATTACGGGGTACCTGCTGTACTGGCTTTTTGACAAAATTGACAGCATTCTTCGCCCTTACCTCAATATTCCGGGCCTGGGATTTGCCATCATTTTAGTGTTTGTATTGCTGGTAGGCTGGGCCAGTTCCAACCTGTTTATGGGCGGTATTTTAAACGTGTTTGATTCCTGGCTGGAACGCACTCCCGGTGTCAAGTTTATCTATTCAACGTTTAAAGATTTTTTTGAGGCGTTTGCCGGGGAAAAAAGAAAATTCAACAAACCCGTGCTTGCCAATATAGACCACACTGATGTATGGCGGGTAGGCTTTATTACGCAGGATGATATGACCGACTGGGGCTTACAGGATTTTGTTGCGGTATATGTACCGATGGCCTATTCCATTGCCGGGAATGTATACCTGCTGCCGGTCAGCCGCATTAAACCCGTTACCAATGTGAACGCTTCAGATGCGATGAAATTTGCAATCAGCGGCGGCGTCACAGCCGTCGACGATGATAAATAGACATAGATAGAATAACCTTATCCCGACTTTATATGAGAATTTGCAGTAAAATACTTTGCATTTTACTTCTGCTTTTTTTTCCGTGCAGGCAAGCCTGCTGCTGGGGATTTTACGGGCACCGGACCATTAACCAGTACGCCATCTTCCTGCTGCCCCCGGAAATGATGCTGCTGTATAAACCCTATGCAGCCTTTATTTCAGAACATGCCGTAGACCCGGATAAAAGAAGATATATACTTCCACAGGAAGGCGCCCGGCATTACATTGACATTGACCACTACGGAAAATATCCTTTTACTGCCCTGCCCCGAAAATGGGATGATGCCGTGGCTAAATTTTCTGCCGATACCCTGCAGCAATACGGCATCGGGCCCTGGTGGGCACAAGTCGTGCTAAGGCGGTTAACCAAAGCCTTTAAAGAAAAGAACCAGGTCAGCATTTTAAAACTGTCGGCCGACCTGGGCCATTATATCGCCGACCTGCATGTGCCACTGCATACCAGCACCAATCATAATGGGCAGCTAACGGGGCAGGAAGGTATCCATGCCTTCTGGGAAAGTAGGATTCCGGAATTGCTGGCGGATAAAGAATGGGATTTTTTTATTGGAAAAGCCGTTTACATCAGCAACCCTGAAACATTTATCTGGCAACGGGTGCTGGAAAGCGCTGCCGCCGCAGATACCGTTTTGCAAACCGAAAAAGAGTTAAGCCGCCAATTTCCAGCCGACCAAAAGTTTTCTTTTGAAGAGCGAAATGGAATCGTTATCCGTCAGTATTCTGCCGCATACGCTTATGCGTACAATAAAAAATTAAACGGCATGATCGAGCGCCGGATGCGGCAATCCATTGCAGCTGTAGCTTCTCTTTGGTATACCGCCTGGGTGAATGCGGGCCAGCCGGATCTTTCGACGCTTGGTAACAAAACGTTTTCGGCAGCTGATCTAAAAGAATTTGAAACCCTGAATCAAGCCTGGCGCAACAGCCCGCTGCAAAGCCGAGAACATGAGGAATAAACAGCAGCCTTTGCTGCTATTATTTTAAAAAAGCAGTTCCCTGCCATGAGTTATCTTTGCGTTTCCTTAAAACACACGATCAGGTGATACAACCAGCCAACCGCACATTGCACAATTTTAATGCAGGCCCTTCCATACTGCCGGCGGAAGTTTTTGAAGAAGCCGCCCGGGCAATTATTAATTTTAATGATTCCGGGCTTTCCATTCTGGAAATCGGTCACCGCACACCCCTGTTCCAGGCCGTAATGGACGAAGCGCAAATGCTGGCGAAGGAACTGATGAAACTGGATGATCAACACGAGGTGCTTTTTTTACACGGCGGCGCCACTACGCAGTTTATGCAGGTGCCGATGAACCTGCTGAATGAAAATGAAGTGGCGGCATTTATCGATACCGGCGTATGGTCATCAAAAGCCATCAAAGAAGCAAAACTATTTGGCCATGTTGACGTAATTGGCAGTTCGAAAGATGCGCATTACACTTTTTTACCCAAAGATTTTCGCGTTCCGGCTACAGCCAAATACCTGCATATCACAAGTAATAATACAATTTACGGCACCCAGTGGCAGGATCTATCCATTTTTTACCACCAGCAGGTACCGCTGGTGGCCGACATGAGTAGTGACATCCTCAGCCGCGAGATTAATTTTAATAAATTTGATCTTATCTATGCCGGGGCACAAAAAAATGTTGGCGCGGCAGGCGTCAACCTAGTTGTGATCAATAAAGATTGCCTGGGTAAAGTCAACCGAGCCATTCCTTCAATTATGGATTACCGGAATCACATTGAAGCGGGTTCTTTGCTGAATACGCCGCCGGTTTTTGCCATTTACGTTTGTATGCTCACCCTGCGCTGGTTAAAAAATAAAGGCGGTGTGGCAGCTATAGAACAACAGAATAATCAAAAGGCTGCCTTGTTTTACAACACACTGGACAGCCTGCCTGTTTTTAAAGGCACTGTTGCCAAAGAAGACCGTAGCAAAATGAATGCAGTATTTATCATGAATGATCCTTCACTGGAAAAAGAATTTCTTGAATGCTGTAAGCGTGAAGGAATGGTGGGGGTAAAAGGCCATCGTAGCGTGGGTGGTTTTCGTGTTTCGATGTACAATGCGCTGACACTTGACAGTGTAAAAGCACTTACTGATTTAATGAAAGAATTTGCAGCTAAAAAAGGCTGAGATTAATATTTGAAAGCATGGCGATTATTTCTCCTTTCCGGGCCTTGCGCCCGCAACCAGAACTGGCTAAGCAGGTGGCTTCACGACCTTATGACGTACTCAACAGCACGGAAGCAAGGGAAGAGGCAAAAGACAACTCCCTATCCTTTTTGCATGTAACCAAGGCAGAAATTGACCTGCCCCCCACTATCGATGTACATAGCGCAGCTGTTTATGAAAAGGCTAAAGAAAACCTGGGAAACTTTATAAAAAACGGCACACTGGTGCAGGAAGACAAAGCCTGTTACTATATCTATCAGCTGGTGATGAACGACCGCAGCCAGACAGGCCTGGTAGCGGTTTCTTCGGTGGCAGATTATTTTAATGACATCATTAAAAAGCATGAACTGACAAGACCGGAAAAGGAACAGGACCGCATTGATCACATGCGCACAATTCAAGCGCAAACAGGTAACGTTTTCCTGGCCTACCGCGATGTGACAGAAATTAATGGGCTGATCAATGGATGGAAAGCCACCAACAAACCCGTATATGATATCACGGCCGACGATGGAATCCGCCACAGCATTTGGGTAATCAACAGCCCGGTAGTGATTGATTCTATTACAAATTTATTTGCGGCAAAAGTACCCTGCACCTACATCGCCGATGGCCACCACCGCGCCGCTTCGGCTGCAAAAGTCAGCAGCCAGTTGCCCGGCAGCGAAGCCGCCCGTTATTTCCTAACAACAATTTTTCCTGCCAGCCAGCTATCCATCTGGGATTACAACCGGGTGGTAAAAGACCTGAACGGGCTGAGTAAAGAAGATTTTATCAGTGCTTTGCAGGAAGACTTCCTGGTAACCCAAACGGAAGAGCCTGCAAAACCCGCCCAGCTACACGAGTTTGGCATGTATCTCGAAGGCCACTGGTACATTCTCACTGCCCGGGAAGGCACGTACACCGATGATCCGATCGGGATACTGGATGTCAGCATTCTGTCGAATAATATACTGGATAAAATCCTGGGTATAAAAGATCAGCGAACCGATGAGCGCATTGATTTCGTAGGAGGCATTCGGGGACTGGGTGAACTGGAAAAAAGAGTTTCCAGCGGAGAAATGAAAGTTGCTTTCAGCCTTTATCCTGTCACCATCGAACAGTTATTCTCCATTGCAGACAGTGGTAACATTATGCCGCCCAAAAGCACGTGGTTTGAACCAAAACTCAGGGATGGCCTGTTAACGCATTTGCTCTGATGCACTGCCGGTAAGCATGCCGCCTGAAATGATTTGTTATTCTTAAAGCGCTTACCCTCCGGTTGGCGCTTTTGTGTTATTTTGCAAAACTTAAAATGAAAGACATGAAAAAATGCCTGTTGTTGGTTATTGCCCTGGTGAGTGTTGTCCTTTTAGATGCCCAGTCGGTAACCGGCAGTGCACAGGAGAAAGCCCGTGAATATATGCGGCAGGGCGATTTTGACAATGCCATTCTGGTACTGAACCATGCGCTGGAACAGGATAAAAATAATCTCGAGCTGCAAAAAGACCTGGCCATGTCTTACTATTATAAACGTGATTTCAGCAATGCGCTGGAAACCGTAAAAAAAATAGTTGACCGTGACGATGCAGACGTGGTCACTTTCCAGATAGCTGGCAATGTGTACAAGGCGCTGGAAGAAGTGAAAGATTGCGAAAAGCTCTATAAAAAAGGATTGAAAAAATTTCCTAAGAGCGGCCCTTTGTACAGTGAATATGGCGAATTATTATGGGCAAAAAAAGATTACTCAGCCATCAACCTGTGGGAGCAGGGCATCCAGCAGGATCCGGCATATTCCGGTAACTACTACAATGCCGCCCTGTATTATTTTTATACAAAAGATAAAGTGTGGAGCCTGGTATACGGAGAAGTATTTGTAAATATGGAAAGCCTGACCGAACGTGCGGCTGCCATGAAACAATTACTGCTTGATGCTTATAAAGAAAAACTCTTCAGCGATCCTGACCTGCTGAAAGATGCCGATAAAAACAAAAGCGATTTTGCAAAAGCATTTTTACAATGCATGGCCCGGCAATCGTCCCTGGCCTCCCGTGGTATTAACACGGAGGTGCTCACTATGATCCGTACTCGCTTTATCCTGGACTGGTTTGACAAATACGCGGCAAAGTTCCCGTTCCGGCTATTTGATTACCAGCAGCAGCTACTCCAGGAGGGGCTATTTGAAGCCTATGACCAGTGGCTTTTCGGATCGGTGGAAAACCTGGCTGCCTATGACAACTGGAACAAAACACACGCCGATGTCTATACTAAATTTACCAACTTTCAGAAAACAAGGGTTTTCAGAATACCTCCCGGCCAGTATTACCAGGTAAACAAATAACGCATCGGGTTTACAATTCACACCCATGTGGTAACAGGCTTTTTTATTGTCAGCTTTTTCTCTAAATTGTTTATGTAAACAGATATTCAGCAACAATTGGGTTGCTTATTCCATTGCTGCTACCCGACATTATAATAACGATTGCCCATGAGTGAATTCCGACGGCTTTTTGATTGCCTGCAATACCACATGGATCACCAACCGCTGCCCGATATGCTGGCTGCCAAAGAGAGTGGACGCTGGCGTACTTACAGCACCCAGGAAGTCAAGCAACTGGTGGACAGCCTGAGCGGCGGCCTGCTAAATTTAGGTATCGGTTGTGGCGATATGACTGCCGAAGGGCGTGATAAAGTCGCCATCCTAAGTAAGAACAGGCCCGAGTGGCTGGTAGTTGACCTAGCCGTTCAACAGATCGGTGCTGTACTTACACCGGTGTATCCCACCATTAACGTCAACGAGTTGGAATTTGTGCTCAACGATGCACAGGTAAAAATTGTATTTGTCAACGACGAGGAATTATACCTGAAAGTGCTGAGTATAAAAAATAAAGTACCCTCGCTGAAAGAGATTTTCGCCTTTGAACATGTACCCAATGCACGTCACTGGAAGGAAGTGTTACATGCTGCAACGGATGAGTCGATCGGCAAAATACCAGCACTGGCGGCACAAATCAGGTACGAAGACCTGGCCACCATCATCTACACCTCGGGTACGACCGGTACGCCCAAGGGTGTTATGCTGAGCCACCAGAATATCCTGAGTAATGTTCTTGCCAGCATGCCCTGTTTCCCGCCGGGCGAACAAATGCGTGCCTTGAGTTTTCTGCCGCTGAACCATATTTTCGAACGCATGGTTTCGTACCTGTACCTGTTTAAAGGCACAGCCATTTATTATGCCGAAAGCCTGGATACCATAGGCGAAAATTTAAAAGAAGTACAGCCGCACATGTTTACAACGGTGCCACGTTTACTGGAAAAGGTATACGACCGCATCATGCAAAAAGGAAACGAGCTAACGGGAATTAAGCGCAAACTGTTTTTCTGGGCACACAGCCTGGCCGAAAAATTCGAGATCAATAAAAAAATGAGCGCCGGTTACAAGCTCCAGCTTTCGCTAGCCAACAAACTAATTTTTACTAAATGGCGTGAAGGACTGGGCAACCAAATAAAATGTATCGTAACAGGCGGGGCCGCCTGCCAGGTCCGGCTAATCCGGATTTTTACAGCGGCTAAAATTACGATTATGGAGGGGTACGGACTTACCGAAACATCGCCGGTGATCGCCGTCAACCGCTTCCAGGAAAAAGATCGCATGTTTGGTACCGTTGGCCCATTGATTGACGGAGTGGACGTTAAAATTGCAGAAGATGGCGAAATTCTTTGCAAAGGGCCCAACATCATGATGGGCTATTACAAACAACCGGCATTAACGGCCGAAGTGATTACGGATGGCTGGTTTCATACCGGTGATATCGGCATGATGGTAAATAACAAATTCCTGAAAATTACCGACCGCAAAAAAGAAATGTTTAAAACCAGCGGCGGCAAATACGTTGCACCGTTGCCCGTGGAAAACAAATTAAAAGAATCCGTTTACGTGGAACAGGTAATGGTTGTGGGACCGGAACGAAAATTTGTTGGCGCCCTTATTGTTCCCTCCTTTGCAAACCTGAAAGACTGGTGCGCCAAAAACGGCATCGCTTACACCAGCAATGAAGAGATGATTAAACATGAAAAAGTGATTACGCTGTATAAAGAACTGGTGGAAAGCTTCAATAAATATTTTAACCATGTGGAACAAATCAAAAAATTTGAATTGCTGCCGTATGAATGGAGTATTGACACCGGTGAAATGACCCCCAAACTTTCCCTGAAAAGAAAAGTGGTCATGGAGAAATATAAAGACGCGATTGAACGGATTTACCAGGAATGAGACCCAGCCTGGCACAAATGATGCGCAGAGCAGGAACTTTAACAATTACAGGCCCTGGGCATTTATAAAATTCACCAGTGCCGCTGTATTTTTCAGGTTGAGTTTTTTGAGAATGTTGTAACGGTGCACTTCCACCGTTTTTAAAGTAATATCGAGTTTTGAAGCAATTTCTTTCGAGGAGAGTCCTTCTTTGATCAGTTGAATAATATCAATTTCCCGTTCGGTAAGGGTATTCATACCCGGAAACTCGTTTTGCTTTTCCAGTTCCTGCTGTGCCAGGATGCTTTTTACTTCCTCGCAAATGTATTTTTTTCCTTTTGACACTTCCAGGATAGCCGTTAGCATTTCCTCCTTGGATGAATTCTTGGTAACATATCCCATCGCGCCCATCTGCAGCATTTTCTTGGCATAGGCCGGCATAGTGTGCATCGATACGCCAATAACTTTTGATTCGGGAGAGTATTTGAGCACTTCTTTGGTGGCGTCAAACCCATTGGTTGGCGTCATATTCACATCCATGAGTACAATGGAAGGCTTTTGTGTTTTTGCCACTTCCAATGCCTCATCTGCATTACTTGCTTCACCTATAACCTGAAAACGGGGATCGCTGTTGAGTACAAAAGACCATGAATCGCGGATCAGCTTATGATCGTCTACCAGCAAAATAGATATTTTCTTTTCCATGAATGCCTTTACTTAAGCCGAAAAGTAATACATTATTGCGTAGAAGATACAAAAAAATACACGGGTATAAAAAAAATTATTTTAATCAATTTTCATCCTGAAAATTTTTCCCTTCTGCAACATCAAACCTGCTTTTCGGCTGTCCGCAGTCGCTGCACGCAACGGCGGTATGGGGTACAAGCAGCAGCAAGGCTGCTTACCATAAGGGCTTCCCTTCGTAAAAGTCGAGGATTTTCATTCGCAGCACATAATCATACCGGGCATTAATCAGGCTGATATTGGCCCTGTCGAAATTATTTTTTGCGGTGAGATAGTCAATGGAATTTCCTACACCATTATTGAACCGAATTTCCGCCGCCAAAAATGCGTCATTATAACTATTTACCTGATCAAGTAATGTTTTATAACTGTCAAAGGCTGTTGTCATATTTACGTAAGCCTGGTCAATCGCCTGCTGCAGTTGTGTTCGGGTGGTTTTTGCCGTATAGTCCTTTGTTTTCAAATTCACCTGTGCCAGTTTTATCCTGTTTCGCTGCTGCAGTGAGTTAAAGATGGGAATAGAAAGGTTCAGGCTGAAGCTGGTGTACAGGTTGTTATTCAACTGGTCGCGGTACGGGATTTTCGTGGAAGAAAAATTATCCTGTTTGCGAATGACCGGCAGGTTTGATCCATTGACCACCACATAGTCATTTGATGTGACATCCGTCGTATTGATATATGAACTTTGCATGGCTACACTGGAGTAGTTGGTAAAAGCATTACCATTGAATGTTAAGCGTGGAAACAGTTGTCCTCTTGCCACTTTTACCGCTTTTTCAGCGCTTTCTTTACGCAGGTCAGCCGCTTTCACCAGTGGCAGCTGTTCCAGGGCGGATTGATAAATCTGCTGCGGTGTATCGCCATATTTTACGGCAATATCTGCTGGTTCCATTTTTTCAAACTGCATGGCCGGATCAAACGGGATATTCATCAGCTGACAAAGATCAATTTTTGCTGTTTGCAAAGCAGCGGTAGCATTCACCACGCTTAACCTGTCACCCGCCAGCTGTCCTTTTAAAGTTGACAATTCAGACGGTGCAATGGCGCCCTGTTGATTCAGAATTTCAAGGCGCTGCACCTGGCTGGCCGACAGATCGGCCTGGTTTTTTGCCTGCACCAAGAGATCCTGGTTGCTAAGCACACGCAAATAAGCAAGGATAACGTTAATGGTTAATGTTTTCTTTTGTTGTTCCCAATCCATTTTAGAAGCCTGGTAAGCCAGCGAATTTTGTTTAATGCTGTTTTGTAATGCCAGTCCGTTAAATAAAACGATACCGCTGGTAAGCCCATAACTGGAAGCATTATACGATTGCGTTACGGGAGAGTTGGTGAAAGGATCAATACTTCTTCCCTGGTTAAAACTCTGGCTGGCTGTGCCGTTCAGGTCGGGCAGCAGGTTCAGTTTTGCCTGTTTCCAGTTCACTTCGTCGGTATTCATTTGTGCCTCGCTCAGTCGCACATCAAGGTTTTTTTCAATGGCTGTTTCTATACATTGTTTCAGGGTGAGTTGTTTTGCAGTACTGTCCTGCGAAAATCCTTTTGCCGTTGCCAGTATACCCAGACTAAAAAAACCAATTACAAAAATCTGTTTCATGCGTTTATGTTTTGTGCGCCGCCCCCGGCAGCTGCTAATTTTACCCTATGCCTGCTCATTAGCAGACAGGTTATACCCATTTATCAGCAGGGTTGTCAGCTGCGTGTTCAGGGGCATTTTCTCTTTATTTGTTTTATAGATGCGTCTCTTCCATTTTTCATTGTTCAATCATGCCATCCAGCAGGTGAATAACCCTGGTTCCATAAGCTGCATTCTTTTCGGCATGGGTGACCTGGATAATGGTAACCCCTTCATGATTCAGCTCTTTAAACAGCTCCATAATTTCTTCGCCCTGTTTGGAATTCAGGTTACCGGTTGGTTCATCCGCCAGCAAAAGTTTGGGCTTAGCAATCAGGGCCCTGGCTATACCGACTAATTGCTGTTGTCCGCCTGATAATTGTGTTGGGAAAAGATCTTTTTTGCCAACAATCTGAAACCGGTCAAGTATATCCGCCACCATTGCTTTTCGTTCCGGGGCTTTAATATTCTGGTAAATCAGTGGTGTTTCTATGTTTTCGTAGACCGTCAGTTCGTCAATCAGGTGATAAGCCTGGAATACAAAACCGATGTACTGCTTGTATAATTGCGAACGTTGTTTTTCTTTCAGCGTGTGCACCGGCTGATCAAAGAAAAAATATTCGCCTTCGTTAAATTCATCCAGCATGCCAATTACATTCAACAGGGTGGATTTTCCGGAACCCGAAGGACCCATAATGGAAACAAACTCTCCTTCGCTAACAGAAAAGTCAACATCTTTCAGTAAAAACGTACGGTTGATTCCCGTATTCACCCATTTATAAATCCCTTTTAACTGTATCATATTTTCATTTATTAATGACGTCAAAAACCGTTTTGAATTCCTGCAAATGTAACTGCACCCAAAGTCCAATGCTTGTGCCAAGGTTCAACTGCTTGCATATTAAGAAGTTGAGTGTTTTGTAATGCACAAAGTGTCCGAAAACGGACACCTTGTGTACGAATGCGTACGTATTTCTTGTTCCCGTTTATTCAGCACGCAACGATTTTACCGGGTTCGCCAGTGAAGCCCTGATAGCATGATAAGAAACCGTCAACAGAGCTATAAGTATTGCCAGCAAGCCAGCCCCGGCAAAAATCCACCAGCCGATATTGGTACGGTAAGCAAAATCGCTTAACCATTTAAATCCGGCTATCCATGCCAGTGGTGATGCTACCAGAATTGCAATCAATACCAGCACCAGGAATTCTTTGGTAACCAGAAGCACAATACTACCAATCCCCGCCCCCAGGACTTTGCGAATACCAATTTCTTTCGTGCGCTGCAATGTAGTAAAGGCTGCCAGAGCAAATAATCCAAGGCAGGCCAGCGTAATCGCCAGCCCGGAAAACAGTTCAAACAATGAAGCCGTGCGCTGCTCTTGCTTGTACAGGGCATTGAAATCATCATCGAGAAAATGATAACTGAACGGACGGTAGGCCACTCTCTCCTTCCAGGTATTTTCCAGTGCTTTTAGCGTGGCTGGAATATTACGATTGCTGATTTTTACAAACATATGCCGAACCATACTGGTATCCAAAAACATAACCAGGGGACCAATCTTATTGTGCAAAGATGAAAAATGAAAATCCTGCACTACTGCTTTCACCGTGCCCGGTACTCCTCTTTCGATCACCTGTCCTACGGCGGTTTGCGGAGTCCAGCCCATTTGCCGTGCTGCCGTTTCGTTGAGAATATAAGCAGAACGATAATTCGCAAAGTCATGTGCAGTATCCTGTAATAAAAAATCAGCAGCCGTAAAATCATCCCCGGCCACCAGGTGCATCCCCATGGTTTTTATAAAATCAAGGTCAACAGGAATAGCCGTAACTGAAAGGCTTTTTGTTTCCTTCCCATTATTAGCTTTGATGCCATCGCCCCACTCGATAAATGTCGGGTCTTCATACGCACCTGTAACGCTGACAACACCCGGGTTCATTGCAATGGCTTTTTTCAAGCCTTCATATCCCGCTTTCATTTTATAATCGACCGGCAGCACCAGCACTTGTTCACGGTTGTATCCGAGGTTTTTATGTTGTATATATGAGATTTGTTTAACCACAATAACGGTGGAAATAATCAGAAAAACAGAAATCACAAACTGGAAAACGATTAAGGATTTACGTAATCCCCCACCTGCTGATGAAACCCGCAATCCGGATTTGAGTATGCTTACCAGGCCGGCATTACTCAATAAAATAGCAGGATAGCTGCCGGCCAGTAAACCCACTAACAATGATAGCAGGAGCAATCCCAGCAACAAAGCAGGCCGTAAAAGCATGTTACCGGTGAATGACTGACCAGCGACGGAATTGAAAAACGGAAGCACCAGCATACTGATACCGATTGACAAAACAGCGGCAAGCAGCGTCAGCATAAAGGACTCTCCGATAAACTGGCGAAACAACTGGCCTCTTTGAGCTCCCATGACTTTCCGGATACCAATTTCAGTTGTTCTGCCGGCTGATTGCGCTGTTGCGAGATTGGTATAATTAACGCACGCTATGAGTAAAATGAGTGCCGCAATAATGAGCAGGACATAAATGTAAGTGATGTTACCATTAGGTTCCAGCCCGTCGAGCGGGGAATACAAATGTACCCTTGTTAAGGGCTCCAGATTATAGGCCAGGTAATCGTTGCCTTGCGAATGCAATTCCTGCTTATTTACAGTTTGCATGTATTGATTGAGCTGTTGCTGAAATCCGGATAGCTGCTGTCCGTCATGCAGCAATAAGTAGGTGATATAATTGGCAGACCACCATTGTTCTGTTTTGGCAAAAGGCAGGCTGCTGAAAGAAGCAATCATATCATATTTTACCTGTGAATTCAGCGGGGCATCGGCCACAATACCAGTTACCTCGTAATCCTGCAGATCGTTTATCCGAAGCGATTTACCGACCGGGTTGTCATTGCCAAAATATTTTTTTGCAGCAGACTGCGACAAAACAATTTTGTAAGGCTCTGCCAGAACTGCTGCAGGATTTCCCTGCAGCAGCTTAAATGAAAACAGATGAAAGAAATCAGCATCTGCGTATAACACATTTTTTTCATCAAATACTTTCGTGCCGTTTGCAATAACCCGTGGATACCTGATAATCCGGGTAAAGGCTTCTACCTGCGGAAAGGTTCGCTTGAACTGAGGACCCACTTTCGTACCGGTTACGGCAGTTTTATTAACGGTACCTGCATCGCTGTACTCCATCGTTACCCGCACTATCCTGCCGGCATTGCTGTTAAACTTGTCATAGCTAAGCTCATTCCAGCAATACAGTCCAATCAGGATGCAGGCGCTGAGCCCGGTTGCCAGGCCGGCGATATTGACCACGCTGTACAATTTATTTTTACGGATGCTGCGCCAGGATATTTTTAAAAAATTTTTAAACATATACCAATAGGTTTTATAGTATTGTTATTCGTTTCTGAGGGCATCTACCGGATTGGCAAGAGCTGCCCGAATTGCCTGGAAGCTAACCGTTATCAATGCAATCAGTATGGCAGCGGTACCGGCCAGCAAAAATATCCACCAGTCTATACCAATACGGTAAGCAAAATCCTGCAACCATTTATGCATCGCCCACCATGCTACCGGGAAAGCGATCAACGAAGCAATGCCCACCAGTTTCAGAAAATCTTTACTAAGCATAGATACAAGATTAGGTATCGTTGCGCCCAATACTTTACGAACACCGATTTCTTTCGTGCGCTGTTCCGCCATGTACGTTACCAAACCAAATAACCCCAGGCACGCAATAACGATGGCCAATATGGAGAAGATGATAGAGATCTGCCCCACCCGCTCCTCGGCACGATACATATTGTTGAATGCTTCATCCATAAAGCGGTAACTGAACGGCATTCCCGGTGCCAGCATTTTCCATTTATCTTGTATTTGAGCCACCAGTTGTTTTATGTCAGCCGTGTTAATCTTAAAAGATATCATCGTATTGTTATGCCCTAATTTCAGGCCCAGCGGAAAAATATTTTGGCGTAGCGATTCAAAATGAAAATCCTTTACTATACCAATAATCGTAAAGGCAATTTTTCTTGTACCATTCTGGTCCTGGTAATCCTGGTATAATTTTTTCCCGATAGGATCATCATAGCCCAATACTTTAGCCGCTGTTTCATTTAAAATGACGGCGGTAGAATCGGTGGCAAAATCTTTAGAGAAATTCCTTCCTTTGACAATCTGCATACCCAGGGTGTTTACGTAATCGTAATCCACCACCCATGACTGCATGGACAATGCATTTTTCGGGTCCATGACTGCATCCTTTGAATAGGTGTTATCATTGCGGGATGATGCCACCGGCAGATACCCACTCATCGTACCGCTTTTCACGCCCGGTAATTCAAGTACGGCATTCTTAAATGCTTCATCATTTTTATCCAGCGCACCAGCACCGTCAATCATCAGCACCTGGTCTTTGCTGAAACCCAGGTTGGTGGTTTGAATAAAATGCAGTTGTTTATAAACAACCACAGTACCGATGATCAAAATAATAGAAGTGCAAAACTGGAAAACAACCAACCCACTGCGTAAAATACTTTTTTTAAACCCTGCATTTATTTTTCCTTTCAGTACGGATACGGGTTTGAATTTTGACAGGAAAAATGCAGGATATGAACCAGCGAGTAATCCCACAACAAAAGGAAGCAGAATCAGAAAAAATAAAATTTTTAGTTCAAAAAAACTGCCGATACTCATTGATTTGGCAGCGATATTATTAAACAGCGGTAACACAAAGTAGGCTATTGCAAAAGCGAGCAGCAGCGAAATAAAAGCCATCAATATAGATTCTGACAGGAATTGTGCGATCAGATTTTTTCGTTCTGTCCCCAGCACTTTACGAATCCCCACCTCTTTGGCACGATTCGCACTGCGTGCCGTAGTAAGATTCATGAAATTAATACAGGCAATCAGTAAAATAAATAAAGCGATAGCCCCGAAAATATAAACATATTGAATATTCCCGTTCGCTTCAAACTCCGGAGTACGGTGGCTGTTCAAATGAATGGCCGTAAGCGGAGTGAGTAAATAATGAAGCTGGTTGCCGGATTTCCTGAACTCTTCCATGCTGGTCAGCCCCGGCATGTACTGCTTAGCCTGCACCAATACATATTTATTTAATATCTGTTCAAAATTTTTCTCGAAAGCACGATAGTTCACGCCGGGCTTTAATAAAATATACGTTTGAAAATTATGGCTTAAATAATTACCCCATTCATAATCGACATTTTTCATCGACATGATAAAGTCGAAATGAAAATGAGAATTATGCGGCATGTCTTTTATGACGGCATCTACCTTAAAGGGCTTTTTATCGATTTCAATGGTCTGCCCTGCGGCATTGGTGGTTAAAAAATATTTTTTTGCTGCAGTAGCCGATATTACCACAGTATTGGGTTCATACAAAGCTGTTTTTGTATCCCCGGATAAAACAGGTTGCGGAAAAATGCGAAAGAAGGTGGAATCGGCATAAACGATCTTTTCTTCATTGATATAACTATTCCCTTTTCGGACAAGCTTACTTCCCTCGCTGGAATAAATACGCGTATATTCTTCCACCTGTGGATAGTCTTTTTTCAATGTGGGACCCATCGGGTCACTATTGACACAAAGATCAAGCTGGTTACCTCCGAATTTAATATCGGCATCCACCCGGTATATCCGATCGGCATTTGGATAAAACCGATCATAACTCAACTCATCGACCACATATAATGCGATCAATAAAAAACAAGACAAGCCAATAGCCAGCCCAACAATGTTGATGATGGAAAATCCTTTATTTTTCAAAAGGCTTCTCCAGGCAATTTTTAAATAATTGGTAAACATAACGAGGTAATTGGTTAATGAATCGGATTCATCTCGGCTTCTCAGTATGACGTACCTGCGTAAAGAAGGTTACTTTCTCCACTAACTTTTCGACCCGGAACAGACTATTTTTACCGTTATTCAGTCCGGAGCGATTTCACCGGGTTCATTGTAGCCGACCGGATTGTCTGAACGCTTAAGGTAAGTAATGCCATTGCAATCATTGTAAATCCTGTCAGTGCAAAAATCCACCAGCTGATTGTTGTACGGTAGGCAAAATCCTGTAACCAGTGATGCATCGCCCACCATGCCAGCGGCGTTACCACTACAAAAGCAATGATGACCAAGCCTATAAAATCTTTTGACAACAACGAAACAATCTGAACCACAGAGGCGCCCAGCACTTTTCGAACCCCGATTTCTTTGGTGCGTTGTGCAGTGGTATAAATCACCAGCCCTAACAATCCGAGGCAACTAATTATAATGGCAAGGCTCGCCGCCCAATTAAGCAATTGAGCCGTTTGTTGTTCCTTTTTGTAAAACGCTTCAATACTTTTATCAAAAAAAGTATAACTAAAATCATCTTCGGGATATACTTCTTTCCAGGCTGCTGCAATTTGTGCAATGGTTTTTTTCCAGCTATCGGTGTTTTTTTCATTTGTTGCCAGCAAGACATGGAATGTGGAATGAATATTGGCCTGACAGGCATACACCAACGGCTGAATATTGCTGTGCAATGACTTGGTATTAAAATCCGCCAGCACTCCAACAATTGGAATTTTTCCATTTCCGCGGTCCACCATTTTACCCAGCATGTCGGCAGGATTTTTAAAGCCTAAAAATTTTGCATAGGCTTCGTTCGCCAAATATTCACGAACCGTATCGCTTTGCTGCACATTGCGGCCTGCGATAATTTTCATGTTATACAGGTTAAAATAATTGGTATCGGCATATTTTACCTCCACACTCGTTTCGATATCTTTACCGGCTTCTGTAAACTTCATCGTGGTGATGTTTGTGTTGTTGGAGGCTGGCGGGGATCCGGCGAGGCTCAGTTTTTCAATACCGGGAATAGCCTGTAGTTTTTGCTGCAGCACAAATTGTTTATTGTCGATATGCCGGTAATTAAATGGTACACTGAAATTGATGATTGCATCTTTTCTAAAACCCATGTCTTTGTTCAGCGAAAACCGGATCTGCTTGCCAACAACAACCGTGGCGATGATGAAAAACTGTGCAATCATGAATTGAGAAACCGTGAGAGTTTTTCGAATCCATATCCGCCTGCTTTTTGAAGTATGGGCAAACGCCTGGTTTTTCAACACCAATACCGGCTTATACCCGGATAAAATCAGCGCCGGATAAAACCCGGAAAACAGCGTTACAATCAATACAAGAAGGATAATGAAAACAAGGGCAGATGGTTGTTTCAGCAAGGCTAACTGTATGCCATCGGGTATAAAACCAGCAAACAACTTTAAAAATAAGGGAGTAAGTAAGATGGAAATGACCGCAGCAAATAATGTCAATAAAAATGTTTCGGTAAGAAACTGGACAACCAGGTTTTTCCGGGAACCTCCCATCGTTTTGCGAATGCCAATCTCCTTTGCTCTTTGTGATGCCTGCGCTGTAGTCAGGTTAATAAAGTTGATACAACCAAGTATCAGCAGGAACAATGCAATGGCGATTAATCCATAAAGCGTTGGTTTGTTTGCCTGCCGCTGATCGAATGCATCGAAATCGGCATTAAAGTGAATATCAGATAAGGGTTGCAGGAAATAATCCGTAGCAAGATAGGCTTTCTTCCCTTCATGCTTGTTACGTACCATTGCCAGCAGTTGATTGATCCGGGCAGTATCGGGCTTGTTTTTAAACTTCACAAAAAACTGCGATGAAGAAGTCACACTGCCCCACTCATTCCAGCCATTTACTCGTTTTAGTTGCTGGCTGTATGTAGGCAGTGAAATAAACTCTTGGAATGTAAAATCAGTTACCTGGTCCAGGTCTTTTACAATACCGGTAACGGTCGCTTTCACCGTATCATCATAGGTAATCACCTGCCCGATTGCTTTGGTGATATCCGCAAAAGAAAAATATGTT
The DNA here is from genome assembly GCA_035760665.1 of Chitinophagaceae bacterium. Classification (GTDB taxonomy): domain Bacteria; phylum Bacteroidota; class Bacteroidia; order Chitinophagales; family Chitinophagaceae; genus DASTSN01. Next base: position 53,109 of record DASTSN010000038.1, on the reverse strand, counting down.
TTAGCACGGCTTACCGTCAGCACTACTTCATTAGGTTCTTTCAATATTTTATCAGGCGAACCGGCCAGCCATTGATAAGGAAACAGTTTGAAATAATGATCGTCTGTATAAATAATGTGCTCTTGTTTTCTGAAAACTTTAAGCGATCTTTCGTTATTCACTGTCACCTTTTTTGGATTAGCGGTCCAGAAAAGCGAAGATTCTTCTATGCCCGGAATTTCATTCCGCACCGCATCCGGCAATGGACCCGGCACCCCCGAGTTGTTAAAATCCATATCGGGGAAATGCATGTTGGAGACCACCCGGTAAATGCGGTCTCCACCGCTCCGGAATTTTTCAAAACTAAATTCATGGTAAACGATCAGGAAGATAACCAATGCAGCGCTGATACCAATTGCCAACCCTGTCATATTGATGAATGAAAAAGCACGGTTTCTCCAGAAATTCCTGATAGCAATTTTGAAATAGTTTTTTATCATCCGGAAAACATTTTATTCGGTTCGTAAACTTTTTACGGGGTTCGCCACCGCTGCCTTTACGGCCTGGTAAATCACGGTTATCAGTGCGATGAAAACGGATAAACATCCTGCCAGTAAAAACACCCACCAGGCTATTGTTACCCGGTAATTATAATTCTGCAGCCAGGCATGCATAGCCCAGTAGGCAACGGGCGCCGCAATAAAAAATGATACCAGCACCAGCTTCAGAAAATCTTTTGATAAAAGTGTGGCGATCCCACCGACGGATGCACCCAGCACTTTGCGTACACCAATTTCCTTAATCCTGTTTTCTGCCATATACGTAGCCAATCCAAATAAACCCAGGCATGAAATAAAAATCGTGAGACCTGCAAACAGGGTGGCAAGGGTACCGGTTTGCTTTTCGTTTTCAAATTTTTGCTCGTACTCCTCATCTACAAACTTGTATTCAAACGGATATTCGGGATTGTATTTTTTAAAGATAGCCGCAGCTGCTTTCAGGTTGTCGGCCGTGGAGCGGTTGTGGTTAAGCTTAATGAGCATTGTGTAAAACCAGGCTTTGGCACCGGCGATCAGCATGGGCCGGGTTGGCTCATACGGATTGGTGAGAATAAAGTCCTTAATGACGCCAACGATATGCCATTCCTGTCCGTTATCCTTTACAATTTTTCCGATCGGGTCTTTAAATTTCATCACTTTCAAAGCTGATTCATTAATGATCATACCGGTTGAATCGGTAGGAAATTTTTTTAGGTCGAAATCGCGGCCTTGCACAAACGTTAACCCGGCTGTTTCTCCCAGGCCTTCGTCTTCATTATAGCGAAAGAAATCGGTTTTGTCATTCGGGTCCTTTCCTTCCCATTCCTGTCCCCAGCCATCACTCCAGCTTTGCGTAGGCGGGGCGCTGGTTTTGGTTACAGAGCTGGCGATATTATTTGCAAGCAATTCCTGCTTGATCAGGTTATAATTTTTATCGATGTCGCCGGTGAAGAGATGGTATATAAGATTATTACGGTTATAGCCGGTCTCCCTGCTCTTGGCATAATCAATTTGCTGCTTTACAATAATTGTACAAATAATCAGGATAATGGCAAATGTAAACTGCAGCACCACCAAAACTTTTCTGGGCGCCACCAGTGCATGCGCTTTCTTGAATGTACCCTTGAGCACTTTTACCGGCTGGAAAGAAGACAGAAAAAACGCCGGGTAGCTTCCCGCCAGCAAGCCTGTTACGATAATAAATACAACTAAGGCTGCCCAGAAATAACCATTTCCCCACTCGATTGTCAGTTCTTTAGCAGTCAGTTTATTGAACCCAGGTAAACTCAGTTCCACAATAAGCACAGCGAAAATTCCTGCCAGGAATGCCACCAGGATGGATTCCCCGATGAACTGCCCCACGAGGCTGCCCTTCCTGGCGCCCACCACTTTGCGAATTCCCACTTCACGGGCCCGTTTTTCACTGCGTGCCGTACTAAGATTCATGAAATTGATGCACGCAATCAGCAGGATAAACCCAGCAATAATACCAAAAAGCTTGACAAACATAATACGGCCGCCACTATCTTCTTTACCATCCGTGAAACTGGAATAAAGCCTCCATTTGCTCATCGGGTACAGAAACATTTCCCATTTCGGCTCGTCAGGATCGTACTTTGGCTTGAGCACTTTCATTTTTGCATTGGCCGAAGCAATGGAGGCATTGGGTTTCAGTAATACATATGTGCGGGTACTGTTATTGCCCCAGTATTCATCATCATCGCCGGTAAAACGTTTGTATGCCCAGGGTACGAGGTATTCAAATTTAAATCGTGTGTTTTTCGGTAAATCTTTTAAAATTCCTGTAACAGTGAAGTTTTCTTTATTATCCAGTTTAACAACTTTACCCATCGGGTCTTCGTTGCCAAATAATTTCTTTGCCAGTGTCTGGGTCACCACTATGGAATGCATATCCTGCAACACAGTCTTCGGGTTACCCTGCAGCAAGGGAAAGGTGAAGACCTGCAGAAAATTAGAGTCCACAATTGTACCGGGTACGGTTAAGCGCTTATCGCCAATGCTGAACAGGAAATTACTGCCAAAATCCACCCGTACGGCCTGTTCCACTTCCGGCAAATCCCGCTCTACCGTGCGGGCAAGTATTTTGGGTGTTGTATTCCAGCACTGCATTTTACCACTGAAGGCAGCCTTGTTCCACGCCTCGTAAATACGATTTCTTTTTTCATGAAAATTGTCATAGCTCACTTCGCTGTATATCCACATCAGGATAAGCATGGCACTAGCCATACCAATCGCCAGTCCCATTATATTGATAAATGAAAAGCCTTTATTCCGCAGCAAATTCCTGTAAGCAATTTTGAAAAAATTCTTAATCATATTTTTCTTATTTTATTCTGTTCGCAAACTTTTTACCGGGTTGGCCAGTGCCGCTTTTACCGATTTGTAACCAACCGTGATCCATGCAATGAACACCGACAGTACTATGGCAAGCCCAAACACACTCACCCCCATGCTGATGCGGTAGGCAAAATTGCTGAGCCAGTTACTCATCATGTACCAGGCCAGTGGCGCAGCCAGCAGGAAAGCGACCAGGATTAACAGGGTGAATTCCTTTGAAAACAAATACACAATATTTCCGATTGAGGCGCCCAGCACTTTTCGGATTCCGATCTCTTTGGTGCGCTGCACCGCCATAAACGAAACAAGTCCGTACAGGCCTAAACAGGAAATAAAGAGGGCGATACCGGCAAAGATTTTATACAACAGCGACAGCTGCTCTTCCTGCCTGTAAAAATTATTGATGCTTTCATCCATAAAATAGTTATTTGCCGCATACTCCGGATATGTTCGGTCCCAGGCTTTTGTAATAGCATCCCTGGTGGCAGCAAGGTTATTACTCCTGATTTTTACGGAAGTGACACTATAGAAATTTTTTCGTGTAGCGATCAACGTGGGCCTGATTTCTTCCCGCAGCGAATTGGTTTTAAAATCCTTCACCACACCGGCAATAGTTTTCCAGGGGTTGCGTTGGCTTCCCAGTCTGATTTCATGTCCAATAGCCTCCTGCGGGTTTTTTAGCCCCAGCTTTTTAACAAGCGTCTCATTGATCAGCACCTGGCTGATCGTATCACCGGGCGGTACGTTATGACCGGCCAGCAGTTCGAGACCAAATGTTTTGAGATAATCCTCATCTGCCCATTTCAGGTATAAGGTAAATTTTTCATCAGGCCGGTGGTCAAATGCGAAATTAGTTCCCCAGTTATTGTCAGATGAAGGCACATCGCTGCTAAACGATGCCGATTGCACACCTGGAATTTGCAGCAGATCCTGTTTAAAAGATAATTGTCTCGCTCTCGCTACACTGTCGGCATTAGTCGACAAAACAAAAACGGCATTTTTATTAAACCCCAAATCAGCATTTTGCACAAAACTCATTTGCGATACAGCTACGATGGTACCAATTATCAACACCTGTGAAATTGCAAATTGTGTGACAACAAGTCCCCTTCGTAAAGAGATGCCACCGATACTGGCCGAAGTAATTTTATTTTTCAGTGCCATCATTGGGTTAAAACCAGATACAATCAGGGAAGGATACAAACCCGAAAATATAGTGACAGCCACAGCGATGATCAGCAGAAACAGGAGCGTCTGTGCTGTAAAGACATTTAAAGGCTCTTCAATGGAATCAATGTGTTTAATAAACGGCAGGCACAATTGTGCGATAGCCGCTGCTATTACCAGCGAAACAAACACAACAATAGCGGTCTCTCCCATCATTTGCCAGAAAAGATTACGGCGGTTACTGCCGAGTACTTTACGAATACCGATTTCTTTTGAACGATTAACAGCCTGCGCCGTGGATAAATTGATAAAATTGATACAGGCCATAATCATGATAAAAACGCCAATGAGCGACAAGGTCCAAAGTGTAGATCGGGTAGTCACATGATCTCCCAGGTTTCCAAAACGATTGTCGAAGTGGAGATCGCTGAGTGGTTGCAGAAAATGCGATCGTCTTTCGCGCCGCACACCATCATTGTGCCGTTTGGCAAAAGCATCCAGCTGGCTATTCATACTTGTCACTGAAGTATTCCGGGGAAGCAGCATATATACCTGCTGATTGCTGCTTGTGGAGCCCCAATCGGTTGTATAGCCATACCCGTCATTGTGCTTAATGGTAACATAAGAGGTGATCACCGCCAGCGGCAGGTCAGTGTGCGCCGGAACATCTTTCAGGATACCCGCTACTTTCAGGGTAATAATATTGTCTAGTTTAATAAACTGCCCGACGGCAGATTGCCAGTTGCCAAAATATTTTTCCGCCATCTTTTGGGTCAGTACAGTCTGGTTTGGTTCAGCCAGCAGCTCAGGCGAACCGGATAACCAGTCGAAATGAAACACTTTAAAAAAATCCGGGTCAGCAAAAAAAATACCGGTTGATTCAATAAATTTTTTATCAGCCGAGACCTTCGATGTGTTATTACCCAGCACCGTTACCTGGCTACCATAGCTGGCATACAGGTTGCCAAACATCATTTGCGGAAATTCGGCCCGAAGAGCATCGGCCATGGGATAGGGCACTCCCGGGTTGTACTCGTCCCCATCCGGATATTTATCCACTGTAACGATCCTGGCTATCTGTTTGTAATTGGGCTGAAATTTATCATAATTTAATTCGTACTGGATAACAATAAATAGCAGGATGCAGGCTGCAATGCCAACAGCCAGTCCGCTGACATTAATAGCAGCGTGGCCTTTGTGCCGAAGCACATTCCGAAAAGCTGTTTTGAAATAATTTTTAATCATACACAGTAAGTATACAATTCACAAATAAGTTATTCTGATCGTAACGATTTTACAGGATTTGTTCTCGCCGCCCGCAGGGTTATCAGGCTGACGACACCCAGCGTAAGCAGCAGTATCGCCGCACCGACCACTCCAAACATCCAGGCGCTGATGTTTACGCGGTACTCATATTTCTGCAACCAGTCGTGCATAGCCCACCAGCTAAGCGGCACCGCTATGACAAAAGCCAGTAAAACCAGTCGCAAAAATTCTTTAGAAATTAATAGCAGGATCTGCTCTACCGAGGCGCCAACCACTTTTCGGATACCAATTTCACGTATACGTTTTTCGATGGTAAAAGAGGCCAGGCCCGCCAGGCCCAGGCAGCAAATAAAAATAGCAAGACCGGCAAATATATTCGTCAGCCGGCTGATCAATTCTTCGGTAATAAATTTTTTTCCAAACTCCTGGTCTGTAAAACTGTATTCAAACGGTACAGAGGGATTGTATTTTTTAAATACATTCCCAATAACCGCAAGCGCTTTTTGCGGTTGCACATGATCGGCAAGCCGTATATTCACCACATTGGCATCATTGGGCCTGTAATAGATCATCATAGGCTCCACGGGGCTATAAGGCGATTCCATCACAACATTTTCAATCACACCTGTGACGGTATAGGTTCTGCTGCCATAACGGAGTTGCATACCCACAGGGTTGTTCAGCCCCATAGCATCCACGGCGGCCTTATTTAACAGCATTGCAGAAGAGTCTGCAGGCATGCCGCTGAAATCTTTTCCCATCAGCATCTTCACGCCTACTGTTTTTGTAAAGTCCACATCGGTACTGAAACCGGTGAAGATCATATTAGCACTGGCAGGTTTTCCCTCCCAGTCGGGCGAGGGCGACTTCCACCACACTTCTGTAAGCGGCGAAAACGTACGGTTTACAGCAGCAACGAGTCCACTATTCAGCAACTCCTGCCGGATGACAATAAAATTCTTGTTCACATCCGGTGAAGAGGGAACCATGATCAGGTTATTGGGATTGTAGCCCAAGTCACGGTTCTTAACGTGCTGGATTTGCTGGTATACAACAATGGTGGCAGAAATCAATAAAATCGAAATGACAAACTGCGTCACTACTAAAATCCGTCTTGGTATCAATGCTTTTTTACCCGGAAGAAAAGAACCTTTTAAAACCCGTACCGGATTAAACGATGAAAGATACAACGCCGGGTAACTACCAGCCACCACCGCGGTAAAGACAATGATCGTTACAGCACCCAGCCAAAAATAAGGTTGCCAGATATGCAACACCAGGTGCTTACCTATCAGCTGGTTAAAAGAAGGCAATAACAGGTAAACAGCCATCACAGAAAAAACAAACGCTATTACAGACAGGATCAGAGACTCGGCATAAAATTGTAAAACCAATTGTTTTTTACCTGAGCCCAATGTTTTTCTTACCCCCACTTCTTTTGCTCGCTTTTCGGAACGGGCTGTAGACAAATTCATAAAATTCACACAAGCCACCAGCAATATGATAATGGCAATCACACTGAACAACCGCACATATTCAATCATACCGCCCACATTTTTACCGTTTTTGAAATCACTGTATAGGCGCCATTTATTCATAGGAAAAGTAAAATATGTGCTCACCGCATCATTGGGATCATGCTGTTTTTTTACCTGGTTAATAATCTTGTCAAGCACGGCGGGATTTGTACCGGTTGCAGCCTGTACATACACTTTCCAGGATGAATTTACCCAATCGCTCATTTGTTGTTTTACATAAGGCTCGGTGGGATTAAACGGTTTTACAAAATCGAACTGGAGGCTGGAATTACCGGGTGGATCGGCCACAACAGCCGTTACTTTAAGATCTGTGGTATTATCAATCCGCAATACTTTACCAAGCGGGTCATCGTTTCCAAAAAAAGCTTTTGCTGTTGACTGCGTAAGGGCAATTGAAGAAGGATCGTTCATGACAGCAGAAAGATTTCCTTTCACTGGTTTAAATGAAAACATATCAAAAAAACCACCGCCTACAGTCAGTCCTGTTTTTTTCACCTGCTGGTCGCCGTAGGTAAAAACATGTGATTCGGGATACGTGGTGACCACTGCATTTTTTATTTGCGGGTAACCTTTCTCCAGGGCGCCGGCTAACGGCAATACCATGTTGGGGTCTGTCATCACCTGGTTTTTAAAATCCCGCGTGGCCATCACCTGGAATATCGTATCATGGTTTTTGTGAAATTTATCAAAAGACAGTTCATCCTGTACCCACAATACAATAAGCATGGTGCAGGTCATACCAATGGTAAGCCCGAGCACGTTGGTAATCGAAAAGCCTTTATTCCGGAAAATATTCCTCCAGGCAATTTTTAAAAAATTTTTGATCATGGCATTTACATTTATTCAGTCCGTAAACTTTTCACAGGGTTTGCCAAAGCAGCTTTGACGGCTTGAACTCCCACTGTCAATAAAGCAATAATGATTGCGATGGCCGCTGCAATAACAAACATCCACCAATGAAAATGGATCCGGTAGGCAAATCCTTCCAGCCATTGATTCATTACATAATAACCGAGTGGGATTGCCAGCAGTGTGCCAATCAATACAGGTTTCAATAAATCCCCGGAAAGCAGCAGTACAATATTCTGAACAGAGGAGCCCAGTACTTTCCGCACACCAATCTCTTTTGTCCGCTTGATGGCTGTATACGATGCCAGTCCGAACAGTCCAAGGCAGGCGACAAAAATGGCGATGATCGAAAAAATACTCAACACCGATTCCTGTCTTGATTCTGTGCGGTACAGCTGGTCGAAACGTTCGTCAAGGAAATTATATTCAAACGGGTAATCGGGAGCTGCATGGATATACGCCTTTTTAATATCAGCCAGTGCATCAGAAAGCTTATCGGTTTGCATCTTTATCAGTGCTAAGCGCCTGTCATCGCCCGGAGCTATTACCAAAGGTCCAATGGGATCTTTCAGCGACACGTAATGGTAGTCTTCCACCACACCTACAATGGTGCGGCGAACGCTATCTGAACTGATATTTTTTATCCACTTACCAATGGCCTGTTCCGGAGTATACCCCAGTTTGCTGGCTGCATTCCGGTTGATGAGGACGGCCTGTAATGAATCGGTACCAAAACTTTTCGAAAAATTGCGGCCGGCAATGATTGTAAGCCCGAGTGTTTTCACAAAATCCAGGTCTGTGTATTCTGTATTAAATAGATATTTTTCTGAAGGATTCGCCTCCGCTTCAAAACTGTAGGTATCATGAAAACCGCCTGGTTCGCCTGACATCATCGATACGTTTTTAACAGCCGGTATTGTCATCAGTTCATTTTTAAACTGCTCCTGCCGGCTGGCGATTGCCGCATTATCAAAGCGTACGATCAGCGTTTGCTCTTTGTTAAATCCAAGATCAGCATGTTTTACATAATTCATCTGGCTAAAAATGACCACTACGCTGATGATCAGCAGCACCGAGATTCCAAACTGGAAAACCACAAGCGTCTTCCTGAAAAAAGCGCCACTTTTACCAACTTTTAATTTTCCTTTCAGCGATTCGATCGGTGAAAACGAGGCCAGCACCAGCGCAGGATAGCTGCCTGCCAGCAAGCCTACTACGATAATCACACCGATCAAAAAAACATATAAGAAAGGATTACTCCAGACCGGCGGCAAATCATAGCCTAGAAAATGCGTGTATACCGGCATCAGTAATTGTAATAACCCAAGGGAAAGCAGGGAAGCAACAAACGCAAATAAAACTGACTCAAGGATAAACTGGCCGAGTAACTGCTTTTTTACGGCACCTAATACTTTTCGAAGGCCTACTTCTTTAGACCGGTCGGAAGCCCGGGCCGTGGCGAGGTTCACAAAATTGATACAGGCAATCGTGAGCACCAAAACAGCAATGGACATAAATATGTACACCATTTTCTTATTCCCATGCTTAGCACTATCAAATCCGTCACTGGCAAAATAGATGGAATGCAATGGCTGAAGAGTAAGCCCCATTTTATGCCCGATCTGTGCATAAAAATCTCCGAGATATTTATCCATGAATCCTGGGAAACTCTTTTTTAACTGCTCAGGGTTGACGGCAGGATTTAGTTGTACATAGGTAAACAGCGTATTGTTAGGCCACTGCTCGAACCATTTCGGCTGCACTGATCGTAATAGCTCCAGTGGTGCAACCATATCGAATTGCAAATGCGAATTAGCAGGAACATCTGCAGCAATACCTGTCACTTTCAGCTGTTGTTTTTTGTTAAACTCCAGCACCTTTCCCATCGGGTCTGCGTCACCAAAATATTTTTTTGCCGCAGCCTTTGTCAGTACAATACTATTGGGGTTGCTTAATACAGATCCCGGATCGCCCTGCACTAAGCGAAAATCAAAGAATTGGAAAAAATTCGAATCTGCTAAAAGTATTTTTTTTTCATTAAACGAAATATGCTCATAGCTCACCAGGTCATTATCTTGCATCACCCGTACGGTTTTTTGGATTGCATCGGGAAAATCATTCGCCAGCGCAGGCCCATAAGGCAGGGCTACGTAAGGTATCTCAAGCCGGTCGCCGTTTAAGTCTCCCACCCGCATCACCCGATAGATATCTTTACCGTGCTTATGAAAATTATCATAGCTGAATTCATTCAGGATAAAAAGAAAGATCATCAGGCAACAGGTAATACCGATGGTAAGTCCAAGTATATTGATCAGTGAAAACAGTTTTTGTTTCCTGAAATTTTTTAAAGCAATCAGTAAATAATTTTTGATCATGACTATTTTTTTATTCAGTTCGTAAACTTTTTACGGGGTTGGCAATGGCTGCTTTCATTGCCTGAAAACTAACCGTAACAAACGCAATGATAGCTGCCAGCAGGCCTGCACCCATGAACACCCACCACTGCAGACTGATCCTGTAAGCAAAATCTTTTAGCCAGCTGTGCATGGCATACCATGCCACGGGAAATGCAATGACAGCTGCCAGGGCCACCAGTTTCAGAAAATCTTTTGACAACAAAGCAACAATAGCCTGTTCGCTGGCCCCCAGCACTTTCCGCACACCTATTTCTTTAATACGTTGTGATATGGCAAAAGCAGACAACCCGAATAGCCCCAGGCAGGCAATAAAAATGGCAATGCAAGAAAAAGCTGTGAAGAGGCTTGCCTGGCGGTCCTCTGACTGGTACAACAGATCGTATTTTTCATCAAGAAAAGAATACTCAAATGGCGTATCGGGAAAAAATTGCTTCCATGTTTTTTCCAGCGACGCAAGAGCTGATGATGTGGAACTACCTGAAATTTTAATTGACACGACATTATAATAACCCCGGGAAGGCGGCTGCATAGTTAACACAATGGGTCTGATGAGCTGATGCATGGATTCGAAATGAAAATCTTTCAGCACGCCAATTATATGACCACGTGTGTTGTCATATTGAAAGTCTTTGCCAATAGCCTCCTCATCACTTTGCCAGCCTATTGCCCTTACTGCAGACTGGTTTAAAACAAAACTTACTGTATCGGTACCGAAGTCTTTTGAAAAGAAGCGGCCGGTAGCCAGTGGGATCCCGTACGTATTGATAAAATCATAATCACAGTTCACATATTTTATATCATTTGTAACCGGCTGGAGCGAATCACCTTTCATAACAGAAGCTGCGGACTCATCGAGCAAGCGGCCGGTGGGTATACGTGATGACCGGGTTACATTCTTAAAAGCGCTGTTTTGCAATAAAGCTTCCCGGAATGATTCGTATTTTTTGCTGACCTCATTGGTATAACCCAACACCACTAAATGGTCCTTATCATAACCAAGTTTACTATGCTGGATGTAATGCAACTGCTGAAACACAACAAACGTTGCAATGATGAGAATAATACTAATGGCAAACTGTGTAACTACTAAAATCTTTCTGAACGATATACTGCTGCCACCTACTTTAAATAATCCTTTTAACGTTTTTACCGGCTGGAAGGATGACATGAACAGCGCCGGATACAGCCCTGCCAACACACCTATTATAAATGGCGTGAGCAACAAGGGTACAAGAATTTTGGCCTGCACCAGTGTATGAAACGATAGAGATTGACCGGATATTTTATTGAGCCAGGGCAAAGAAATCCAGGTGAACAACAATGCCAGTACCGTTGAGACCAGGCAAATCATGATGGATTCGCTGAGAAACTGGAAGACCAGTTCCTTTTTCCGGGCGCCAATAACTTTACGAATACCGATTTCTTTTGCCCGCAGAATTGAGCGTGCCGTGGAAAGATTCATATAATTTATACAGGCAATCAGCAGGATGAATAACGCAATGGCAGAAAAAATATACACCCTGCTGATATCGCCGTTGGGTTCGGCCTCATAATCAGTATGGGAATACAAATGGATGTCGGTGAGTTTCTGTAAGCCAAGTTCTGTCATAGCTGATGGCTTGTTTCCTTTATATTGATCAGCCATGTGTTTATCAATAAAGGCAGGAAACATTTTCTCCAGGCTTGCAGGATGATACCCCGGCGGCAGCAACAGGTAAGTGAAAAATGAATTATTCCCCCAATTGGTCCGCAGATTTTCTTCCCCGTAAACAGCCGAGTCTTTCAGGGTGTTAAAAGAGATCAGCATACCGGGATGCATATGCGAATTGGAGGGTAAGGCTTTATAAACACCCGTTACTTTACAGTCAAACTGGCTGTTAAAACGGATAACTTTATTCATCGGGTCTTCATCACCAAAATATTTTTTTGCTGTCTCTTCAGTCAGCATTATTGAAAATGGATCCACCAGCGCCGTCTTAGGATTACCTTTTATCACTTTCACAGTGAACACATCAAAAAAATTCTCATCGGCAAAAAACAATCCCCGTTCGTTAATAATTTTATCCTTGTAGCGTGCAGGAATAGGCCCGTTATCCAATAGCCTGGTCATTTTCTGAATCTGCGGAAACTCGGAAAGGAAATAATAGCCAAAAGGCGGAGATATCGTACTGAGTTTCAGGGATACTGCCCCGTTGGAATTTTTAAAGGTCCTGGTTACGCGGTAAATATTCGCTGCATTTTCATTGAACTTATCATAACTCAGTTCGTTGAGTATATAGGTGGTAATGAGCAGGCAGCAGGTGAGCCCTACCGTTAGCCCGAACAGGTTTATAAAAGAAATAAACCTGTATTTCAGCAAATTTCTGATGGCTATTTTAAGGTAATTGCGAAACATGGCGCTGTTTTAACAAATGAGCAGATTTGTTTTGTCGTCGCAGGCGAATTACGCCTCATACATCCCGGGTACGCCAGCCGGCCGATTATCAAACCATGATATTCTCCAGTACGGTTTGACCATCAAGCATGCGAATGATACGATGGCTGTAGCGGGCATCGTGTTCAGAGTGCGTTACCATTACAATGGTGGTGCCCTGCTCGTTCAGGTCCGTCAGCATTTCCATCACTTCGTTACCATTACTACTGTCAAGGTTTCCTGTTGGCTCATCCGCCAGAATAAGTTTGGGATTATTCACCACAGCCCTGGCAACGGCCACACGCTGTTGCTGACCGCCGGATAATTGCTGGGGGTAGTGATTGCGGCGGTGCATAATCTGTACCTTATCCAGCACTTCTTCCACCCTTTTTTTACGCTCTGCAGCTTTTACGCCCGTATAAATCAGGGGAAGTTCCACGTTTTCGAATACGGTCAGTTCATCAATCAGGTTAAAACTCTGGAAAACGAAACCAATATTCCGCTTGCGCAGATCAGCCCGTTTCCGCTCGTTAAACTTGGCCACTTCGATACCGTTGAAAATAAAACTGCCGGCATCCGGGTCGTCCAGCAAACCAAGAATATTTAACAGGGTAGACTTGCCGCAACCAGAAGGCCCCATCACGGCTACGAATTCTCCTTCTTTTACTTCGAGGGACAGTTTGTTTAGCGCCACCGTTTCCACTTCTTCGGTTCTGTAAATTTTTTCGAGATCGGTAATCTTGATCATTGTAATAAAATTTGAGGTAAAAAGTGCTGTTTGTTATTATATTTCAAAAAGGAAAAGATTAACCGGCGTTATGCCGTCGTTGATCGTTGCGGAAGCCCCCGGTTGAACCTGTTGAGCGGCTTTACCGCTTATGCAAAAGGGAGTTGCTGCAGCAGCGCATCGGCTGGAGCCAGCTTTTTTTGCTGAACTGAACGAGCCCAGGCAGCAAAGAAAGATAAAGAGCAATAGAAGGTTTCGTTTCATAATCATATAAGTTTAATGGTAAGTATTGGTCGTTATTACTTTTTCAAAACAAGCTCCTGCATGTTTCCATAGTTTTCATAGCTGGAGGTCACTACTTTATCACCGGGCTTTAAACCCTGCAGCACTTCATAATATTCTGTATTCTGCCGGCCCAGCTGGATGTCAGTTCTGTAAGCAATGTTGCCGTTTTCACTCACTTTAAAAATCCAGTTACCGCCGGTTTGCTGGTAGAATCCACCCTTGGGTAAGAGCAGGGCAGTCGTTTCATCACTCAATGCCAGTAATATCTGGAGGGTTTGTCCGCGGCGGATACCCTGCGGCACTGGCCCGTCAAATTTCATATCCACCTGGAAGCGGCCGTTTGTCACCTGGGTGTACACTTTCGAAATTTTTAGCTTGTAGGCTTTGTTGGCAAAAGTGAACGTGCCGGTAAGCCCGGTATACACCTGGGAAATATAATGTTCGTCCACATCCACGCGTACCTTAAAGCCATCCAGCACATCAATCTGGCCAAGTCGTTCGCCTTTGTTTTTATTTTGACCGATTTCGGCATCCAGCGACGTGAGCTGGCCGTCTACCGGTGCCCGTACAATCAGGTCACCCACTTTTTTCCGAAACAGGCTCAGGGCACTTTGTGAACCTTCGTATGATTGCTGGGCCTGTTCCAGTTGTTGTGCGTTGGTGATAGAATCCTGTTTGAGAATTTGCTGGGTCAGCTCTTTTTTCTTTACATAATAGTTATAATCATTTTCGGCTTTTTTGTATTCCTGCAGCCCGATCGCTTTTTGCTCGTAGAGGGTTTTGTCCAGTTTGTAAATCCGTTCTGCTTCTTTTAACTGGCTTTCCACATCGGTCATCTGGTTCAGTTTTGTCACGGTATTTTGCTGGGCAGCATTGCGGGCAATCTGCATTTGGGTAAGCGTGTTATAAACATTCGATTGCTGGGAAAGCAGGTTCAGCGCCAGGTCGGTATTGCTGAGGCGCAGGATTGGCTGGCCTTTTTTCATAATGGCGCCATCCTCCACATATTTTTCTTCTACCCGTCCGCCTTCCAGCGCATCCAGGTAAATCGTTGTAATCGGCAACACGATACCGTTAACCGGAATTGTAACCTGGAAAGGGCCGCTTTTTACTTCACTGATGGTGATCCTTTCGGTATCCACGTTCAGGCGGCTTTTGCCGGAGGTAAAATAATAACTGGCCCCTGCCAGACCAACAATACCAGCAATGCCTGCAATGGTAAGTATCCGCTTTGTATTCCATTTCTTTTTTTCGATAACTCTGTCCACGTTTTTTGCTTTTATGTTTTGCCCAATAATATTATACGACCCAACCAGTAATTAGGTTACGGGTGATGTAGAATTTTTATGCCCTGAGAAAAATCTGATACATTGATCAATAAGAATATGCCAGAATTGGAAGCTTTGGTTCACAGGCACTTGCGATGAAACAATCTACGAAGACGTTCGTTTTTGATACACTAAGTGTCCGCTTTTGATACACTTTCTCCCGCACAATTTTCTTAAAAATTTAATTGCCATGGCTTTGTAATTATGGTATACTTGCAGCAGTAAAGAGCCAAACACAGGTTTGATTGTATGTTATTAAAAAATGCTTCCATATTAGTGGTTGATGACGACCCGGATGTTTTAACCGCCGTTCGCCTGCTGCTGAAAACAGAGGTGAAGGATGTGGTAACGGAAAAAAATCCCGAGAACCTTCGCACGCATCTGTCCAAAACCAAATACGATGTGATATTGCTGGATATGAATTTTAACAGCAGCATCAACACAGGCAATGAAGGGATCTTCTGGCTCAATGAAATCAAGAAAATGGGTTCTGAAGCAGCTGTGATTATGATCACTGCCTACGGCCATATCGACCTTGCCGTTCGCTCGCTGAAGGAAGGCGCCTCGGATTTTGTAGTAAAACCCTGGCATAATGAACGGTTGCTCACCGTGATCCGCGAGGCGCTGAAAAGAAAAACAGATAAGACGACCCTTTCACCCGGCAGCGGGAAGGGAACAATCATTGGCAAAGAGCTGATGGGCGAATCGGACGTAATGCAGGAAATCTTTTTTAAAATAGAAAAGATTGCCCCAACAGATGCCAATATTTTAATCCTTGGGGAAAACGGTACCGGTAAAGACCTTGTGGCTAAAGCGATCCACGAACAATCTATGCGTGCTGATAAACCCTTTATTAAAGTTGATGTAGGAGCATTAACGGAATCACTTTTTGAAAGTGAGCTCTTTGGCCATAAGAAAGGAGCTTTTACTGATGCGCGGGAAGACCGGCTGGGCCGTTTTGAAGCCGCTAACGGGGGAACCTTGTTTTTGGATGAAATTGGTAATATCCCCCTGCACCTGCAGGCTAAACTGCTGAGTGTACTGCAAAACAGGCAGGTAATCAGGCTTGGCAGCAACGAACCCATTCCTATCGACATCCGGCTGATTTGCGCCACCAATGTGCCGCTGCAGGAACTCGCCAACGAAAGCCGTTTCCGCAAGGACCTGATTTACCGGATCAATACCGTGGAGATAACTATGCCCCCCTTGCGCAAACGCGGAAACGATATCCTGCTGCTGGCCCGTTATTTCAGCAAACTGTACAGCAGTAAATACATGAAACCGAACCTTACGCTTGACAGCAAAGCGGAAGAAAAACTGCTGGGCTATCATTACCCCGGCAACGTACGGGAATTACAGTACACCATCGAAAGGGGGGTTATTATGGCCGAAGACGATGTGCTGCAGGCAAAAGATCTGATTTTTTCTCCCATTGAATCCAGTTCAGTGCAGGAATCAGAACCCGGAGAACTAAAACTCAGTGCCATTGAAAAAAATACCATCCTGCGTGTGATTGAAAAACACAACGGCAATATCACCAAAGCAGCCAGGGAACTGGGGCTTACGAGAACTGCCTTATACCGCCGCTTAAGTAAATATGATATTTAAAAAATACGAATGGAGAATTTTGCTGCGGGTAGTGTTACTCTTTATAACACTCTCCGCAGCGGCAATGCTGCTGGTCAAGGGCCTGCATATCTATCTGCTGCTGGTCGTTCCGGTGATTATTTACCAGGTGGTGGAGTTTTACCGTTTTCAGCAAAAAGCCCAATACGAACTGAACCAGTTTGTAGAGTCAATCCAGTACCGTGATTTTTCCCGTTATTTTGACGAAAAGCATGCACCGCTGGAAATTCAGCCGCTCCGAAAAGGATTTAATGAAATTAATTCGGCATTCAAATTAATCAGTAAAGAAAAAGAAACCCAGTACCAGTACCTCCAGAAAATCCTGGAACTGGTTGATACAGGTATTCTCTCTTACAAGGAACAAGAAGGCACTGTGGTTTGGATGAATGAATCCCTGAAGAAAATGCTGCAGCTACCCTACCTGAAAACCATTCATTCGCTGCAACGCAGAGATGAAGGCCTGTATAAAGAAATCCTGGCGCTGAAACCGGGAGAAAACAGGATTGCCACAGCCCACTCCGAAAAAACCAGCTTCAAAGTATTGCTGTCAGCAACTGCTTTTCAAACCGAGGGAAATATTTACAAACTGATTGCGTTTCAAAATGTAAACGAAGCGCTGGACGAAACAGAATCCAAAGCCTGGCAGAAGCTGCTGAGTGTGCTTACCCACGAAATCATGAACTCCGTTGCTCCTATTTCATCGCTGGCCGACACGCTAAAAAACCGTTTACAGGAATCCGTTAGTCTGTTGAAAAATGATTCCGGTTCCGTAGAAGATCTTGAACTTGGGATCGAAACCATCAAACGCAGAAGCGAAGGGCTTTTGAAATTTGCCGAAACCTACCGCAGCCTCAATAAAATCACCACACTGAACCTCAAAAAGGTGTATGTAAGAGATATTTTTGAAAACCTGCTCCAGTTAATGTCGCCCTCCCTTGAACAGAAAAATATCGAAGTCGAAACAATTCTGAAAGATCCTGACCTAATGCTGGAAGCAGATACCAGCCTGCTGGAACAGGTACTGATTAACCTGGTAGTGAACGCCATGGAAGCCATCAAAGACCAGCCGGAACCGCGTATTGTGTTAGCCGCTTATCTTTCCAACAACCGGAAAACAGTCATCAAAGTAGCCGATAACGGGTATGGCATTTCCCCGGAACTGATTGATAAAATTTTTATCCCTTTTTTCAGTACCAAAAAAAATGGCAGCGGCATCGGCCTCAGCCTGTGCAAGCAAATCATGATGCTACACAGGGGCAATATACAGGTGCAGTCATCTGCCGGCGAAGGGACAGCCTTCCTGCTGCAATTCTGAAAAACCCTGCTGTCTGAATTATCCCGGTTCTTTTTGGTGCTATTATTTTGTATTCTTTTCAAAAGGCTCATCCAACTGGCTGAAATATTTCTTAATAACAGCTGATTTTTCGCGGTTGATATACTCCAGGAACGAAGCAGCTGCCGGCGAAAGATTTTTTCCCCTGAGCCAAATCAGTTGCCAGGACGTCTTAATCGGTAAGCCCTTTACAGGAATGATTTGTATTTGCCCGTTTCGCAGTTCATTTTTAATTCCGATCAGCGGCATAATCGAATAACCCAGGCCGGCAAGAACTGCCTGCTTTACCGCCTCGTTGGATGTCAGTTCCATTTTTCTCCGGACATGTAAATCATGTTTTTCAATAAACCGTTCCATCGTTTGCCGGGTACCCGAACCGCTCTCGCGGAAAATTAGTGGCAGTTGTTCAAATAATTTCTTTACGCCTGTCGCTGCCGGAACACCCGCATCACGACTACCTACGAGGTATAATTTATTTGCAATCAGCTCAACTTTGTTTAACGATAGTGTATCGGGCACAATTGATACCAGTGAAAAATCGACCTCATTACGCTCAAGGTTTTCAATCACTTTTTCTTTATTGGTAACATCCATAACCAGGTCTACACCGGGATGTTGTTTGATAAACCCTGTCAAAAAATAAGGCATCACATATTTACCCGTTGATACCACAGAAATTTTCAACCGTCCGGTCAGCTGGCCCTTGTACGCAAGCGTTTTGTAATTGATAGCATACACTTCATTCAAAATATTTTCTGCTGCCGCGGCTATTTCTCTTCCAAACTCGGTGATATAGATCTTCCTGCCCACTACTTCTGTCAGCGGAATTTCAAACTGATCCTGGAAATTTTTGAGCTGTATGGATACCGCCGGCTGCGTAAGATGGAGCTGTTCGGCGGCCTTGGTGACACTGTGTGTTTGTGCAATTTTCAGGAATACCTGCAACTGGTTCAATGTGTAATTCATAAATATTCTTTATGGATATTATTGTAAATATAAATAAAAATATATGATCAACAGGCCTCACCTTTACGGCGCAAAAATTTAAATATTTATCACATGACAAAAATTACTGTAGCGAAGGGCGACGGCATCGGCCCGGAAATTATGGATGCCACACTCGACATTATTCTGGCTGCCGGCGCCAAATTGGAAATAGAAGAAATTGAAGTGGGTGAAAAAGTATACCTGGCCGGTAACACCTCGGGGATTGCCAAAGAATCATGGGATATAATCCGCCGGAACAAAATTTTCCTGAAAGCCCCCATTACCACGCCACAGGGAGGCGGTTACAAAAGCCTGAACGTAACCACCCGTAAATTCCTGGGGTTATATGCCAACGTACGGCCCTGTATGAGTCTCCATCCCTATGTAAAAACCAAGCATCCGCAAATGGATATTGTTATTATCCGCGAGAACGAAGAAGACCTCTATGCCGGTATTGAACACCAGCAAACAGACGAAGTGGTACAATGCCTAAAACTGATCAGCCGCCCGGGTTGCGAAAAAATTGTCCGTTATGCTTTTGAATATGCGAAACAATATGGCCGCAAAAAAGTAACCTGCTTTACCAAAGATAATATCATGAAGCAGACCGACGGACTGTTTCACCAGGTGTTCGACGAAATCGCCAAAGAGTACCCGGAGATTGAAAATGAGCACTGGATTATCGACATTGGCGCCGCCAAAATGGCCGATACACCGGAAGCCTTTGATGTCATCGTAATGCCAAACCTTTATGGCGATGTGCTTTCTGACGTAGCAGCACAAATCACGGGATCAGTAGGACTGGCGGGCTCTGCCAATATTGGCGAAACCTGCGCAATGTTTGAAGCGATTCATGGCTCAGCACCACGCCGCGCCGGCCAAAATGTGGCCAATCCCTCGGGATTATTGCAGGGCGCAATTATGATGCTGAACCACATCGGCCAGACGGATGTTGCCGAAAAAGTGCAAAATGCCTGGCTGAAAACAATTGAAGAGGGTATACACACGTACGATATTTTTAAAGAAGGCGTCAGCAAACAACTGGTTGGCACACGGGAATTTGCACAGGCTGTGATTGCCAATCTTGGCCAGCAGCCGCAGCAACTTAAAGCCGTTAGTTATGCAAAAGGTACAGCACTCAGGCTGCCGAAATACCAGCGCAAAAGCCCGGCTAAGAAAGAACTGGTAGGTGTGGACGTATTTGTCCAGTGGAATGGCAGCAACCCCGATGAGCTGGCCGGCATGCTGAAGAAAATGGAGCACGAAGATGTACAGCTAACGATGATCACTAACCGTGGTATTAAAGTATGGCCCGATGGTTTTGAAGAAACCTTCTGTACGGATCACTGGAGATGCCGCTTTAAACCGGCGAACGGCCAGCATCTTACCAAAAAACAGATCATACAGTTGCTGGCAAAAGCGGAGGAGAACAATATTGACAGCATCAAAACTGAAAACCTGTACATGTTCAATGGCAAGCAGGCTTACTCGCTGGGCCAGGGACAGTAAATAAAATCATATCAAACATGCCACAACTACAACTGATCCGGGGCCGATTCAGCAAGGCTGAGGCCCTGGACCTGATCACACAAATGGTGCACGTGAAAATCAGGTACCACGAGGATAAGATCAGGAAGACCGAAAACGAAGAGGATATCAAAATGCGTGAATCCCGCATTAAACAATTACAAAAAGATTTATACGAGCTGCGAAAACAAATTTCAGAAAACGGAAATACGATTTCTCTGACTTCACAAATTGAAATCGTTTAAATGAATCTGCATGAAAAAAACAGAAACGATCAAACTGATCAAGGGGAAGTTTTCGCCAGGCGACGCTAAAGAAATTTTGATCACGCTGATTACGCATAAGATCAATTTTCACCAGATGAAAAACTTCAGCCTGGAAGAACGGTTTGGGAAGCCGGAAAAGCGATCTGAAAAAAGGATTACTGAACTGAAAAAAAGCCGTGATCGTGCCAGGGAGATTATCGATGCAGCAATTGAAAACGGGTATTCACTGCACATTGATTCATCCATAAAAATCAAGCTTGAAAAATAAGGCTGCACAGTTTTTCAAAGGCCGAAAAATCATCATTGCCACACGGCACCACAAGGAAAAAGTCATAGCGCCGCTGCTGGAATCGAAACTGGGTGTAACCTGCATCGTACCAGACAACCTCGATACAGACAGCCTCGGAACCTTTACCGGCGAAGTGGAACGGGCAGATGATCCCCTGTCAACTGCAAGGAAAAAATGTCAATTGGCCATGGACATGTACGAGTGCGACCTGGCCATTGCAAATGAGGGCTCTTTTGGCCCTCATCCTTTTTTGGTTTTTGTACCCGCCGATGAAGAAATTATTGTATTATCAGACCGTCGACTGAATATAGAAATCCGCGAACGCGAACTAAGCAACAGCACAAATTTTTCAGCTTCCGACATCCTTTCTGAAGACGACTTGTGGACCTTTGCACAAAAAGCAGGTTTTCCTTCGCATGGCATCATTTTGCGAAAAGCAAAAGCTGAATTTACCGGTATGGTAAAAGGAATTACAAATGCACAGGAACTGCTGAACCATTTTCATTATTTACAGGAAAATTACGGCCAGGCGTATGCGGAAACCGACATGCGGGCCTTGTATAATCCAACCCGAATGAAGGTGATCGAAAGTGCCACCCGTAAACTGCTGGCAAAAATTAACAGCCTCTGCCCTTCCTGTAATATGCCGGGATTCGGAATAACAAGTGTAAAAACCGGACTGCCTTGTAAACTTTGTGGACAGCCTACGCGGTCTGTCCTCAGCCATTTGTACCTTTGTGAGTCCTGTAAATACAGTAAAGAACTGGTTTACCCGGATCAAAAAAAATTTGAGGACCCGATGTACTGTGATAATTGCAATCCCTGAAAGGCATGATGAAAAGCTTAACAATTGATGAAGCAGCCGAGCGGCTGAAACAAAACGAGGTCGTGATCATACCCACAGAAACGGTTTACGGACTGGCAGCAAATATTTACAGTGACGAAGCTATCCGAAAGGTTTTTGCATTAAAAAAAAGACCTTTACACAACCCCTTAATCGTACACATAAAATCCATTGACGATCTCACAGAAGTTGCGTCGCAAGTTCCTGAAGTTGCTTACAGGCTGGCCCGTAATTTCTGGCCCGGCCCGCTAACGCTGGTATTACCCAAGCAACCCTCCATCTCGCCCCTCATTACAGCCGGAAAAGATACAGTTGCCATCCGCATGCCCGATCATCCCGTCACCTTATCGCTTTTAAAGAAAACCGGGTTCCCCCTGGCAGCGCCCAGCGCCAACCCGTTTAATTATATCAGCCCGACCAGTTCAGACGATGTGCGAAAAGCCTTCCCCGAACTTGCAGATTCCATTCTTGAAGGCGGACCCTGTAAAAGAGGAATTGAATCAACCGTTATCGGTTTTCACAACAACGACGTATATCTGTACCGCTACGGAGCTGTCACTGCTGAAGAAATTGAAAAGGTGCTTGGCAAAAAATTACTGATCACCAATCATGACAGTGAAAAGCCCTCTGCCCCCGGTATGCTATCAAAACACTACTCCCCAAAATCCAGGTTAATAACCACTACTAATGTTTTGCAGGATATCGGATTACTGCAGGGCAATAATATTGGCGTTTTATCCTTTCGCACCCACTACCAGCACAAAAACATCAGGCACCAAATTGTATTGTCGGAAAGCGGCGACTTGCGGGAAGCTGCCCGTAATTTTTTTGCCGCATTATATGCCCTGGATGCGCTTTCTCTCGACTATATCGTTGCCGAACTGCTGCCACAGCAGGGGCTGGGCATTTCAGTGAATGACCGCCTGACAAGGGCTGCCGCCAAAAGCTGATTTTAGCAAAAGGAAGACCTGCACCCAGCCGCTGTTTTTGTTATAAATAGTTTATCTTTTGCTTCGCAAAAAACAATCTTCCCCTGCAAGCCCGGCTATTATATCAATCAGATCATACATTGGGCGAAGGCCCCTTCTGGCATGCCCGCAGAAATAGTTTTTTCTGGACAGACATCGAGGGAAAATGTTTTTACGAATATCCATGGCCGTCAGGACCGGCTATCCAGCGGCAACTTATGCACCGCGTCAGCCTGATTACAGAAACCACGGACGGCAACCTGTTGCTGGCTGTGCAGGGAGGCATTGGCCTGTACCATCTTTCAACAGAATCTTTTTTGTGGCTCACAGATCTTGAAAAAGAAAATGCCGCAAATCGTACCAACGATGGGGCTATTGATGCTGCAGGCAGGCTTTGGGTTGGCACGATGGAAAGAACCTGTAAAAAAAATGCCGGGGCACTTTACTGCATTGATCAAAACTTAAGTATTATACAAAAACGTTCATCACTGACCATTCCCAATGGTCTTGCATGGTCCGCCGATGGAAAACGCATG
This sequence comes from Chitinophagaceae bacterium, assembly GCA_035760665.1. Classification (GTDB taxonomy): domain Bacteria; phylum Bacteroidota; class Bacteroidia; order Chitinophagales; family Chitinophagaceae; genus DASTSN01. Next base: position 29,867 of record DASTSN010000038.1, on the reverse strand, counting down.
TACTTTATCGATAGCCCGTCACAGGCTGTAGAATCCTTTCTTTTTAACGAAAAGAAAGGAACAATTACGTATGAAAAAACAGTGATTTCTATTGATAAAAAAATGGGGACACCAGATGGTATGTGCATTGATGCAGAAGGGATGCTGTGGATTGCCCTTTGGGACGGCTTTTGCATTAGCCGCTGGAACCCGGATAACGGATCATTGCTGGACAAAATCATGTTGCCAGTGCCACAGGTAAGCTCCTGCGCATTTGGTGGTGAGCAACTTGACCAGTTGCTGATTACAACAGCCCGCGAAAACCTGCCTCAGGAAACCATCAATAACTACCCGTTGAGCGGTAGTGTGTTCCTGGCCCGGCCAGGCGTTTGTGGTAGAGCAGCGAATAAATTCATTTATCCCAATAATGCTTAAATCATGCAAGGAATACTTAGGAGCCGCAATTGGTTTGGACGGACAGGTAAAGATGGTTTTATCTATCGTGCCTGGATGAAAAACCAGGGAATTCCTGATTATGAATTTGATGGCAAACCTGTCATTGGTATTTGCAATACGTGGAGCGAACTGACTCCCTGTAATGCACATTTCAGGGAACTGGCCGAATCTGTCAAACGCGGTATACTGGAAGCGGGCGGCTTCCCTGTCGAGTTCCCGGTCATGTCGCTTGGCGAAACGCTCATCAAACCAACAGCCATGCTCTACCGTAACCTGGTTAGCATGGATGTGGAAGAATCTATCCGCGCCAACCCGCTGGATGGAGTGGTTTTGCTTTGTGGCTGCGATAAAACAACACCGGCACTGGTTATGGGTGCCTGCAGTGTAAATCTTCCGGCTATTGTTGTGTCGGGTGGTCCCATGCTGACCGGTCATTACAAGGGGAAAAGTATCGGCACTAGTGATGTTTGGCGATACGCTGACGAATGGCGTGCGGGCAATATATCCCAGGAAGAATTCATGTCCATTGAATCCGCTATGTGCCGCAGCCGAGGTCATTGTGCGGTAATGGGTACCGCTTCTTCAATGGCCTGCATGGTAGAATCGCTGGGGCTTTCGCTGCCGGGCAATGCAGCTATTCCTGCAGCAGATGCCCGCAGAAAATCATTAGCCCAGCTAAGCGGGCTGCGAATAGTAGAAATGGTGAAAGAAGACCTGAAGCCATCAGATATTTTAACCAAAAAAGCATTTGAGAATGCCATTATTGTAAATGCTGCTATCGGCGGCTCTACCAATTTTGTCATTCACCTGCTGGCCATCGCCGGCAGAATTGGCGTTGATCTTTCACTGGATGATTTCAACAGGCTTTCGAAAAATATTCCCCTGATTGCCAACCTGCAGCCCAGCGGTGAATACTTTATGGAAGACCTTTACTATGCCGGCGGACTACCGGCCGTTTTAAAAGAACTGGATACTCTTCTCCATCATGATATCAAAACTGCCAATGGAAAATCGCACCGGAAAAATTATGCAAACACAAGTTGTTATAACCGGGACGTCGTTGCGACAATCAATCAACCGTTTAATTATACAACAGGGCTGGCAGTCTTAAAAGGAAATCTTTGTGAAAATGGCGCTGTGATGAAACCATCAGCTGCTTCCCCACGGCTAATGCAGCACACGGGTAAAGCGGTTGTTTTTGAAAATATTGAGGATTATAAAGCCCGGATAGATGACCCCGGATTAGACGTGGATGAAGAATCGGTATTGGTATTGAAAAATGCAGGACCCAAAGGGTATCCGGGTATGCCCGAGGTAGGCAACATGGGACTTCCGAAAAAATTACTGCAAAAAGGCATAACCGATATGGTACGCATTTCAGACGGCAGAATGAGCGGTACCGGTTTTGGCACAGTCGTGCTGCACGTTTCACCCGAAGCGGCTGCCGGTGGAAACTTCAGTGTAGTGCAGACTGGTGACCTAATTACCCTGGATGTGCCAAACCGGTTATTACAGGTACATGTAAGCGATGAAGAATTGGCACAAAGAAAACAGCAATGGAAGCCAGCATCAGTAATTACTGGGCGGGGATATGTGCAGTTATATACAAATCATGTACTGCAGGCTGACCGCGGCGCTGACCTGGATTTCCTTGTTGGCAGTTCCGGCAGCTCTGTCACCAGGGATTCACACTAAATATGAAAGTCAACTAATCAATCTGAAATGATAATGGAAAAACGATTTACAGGGCAATCAGCCATTGTAACGGGTGCAGGACAGGGAATTGGTTTTGAAATAGCCCGCCAGCTTTGCCGGGAAGGTGCTGCTGTTTTGCTAAACGATATTGAAGAATCATTAACGGAAAACGCAGTTAAACGCATACAGAAAGAAGGAGGAACCTGTATTGGCATGGCAGGTGATGCTTCAGCTATTGAGTTTATCAACAATATGGTATCCATGGCAGTCAGCAGTTTTAAGCACCTGTCCATTGTGATTGCCAATGCAGGAATTACCTTATTTGCTGATTTTTTTGCGTACACACCGGAATCATTCAATAAAGTTATGCAGTTGAACCTGGGCGGCAGTTTTTTCCTGGCTCAGGCCGCCGCAATACAAATGAAGCAGCAAGGCAACGGGGGAAGGATATTGTTTACTTCTTCTGTCGTCGGTCATCAGGCGCATAAAGATTTGGCAGCTTATGCAATTACCAAAGCAGGACTGGAAATGCTGGCTAAAAACCTCGTGATTGAATTATCACCCTACCGGATTACAGTAAATGCCATCGCCCCCGGCGCAACTCTCACGGAGAGGACCTTGCATGATCCCGACTATGCTGCTACCTGGTCAAAACTTACACCCATCGGAAAACCGGCGACGGTCAGCGACATTGCCAATGCAGCGCTCTTCCTTGTTTCACCGGCTTCCGGGCATATTACAGGGCAAAGCCTGATCATTGATGGAGGATGGAGTTCTGTAAGTCCTTCACCTTACTAAGTCATGCCCATGCTTTTTGAAGAAACCTGATCCAGTTATTATGCATGATATTGTCAACGTCCTGTTGTGAGTACCCACGCTCTTTCAAAAGCGAGGGTATTGTTTGCAGGTCTGCAATAGTTTCCAGGTCATACGGGCACTGCTCTTTTCCAAAAGCACCATCCAGGTCGGAGCCGATACCAACGTGGCAGGTATTACCCGCAAGCTGGCAAATATGATCAATATGATCAATCACTTTTCCAAGACTACAATTCATGTTTTCGGGAGTGGATGTACCCCGTACCCAGCCCGGCACCAGCATCCACGCATCAAAGGCTGCGCCAATCACAGCGCCGCGTTGTACCAGCACTTTAATCTGTTCGTCACTAAATTGGCGGTTATGATTTACCAGGGAACGACAGTTATTATGACTGGCCCATACATGACCGCCGAAATGATCCATCGCCTGCCAGAACGCATCATCGCACAGGTGAGTGGCATCCAGGATGATATTCAACCGTTCCATTTCTTTTAACAAGGCCAGCCCGTTATCCTTCATTTTGCCGGTTGCATCGGTACCATTAGCGTAGCGTCCCGGGCCATAATGCGCCGGTCCAACCGCCCGCAGTCCATACTGGTACGCCATTTCCAGATGCTGCAGCGTAATAAGTGAATCGGCGCCTTCAAGACTTAAAATATAACCGATTGGGCAGTCCTTGCTGTCTGTTTTGCCCATCCAGTCGGCCAGGTGAGTCTCCAGTGATTTCTGATCGGTCACCTGCCGCATTTCTCCCGCCTGCACCATTGCTTTGTACCATGCCAGTTGCCCCTGTGTTTGTGCCCATGCCTGCTCAGGAGAATGCCAGCCAGCCAGGGGATTACCGGGAGCTACATAGCGGGCAATCTGGGTAGCAACAACCAATCCCACATGGCCCTTTCGCAAAGCCGGCAGTGAAACGGTTCCCCGGCCTCTGTCCGGTTTATCAGTCAACGCTTTTTCCCGTTCCCTGATCTCGTCTACAGGCAGTTTTAAATCACGATTCCACTCCATTGCATTCATGGCCAGGTCGAGATGCGCATCAATAATAAACATGGTATTATTGTATTAAACTGAAATCTTTCGGTCACGGGCAATTGTTTTCCACTCGCCGGAGATTTCTCCATTTTCAATTACAACTGCTCTTTCGTAAAGCGCAACCGTCGGGCAGATATGATACGGCATTCCATATAAAACCTCACCCACTTTAAAAGCATGACCAGCCGGAATGTCTACCACCAGATGCTCCTCGCTCTGGCCAACGGGCTGAATTCCTGGCGCATTTAAAAAAAAGACTCGTTTTGATAACTCATTTTCAGCCGCTACTGATTTATGACCAAGATCAAGGCAAAGCTTGCCCGGCGAAGGAAGGGAAATGACCCGGGTAAGTAATATAGCCGCCGGCAAAAAATGTTGCTCCGAACAACTATCGCTATACCCTTTATCCCAGTACACAAACGTTCCCGGGCTGCATTCAATCGTTTTTCTTTTTGCATGAACAGGAAAAGTAGGCGACCCGCCGGCAATAATCTGCGGTTCTGGCAGCCCTGCCTGTAAAATTTTCGCTTTTAACTGTTCCACTTTTTGAAAAACTGCATTGCAGTCCTTTTCCCGGATTGAAATATCTGGATGACGAAGGTGGCCGTCATACACATGCAGTCCGCCAAGGCGAATCCCTTTTAACGTGGTACAATACTGATACAGTGCAAATGCCTTCTCCCCCACATCAATCCCCGTACGGTTCATACCCACATTCAAATCAATATAGACCTGCGGCTGCAAACCCGCTTGTTCAAATAATGTCGCCTGTTCTGCGGCAGTATCTATATTATCGGTAAGACAGGAATAATTGGTGGCGGGATATTTTTTAATTAACTCTATAAAACGACCCAGTTTAGGACCCGTTAGCTGATACGCCAGCAGCACATCCGGCGCCTGGCACATACCAAGCATTTCGGCTTCTGCAATGGTAGCGCATTTAAATTTTGTAATACCTGCTTCCAGCATTAAACGCGTAGCATCTGGCGACTTGCTTGTTTTTACATGCGGGCGAAGCCGTTTTACATCGCCGGTCATTTTAATGGCAGTTTGAATATTCTGTTTTATTCTTTCTACAAATAACAACAGCGCAGGCGAGTCAATTTTTTCCGGGTGATTTGGCTGATACCAGTTTGTGTCCATTTTTTTAATTTATTTCCCTGTTTGCTTCACGGCTGTTTTGTATGGCAGTAAGTAAGCTGTCAATACGTGAGGTGAGGAGGTTATAATTTCCGTCCTGCATAATTTCTTTTGTAAACAGTTGCGATCCAACCGCTACACAAACCACGCCTGCTTCAAACCATTGTTTCAGGTTATTCGCATCGGTTGTGACCCCGCCAGAGGGCATAACTTTTACCCACGGGCAGGGGCCGCGCAAAGCCCGCACAAAGGATGGCCCGAGGATTTCTGCAGGGAAAATTTTTACCAGGTCTGCTCCCCACTCGTGTGCCTGTATTACTTCTGTTGGCGTAGCCGCGCCAGGACACCAGAATACTTTATTTTCATTACAAAAATCTCCGACAGTCTTTGTTAAGACCGGCGACACAATGAATTTTGCCCCTGCTTTAAAAAACTGATTTGCCTGCTGTTCATTCATAATCGTGCCGGCCCCCAGCACCATACCAGGCAATTTTTTGTCAACATAGTTTACCAGCTCTTCAAATACCTCTAAGGCATTCGGGGAACGGTTGGTGAATTCGATTATGCGCAACCCGCCTGCATAAGCAGCAGTAAGAATATGTTTGGCGGCTTCGGCATTTGTGTGATTAAAGGGAGGTATTACACCCTGTGCACCAGCCAATTGAAAAATGTCTATCCGGTTCATTTGCTTACTCGATAGGTTTAGCGGATCACATGATTAACGGGGCCATGTTCCATAAAATGTTCAATCTCGTGATGATGAAGCAGGGCAACATCACCTGCCATACTATGCTTCAATACACCGCAGGCTGTAGCATAATTGATTGTTTTCTCTGCCGGCAGCTGCTGCAGCAAGGCGTACAATAAGCCGGCCTGAAATGCATCGCCGCTGCCAATGCGATCCGTTACCTGCGGCAGCTGGAATGCAGGGGAAAAATGAAATCCGTCTTCCACCATCAGGGCACCACGGTAAATATGTTGCTGATGCTGGGTGATGCCGCGAAAGCTCATGGCAAAAACTTTCATTGAAGGTAACCGCTGCTGCAAAGCCGTTGCACAATGTCTGAACTGATCTTCCGGTGTTAAATGCTTGTCGGTTTTTATTCCAAAGTACACGTCAATCGTATCTACATCACCCGTAATAATATCACAATAGGATAAGAGCTCCGGCATTATATCGGCGGGCTTTTTCCCATAATCCCACAATGTGCTGCGGTAATTCATGTCCGCAGCTATCTGCACACCCATTGTTTTTGCTGTATCTAAAGCCTCTTTGCACAAATCGGATGTTTGTTGAGTAAGCGCAGGCGAAATCCCGGACCAGTAAAACAAGTTAGCGCCTTTCAAAGCCTGATCCCAATGAATATCAGCTTTTTTAAGAAAAGAGAAAGCGGAGTTTTTCCGGTCGTAGATAACTCTCGAAGGTCGAATACCATTTCCGTTTTCGGTAAAATAAATGCCCATACGCTGATCATTCCTGCTTACAAATTGCGTGCTGACAGAATACCTGTGGAGCGCATCGACTGCAGCCTGGCCAAGCTCGTTCCAGGGCAAGGCAGATACAAAACGGGCCTCGACGCCTAACTGGCCAAGCAATGCACAGGTATTTGCCTCGGCACCGCCAAAATAGTTTACAAACGTGTTCGTTTGCCGGAAACGCTGACCATGCTCCGGCACCAGCCGAAGCATCAGCTCACCAAACGCAACAACGCATTTTTTTCCGCGAGGATCAGCAATCATGTTAAAAACAGTTGAAGAGGTTTATTTCAAAGCAAACAATGCTTCAATTTCCACTGCTACATTGCCCGGAAGCGATCCCATCCCGACGGCACTGCGCACGCCACTACCATTTTCTTCACCCCAAAGCTGCGCATACAATTCACTGCAGCCATTTATCACAAGCGGGTGTTTTTCATACTCCGGTATGCAATTCACCATTCCCAGCAGTTTTACAACCCGACGGACTTTATCAAGGCTGCCGAGGTAATATTTTACCGACGTAAGAATTGCCAGGCCTGCCTGTCGTGCTGCCAGTTTTCCATCTTCTTCCGAAAGATCTTTTCCGAGTTTACCGGTTATGAATGTACCGTCAGTATTGACAGAAACATGCCCGGATACATATAAATAATCACCTACCGCCAGGCAGGGCTTATAAATACCTTTTGAAGGTGGCAATACCGGAAGAAGTAATCCCAGGTCAGCCAGCCGTTGTTCTATAGTTATTGAGTCCATGTGTTAAACAAAAATATTTAAAATTAATACCCCGCCAAGACCGATGAGTGCAATAATTGTTTCCATCAGCGACCATGACCGGATTGTATCTTTTATAGAAACATTAAAATATTCTTTGAACATCCAGAAACCTGCGTCATTTACATGAGAAAACATAAGACTGCCTGCTCCGATAGACAACACCATCAGGTTGGGATCTGCATGGGTTTGATTCAGTACTGGCAACATGATGCCGGCGGCTGTTAGTCCTGCCACCGTGGCTGATCCCACGCAAACGCGTATAATGCAGGCAATCAGCCATCCAAGCACCAGCGGATTGATGGATAAACCGGTAAGCATGGCACCAATCTGGTCGCTGACGCCACTGTCAACCAGCACTTGCTTAAACGCGCCGGCTCCCGCCACCACCAGTAAAATGAGCGCTACGTCCTTTACCGCCTCCGCATAATTGTTCATAATAACAGATAACCGGTTGCCATTTGCCAGTCCGAGCGAATAGGTTGTGACCAGCAAGCAAATCAGCATTACAATAGCCGGATCGGAAAAAAAACTCAGCACATCTTTTGCAACACCGGCAGGCTTCCATACATAAGGAATAACAGTCGTCACAATTAATAGTATCACCGGCAGCAGCGATGATAAAAAACTATTCCAGCTGCCCGGCAGTTTATCGGCTTGTTGATGCCTGGGCTGAAAGGTCTGGAGTGGTTCGGCTTTGATATTTTTCAGGGTTTGCGCAAAAAGCGGCCCTGCAACAATAATCGCCGGAATAGCAATCGTAAAACCGTACAGCAACGTAAGGCCCAGATTAGCGTTGAACTGGGCGACCAGGGCTGTCGGCGAGGGGTGCGGCGGTAAAAAACCATGTGTAACGGATAAGGCACTGAGCATGGGTAAGCCAACATAAACAGCCGGTAATTTTGTTTCGTACACCACAGAAAAGATGAGCGGTATTAACAGGACAAATCCCACGTTGTAAAAAAGTGGTATACCCACTATAAAACCGGTAAGCATCATTGCCCAGATAAAATATTTTCGCCCAAACGTCTTCATCAGCACAGCAGAAATTTTTTGTGCTGCACCGCTTTCGGCCACTAATTTTCCCAGCATGGCACCCAGGCAGATGATGATGACCAGGTCACCGAGCATATCGCCAATCCCCTTTTTTACGGATTGCGTAATATTTGCAACGGGAATACCAAGCAGTAAACCAGCGAGGATGGAAACTATCAGGAAGGCCAGAAAAGGATTAAACTTACCCCAGGTGATCAACAGGACCAGCAGCAGGATACAGGCAAAAACAATGACAATCGTCATATCAGTTGTTTTGGTTGGTAATCAGAAACCGAATATACCCAATTAAAAATGAAGAACTTTCCTATGCCGGATAGGGGTTGTAATTTTTTAGGGATTCCACCAGTAATTCAACTTCAGCACCAGCGCCCTGTTTCGAACCGAAAGCGGAAACGGGTAATAATTATCCGTATACACCAGGAAAAAATCAGATGCTGGCCTGTAACGCCATTGCAGCCTTGTATTTACATTGATATTTTTTAATTGATTGTTGTACTGGATAAAAGTGGTGAAAAATAACGTGTTCGTAAACGTTATATCCACCCGTGGCCCCACCAGCCAAAAGTCAATCGTGCCCCAGGGCTTTGGCAGGTTAATATGATCATAACTGGTACTTAGCGAAATGCTCACATAAGGCTGAAAACGATAACCAAAATCACTCACAACACTTAACTTGTTTCCATCGGCATAATAACCGCCATACCGAAATGTAAAATCATAGGTAAACAATTGCTGTGGGCGGGAAACATAGCCTGCACCAATAGTATTCCAGCGATGCTTTGTGCCTGTAGCCAGCGTATCACGGTTGCTGTTCGTCGGATCAAATGGCAATAAGAGCTTCACATAATCGTGCGACAACCATACATCAAACGTACTCTGATCACGCATGTTGACGAGATAATCAAGATAGGTTTGATTATCGGTTGCGTGAAGTTTGGTATTGAAAAAAAGCAGGGAACCGAGCACAGGACCATGGCTCAGTACATCGCCGGAACGGGGGAAAAACAAGCGGCTGATTTTAGGATTGAGCTTGATATAATCCTTCCGGGGCACATAGCCGCTTTCGGCAATAAAATGCTTACCGGTATACTCGTGCTGCCAAAAGATATTCCACCGTTTACCGGTATATTGAATATTTGCGGCATGTACCAGGTCGCTTCCCTTTACACCGGGGCTGAAGGATTCCAGCAACATAGCTTTTCCTGTCCACATATTATTGCTGGAAGCAAGGTTGTATTCCACACCAAGATTCCGGTTGTACAGGGAGTATTTGGGCTTCGTTGTATCTTTTGACCAGTCGTAGTGTATCGATTGCTTGTTGACAAACATGAAGCGGATATTAGAACGTGCAAACACCCTGCGCTGTAAAGCCACCACGGCAAAATTTTGTGCCGGCAGGCCTGTTGTATCCACGCTTTTCGTTTGAATATCCATGATGCCTATGCGCCAGTTTTTATTGAGGCTGCCGCTCAGTCTTGTGCCGAAACGAATGGGTACACCCAGGCCAATACGGCGGGAAAAAAATGGACGAATATTGGCATAACCAAAATTGGCAAAGAGATCATTATTTTCTAAAAAGAACTGCCGTTTTTCGGGAAAGAATAATTCGTAGCGGTCAAGGTTTGTAACCTGTTTATCAACTTCTACCTGCGAAAAATCAGGATTCACCGTCAGGTCAAGATTCATAGAAGAAGTGATGGCCACTTTCGCATCAGCGCCAATATCCTTACGATAGTCAGGAGCAGTTCCGGCTTCATAATTTTTAGTAGTGCCGCCCAAAACATAAGGGATAACCGAAAAATTAAACCCTGGTTCCGGAGGTGGCTCATCCCAAACCAGCTCTCCTGTATAGGCCAGCGATGCTGTAGGAAACTGCCTTGGCACAGGAGCCCAGGCCGATTTTTCTGCAACGCGAATATCAAGCCTGCTAAAATTTACGCCCCAGTGTGTAACTCCCTTTTTGTAGCGCATGGTTTTAAAAGGAATGGCTGCTTCAAAAATCCATTTATCAGCATAATTCTTTACGGCTGATATCCACTTATTATCCCAGTTAAGATCGGCAGCGCCCCCGTCATACAACATGCCGTCCCACTGTGCGCCCGCTTCATTAGCACCGAACGTGAAGCCGTTGGTAAGATTATCAAACGGGTCAAGAAAAAAAATGAAGTTATCGTTCTTGCCAAATACAAAGTCCCGGCGCAAGGACTCCACCATATAAGCTCCTTTCAATATCCGATAACATACTGCAATGATATAGAGGTTCTGATCATCATACGTCATTCGCACTTCCGTGGGAACCCTTGCATGACTGGTATCCATCGGCAATACCATGTAAAAATCCTTTGCAATATCCGCATCCTGCCAGGCCTGCTCATCCAGTTGTCCATCAATTTTCACCGGCGAAGACGCCCTGTGAATATGTAATTGAAAAGCGCTGTTTTTCTTTTGGGCAAGAAGGGTTACAAAAAAGAAAAGAAAGAAATGTAGCAGAACATTTTTTTTCACGGCAAGCAGGCAGTTAGTTAGTCAGAATAGCCTACAAGGTAAGAATTGTTAAAAACAATTCTCTAAGGAGTGGCAAAAATGAAAATTATGCACTACAAAAAAGCAAAATAATATACAAGCTTTCAGCACCCGGTTGGCACAGAAACTATACAGGCTTTTATTTTGTCTGGTTCTCCAGGAGTAAAACAGCCGTTTTGCGGGCTGATGCGTTTGTAAACTGCTTCGATATGTTACGCACCGGCGGCACCAGGCTTCCCAGTACAATATCGATATCACCATCGCCATCTGCATCTGCGGCATCCATCGTCAACCAATGTCCTTCGCCATATTCCCGAATGGTGTAAGCATCAAACTGAAAATCACCTTTATTCTGCAGATATACAAACGATTCCCGGGGTTGCGATCGATAATCCGGGAAAAACGAGATAGCTGCAATGTCCAGGTCGCCGTCGCCATCAAAATCAGCTGCCATAGCTTTATAACAGCCATGAATAGGGTAAAAATATTTTTGTGTAAAATTATTTTTACCGTCATTTAGAAAAATATACACACCATGGAATGGCTTTAAAACATTCGCCGAATAATCGGCATTATCTCCACAGGTATACAAAATATCCATATACCCGTCTTTATTAAAATCCGTCAGTTCGAAATAACTTGATCCGTAAACCGGCGGAAACAGCAATACATTACTCGTCTCAAATACTCCGTTGCCTTTATTGGTAAATACATAGATGCCTTCTTCGGCCTGTGCCATCAGGGCTATTACATCGGGTAAGCCATCATGATTGATGTCATCGATGTAGGCCTTTATGGCGCCGGGCAACGGGCGGATGATGTTCGGCTCAAATTTTCCATTCCCTTTATTTTCCATCCAGTAAAGCATCCCTTCATGGTTGCCAAATGCACAAACGAGGTAATCCGGAAGACCATCATTATTGAAATCCGTACGAATCGCCTGCACAGGTCTTTGGAGGCTGTCAAACAATACTTCCTGTTTATCAAAATGGCCGTCTGCCGAAATGTGGAAAGCTTCGACACTACCGGTTTTCAGGTCATTAGGATTCATGATCCCAATGTTTGTAAAAATGCCTGAGCGGACGCCGCTATTACCAAGCGGTTGATCAAAATACATATCGACTACGGTATTGTGCAGGTAGTTTTTAGACAGTAAATCGCCATGGGTGTTATAAATATCCAGCGATGAATCGTAACCGTTCGCTGCATAGATCCGATGGTTGCCGGGATCAATTTTGACAAACGTTGCAGACGGGTACGCACCGGATGGTAGCAGAACACGTTTGACGTGAAAAAGATTGGTTACTTGATGTACCGGAGGCCTTGCCTGGCCAGCCACCGAATCGGGTGAATGCTTTATGTAAAAGCTGACTATTTTATTCCACTCTTCTACAGAAACATTTGTATGCGGAAGGGTTTTTACCTCCTTTCCATTGCTGGTATATCCGGGATCCGCATAAGGCTCACCGCTATAGTATTGTATTCCCAATGCCCGGGCCATACCCGGAAGTACAGCCTGCTGCCAGGTTTTTTTATCAAGCAATTCAGGACTAGTGTAAAGATGGCAGGATGTGCAGTATTTCTTGGCCAGCTCCTCACCAGTCAGGTTTACTGCAGCCGTTTGTACCTTGCTTTCAGAATTGGTACACCGGATTGCTATGATTGATAAAACAACCAGCATGCAGATATAGAATGTTCGGTAAGGCTTTTTCTGAAGCATACAGGTGCTGGTTTAGGCAAGTAAAATTATTGGACGAGATTTCCCGACTGAAACTTGCTGTGCCAATATTCTTTTCAACTAATAATCTTCAGCACTTATCAATTTATCCCACAAAATCAGGAATACGTTATAAGATCCTTGTTCAACTTGAGGAATCATTAAACAGAAAAACTATCAACAAAAATCCCTGCAACGATGAACGTTGCAGGGAAACACTTTTTGTAATAACCTTTTAATAAAGTTTAAATACGGCTGTCAGCAATATTTTTATCAATTGCTTCTTCTTCGAGATGTTCTTGCTGAATTCTCTTCAGCTTTTTGCCGTAAGAAATTTTCGTTATCAGCACAAATAACGTAGGCACAACGAATATTGCCAAGGTAGTAGCAGCCAGCATACCGCCAAAAACAGTCCACCCGATTGTCTTTCGGGCCTCGGCGCCTGCGCCGGTTGCAAATGCCAGTGGCAATACGCCAAATATAAATGCCAGTGACGTCATTACAATGGGTCGTAAGCGGAGATGAACAGCCTGCAGCGTGGCATGCACTATGTCAACACCGCGGTCCACCCGTTCTTTGGCAAACTCCACAATCAGGATGGCATTTTTAGCCGACAATCCAATCAGGGTAATCAATCCAATCTGTGCATAAATGTTATTAGATATATTAGGCAGCAACATTAATGTAACGATAGAACCAAAGGCCCCGATTGGTACGGCAAATAATACGGAAAAAGGTATGCTCCAGCTTTCATATAAAGCCGCCAGGAAAAGAAACACAAACACAACGGAGATGGAAAAAATAATGGTCGTGCTATTACCGGCTTTCACTTCTTCCCGGCTTAAGCCGGAAAATTCATAGCCATAGCCACGCGGAAGTGTTTGTGCTGCCACTTCTTTCAGTGCTTCAATTGCCTGTCCACTGCTGTACCCCGGCTTAGGCGAACCATTTATTTCAATGGACCGATAAATATTATAGTGCGAGATCAATGAAGGTGTTTCAATCACTTTCGTCGTGACCAACGCACTCAGCGGTATCATATTGCCGGCGCTGTTGCGCACATAATAATTTCCAATATCGCTCAGGTCTTTGCGGTAGCCTGTATCAGCCTGCGCCACTACGCGGAAGTTGCGTCCATATATATTGAAATCGTTTACATAACTGCTACCCAATAACGCCGATAAATTTGCATAAATATCATTAATCTGAACGCCCAGTTTTTTAGCCTTCTCCCTGTCTACATCCACCTGGTAACTAGGGGTATGTGTGGTAAAGAAGGTATAGGCCATAGCGATTTCCGGTCGCTGGTTGAGTTTTGCCAGGAAATTTCTGGCTACCTGCTCAAACTGCTGGATATTATCCGTACTGGTCGTCTGTTGTAACTCGAAAGTGAAGCCGGCTGTAGCACCTAATCCGTTGATAGCGGGCGGGGCAATAGCCAGGATACGTGCTTCTTTCAAATCGGCTGTTTTACGTTGTATTTCAGCGATGACGCTTTGCAACTGAGCGGCCTTGCTTTTTCGCTCATCCCACGGCTTTAGCGAAACGAAGTTGGTTCCCACATTGGCTTTATTCGAAAAACTAACCACATTGAATCCAGCCAATCCCCCCACCACGCCGATAGAGGGTATTTCCCGCAAACGTTGCTGAATTGTTCGCAGCATCTGGATGCTGCGTGTTGTAGAAGTGGCTTCCGGCATTTCGTAGGTTACAAATAAGCGGCCATTATCTTCAGTGGGTATAAATCCGGTAGGCTTGCTTTTGAAAAGGAAAAACAATCCTACAAACAAACAAACCAGCATAACAAGAATCAACGGTGTAGCCTTAATGCATTTCCCCACTCCTTTGGTGTAGGAGCCGGTCATCCGCCTAAATCCCCTGTTAAATGCTGCAAAGAAACGTCCTAAAATACCTTTCCGGGCCATTTCCTCATTTGCCGGACGCAGCAGCAGCATACACAAAGCGGGTGTGAGCGACAAGGCTACAAACGCTGAAATCAGAACAGAAATGGCAATGGTAATGGCAAACTGCTGGTATAGGCGGCCTACAATGCCCGGCACAAAGCCTACAGGGATAAATACAGCCGCAAGAATCAGGGCAATGGCAACCACCGGGCCAGATATGTCTTTCATCGCCCGGATAGTAGCTTCTTTGGGTGACAACCGGTCATTATCAATATAATGTTGCACAGCCTCCGTAACCACAATCGCGTCATCCACGACGATACCAATTGCCAGTACAAACCCAAATAGAGTAAGCGTGTTGACAGTAAAGCCCAGCGGAATAAAAAAGATAAATGTGCCGATGATTGAAACAGGGATGGCCAGCACAGGAATCAGTGTAGCCCGCCAGTTTTGAAGAAACAGGAATACTACGATGATTACCAGGGCCAGGGCAATCAGCAACGTCTGAACAACCTCATGAATAGAAACCTTGACCACCGAAACCGTTTCAAAAGGAACCAGGTAATCCACATCTCTGGGGAAGGATTTTTTCAAATCAGTCAATGCTTTTGTCACACCCTCATAGGTATCCAGCGCATTAGCCCCCGGCGCCTGGTACAGCAGCATAAAGGCCGCCCGGTGACCATTTACAAATGCATTGTTTCCGTAATTAAATTTTGCCAGCTCTACCCTGGCCACATCTTTCAGGTAAACGATCGATCCCTGCAGCGGATTACTCCTGACAATAATTTTCTCAAAATCGTCTACTTTATTCAGGCGGCTGTTTGTGAGCACACTGTACTCAAAAGTTTGTGCTCCCTGCTGAGGAACACCTCCCACGGTACCGGCAGCAACCTGCAGGTTTTGCTCGGCCAGCGCATTGGTTACGTCTGTTGCCGTCAGTTTCAAGGCTGCCAGTTTTTCCGGGTTCAGCCAGACCCGCATACCAAAATCATCACCCAGCGATAAGATATCACCCACCCCTTTCACCCGCAGCAAGGCATCTTTTATATAAATATTTGCATAATTACCCAGGAAGGTAGCATCATGCGAATCGTTGGGTGAGTAAATGGCCAGCACCATCATAATAGTGGGATTCCGTTTCCGAACGGTAAGGCCTAAGCGCTTTACAGCATCCGGCAACGTGGGTTCGGCTACGCTTACCCTGTTTTGTACATCCAGTGCGGCAATGTCAACGTTTGTGCCAATATCAAAAGTAACATTGATACCGCTCTGCCCGCTGCTGGTACTGTTACTGGAAATGTATGACATACCCGGCGTACCATTTACCTGGGTTTCGATAGCAGTGGTAGTGGTTTGCTCCACCGTTTGTGCATCGGCGCCTATGAAATTACCGTTGATCGATACAACCGGGGGTGTTATATCAGGATATTGTGCCACGGGCAATGTACTCATGGCAATCAAGCCCACCAGCACAATAACAATGGAAATGACCATGGCTGTTACAGGCCGTTTTATAAAAGTATCTGCGATCATTATTCCGTTTCTTTTTGAATTGAACTGAAATTATAGTTTCCCCATTTCACGCTACTTCATGGATGAAGGCGTAACCTGGCTGGCCGTATCAATTCTTACCATTGCACCCTCCCGTAAATTCTGCACACCCTGCACGGCAATTTTTTCGCCCGGTTTCAGCCCGTCTTTCA
The DNA here is from genome assembly GCA_035760665.1 of Chitinophagaceae bacterium. GTDB lineage: Bacteria > Bacteroidota > Bacteroidia > Chitinophagales > Chitinophagaceae > DASTSN01. The sequence continues at coordinate 13,589 of DASTSN010000038.1, read as the reverse complement.
CAATAATATTATTCCCCAGCGGTTGCCCCAGGAGCAGTTTTCGCTGGGATACCTTGTTGCTGTCATTGACCACGTACACAAAAAACTCACCCAACTGCTCTGTGACAGCTTTATAAGGAATCACCACAGCCTGATCAGCACTGTTATTTTTTACCCGCACCACACCTGTCATCCCGGCTTTCAGCACATTTTTGGTATTCGGAAATATCAGCCTTGCTTTGATGGTACCCGTCTGCGGATCTACAGCCCTGTCAATTAAACTCAGCGTACCGGGATACGGGTAAATATCATTCCCAAAAGCCAGGGTAAACGTCGAGTCAGTGGCTTTCTGTGCCTGCAGCTGGGAAAAACGATAAATTTCTTTCTGATCAATCACAAAATCAACTGCCACCGGGTTATCGGTGGAGACAGTATTCAGCACGGTTTGGCCTGCCGTGACAGGCGAACCCATTTTTACTTGTGAAATACCAATCGTACCATCAAATGGAGCATATATCGTGGCGTACCGGACGCTGGTTTGTACAGCCGTCACGTTTGCCCGGGCTGCTTCTACCTGTTTTTTTGCTGCTTCTAAAGCGGCATCGGCATAATCAACTTGTTGTTTCGCTATGGCATCCTGTTTATCCAGGTCGTGATACCGTTCAGCATCTTTTTGTGCCTTGACAAGATTGGTCTGCTGTACACCCAGGTTAGCCAGCGCCTGCTGGTAATTAGCTTCGTATTGCTGCAGGTCTATCGAATAGAGTTTTTGTCCTTTACGAACCCTGTCGCCATCTTTAAAATAGATCCCCGTGATAAAGCCACTTACCTGGGGACGCAGGTCAACCTGGTTCAGGGCGACCACGGTAGCCGGATATTGCTCGTAGTAAACGGCTTTGGTAGTGGCCACCGTTTGCACAGAAACAGCCACGGCAGGAGGAGGTCCCTGTTGTTGCTGCTGGCCATTCTGGCCACAGGACGAAAGAAGCAACAGATAACCGGCAGAAAGACAGGCAGCCAATTGTTTGCGTAGCATATACATAAATAATTTTGTCAGTAATTAATTTGTCCTAATGCTTTTTCAAGATCGATTTTGCTCGACAACACCTGAAAGAGCGTATTATAATAATTGATTTTTGCTGTACGTAAATCGGTTTCCGCATTGATCACTTCCAGGTAGGCTTTTATGCCCGACTGGTACTGCAGCCTGATCACATCATACACCTCCTGGGCCAAGTCCAGGTTTTCTTTAATAGCCTGGTACACGGCCAGCTGGCTTTTATAAGAAGCCAGCGCCTGCGCATATTCGGCACTGATAGCGTTTTTCAGGTTCACCATACCCCAGTCAAGCCGTTTCAGTTCCCATTCCGACTGCGCTATCGAAAATTTTCGTTTGCCCCCCTGGAAAATGGGCAGGGAAAGCGTCAGCGCTGCAAATGAATTGGGATAATTGGCATTGTACAATTTGGCAAACTCATTATTCTGAAAATTTAAATTGTACGCACCCTGCAAAGACAATGAGGGCAAAAAAGCCCATTTATTATAGCGCAGGTTTTCCTGTAATAATTTTTTTTGTGTTTCCAGGATTTTGTATTCAATCCGCTGGTTATAATCGATGGACTGTATGGTATCCGTAATTGCTTCACGCTCCATCTGCAGGCTGTCGTATTGTATGTCAAGGGTGGCTGAAGACGGATATCCAATCAGTGTTTTCAGGTATTCGAGCTTTGCTTTTAATAACTCCTGCTGACTTTGCCGTAATGCTTTGGCATTATTTAGTGCAATGGTTGCCCGCTTATAATCTGTTTTATCGGTTATGCCTGCCTGGTAGCGGCTGGTAGCATCTTTGAGGCTCCGCTCTAACCGCACAATATCTTCATCTGCTACATGAATTTGTTGCCGGGTGGTGAGCACGTCATAAAAGGCTTTAGCCGTACCGGCAGCAATATCAATACGTGAGGCTGTGGTGTTTTGCCGGGCAGCCGTCCGTACATCCGTTGCGGTTCTGCTGGCCAGCAATACATCCCGGTCGAAAATTTTTTGTGATAAACTAAACTGAACAGCCGACGTATTGTCCACTCCCAGCTTGATGGGATTTCCGCCGATGATCGCAGTCTGCACTTTAAAATTATGCTGCAGGTTATAGTTTAGGTTCAACTGGGGATACCAGTCGGCCAGTTTGTTTTTGATCGACAGGTCCGTGATTTGTTCATCAATCAGCGATTGTTGCACAACCGGCTGATGCTTTAGTGCATATTGAATAATATTTTCCAGCGTGGCCTGTTGCAGCAGGCTGTCTCCTGCCGCTTGCTGTGCCTGCAAAGGGTTACCGAATGTGCCGGCCAGGAAAACACACAGCAGGAAAGCCGGGCCTCGTTTTATGTTGGTGATAATATTGATCATAAAACTGAATTAAAGTCCCGCAGGACTGATTTATCCGGAGTAAACACAATTAAAAGGCTCCGCAGAAAGGACAACGAAATTACTGCAGCACCTGTTTATGAAACGAAAAATTAATTTTCATTCAACAAACAATCGTTCTTGTAAGGGATGGCAAGCTTCACCATGCTAAAGAGTCCGCTTTCTGTGAAGAAGGCGCAAAGTTACTATTCCTGAATTTTATTTTAGTAACCGGTCATGTAAAAACAAAATTAAAATCTGTTAAGTCAAAAAATCAGATGCCGCAACAAGTGCGGCATCTCCAGTAAAAAAACTTATTTCCGATTCTATTCGCGATTACCCCTGCAGGATCTTTGTAAGATTCTGAAAGCTTTCGGTAATACTTGCATAGGCGTCTGCGGGCATATCGTGCTCTACAAAAATGTGTTTCATACCGGCTGTTGCTGCATTATCAAATATCCGTTTAAAATCAATAATACCTTCCCCTACCGGCACCGGGCCTTTCTTTTCCTTATCGAGATCTTTTACATGCCATAACGGGAAACGACCGGGATGTTGGGCAAATAACGCCACGGGGTCAATCCCGGCTTTTGTTGCCCAGCAGAGATCCAACTCCATTTTTATTTCCGGCGATAGCTGCGATAAAAACAGTTCATACGGAGTATGTCCCTCCACCGGTTCGAACTCTTCGGTGTGATTATGATAAGCAAGTGTAATACCTGCTTTTTTGCAGGCCTCCCCTGTTTTATTCAATGTATCGATTGACCGCTTAATGTCGTCCGGGGTATGAATGGGCGTATTGGCACAAACCAGGAACGGTACACCGGCTTCGGCCACTTCATCCACCAGTTCCTGCATATTGTCCTGCAGGTTGCGCATAGGCGGAATAGTGATTGGCTTGCCATCAGGGCCAGCAGGCATTTTAGCACCGGGCGGCAGCTTAAAGGGCGCCCCCAGCACATGGTGTGATTGCCACGACATGCCCAGGTCATTAACCAGTTTTGCAAATTCCTTTGGCTTCTTTCCGTAGTAACCGCCTTTTTTGCTAAAAGCCGATTCGATTTCTTTATACCCAATTGCTGCCACTTTTTTAAGTGCCCCTTCAACATCACTGTCAATGAAATTAAACAGGGTAAAAAGCTGCAGCCCTACCGGTCGTATCCCTACGTTGCCATAAAAATTTTTTGCGTATTTCGAAATCGCCATACCGCCCACCATCAGCAGGCCGGTATGTTGAAGAAATTTTCTTCTGTTATACATACTGATTGTTTTTAACGGTTCATGAATTTTTCCATAAAAAGATAGCGGTCTCGATGCGTTTCCGGCTCAGCCCTGCTGTGTACATCTATATGCATGACCTGTACTGTTTTTGCAAGATTCACAGCGGGCCAGTCAGGAACACCAAGCCCGTTGGGATTTCCGGTTTTAATAAAGTTGACAAAGAAATTTTGCATGATAGCTGATACTTTGTAATCGTCCGGTTGCCAGTCGTACACACGATTCGTGGGCAGGTTACCCATCGCATATTCAATTTCTGCGGAATGTACGGCCCCTTTGGCCGGGGGCATTTTTGGAGCGCTGTTAGCCGTATCCTTTATCACACCACCGGCAAGGCCAGGCCGTGCATTTCCCATTTCTGCACGCATTTCCGGCCGTGGGCGGGCATAATAGTACCGGTACACAGGTTTCCCACCGGTCCTGCTTTGCATATCACTCCATTTCCAGGTGCCATACGCAATGAAGCGGTCACCGGCCATATCAGTAGCGACTTGCTCCACTTCTTCCCCGCTTGCGGGTTTATACACTTTCAATGCTTCTTCTGCGGCAGAGCCATATAATTTTTCCACCGCCTTATTAAAGTTTTCCAGGATGGGCTTGCTGCCGCCAAGCACCATCTGGTAAGCCATTTCCTGCGAGTTCCAGCCAACCAGCAGGGGAACATGGGCCTGCTTACCTGCCGCATAAATAGCCACAGGTTGTTCCGGGAAAAAATAGCCGTCAACACAAACCGGGAATTTTCCATAGCCTGCATTTGCAGATGCCTTAAGCAAATCATTGGCATCCATATCCCGCAAATCTTTCAGTGAGTATTTCTGAATCCCCTTTGCCCAGTCAGCTCCCGCTTTTTCTGCTGCCTGCAAAGTGGCCAGCGGATTGCCAAGCAACGAACCACTTTCGCCAATAGCACCCGCAAGAATATGTTTTGACAGCGGGGATGCCATTAACGCACTGACAGAAAAAGATCCGGCAGATTCCCCGGCAATGGTGATTTTTCCGGGATCACCTCCAAAAGCAGCAATATTTTTTTGCACCCACTTTAAAGCGGCAGCCTGATCCAGCAATCCATAATTGCCTGACGCATGGTGCGGCGACTCGGCCGTCAGTTCGGGATGCGCCATAAAACCGAATACCCCTAACCGGTAGTTGACGGTTACTGCCACAATACCTCTGCGTGACATACTTTCGCCATCATACCTGGGCTCAGAACCATCGCCTGCCAGGTAGCCACCGCCATAGAAATACACCAGTACCGGTAGTTTTTCGTGGCCGGTTTTGGCTGGCGTCCAGATGTTCAGGTACAGGCAATCTTCGCTGACACCATCGGACCGAAAATTCATATCACCAAATATGGGCAACTGCATAGCTCGCGGCGCAAACTTGTCTGCCTTGCGCACACCACTCCAACTCTTAACCGGCTGCGGCTCACGCCAGCGCAATTTTCCTACAGGTGGTGCAGCATAAGGAACTCCTTTGAAAACACGGATGCCCGATTCATCCACCCCCTCCAACAAACCATTGGCTGTATGCACAAGCAGGGGATTGGCGGACTGTGAAAAAATTTTTGTTACCGGCATAAACAATACTAAACAAATGAATATTTTTTTCATGCTGTGAATTAAGTAGGTGAACAATCAGGGGACGAAATGCAAAATGATTTGTTAATAGCTTAATCCAAATCCGAACTTGTATAACGGGTCTTTTGAATCGTACGGCACATCTTCTTTTTGGTTGCGCACAGCTTCCATGGACGAGGGTAGCTCTATTGGCAAATGCCCGCCCGGTTTGAACTTGCCAAAAATCACATCCAGCACCGCGGCATCACTGGCGCCAAAATCGGCCAGCAACCCTTTTGCCTGCTGGCTGATTTCCGGAATCACAGCCGGACGATCCAGGTAAATATCAACAATAGTAGGTACAGTTTTCAGCAACTGCAGGATACTGTCCTTCTGTACTCCTTTAAAATCAAGATCGCCATGATGAAACATGCGCGCCATCATAATGGGTGATTCCACCGGATAAAAAGCAGTGTTGAGCCGGAGGATTGCGATATCGGCCTCTTCAGGTTTTTCTACCACAGTTCCATACTGGGCCGCTATGTTCGGATCGATATTTCTTACATATATCTTCAGTTTTCCGGGTTGCAACGGCAATATCCGGTTGTCGTTTTTCAGCAGCGTCATAGCACGACGTTGTGAAGCTTCGGCAGCCTGCTTAAAGGCCTGGTTGGTAAACACGTCGTTGACTTTTGATTCATCCACAAACGGGTTATCAAATAAGCCCAGTTCAAACTTCTGCCGCAGCAGTCTTTTTACACTTAGGTCAATTCTTGCTTCGGAAATTTTCCCTTCTTTTACCAGCTGAATCACATACTCCGGGCAGTTTTCGCCGCCAAACTGGTCAACACCCGCATCAATAATTTTTTTTACCCTGTCTTTTTCACTCAGGTTTTCCACGCCCCAGGCGCGTGCCGGCCATACTGTATTTCCCATATGTGTATCCGTTACCAGACCCCAGTCCGTGCACACCACACCATCATAGTGGTATTTATTCCGCAGCAGGCCGGTGATGATTTCTTTATTAAATGAAAAACCTACATCCTCACTGGTTTGGCCCATTGGCACACCGTAATACGGCATAATAGCAGCCGTGTGAGCAGCAAACGCCGCTTCAAACGGAATTAAATGATAATTGAAATTATGACCGGGATATACCTGCCCTTTCTGAAAGGGGAAATGCGGATCCAATCCTTCTTTTTGCGGCCCACCTCCACTGAAATGCTTGGTCATCGTGGCCACGCTGTTCGGACCCAGTTTTTCACCCTGGTAACCCTGGATATAAGCTTTCGCCATCCTGGCTGCCAACTGGGCATCTTCTCCAAAAGTACCACTGATACGGGGCCAGCGCGGTTCCGTGGCCAGGTCCACTTGCGGATGCAGTGCTTCGCGGATGCCCACTGCCAGGTATTCCTGCCGGGAAATATCGGCAAACTGTTTCGTAACTGCTTCATCACCGATGGCCGCCAGTCCCAGCGGTTCGCACCACTGTGTAAATGTGTTAGCCGACATGGCAAAAATCTGGTTACTGAAATGATTTCTTGGATCAGAGGCGATCGTAATTGGAATACCCAGCCGGGTAGAATCGCTTGCGTAACGCTGCATGGCATTATACCACTTTGCCAGCGCTGGCATAGAGGGAACCGCCCACAGGTTAAAATGATTCATCTTCTTTTCTTTCATCAACCTCAGGGCGTTGGGTGCAAAGGCAAACATACCCTTAGCCGGTTTGTCTTCAATACTGCCATCGTCGTTCACGCGGGCGCCATTGATAAACATTTCACCGGCTTTTTCTTCCAGTGTCATCTGCCGCAACAGATCATTCACGCGGGCTTCCACAGGCTGGCGGCTGTCTTCATACACATCCAGTTTACCGTTCTTATTGAGGTCGCGCCACTGAAAAGGCGGAAGAGCTGTTACATGTTCAGCACCAAGTGGTTTTTTCCACGACAGGAATCCCAATCCGGCCATGGTGGCTGTAATAATAAAAAGCGGGAGACGTCTGGCAGGCATAAAACGTTTTTATGGTTAAGCAAACAATTTATTATTCCGTAAATTATACGCATTGAAGATAAAAGATTTTCCTGTTCAGAACAATTAATTTATTTTGGATACAGGATTTTTTTGACACATGACAACCCAAAAGGAAATACTGGATTTTTTTAAAAATGGCCACCGTGAATACCTGCCCCATCTTTCCATTGACTGCGTGTTATTTGGATACCACGAACGGCAGTTAAAAGTGTTATTGCTGAAATGGAAGCGATCCAATAATTGGTCGCTACCGGGCGGATTTATTAAATTAAAAGAGCCGCTGGAAATGGCTGCCCGCCGCATCCTGCAGGAACGGACCGGTTTAAAGGAAATCTTCTGGCAGCAATTTCAAACCTTTGGTGATCCGCGCCGCGCCGATCGTTCAAAAAGAGACATTCATCACCTGTCGTCCATTATCGGGATGCCTGTAACCCCGGATCACTGGTTGCTGAAAAGAACAGTTTCCATTGGCTATTATGCGGTTACGGAATATTCGAAAGTAACACCTCAACCGGATTTTTTTTCGGATGAATGCGCTTGGTGGGATGTGAATGCAGTGCCGCATCTGGTATTTGATCACAACAAAATCATTGCCGACGCATTACTGGCACTGCGCCAGCAACTGTATCATCACCCTATCGGCTACAACCTGCTGCCCGAAAAATTCACCCTGCCGGAAATCCATGATCTCTATGAAACCCTTCTTGAAAAAAAACTGGACCGCCGGAATTTTCCCAAAAAATTGCTGTCACTCGGCATTATCAAAAAGCTGAAAGAGCAGAAAAAAATTGGGCCTCACCGATCCCCTTATTTATATCGCTTTGACAAACGACAATACGATAAGGCCCTGCGGGAAGGGATTGTTCTGGCCTTCTGATTTGCTGAAAAGCACAGTCGATGATTACCATCCCGCTTGTACGACACAAGCCGTGCCGTACGGCTATTCTGTAAATGCCAACAGACTTTTCAAACCTTCCTAACAGTTCAATATTTATGCAGGATGAACGGCCTTACCTATGGCTGCATGCCTTGCATACCGTTCTGCATTCCTTCACCCTGGCTTTTCAGGTTCTGGCGCTTAAACAGCGACATATCCATTTTACCAAACCGCAGAGTGAAATTCAGGCGAACCATCTGCGGATTATTCAGCCTGTTGAAATCCTGGACAAAACCGAGCCCCTCAGAATGCTGATCAGATTTACGCGTTGCAAAAATATCATTGAAGCTCAGCGTGACGGCCGCAGCATTGTTCTTCAGGAACGTTTTCTTAAAGGCTATATCCACCCCGTAAAAGGGCCTGATATACCCCTGGGATGAGCTTTGCGCTTGTCCCATGGGGGGACCGAAACCCTGGCTGTTGTTAATGGGTAAATTTGTTTTACTCTGGTAGTCGGCCGAAAGCTGGATTGTATAATTTTTCGGCAGTTTAAAATTGTTATTCACTTTTCCAAACACACTCCACAAGGCATCCTGCGAGGCGCCGGTAATATTATCTGTGTTAATTTTTGAATTATACAAATTGATATTCGTGCTGATGTCCCACCATTTCTTAATCGTATTGATCGACGTAAATTCTGCTCCGTATGAGTAACTCGAATTGGCATTGATATACGTATTGATATAATCATTTTTACCACTCAGCGGATTATAATCCACCGAAAGATAGCGGGTAATCAGGTGATTGGTATGTTTGTAGTACAGCGATGCAAGAAACGTATTGCTGCGGTTAAACATTTTGCTATAAGAAAACTCTGCCGAATTGGTAAACTCGGGAACCAGGTCGGGGTTTCCTCTTGTAATATTCAGGCTGTCAGTGTAATCAGTATACGGTATCAACTGGAAAAAGTTGGGCCTGTTGATTCGCCTTGTCACACTGAATTGGAGTTCCTGGTCGTTTTTCAATTTTTGACTTAAGAAAACAGACGGGAATAAACTCAGCGGGTAGTTATTGCTATACTTGTCCCCAGCGTTGAGGAGGTTGCCTTTATAGTCCGAACTTTCTCCGCGCAGGCCTAACTGATACCCGAAATTTTTACCAATATGACTTGTTACCGAAACGTAAGCAGCATACACATTATTGGTGTTTTTATAATTGCTGGTGGCAGATTGTATTTTTTCAAAATCGGTAGCACCAACCTGCTGAAGATAATTTTCATTCAGGTTTTTGATGGTGCTGATCTGTGCCCGCAGCCCCGTTTCCAGTTTGGTTTTTTCCGAAAAGGGCTTTACATAATCAGTCTGAACAGTTAGAAATTTATTATTTCCGTCGCTGATGTTTTTTTGCAATTGTGTGCCATCAACATTACCGGTTTTACCATAATAATCGGTAGTATATAATGAATTCCCCTGGTTGTGCCCGGAAAAATAGTTCAGGTCAGCCGTCCACTCTTCGCCTGCTTTGGGAAAATTATGCTTCATGCCCAGTTGGAGCCCGTTTGCATTAAACTCTCTTTCAGCGTTTGAAATACGCTGGCTGTAACTATCAAAAGAACCGGAAGGCATTGTTGCCAGTGTATTAATATCCAGCACGTCACCCGGTTTAAATTTACCGTGAACTTTAATGCCCGCCAGCGATAAGGTGGTGCGGTTGGAGACAAAATAATCCAGGCCAACGCGGCCAAACATAAACCCACCCTTGGTTTTACTCACACTCTCCTGGGAAATATTGGTTTGAGAAGTATCGGTATAGTTCAGGCGATCTGTAGATCCTGTGGCACGGTTCCGCATCTGGTTACTCATGAAAGTGGCAGAAAAATTAATTTTATTCTGCCGCAGGTTAAAGTTACCCCCGGCATTATACCCACCTCGCCTGTCCACACCCGCCATCAGGTTGCCGTTGTAGCCGATTTTTTTGTTTTTCTTCAAAACAATATTCAGGATACCGGCATTACCGCCCGATGCATCATATTTGGCAGAGGGGTTGGTAATGACTTCAACACTTTCAATGGCATCGGCAGGTATTTGGTCGAGCGTTAGTGTAGTTGGGCGGCCATCAATATAAATCTGAGGTGCTGCGTTACGTAATTTTACATTACCATCAATATCCACCTGCACAGAGGGCACATTGCGCATTACATCTACAGCGGTACCGCCGGCGGTCACGATATTCTTATCAACATTGAATGTTTTTTTATCAATATCCATCGTCAGCAAGGGTTTGGAAGCTGTTACAACAACGCCCTGGAGTTGCTTGATATCGGGTTGCAGGGTGATATTGCCCAGGTCTTTATCAAAAGCGTTTAATGCTTTGCTGAGGTTGCTCATTTGCTGCGACTGATTGCCGGGCGCAGCCGGGGCGGCTGTCCCATCCATTTTAAATTGGAAGGAAATATCTTCCTCATGCGGCTGGTAGCCGGAAGCGGAAATTTTCAACTTCATTTTTCCAAACATGGGCAGCTCCTCAAGACTGAACTCACCATTGGCTTTTGTAATCAGCCCTTTTAACAGTACTTCTTTATTTTTCTTTGTCTTTGGGTCATATTTATTTTGCAGCAGCATAACAGATACATCGCTGACCGGCTTACCGGTGCTGTCAACAATTTTTCCATACACATGACCGATATTGGCCTGCTGGGCATTTTTTCCATTACCCGCCATCGGCATCTGCGCCTTGGCTGATAAAAAACCCGCAAGTACTATTATTCCCAGTAAAATCTTCTTCATATTATTTGCTTTACGGACGCAAAGCTACCCCGGTATATTAATTATATACCTGCAAATGAGACGACAGGGTAAAAAGTTGCGACGAAAAACGTACGCTCAAAATAGTCTTTCGTGGAGCATCCTTGTGAATAAATAAAAAAAGCGGATGAGTGTTTCATCCGCTTAACAATATTCCGGTACCAGGATTATTTCGGCATTTCAAAAATGGCCGGATCAACCTCTTTGTTTACTTCTACCTTTTTCACATTGGTGGTTAATGAAAACATACCGCCAAAATCAATATCAAGGGTATAAGGCATTACATAACCATAGTCTGTTTTCTGGTAGTTGGAAAAAGTAGTGGTCACTTCTACTTCCTGCCCCATCATGTCACCTTTTTTTACCATTTTAGAAATATAGTAAGTAGCAGGATCAATGTAGTATGTCGTTTCAGTACTATCGGCTCCTGACACTTTCAGCTGGTAGCCATCATTGGTTTTACCCACCAGTTCCACTTTATTTCCTTTGGCAGCATAATCAAGCAGGTCACCACCAATGGTCAGCTGATCCTTCCCGGCGTTGTATTGTTCTTCAGGCATTTCTTCGGCCGAGCCGCCGTTCATCGGGTTAACCATCCATCCGCCCTTGTCGGTGATGCATTGGATCATTTTTGATCCGTTGAACTCCACTTCCGACTTAAAGCCTTTGCCGTTCAAAATGGTTGTGGTACCGGGAGCATCGCTTCCCATAATCTGGGAGGAGGTTTCCATATACAAAGATTTTATCTGCGAAATTTTGTCTTTGCCGCCAATGGCATCAATATGCTTGGCAATAATGTCGTCTGCAGTTTGTGCAAAGGTGTTCATACTGCCGGCTGCCAGCAGCACCACAGGTAATAAGAGATGTTTAATCTTCATGATTTTTTGATTAGTGTTAGGGAATAAAAATTTGGTATCAAAGTTAAGGTGGTAAATGACTCCTCCCTAACCTGTCTTTTATAAATGGTAAAACTATACAACAAGGCAGCACCGCCCACACCGGAAAGAGATGATCCGGCAAAAAGTTGCGACGAATTCCGCTCTGTCAGCTATTTTTCCGGCCTGTTAATTCCGCCAGGGCATCCCGGTAATTATCACTAACGGGCAATTCCATCTGGCCAATAAAAACGCTGTTTTTACGTACCGCCGTAATCTGGGCTTTTGAAACAATAAATGATTTATGAATACGGATAAACCGGGAGGCGGGCAGTTGCTCTTCAACCGATTTCATAGCCATACGGGTGATGACCGGCCGGGGAGAACTTTTTAAATTGATTTTGATATAATCTTTCAGTCCTTCAATCCAGGTAATATCCGACAGCACAACTTTTAATAGACTGTAATCAACATTCACAAAAATGTAATCTGCCTCACCGGCAGCACTGCCCTGGCTTTTTTGTTTCAGCTGCTGCAACTCCCTGGCTTTGTTACAGGCTTTTATGAAGCGGTCAAGCGATACCGGCTTTACCAGGTAGTCCACTACATCCAGGTTAAATCCCTCCAGCGCATATTTCTCATACGCTGTTATCAGGATGATCATAGGTTTATGGGTGAGACTCTGGATAAACTGTAAGCCTGTCAATCCCGGCATTTGAATATCTAGGAAAATGAGGTCCACAGCCTGCTCCTGTAAGATTTTCATGGCCTCCATTGGATTGCTGCAGGTAGCCACCAGCTGCAAAAAAGGTACTTTGCTGATATTGTCTTCCAGCAGCTCCAGCGCCAGGGGTTCGTCATCAACAGCAATACATCGTAGCATCAGTGAAGGTTTAATTGTAAAGAAGCGGTGAACCAATTCTCTTTTTTCGAGATCAGCAACGTATGATTTTTCCCGTACAGGAGTTTCAGTCTTCGTTTCACATTCGCCAGGCCGATACCGGATGTTTTATCCTTTACTTCTTCGGTCGCCTCATTGTATTTATTGCGCACCAGGAACTGCAAAATATGATTGGCGGCTTTTAACTCAATGTCAATTTGGGCTTGCTCAATAAATCCTGTACCGTGCTTTATGGCATTCTCCACAAATGGGATCAGCAACATCGGTTCAATCTCGTAACGCCCGTCAATATTATCAAATGCTACATTAAACAGCACATTCTTTCCAAATCGTTGCTTTTGCAGATCAATATAGCTTTGCAGGTATTCAATCTCTTTTTCAAGCGGCACTTTTTCTTCATCGGCTTCATAAATCATATACCGCATCAGCGAAGAAAGTTTGATCAGCGAGGGCTCCAACTGGTCCGATTGTTTCCTGGCCAGCGCCACCATGTTGTTGAGAACATTAAACATAAAATGCGGACTGACCTGCGATCGCAGCAGTGAAAGCTCCGTCTTGAGGTTTTCATTTTCCTTTTCCTTAAGCATTCTGTCGGCACGGGACTTCTCCCGCACCAGCCGGTACGTAATGCTGCAGGCCAAAATAAAAATGTAAGGAAAAACAGAAAAAAGCAGTGAATTACGAAAATCAAACGGATGGCCGGCTATCAGTAACTTAAAAATTATCCAGTCCACAAAATTATACCCGGCAAAAAATACCACAAGACCAATAAAATACCGCCAGTATTTCTTTACGCCCAGCAAAGCGGGCATTAACACATAGGCGTTCAGGTAGAAGAGACCAATCAGCAGCAGGTCATTTACAAAATATAATACCAGGAAAATA
>DASTSN010000037.1:0-21257 GCA_035760665.1 Chitinophagaceae bacterium | reverse complement strand
CGCAGTGCACAAACTGTTTTCCTGGAGGCGAAACAAAAAGCTGGTATCAGCAAGCAGGTTAGTTTTCATTCGCTGCGGCACAGTTTTGCCACCCATTTGCTGGAAAAGGGCGTGGATATTCGTTATATAAAAGACATCCTGGGTCATTTTAATATTAAAACGACAGAACGGTATACGCATGTATCGAGGCGGATGCTGGTGAACATAGTTAGCCCGCTGGATGATTTATTTTCGAAAGGGATATTGTAAATTGTGATTTGTATTGACGCAATCAACAATACAAAAAACGCAATACATTTATGATGAAAATCAATTACTTAACAATCAGCTATTTTTGACGGAGTTGCGTGAATTATAGTGTTAGCGGCAAGGCTAAACGACCGCACAGTCCGACACTTGAAAAAGCCAACGAAATACTGTCCACTGCGTGTTTGACAGTCGTTCGCTGACTTTTAGAAAAAATTATCCCGACAGACAACCGTTCAGACATAAAGCCTACGGACAAGCAAAGCCACTTTTTACCAAATGATAAATAACCAAAAACAACTGTTGCTAACTTTGCAATGATGAAAGAGTTTATAGAATACGTTCTGCAATTTGGCAATTTGAACAAACAACAAATTGACCTGATTATAAGCAAAGCAAAAGAAATAGAACTTAACAAAGATGACTATTTTGCAGAAGCGGGAAAGGTTTTGAAACAAGTGGGGTTTATCATTGACGGCATTCTTCGTATCTGTTATTACAACAACAATGGTGAAGAAATTACCAAAATCTTTATAGAAGAAAAACATTTGCTTTTTAACTTGAAAAATGTGCCTTCTACAGAATATATCCAAGCGGCAACAAATTGTAAACTACTTGTGTTTTCCAATCAGGATTGGAAAGAAATTTCCGATACCATAATGGATTGGGAAAATATCATTCAAAAGATTACCAATAAATCACTTGCCCAAAAATTGGAAAGGGTAAGTCCGTTAGTATCGCAAGACGCCACTACACGATATTTGGAATTTATGGAAAAATATCCAACACTTGTCAATCGTATTCCATTATCATATATCGCTTCTTATTTGGGAATTACACAACAATCACTAAGCAGAATAAGAAAAAACATTCGCTAAGTTGCTTTTTACCAAATGATAAATGAGTTCATTTTTTGTCTTTGCAATTTTGCAACAACAATTTTAAAAATTAAAAAATGAACAAAACAATTTTCATCACAGGTGCTTCATCAGGATTGGGAAAAGCGACCGCTAAATTATTTGCCTCAAAAGGATGGACTGTAATTGCAGCAATGCGACAACCCGAAAAAGAAACAGAACTTACACAGTTGCCAAACATTCATCTTTTGAAATTGGACATCAGCAATACAAAACAAATTGCTGAAATAGCTTCTGAAGCAGAAAAGATAAGCCCGACAGACGTATTGTTTAATAACGCAGCTTACGGGCTTATGGGTGCTTTTGAAGGAACAACTGACGAACAATTGGCACAACAAATCAACACCAATTTTTTAGGGACAATTCTTGTTACAAAGTCGTTTCTTCCTTATTTCAGAGCAAGAAAAAGCGGAACAATTATTACGGTCACATCTTCTACAGCAAACATTCCTTATCCTTTTGTTGCCGTTTATGCAGCAACAAAATCAGCGTTAGAAACGTGGACGGAAGGAATGAGCTATGAATTATACGGATTTGGTGTAAATATCAAAACAATAGTTCCTGCATATATGCAAACCAACTTTGGTAGCAATGCACAAATGATTTCTCATCAGGACTATCAGGAAATTTTTAATCAATACATCACGGCAATGCGAGCGGATTCAAACACCAAACGTGATACACCCGAAACCATTGCAAATGTTGTTTACGAAGCAGCAACAGACAACAAAAAACAATTACACTACACAGCAGGCAATCTTGCGACAACAGAATATGAATGGTTAAGAAAGGACGGAATTGAAGTGGTCATTGACACGATGAACAAACGGTTTTTTGAATAGCAGATGACAAAAAAGCCCGTGCCGCTAACAAGGGCTTGGCAGAGCGACCCAACAACCTGACAAACCAGACGAGAAAAACAAAACAAGCCGCACCATCCAAAATAGTTTGACAGATCAGAACGACACTTCCTTTTTGGCTACAACAAAAGTAGATATGGCTACATCTGTTTTCTGACTTTGGTGCATTTTGCACCATCAAAAAATAGGAAAAATGAAAGTAGTGTTAACAGGCTCATTAGGGCATATCAGCAAACCACTTGCAAAGGAATTGACTGCAAAAGGACATTCGATAACGATTATCAGCAGTAAAGCTGACAGACAACAAGAAATTGAAAACATGGGTGCGAAAGCCGCGATCGGAACGATTAATGATCCCGACTTTCTCGCAACAACGTTTAAAGGTGCAGACATTGTTTACACAATGACTCCGCCTGCAAATTTCTTTGATCCAAACTTAGACATGATTGCACATTTCGGTCAACTCGCTAACAATTTCAAACAAGCTATTCTACAGGCAGCTGTAACAAAAGTTATTCATCTTAGTACCATTGGAGCGCATACCAACAAAGGCAACGGAATGCTGGCGTATGGTTACGAGATTGAAAGCGTTTTGAACACATTACCCGATACTGTTTCTATCAAAGTGATGCGACCTGTCGGGTTTTATTACAATATGTTTGCCTTTATTCCTGCGATAAAGAATACAGGGAATATTTTCCAAAATTATGGCGGTGATGAACTAAAAGAACCGTGGGTTTCACCATCAGACATTGCAGAAACGATTGCCGAAGAAATTGAAAAACCTTTCAACGGCAGAACAATCCGTTACATCGCAAGCGATGAAGTTTCGCCCAACGAAACGGCAAAGATTTTAGGTAAAGCGATTGGCAAGCCCGATTTAAAATGGATTGTAATTTCTGACGAAGATTTTATTACGAATTTAGTTCGTATAGGTTTTAGTCAGCAAGCAGCGGAAGGCTTGGCGGCAATGAACGCTGGCAGGATGAGCGGAGTTTTGTATGAAGATTATCACCAACACAAACCAAGGTTGGGGAAAGTAAAACTGACGGATTTTGCAAAAGAGTTTGCGGCAGTTTTTAATCAAGGGTAAAAAATAACCATCTTTAACATATGAAAGTGCATAGATTAAAGTCGGTCAGTGAATTTCACGAATTGAGAGGATTGCCGAGACCTGAACACCCTTTGATTAGCGTTGTGGATTATTCCAAAATCTACACAGCACCAACTGATGGCATTGAAAATCTGACGTTTGATTATTATACAATAGCGCTCAAAAGAGGCGTAAGCAAAATGTATTACGGACAACAAGCGTGTGATTTTGACAAAGGTGTATTATTTTTTATGTCGCCAAATCAGGTATTGAAAATTATCAACAATCCGAACGAAACAATTAAACGAACAGGGTGGATGTTGCTCATTCACCCTGACTTTCTTTGGAACACACCACTTGCAAAAACCATTAAGCAATATGGTTTTTTTGATTATTCCGTGAAAGAAGCATTGTGGCTTTCCCAAAAAGAAGAATCGATGATTTTCAGTATTATTCAAAACATTCGGCAGGAATACCATACCAACATTGACACGTTTAGTCAACGCATTATCATTTCGCAAATAGAAACTTTGCTTAATTATTCGGAGCGCTTTTACCAACGACAATTCATTACACGAAAAACAATTAATCATCAAATACTTGACCGATTAGAAAAATTGCTGTCGGACTATTTTTACAGCAATGATTTAATTTCAAAAGGATTGCCGACAGTCCAATACATTGCCGACCGATTAAATGTTTCGCCAAATTATTTGAGCGGTTTACTCAAAGTGCTGACAGGACAAAGTACACAGCAACACATACACGACAAGTTGATTGAAAAAGCCAAAGAAAAACTGTCTACGACGGACCTTTCCATCAGCGAAATAGCTTACGAATTGGGATTTGAACACCCGCAATCATTCAGCAAACTTTTCAAGACAAAGACAAGCATTTCACCTTTGGAGTTCAGACAATCCTTTAACTAAAAGCCACCTGCCCATAACATCGGTTTGGCGTTGGCAGCCATTTTAAGCGACACCCTGCCTCTAGTGCAGACAACAAAATATCTAACTTTCCAAAATGAAATTAATAGCAGTAGAAGAACATTTTTTGACCCAAGCAGTTAAAGATGAATGGCATAAATATTCAGACAAAGACGAACCAACCGAAAAACTTCATTCAGGTGAAATAGAAAAACGTTTGGAAGACATTGGAAACTCACGACTTCAACATATGGACGAAACAGGAATTGACGTTCAAGTGCTTTCGCTGACAAGTCCAAGCCTTCACAATTTAGGAGGAGAAAGTGTTAGTCTTGCTGTTCAAACCAACGATTATATTGCGGAAATTATCAAGAAAAACCCCGACAGATTTCAAGGTTTTGCAGCGTTGCCAATGTTTGCACCAACCGAAGCAGCAAAGGAATTAGAGCGTTCTGTGGAAAATCTTGACTTGAAAGGTGCAATGTTATGTGGACGAACTCGTGAGAAAAACTTAGACCACAAAGATTTTTGGAAAGTGTTTGAATGTGCGGAAGCGCTTGGCGTTCCGTTATTCATTCACCCGCAAATTCCGCAAAAAGCAATTCGGGACATTTACTATTCAGGATTTGACGAACTAACCGACCTTGCATTTTCAACGTTTGGACTTGGTTGGCATTACGAAGCAGGAATACAATTTGTGCGTTTGGTATTAGCAAAAGTTTTTGACCGCTTTCCAAATCTCCAAATTATACTTGGACATTGGGGCGAAGTGATTTTATTTTATACAGAACGAATGGCTTCGTTCAACAGAGTTACAAAACTTCAAAAACCTTTTATTGACTATGTGCAACAAAACCTGTATGTAACGCCAAGTGGAATGTTCAGCCAAAATTATCTACAACGTTCCGTCGAAATTGTTGGAATAGACCGAATACTTTTTTCATCAGATTATCCGTATCAGTACAGACAAGGACGAGATGCAAGAAATTTTTTAGAAGCAACAGAGCTAAACAAAGAAAATAAGGAAAAATTTGCATTTTCGAATTGGGAACGTTTAATTGACAAGAAAAAATAGCTAAATCACTGAAAAACGACTGCCAACAAAAGTATTTGCAAAAGCAGGGCTGACATTGTAACATCAACTATGTGCAGTCATCAGCAGCGGTTCGGGGCTCGACGTTCACTGTTCAGCTTTAGTTCTTAACTTCAAACACATATTTTCAAATGGGCATTTGTACCGGGCTGGACATTCAATGAATTCCCTGCCTTCGCAAATACTCGAACGTTGGTGGCAATTTAATTTGACACCCTACAAAATTCAAACAAAAGAAAATGAAATTAACAAATAACAAAATTCTAATTACAGGTGGCGCAAGCGGTATTGGCTTAGGATTGACTGAAAGATTTATTCAAGAAAACAATACAGTTATTATTTGTGGAAGACGAGAAGCAGTACTAAAGGAAGTTACAGACAAATTTCCTTCAGTGATTACTCGAGTCTGTGATTTGTCAATTGAGGCAGACCGTATCGAGCTTTATAACTGGGTTTTAGAAAACCATAGCGATTTGAATGTATTAGTAAACAATGCGGGTATTCAAAACTGGATGAATATTTCAGACACTAACTTTTATCAAAAAGCAAATGACGAAATTACAACGAATGTTTTAGCGCCCATTCATTTGACAACTCTATTCACAAATTTAAAATTATTAGACACAATTATTAATGTTACTTCAGGTTTGGCATTTGTTCAGCTTTCAAAAGTGCCTGTTTATTGTGCGACAAAGGCATTTTTACATTCATTTACAAAATCATTGCGGCATTTGTTGAAATCAAAGAACATTGAAGTAATTGAAATGATACCACCAGCTTTGAATACAGACTTAGGAGGGAAAGGCTTACATGATGGGCAACCACCTGTAAGCGAATTTATTGAAGCAGTATTCAGTCAAATGAAAGAAGGCAAAACAGAGCTTACATTTGGATTTAGTGAAATAATGGTAAAAGCAAATCCTGAAGTTATTAGTGCAACTTTCAATAAAATGAATCCTTAGTCAGTGTGAAAATAGCTGAGATTGTATTCAATAATAAACTGCCACCAACAAATGCATTGCCAAAATTGGGGTCGACAGTAGTAAATTCAGCTTCATATCGCTATCAGCTTATATCCAGCCGACAGAATTGTATCACCTTTTGTCGTTATCTTCATCATTAGTTATTTAATCGGCTGCTGCTCAGGGCTGGACATTATAAAATACCAGCGCAGCAGCAAGCTGTCAACATTGAGTATCATACATTCTAACGCTTAACTAACTTAAGCTATACAAAAATCATAAGCAATGCTTAAAAAGAGCTTTATCGCTTGCCTTCTGTTTTTCTTAGGGATATCTTTATTTGGGCAATCTAAACAAAAAGCATTTGACGACTATTGCAAAGCACTGGTTGAAAATCAACAATTCAGTGGTAATGTTTTGGTCATCGAGAATAATAAAATTGTTTACGAAAACGCTGCCGGATACGCCGATTATACCACTAAGACACCTAACACACCCAATATCCGTTTCCCTATTGCAAGCATCACAAAACTCCTTACCGCAACGGCAATTCTCCAGCTGAAAGAAAGAGGTAAATTGAACTTAACAGATGCTGTTAATCGATTCTTACCCGAATTTCCCTATCCTCAAATCACCATCAAACATTTACTTTCACATACTTCAGGACTTCCACCCTACAATGCTTTTTTTGACAATGCCAGGAAAGAAAATCCGGACAAAACATTCACAAACAAAGATTTTATGAAGGGTGTTGTTGCTAACAAGCAACCGCTCATTTATCAGCCTGGAGAAAAAGGCAATTATGACAACATCAACTTCCTGGTATTAGCCTTGATTATTGAAAAGATTTCAGGTATGCCTTATAAAAACTATATCGAAAAAAACATCCTGCAGCCAGCGGGTATGAATGAAACTTCACTCTTCCCATTACCCGAACAATTTGACGGAAGAAAAATAAAAAACTTTGCATTTCCACATGTGTACTTGCATTTTTACGATTCGACGCCTGTCAAATCGAATTCGATTCCTTACGTGAGAGAATACTGGCACTCCTACGGGTTCAATGGCTTTGGCGATTATATAAGCACAACCAGAGATTTATGGAAATTCGATAATGCTTTATACAAAAATATTTTACTAAAGCAACAAACATTAGAAGAAGCTTTTGTGCCTACAAAATTAAATAGTGGCGAAAACAATCCTGATTATTTTGGTCTAGGCTGGGAAATTGAGAAAGATACTTCGCTGGGGAAACTGGTTTACCATAGTGGTGCAGCGATGGGACTAAGTTCTAATATTTTAAGAAATATTACCAAACACCAAACAGTAATATTGTTTGATAATGCACATTTTAATGCCCATGAAAATGCATCAAAACTAATGATGATTTTAAATGGTGAAAAGGTGGATATACCTAAAAAAAGTATTGCCAAAATATATGGATATACTCTATTGTGGAAAGGCGTAATTGCAGCAAATACAATATTGGAAACTTTGAAAAAAGACACCGCCAATTATTATCTGAGCGAAGACGAAATGAATACGCTTGGCTATGATTTTATGGGTAACAGTAATCCTTATCATTTGCCCGAGCAGCACTTTTATAAACAAGCAGTTGAAACCCTCAAAACAAATGTAGCGCTATTTCCAAATAGCTGGAATGCCTATGATAGTTATGCTGAAGCTCTCTTGGGAGATGGTCAAATAGATGAGGCCATTAAAATGTATCAAAAGTCGCTACAGTTAAATCCTAAAAATGAAAATGGAAAGAAAATGCTTGAAAAGCTTTTACATTAGAATTTGACAAAATCTCTTAATCATATAAAAGCACACTGAAAATATTTTCGCAAAGAGTGCTGGCGATGTAACACCAGCTACGCGTAAGCATCAGCTTAGCTCGGACTCGGTATACAATGTTGATCTTTGGATTTTTAACGCCAGTAACATATTTTTAAGCAAGCATTTGGTTCGCCTGACAACTCGCTATTTCCCTGCCTTTGTAAAAGCTTTTATTTTGCAGTTAACTTTAGAATAACCTTTATTGATAGAGCTGTAGTGAGAACTTTTATTTGATATGTTTACTGACAGAATAAAAAGTTTTTCATTTAATACGTTGTAAAAAAACTTGCTGGTAAAATCAAGAGGGCGAAGATTTTTTGGATTATAAATTTATTACTCAATCTTGTCGCAGGAAAACTGTATGCCCAAAAAGAATACCAAGACAGCCTTGATTCGAGACTGGCACAGGCTTTCATCAAAAAAAAGGTTCCCGGGTTCAGAGCAGTGATTGTGAACAAAAACGGTATTGTTTATACAAAAAACTTTGGCTACGCAAACAGTAATGCTCATATACCCTACAACACGCACACTATCGAAAACATTGGTTCAGTTTGTAAAACATTTATAGCTGTTGCTATGACGAAGGCAATTGATTTAGGTTATTTTTATTTGCAAACAAATATCAACGACATTCTGCTTTTCAAAGTAGTAAATCCTTACTGTCCAAAGTATCCTATTACTATCAAACAGCTGGCAACGCATACTTCAGCCATCATTGATAATGATAGTATTTATCATAAATCTTACATATTCTTACTTACGGGCAGCACATATAAAGATGCCCTTTCTGCAATTAAGGAACTGGGGTATTCCGGCGGACTGAGTGACACTACCCTCGAAACATTTTTGCAGAGTTATTTAAACGCTGACGATAAATTATATAGCAGTAAAAAAAAATTACAACAGTAAGCCGGGCGAAAGATCAAGTTACAGTAATATAGCTTCTGCACTTGCGGCATACCAGATCCAGTTAAAAGCCGGTATGTCCTTTGCAGCTTTTACCGAAAAATATATTTTTCAGCCTTTGCAAATGAATAGCTCTGCGTGGTTTTTACGCGAAGTTGATATGAAAAAACACGCTATCCCTTATCTTGCAACTGGCATTCCATTACCTTTTTATTCACTGACCACCTATCCGGACGGCAGTTTAATAACTTCTGCTGATGATTTAAGTAAGTATGTTATAGAAATGATACTTGCATTAAATGGTCAATCAACAATTGTAAGCAAGAAATCTGCTGATGTGATATTTTCTTCGGACAGCCTGCCGCAGCACTTTACTGCTTCGAAAAGAACAAAAGGTATTTTCTGGAACTTATACACCGACGGCTTTATTGGTCACGATGGTGATGACCCGGGCGTAAGCACAACAATACTATTTAATAAAAATTGTGGAATTTTTTTCCTGACAAATATTTACATCGACAACAGAGACGACTTTTGATTCCGCTAAAAGAATATGCCAGAAAATTAACTCAGGAATATAGCAGCCAGCCAAAAATTATCGCTGCAAGCAGTCATGATACGGCAGTATTGCTTCGCCTGTATGACTTCCCTATACCCGCTGTACCAACATTACCCAATCACTTTCAGGAATAAACAATGAATCGCGACGTATCAATTACCCGGCAGCCCATGGGAAACGAGCCACAGATACCTTCACAAATTCTCAAACGTTAGTGATTCTTGTAAAAGACCTCCCCCACGCCAACAAATTACCCCCACAACCCCACTTGTTTATTACGGTTTATCTGATTGTATAGTAATCACAAACTGAAAGCAATCAGCAACTTATACAAAACATTTTTATATTCAATGAATATTTTATGAATTAAAATAATTATTTATTGTTTATCAATAAATTTTTATATCTTTGAGGCATTATTTACCTCAAAACTCAACAATGCTGTCTAAAACCAACGACCTCGTATTTAAGGGCCTGCTGATTGTGGCCTGGCTCATTTTTGTAGGCTTGTCCATTGAAGCAGGAGGCTTAATAGTCAATTTCTTTTTTAGCCTGTATAAACCTGAATTTATTCAACATCTTTATCAAAAGCTGGACTTAACTGAAATGTATAAAGACAGTAAATTGGCATTTTTCGGCATCTATAGCTTTATTCTAATCATTTCAATTTTAAAAGCTTACTTGTTTTACATAGTTATCAGGCTAATGCACAAAATGGATTTGTCAAAACCGTTCAATACTTTTGTTTCGAGACAAATTTCACAAATTAGTTATTATACACTCTCTATAGGACTGTTGAGTTACATCGCCAGACAGTTAGTGAAAAGTTTAATGCATCACGGTTTTATTCCCGACAACTTACATCAATTTTGGGCAGACAGTGAGGCATTTATTCTTATGGGTGCTGTAATCTATATCATTGCAACCATTTTCAAAAAAGGCGTAGATATTCAAAACGAAAACGATTTAACCATTTAAGGTATGCCAATCATTGTAAACTTAGATGTGATGATGGCAAAGCGTAAAATTTCTCTGAATGAACTTTCTGAAAGAGTTGATTTGACATTATCCAACCTTTCCATCTTAAAGACAGGAAAGGCAAAAGCCATACGTTTTAGCACGTTAGCAGCAATTTGTAAGGCGCTGGACTGCCAGCCAGGTGATATTTTGGAATACATCAATGAAGAGCAAAAAAAACAAACGACTAACAGTGAATGACATCAGTATAGCTGGCTGATTCACTTCAGATACAAATTATTTTTCATCTACACGCATTTCATAGCATTACTATTAGACTTGCTATTTGCAGATCCACTCTCCTGCCCTCTTATTTTCACCAGGCTCCTGCCGTTAAAAATCACCCGGCAGTGTACCTGTAGCCCAGTACAAAGAAGACCTGGCTGCAAAGAAATCTGCCGTGGTTTTAATTTTTTTCTGTTGGGCTTCCAGGGTTTTAGCCTCCCGGCTGTTGACCAGGAACAGGGAGCTTTCTCCATTCAGGAATTTCAGTTCTTCGCCTTTCTGAAGCCTCAGGTAATTATCGCAGGCTTTTTCGAGTATGGCAGCCTGCGACAGCAAGGCCAGGGCCGTGTTATATCCTGCTTTCACCTTGTTTTGCAAGGTTAGCATTTTAAGATCCAGCTCCAGTTTTGCTTCCTGTATTTTCAAACGGGCGGTCCTGTATTCGGCACGTCCGCGCGACAGTCGCAATGGCATACTAAAACTAACACCATAGCGATAATTGTTACTGAAGAGGGGACCGGATTTTGCCTGCAGCAGGTTATAACCTTTGCCGAGTTGGAAATATTTAAAATCCAGCGAGGGCAGCAGTTCCTGGAATTTCATTTTCCGTTCCACAGCCAATGCCTGCAGTTTAAACGTATATTGCTGCAGGGCAGGATGCGTAACAGGGAGCAGGGTCAGTAACGAGTCGAGTGACGGTATGGCCTGCATAGCGGGCTGTTGCCTCAGCAGGTTTAGGTCTGGCTCCACTGTTTCCGGCAGCTCATAAGGATCGCCATGATCGTTCCAACAATACACAGATAACTCCAGCCGGGCATTCTCCAGTTCCTGCAACGCTCCGGTTTGCTGCAGGCGAAATGCCTGGAGCTGTGTCTCGGCTTCTATCGTATCAAGGGCAGGCCGGTCGCCCTGCAGCACAGCCTGCCGGATGAGATGAAGGCGTTTTTCGTTCAGAAGTACTGCTTCGGCTATCACTTGATACTGGGCGTGCCAGGCAGCCCAATGCCAGTAAGCTTTTGTTGCCTGCAGCAGCAAATCATTCAACTGGCTGCGCTGGTCGGCCAGAGACAAGCTGTAAAAAATTTTTGCCGTTTTTAAAGCAGCTCTTCGCTTATCAAAAAGCAGGTTTTTTGCGAGCGGAATGACAATGCCTGCATAACTGGCTTTGCCAATAGTCGATTCGGGATTGATCCGTTCACCGTCTAGCTGCTCAATGCCTGTAACGATATCTATGCCGTACCATAGCGGCACACGCAGTTCCGGCTGCAGGTGATGGTAATAAGTTGTACCAGAGAAGGTTTTCTCGGACAAGCTGATACCGGCAACCGGATCAAAACCAGCCCTGGCAGAAAGGATTGCGGCACCTGCCTGTTCTACAGACAGCCTGGCTTTTTTGGCTACCGGATGATACCGTTGCACAATATCAAGTAATTCTCTCTCGCCAAGCAATGGCGGAGAAAGTTGTTGCGCTATTACCTGTACAGATACAAGGCAATAGAAACAGACTGTTAAAATAAACTTCTTCATACTCATTGAATTCGCTGATTTTAAAAAAAGCCCGGGTTCCGGTGTCGTTATTTTCCTGCTTTTTCCTCATCCACTCTGTAATAATCAGGCGGGAAACCATTGATATTGCGCCACAATTCGTACCAAACCGGTACATTTTTCAATAACGCTATGGCCTGGGCGCCGGTTCCCACCCGCAATTGTGCGGGCCAGGGTTGATCAGCCGGATCTTCGGCTACCAATACCCGAAATTTTCCATTGGGGCTTACCGCGTTTTCGACAGCGATCACACGTCCTCCAAATGTTCCATACGATGCATTGGGCCAGCCGCTGAACACAATTGCCGGGAAACCATCGAACCAAAAACGGATTTTTTGTCCCGGGGAAATCAGTGGCAGGTCAACGGGTCTTACAAACATTTCCACGGCATGTTGTACCATGGCCGGTACAATCTCCACAAGCATTTCACCTTCCTTGACAATTTCTCCGATCCCCGCTTTTTTTGCTTTTGTAACCTGCCCGTCTTGCGGAGCAGTGATGTAATACATACCCTTGCGGATAGTATAGTTGCTATACTGGTTTTGCAGTTTAGCTATTTCACCGCGGTTGTTGGCTATTTCCGATAATGACTGGAAACGGTCGGCGGAAACCTTGGAAATTTTTTCTGCATACTCCTGCCCGATTGCATTCAGTTCAATGGTAAGAATCGTAAGTTCCTGTTTGCTGTTAGCCAGTTTATTTTCTGCACCGGTTGTTTTAGCCTGTGCATGCTGGTATTGCACTTTTCTTTTTTCATAATCTACCAGCGCTATCACACCTGAATCAAGCATAGCTTTCCCGGCATTCAACTGGCGAAGGGCTACCTGCTGTTCATTAAGGGCTGCGCGGTAATCGAGCTCATCGCTTTGTATTTTCCGGCGCTGCTGTTCAATTTTATTCTGGAGCTGCTCCAGTTTCAGATCACGTTCACGGGAAAGCGCTGCCATTTGCGAGCCAGCGGCAGAGGCTTTTGACCCATAATAATCAAGAGACTGTTTTTTTGCCAGTAGTTGCTCCCCAGTCCGGCTTACCAGGTCGGGATCCAGGTAATCATCTTTAATCTCGGCAATTTGTAAAATCGTATCACCGGCCCGCACAAAATCTCCTTCTTTCACATACCATTTTATCAGCTTTCCGGGAATAACGGTATTCATTTGCTGTGGTCTCTGTTCCTGCCGGAGTGTTGTTACATTGCCGCGGCTGCGGATACTTTGCGTCCAGGGCAGGAAAAGCACCAGCAGCAGCAGGATGAGCAAACCGGTAAACCAGTATTTTACCCTGCTCCTGCTATTGTAGCGATAGATGTGCCGCCAGGCATTTGCTTTGTATAAATCCTTATTCACGACCAGTTGTTTTAGTATTTACTATCACTTTTGTTTCATTGCTATCCAGGTAAATGACCTTATCGCAGCGTGCCGCAAAGTCATGATCGTTGCTAATCACCAGCACAGTGCAGTTTGGAATTTCCTGCAGGAGAAAATCCTGCATCCGCCGCTGCAACTTTGCCGGAAAACCCTCCCAGGGTTCTTCCAGCAGCAATAAACGGGGGCGGCGGATGAGTGCCCGCAGAAGTAATATTTTTCGAATGACATTACCGGGCAGGTGGTTTCCTACAGGATCCAGTTCTGTATCGTATCCATATTTCTGCATACTGATAAACGACCCAAGGCCGATTTTGGCGGCCAGCGCACTGATCTCTTCTATATCGGCCAGCGGATCACCCATCGTAATATTTTCTTTGAGTGTGCCATGAAAAATGTCCTGCCGGCTTATGAAGAAGCCTGTAACTGACCGCAACGAGTCGAGGTTGTAATTGCGCAAGGGAATCCCATCGATGAGGATACTGCCGGAAAAATCTGTATATATACCGCTCAGTAGCTTGAGCAGGGTGGACTTGCCGCTTCCTTCCTGGCCCGACAGGCAGATTTTTTCACCGGCTGCCGCTTTAAAACTGATTTTTCCAAATACGTTTCTTGCTTTGTTAAACTGAAAGGCAACATCTACCAGTTCAAGAGTAAGGCCACGGTTTGCTGAACTGACAGGCTGTGTGCCGGTTATTTCCATTGGCTTGTCCGTGAGTATACCAATCTTTTCCACCGATGTCAGTACATCATACACATTGTCAAGGGTGGTAATCAGTTTTTCCACCGCACTAATGACAATCAGGATCACAATTTCTGCCGCAATAAACTGTCCGATATTCAGCTGCTGGTTAATCAGCAGGAATGAACCTACCAGGAGCATAGCAGCGGTGATGATGGTTTTCAAAATCACGAGTAAGCGATATTGAAAAAGCAAAACGGAGAAATGAACCGTACGGGCATGCAGGTATCCCATTGTGCGATCGTCTGTCTTTTTCAGGTGCAGGGATGTGCCGCGGGAAAGTTTAAAAGATTTTACCACGCGGGCCAGTTCCTCCAGCCAGGCCGCCACCGAATATTTATACGAGCTTTCGGCAAGGCTGCTGCGCAATCCTTTGGAGCCCGTATAGTAGAGGATGACAGCAAGGATCAACAACAGCAAAATACCAAACAGGATAAAAGCCGGGTGATACAGCGAAAGCAGGAGCAGTCCAAACAAAATCTGAATGGTAGCCGTTGGAATATCAATCAACAGTTTAGAAAGTCCTTTTTGCAAAATGGGAATTTCAAAAAACCGGTTGACCAGTTCCGGGAGGTAAAAAGCATCCGCCTTTTGCAAGTCAATTTTTGGCAGATGCTCTGCAAAATCGAAAGCATACCTTACAAAGATTTTTTGCTGGATTTTTTCTATCAGTTTCATCTGGTTGATATAAATAATCCCTGTAACGGTTACGCCGGTAACAACCAGTATGATCAAAATAACCAACGATGCAGACATGCTGCCACCCAGCACAAAGTTGATGATGGATTGGATACCGACCGGCAGGGAAAGTTGTATAATTCCCGCCAGGACTGCATAAAAATAAACTGCCGTAATTTCTGCTTTTTCCCGGCGCACAAGATTCCAGATCCTGGCAACCGGATTTACAGCCGGAGACATCATGAATAATTTTTAATAATCAGGAATAATAAATGGCTATAGCTGCCGGATTCCGGCAACCGAACGTAGTAAGGATCAGGATACTGATCAGCAGAAATTAGGAGGAGGAACTAATTGTTCCAAACAGGGAGATGGGGGAATCGCATCGTCCTTTTGAAAAGAGGCATGAATAGTTACTGCAAGCTGCCTGATTTGCAGGAAATGATCAGCAAAGAATTTTTTTTCTTTCAGGTCATCAGGCGCCTGTTTGCCAGAATGTTTTTCTTCGTCTACATTAAATACCAGCACTTTCCCGGTATCGCACCAGGCTTGTACAGCAGGTACTACCTGTACCGCCGTAAACAAAACCAACAAGAGAAGTGCGATCTTTTTCATTGTCTGCAAAATTACCAGCCAGTTTAACACCACAAAGAAAAGATTGTTGAAGAATTGTAAAAAATTAGGACCGGGGAAATGAACGGCCGCCTATTTTCAAATAATTAGCCCAGTGCAGCGCCATCGGGAAACTGGTTTTCCTAACACCAGCAAAGAGGCAAGGCCCTGTTTCTTTGACAATCATAAAGTCGGTCTCAAAAATGTGAGGCACCTGCTGAAGTTTTGCGGTTTATACGAGTAAAGCATTTCTGTACACAGCATGAAGATAATCCTGCAGCAGTGCCCTGAATTATCATTTCCTTTCTCAACAGGTATCCCCGCTATTTTGATGAATAGTTTATTGGTGCAGCGCAACCGTTTTCGCAATATTTAATTGCCTTTCAATAGACTGCATTTCTTATTTTTATAGCCTTAAACAAATGATTGCTTATGGAATATCCCTACCAGATCCGCAGTATGGATCAATATGAAATGGCCTACCGGGTAAGTATAAACGAACCAGAGGAATACTGGGCATCTGTGGCCGAGCATTTTACCTGGCGTAAAAAATGGGATAAGGTAGTAAACTGGAATTTTCGCGAACCGAAAGTAGAATGGTTTAGCGGCGCCAAACTGAATATTACGGAAAACTGCATCGATCGTCACCTCGCCGAAATGGGTGAGCAACCGGCGATTATCTGGGAGCCCAATAATCCTGAAGAACGCACCCGAATTGTCACTTACAACCGCCTGCACAAGCGGGTATGCCAGGTGGCGCAAATGCTGAAAAATAATGGTGTGAAAAAAGGCGACCGGGTTTGCATTTATATGGGTATGGTACCCGAGCTGGCTTATGCAGTGCTGGGTTGTGCCCGCATCGGCGCAATTCACAGTGTAATCTTTGGCGGTTTTTCCGCACAAAGCATTGCCGACCGGCTGGAAGATGCAAAAGCTGAATTCATCATCACCTGCGACGGCGCTTTTCGCGGCGGCAAAGACATCCCGTTGAAAAGTATTATTGATGATGCCCTGATTGGTAACAAAACCGTCAAACGCGTCATCGTGTATACAAGAACGCGAACGCCCGTTTCCATGATCAAAGGCCGTGATGTGTGGTGGGAAGATGAAATGGAGCATGCCGAGGCACAGGTGGAGAAAGATGGAGTGGTCAGTTTTCCCGCCGAAGAAATGGATGCGGAAGACCCCCTGTTTATATTGTATACGTCCGGAAGCACGGGCAAGCCAAAAGGTGTTGTACACAGTTGTGCGGGCTATATGGTATGGACAACTTATACTTTTGTAAACGTATTCCAGTACAAAACCGGCGATATTCATTTCTGTACGGCTGATATTGGGTGGATCACGGGGCACAGCTATATTTTATATGGCCCGCTGAGCGCCGGCGCCACGTCTCTTATGTTTGAAGGCATCCCCACCTGGCCGGATGCTGGCCGGTTTTGGGATATTGTAGACAAATACAAGGTAAATATTTTATATACGGCCCCCACGGCTATTCGCAGCCTGATGGGATTTGGTACCAAGCCGCTGGAAGGAAAAAATCTTTCTTCGCTAAAAATACTGGGTACCGTGGGTGAACCCATTAATGAAGAGGCTTGGCACTGGTATGATGAACATGTAGGGAAAAAGCGTTGCCCGATTGTGGATACCTGGTGGCAGACGGAGACCGGTGGCGTACTGATTTCTAACCTGGCAGGCGTGACGCCGTCGAGGCCCAGCTGGGCAACGTTGCCGTTGCCAGGTGTGCAGCCTGTACTGGTAGATGAAAACGGGAAAGAAGTTACGGAAAAAGATGAACATGGTTTGTACAAAGGCAACCTTTGCATGAAGGCGCCGTGGCCGGGAATTATCCGAACTACCTATGGCGATCATGAACGTTGCCGGACCAATTATTTTGCAACCTATCCCGGCCTATATTTTACCGGTGACGGGGCACTTAAAGATGATGCCGGCAATTTCCGGATCACAGGCCGCGTAGATGATGTGCTGAATGTGAGCGGGCACCGGATTGGCACTGCCGAAGTTGAAAATGCTATTAATATGCACGCCGACGTGGTGGAGAGTGCCGTGGTGGGTTACCCGCATGCAGTAAAAGGCCAGGGCATTTATGCTTTCGTGATTATGTCGGCCATGCACGGAGATGATGAGCATACACGGCAGGACATTTTGCAAACCGTTGCCAGGATTATCGGTCCCATTGCCAAGCCAGATAAAATACAATTTGTAAAAGGATTACCCAAAACAAGAAGCGGAAAAATCATGCGGCGCATCCTGCGAAAAATTGCAGAAGGCGAAACCACAAACCTGGGCGATACCACCACGCTGCTGGACCCCTCGGTTGTGGACGAAATCAAAAATGGCAGGCTTTCGTAAAATTACTATGATGAAAAAATAAAGCAGCCCGGATCAGCTGCTTTAAAAGGTTTTTCTAATTCGATTAGTACAGCTGTATAATTAGCAAAAACTATACCTCCTTTTGTTTTATGTGAAAAAAATGGATGATTCAGCAAAAATGATTGTGATTTACTTGCAGTAACCAATATTTTTGCCGCTTTGCCGCAATGGCTTTTTATAAGTTACCTTATGCAACCAACCCGTAAGCAAGGAAACCTGCGGTCATTTGTAAAATGGGCCGTGTGGGTACTACTTGTTCAACTGATCCTTATGAATATCAGTGCAGCACTGCACGCCTATAAGTTCACCCATTTTTACGATGACCCGGCTCTTCGCCAGCCCTACCGGCCTTACAAAAATATTTTTGTGAAAACCTGGAAGTTATTTTCAGGCATCAAATATCCCCGTTCGCTGATAACAGATGTACCCCAGTTTGCCGTCGACACGGTGTCTTTACATACTGCAAATGGGTTACGAATTGATTGCTGGTACAGCCAAACAGATTCGCTGTCAAAAGGGACCGTTATTCTTTTTCACGGACTGCTGATGAACAAGGGAATGATTTTGCCTGTGGCGTCTGAATTTCGGTATCTGGGATACAATGTACTGCTGGTGGATTTGCGCGGGCATGGTAACAGTGACGGCCACTCCACTTCGCTGGGTTACCGAGAAGCAGAAGAGGTAAAACTGGCATATGAGTATATCAGCCGCAGGGGGGAGAAAACCGTTTACCTCTGGGGCATGTCGCTGGGGGCCGTGATTATCAGCAAAGCGCTTCATGATTATCCTATCCAGCCCGCAGGCGTCATATTAGAGGCGCCATTTGCCAGTCTTCAATATCATTTAAAAGCAAGATCAAGGGTGCTGGGTTTTCCTGAGCAGCCGTTTGGTTTCCTCGTCACCCTCTGGACAGGGATTGAGCAGGGATATAACGGGTTTCAGCACAACACCACTAACTATGTGCAATCGGTTCACTGCCCGGTATTGCTGCAATGTGGCGCAATTGACCGGTATGTGCTGCCGGAAGAAACAAGTGCGATTTATCAACATATTGCCTCCACTCATAAAAGACTGGTCATCTACGATCATGCCGATCACCAACTGCTGGAAGAAAAGGATCCGGGGCTGTGGCGCAGCGAAGTAAGGCGGTTTCTGCAAAACACCCAAACCGTAAAATAATAAATATTCATGGTGATGATCCAGGAAGGCTGCATTCGGCATTTTCACTAACTACGGCAACGATAATTTCCCCGCTGAAGAATTTTATTTTCGAATGGTTACCTGGGTTCCAACGGGGATATACCTGTAGAGTTCTTCCACGTCGCTGTTCTTAAGGGAAATGCAGCCATCGGTCCAGTTCTGGTAGCGGTCAATCTGGTAATCTTCGTGCGGCCAGGTGCCATGAATACCAATACCGCCCCCGATGCGTGCATATGAAGGAATTTCACCACGCTGCCTGCGCTGGTTAAATTTCTCGTAGCTTTCCTGGTTAGGATAATCCAGCGCCATAAAGCGGTCCCATTTGGCATGGTAACGTTTTGAAACAATACGAAAAGTACCTTCTGGTGTATTACGGTCACCCTCCATCTTTTTATCAGCCAGGGAATTATTGCCAAATACAACCGGGTAGGTGGCATACCAGCCTTTACTGTCATAGACACTCAGTTCGTAATCGCTTTTATCAATAATAATGTAAACGGTACCAATGGGATCATCGGTACTGCGGTGGTTAACATCGCTGTGTACAGTTCCGGTAACCACCATTTCAGAAGAAGTCGGCCCAAACATAATACTGCTGCCGAGCAGGGCCGCTGCGAGTGCAATAGTTGATTTCATAGCAATATCCTTAAACCGTATTTACCAAACGTCGTATAACCTTGCTTTATTTTTTATGAAATGACCTTTAACGATGCGTTGACATTTCATCAAGTCAACAAAAATTGTGCGGGAAAAATTACAGGTTGCCAAAACCTTGACAACAATCAAACATGTGAATAAAAACCGTGTTTCCCCTTCGCAAATTTTCATCAAAAAACCCGCCTCGCCGGCGGGTCTATTGATATGTATGTTGATTTATTAAAAGCAATAATTACCAGTTACTCAGACGAAGGCCAACCGTATAGGGAGTTTGATCAAGTCCTTTATCCCACATATTATCCATAGCATAACTGCCGTAGAGTTTTACCGGGCCCAGGTTCAGCTCACCCACGTAAGAAAGTTTCCAGCGTTTGAGGTCAAAGTCGTCATGGAGTTTGTCTATATGGCCATCAAGTTTTGTTTTCTGGCGTGCCGAGTAAAGATAGCCGGCGCTAACCCCGGCGCTGAAACCAAAGCCCCCTTTCCGGTGATCGGGTGTAAAGTTGAAGTTCAGCATCAGCGGTACGGTGATGTAATCTGCCGCCAGTTTATTTTTGCGGGCGCCATCCAAACTGTTGTCCAGTGAAATGTAGGTTGGGTTTTTGTGGAAACGGACGGTTTCGTCGTCAAACCGGTAATTGTTCAATTCCAAACCCAAACCGTATTTCAGGTTTACCACGTGCTCAATCAGGTTAAGCCGCTGCATAAAGAACCAAAGGTTCACGTTAACGGACTTGCCTGTACGCAATTTCAGGTTGTCTTTGTTCAGGCCTGGTGCAAACCCGGAAACAGGATCCTGCACAGCTGCACTGCTGTAATTTGTTTGATCGTTCACATTGGCAAAACCCAGGTCCACGATCCACCAGTTGGTGCTGACATTTGCATTATGCTTGTAATCATGACGATTGGTGATGGTTATATTCCGGCTTCGCCTGGTCTCACGTTCTTCATCGCCCGCTTTCCGGATGATGATCATACCGCCAACTTTAATGGTGTCGGCTTTTTCCGTGGGTTGTTTAGCTGTTGTGTCTGCTTGCGCAAAACCAATCATTGCGGTGCATATAGAAATGCACAGTGTAAATATCCGTTTCATCAGTATAAAATTTTGTTTTTTAAAGACCCAGACAGAGTTAAAGTAAAACAAGTACTCATTACTGATCGTAACAATCCTGAATAATCTTTTTCACTTTTGTACTCTTTTCCGGTGCCTGCTTTTGTTAGAGTTTTACAGCCAGTACACCAATCAGTACTTTGTCGTCATCATTGGCAGCACTGATATTGGTTGTGCGTTCGAAGAGCCGGGTGGCTTTC
Source organism: Chitinophagaceae bacterium (assembly GCA_035760665.1). Lineage (GTDB taxonomy): Bacteria > Bacteroidota > Bacteroidia > Chitinophagales > Chitinophagaceae > DASTSN01. The sequence continues at coordinate 114 of DASTSN010000037.1, read as the reverse complement.
CGGAAAAACCCGCGGACCTTCCTGCTTTTACTGTCGTCATTACTCGCAAAAATAGCACCTGTTTCATCTGAGATTTTTGGAGATGTTGTTTCATTGTTGTACGGCTGATCGTCT
>DASTSN010000036.1:0-21739 GCA_035760665.1 Chitinophagaceae bacterium | reverse complement strand
AATTGATTTCCTTTGGACGCTCTCCTCCCCTGACCGGAAAATCAACATTGATTATTACTCGGCCCGATGGACAGGCAAACTTATTGCTCCCGAAACGGGCACGTTCAAAATCGGCCTTGACGGAAACGATGGCTTCCGCCTGTATATTAATAATGCGCTCATTATCGATAACTGGAAAAAACAAACCTACAGTACACTGCTGGCCAATTATTCCTTTGTAAAAAACAAGACCTATGATATAAAGGTTGAATTTTTTGAACCAAACGGGAATGCCCGACTCAAACTGATTTGGGATGCAGGCATCAAACACGACTGGCAGCAAAAAATTCAACAGGCCGTTGCTACCGCTAAACAAGCCGATGTGGCTGTCGTTGTTGCCGGCATCCATGAAGGTGAGTTTCAGGACAGGGCCCTGCTCTCCCTGCCCGGGCACCAGGAAGACCTGATCAAAGCTGTGGCTGCCACCGGTAAACCCACTGTTGTTCTGCTCACCGGTGGCAGCGCCATTACTATGAAAAGCTGGTTGGACAAGGTATCATCGGTGGTAGATGTATGGTACCCCGGCGAGGAAGGCGGTGATGCTGTAGCCGCCGTTTTGTTTGGTGATTACAACCCCGCAGGCCGCCTGCCGGTAACTTTCCCGCAACATGAAGCGCAGCTGCCGCTTGTGTACAATCATAAACCAACCGGTCGTGGCGATGATTATTATAACCTGAGCGGTTTGCCGCTCTTCCCGTTTGGCTTTGGCTTAAGTTACACTCATTTTGCCTACAGCAATCTTTGGCTCGATAAACCAGCGATCAGCAGTCATGAGTCCGCAAACGTTCACTGTACCGTTACCAACACCGGCTCTTATGCCGGCGATGAAGTGGTGCAACTGTATATCCATGACCTGCTGGCTTCTGTTGCCCGCCCGGTAATGGAACTAAAGGGATTCCAGCGCATTCACCTGCAGCCGGGTGAATCCAGGGAAGTGACATTTTCTATCACACCTGACATGCTGAGCATGTTAAACCAACAGATGCAGACTGTTGTGGAGCCCGGCGATTTCAGGATTATGATTGGCGCATCTTCCCGTGATTTGCGGCTGAAGACGACACTGACGGTTCAATAAAAAGGAAGTTGCAGTAATCTCTTTTAGTGGCTCCCAGGTGTAATAACCAGTATGGGAATATTGGTATGACGTATGACATGCTCGGCCACACTGCCCATCAGCAGGTGGCTCAGGCCAGTACGGCCATGTGTTCCGATCACAATCATATCGGCCTTCCATTCACGGGCAACCTGGAGTATTACCTTGGCGGGATGACCGACTTCCGTAATCAGCAGAATGTTTTCATCCCCCAGTTTATTCCGCAGTATATACAGGTTACCTTCGGCTTCTTTTTTAAACTGGCTGATGAGGTCATCTCCTGCATAGCCCTCCGGCGCCATTGCCAATTCGGGATCTACCACATGTAACAGTGCAATTTCTCCATTGACCGCCTTAGCCAATTCATACCCTTTACGGGCAATTTTTTCTGAAAATGCACTACCATCAACCGGTACCAGAATATTTTTCATTTGAAGGCTAACTTTAAAAGTGATCTGTTTAATTGACAGGTTCGCAAAAGCTTATCAATTTTACACAATCTTTGGCATATATCCCATTCTGCTACGCAGACCGGCTTTCAGCGGGCTTCGTGTGAAAAAAGATCGTCTGCAATGATGAATCAGCTTTTTCAAGCCTCTCCAAAAAACGAATGCCTGAAAACTTTACCTTTGGCAAATGGGCGAATACTCCATGAAAGATGCTATCCGGCAGTTTCTTGACAAAAGCTTTCTGAAAGGCTCGTTGCAGGCTATGCAGATTGAAGAAATCTGGGAAAACATTATGGGAAAAACAGTGGCCCGTTATACAGATAAATTACAAATCATTCGCGATAAACTGATCATTACCACCAGTGTGGCACCGCTGAAAAATGAACTTATTTACCAGAGAGATAAAATTAAGCAACGAGTCAACGAGGCACTGGGAGAACATGTCATCCAGGAAGTGATTATACAATAATTTTCTGCTCTCACCTTCTACACTTCCTCTAGCAACCGTTCTTTGTAGGCTAATTCATATAGCAGGTCATCGCTGGATATCACTCCCTTAAACGTCAGTCCGTCAAAAACAAGAACGTACCGAACTTTATGTTGTTGCATTAATCGCATGCAATCCTCCACCGAATCGTTGCTGGAAAGATACGGCAGGCGGTTGTTCATTACTTCGTGTACCGGTGTTAAGTGAATGGGCTTATCGGCAGCCATCATGCTGGTCGTTATGTCATGCTCGCTGATAATACCGCGAAAACGGTCGCTTTCATCAGTAACTACCAGGTAATCCACATTCTCACAATTCATCTGGCAAAGTGCATCCCCCACGGTTGTTGCTGTGCCAATGGTGTGGAAGTGGGTTTGTTTGCGGGAAAGAATATTCACAAGCTTTTCCATAAGAGAAATTTTTAAATCGCCGGTTCCTGCGAAATGATACAATAATTTTTTAAAGCAGTTGTAAGGCCCGGTGTCGCAATCAAAATGGATACATGTAGAGCTTGCTACCTGTAATTTACAAAATCCACCGGCATTAAAACTGGAAAACCAAAAATGTGCACAAATATTTTTTTGACAGTTGGTTAAAATCATGCCCTGTTATGAGTTCGCTCAACAGGCATTCAATGCCGCAGCCCGACATTTGTAGAAACGATTTTTTTATGCCGTATACAGCAGTAGCCCACATCGGGCATGAACACCAGGACTGGCTCAGGGCCCTTAACTTTTACAAAGACGAATTATCGATACTGGATAACAGACTGAAAGAGGTAGCGATAAAAAATACAACCCTGGAAGCCACTCAGGGCGTTGAACATTTTCAAAACCAGTTTTTGATACAGCGTAATAATATTGATGAACTCAGTCATCGCATCCGCGAACATTCCGCAAAAATTTCCCGTGAAGCCGAAGCGACTGCAGGACATGTAGAAAAGGTATTGGTAACAGAGCATCAAACCCTTCGGGAAGATTACTTGGGGCTTGAACAGGTGCTGCAGGAATTACGGCACGACTTCAACCGCTTTCTCTCCAAATGGTTATAACTGGCAGGACAGGTGGGCACCACGCGAGAAAAAGATTAACTTAGGTGCTCTTACGAAACCAGTAATGGCTTTTATCAATAAAATCATCAAAAATCCTGTAACGCAGCAGGAAATAAAATTTCTGCAGACGGCCAGGGACACCAACGGACAGTTGCTGGAAATGGAAGCCCGGTACCTGGCCCATTCCAAAGAGCCAGCAGCACATTACCATCCTTTCCAGGAAGAGGAATTTACCGTTCTTTCCGGTCAACTATCCATTCGGTTCAACGAAGAAGTGATTATTTTGAAACCCGGCGACACACTCCAGGTTCCGAAAAACAAAGTGCATTCGATGTGGAATGACAGCGATGGGGAAACTGTGATGAACTGGAAAGTACGGCCCGCTCTTCAAACGGAATATTTCCTGGAAACTGTTGTAGGCCTGGCGGCTGATGGTAAGACAAACAAAGCGGGAATGCCGGGTTTGCTGCAGGTTGCTTTAATGGCAAATCAATTCTCCCGCGAATTCCGGCTGATTAAACCACCATTACTAATTCAAAAAATCATCTTCGCGATTTTATCCCCTATTGCTTCATTAGCCGGTTTTAAACCAACCTACAAGAAGTATATTGACTAATACTGCTGAATTAACATTCCCGGAAGCAGGCTTGCCGCTGTTCTAACAACCATTTTTGTGAGAGGCGTAAAACCTCATCACCGCGACATCCATTTTTTTTCCAGGAGCCTGATAAAATAGCCTCCCACAACGCTGCGGGCCTGGAAACCCACCTGGCGCCCATCAGTCGTTTCATGCCAGTCGCTCAAAGGTACACGGGTGGGCGTTTCTGTGGTATATTTAAATACCGGCTCGATAAGCGCCTTAAAATCGGCAGGTGCAGTTGCCAGTGTGGCCGTCCACAATATCCAATCACTTTTTGTATAGGTCTTACGGCTGTCCAGTGGCAGGCCATATGTATTTTGTTTACCGAGGTAATACTTTATCTCCTTATCATACACGGATTGCGGGAACAAATGTAGGCCCAGTAACTTATCCCAGACCAGGTTGTATTTCTGGCTCCAGGTATCCTTTTTGTCAAAGGTCAGTGAATAATGATCGCCATCCGCAGCCAGTTGCATCCACTTTTTCGCATAATCGGCAGCGATACTATGATATTTTTCTGCTGTACTTTTTTGTCCCAGTTGGGCTGCCATTTGCGCATAAGCCGCTATGCCTACAATCGCTTTCAGAGAAAGATTGGCATTCCTGGCCAGGTGACCGGCAAAATCATCTGTACACAATTGGTTGGCCGGATCAAAGCCATCTTTTACTAAAAACTCCACCCATTGCCCCAGCGTATTCCAGTGCTTTTTGGCAAAGTTGGCGTTCTTCTCTGCCTTGCAAACGGCCGCTGTAAGGATCATCATATTACCGGCTTCCTCCACGGGCATATCCTCCGGGTAGGTTTGCCCGTTAGCTAGTGGGTACGTCCCCAGGTCATGAGCGGGGAAAGGCTTTTTCCATTTGCCACTCTCGCTGTAATAAAATAAGGGATCAATCATCCCTTTGAGCAGCGCCGGGTTGTAGAGCAGGCTTAGCGGAGCTGATGGATAGGTTACATCCACCGTCCAGATAGAGCCATTACTGAAATTTTCCTTTTGCGGAAACAGTAATTCTCCCTCAGGACCACGCACCAGCTTATTTGCCGCCAGCGACTGGCGGTAGGCTAATACGCAGAGTTTGGCGTACGTGTCGCCGCCTGCCAGTACCGCATCGTGGTACATTTTTTTATCGAAGGCATCGCAACGAGCTAGGATGGTTTTGTATTGCTGAGCCGATTGCTGGAGCAGGTCATTCATCGATGTAAAATTCTTTTTCCACCACGCCTGGCAATTGCTGCCAAAATACTGGATGGAAAAAAGATCATCATAGCCTAGCAGTAAAACGTTTTCCCTGGCACTGGCATCTACTTTTCCCAATGAAAAAACAGTATTCAGCATCAGATCCCTGCCTGTTGCCTGCTGAAGCCCGGTAATCAATCCGGTCAGGGCAAATGTATCAAGCGCCTGGTTCACGGAGCTAATCTGCTGAAAGACTTTGCCTGATGAAGGAACGGCCGCATACACATACCCCCAGTCTATCCGCACATCATCGCCTTTTGTTTTTAAAACAGGCTGAGCTATTGTACCGGCCTTCAATACCGATAATTTTCCCGCCCTGTACTGTTCTGCAGTAATTTCTTCACTGGCTTTATTAACAGCCAGGCCTGTTGATGCACCGATGTATACCTGCACATCATGCTGCTTCTGGTCAGTCGATTTAACACGAAACCGTATAAACGAAACAGGTCTCGACAGCACATCAGGATCCGAGGCAAGTAACGGGGAAAGGAAACTGAGCTCCAGCTGAACCGCTCCACAGGTAAAAAGATAGATCGTTTGCGTGGCAGTCATGGTGGCGTTTTGCTGTACCGCAGGTGCAATACCTTTTGCCATTTCCTGTGTAGCCAGCCCGGCATCCAGCCAGCTCCACCCCTGCGTATTGATGCAATGCATGGCCAGCAGGTTTTTACCGGGCTTCAGCAAAGCCCTGACAGCCTCTGGTAAAAGAATATTTTTATAATCACTGGTGTAACAATCGGAACAACTGTAAATTTTTTCCCCGTTGATATATACCTCTGCATCTTCATCGTGCCGTAATTGAAGGAGCAGGCGATCGATATTTTGCCCGGCATCCCAGTTAAAGACACGCCGTACCCAAAGAGCGTTTGTTTTCCATTCCGTGGCAGCAGTACCATCCCAGCCCGTGCCAAACGGTGCTTTACCGGATGGCCAGTTCGCGTCATCAAATGCAGGCTTCATCCAGTCGCTGCCGGGATCAGTTTCTGTATATTTACAAGTATACGGTTGCACCTCACCGGTAGCCACCACACTCTTCACGGGATATTCAGGAAGGCCCATAAAATTATAGACCTTTCCATCCACACGAATCAAGCCCAGTAAGGGCTGATCTTTTCCTGTCCAGTGGTGGGTCACGGAGGTATTCAGGTCATCGCTAAAACTCCACACGCTGAAATAGGGATCATGCACGATCAGCGGGTAAGCAGGCGCTTTGCTCACCTGTGCATACGTTCCTGGAACGAGTATGTTCAACAGCCAAAAAGCAAATAGTTTCTTCATCGGTGATCAAAGATTTTAATAAAAAAAACTTTCCCGGGTAACCGCTATCGCAAACAGGCAATGTTTTCCCGGATTACCGTACAGAAAATTTATACACAGTGGTTTGATGAAATGTTTCGCCCGGTTTTAAAATTGTGCTAGGGAAAGATGGTTGATTGGGTGAATCAGGGAAATGCTGTGTCTCCAGGCAAAGCGCTGCATGCTGCACATACTTTTGTCCCTGTTTACCCGTTAAGGAGCCGTCCAGGAAATTACCCGTATAAAACTGGATACCGGGTTGCGTGGTAAACACTTCCATAAAACGGCCCGAGCCGGTATCGTAGACCGTAGCAGCCAGTTGCAGTGAATCTGCATTTTTATTCAATACCCAGTTATGATCATAGCTTCCTTTTACTTTACCAATATCCAGCCCGATTTTTTTTGCCTCGGTAAAATCCATCGGGCCGCCCTTTACGTCAACCAGGTTACCCGTGGGAATCAGCTGGTCATTTACCTCTGTGTATTTGTTTGCGTTCAGCATCAGTTCTTCATCGAGGATTGTGGAGTCCTTTCCCGCGGATAAATTAAAATACGCATGGTTGGTAAGATTTAACGGGGTGGGTTTATCGGTTGTAGCAGCATAATCGATATGCAAACTATTGTCTGCTCCCAGCGAGTAAATCACATTTACCTGCAAATTGCCGGGAAAACCTTCTTCCCCATCTTTACTCAGGTAGGATAATTGCAGGGTGGAATCATTTAATGGAGCTGCTGTCCATATAACTTTATCAAAACCTTTCAGTCCTCCGTGCAAGGTATTGGTATGATCGTTCGCCGCGAGGCGATAAACGGTGCCATCGAGGGTAAACTGCGCATTGGCTATACGGTTAGCATAACGTCCTACCAGGGCACCAAAATAAGGATTGCCTTTTTGCAGGTACCCGTTAAGGGAATCAAAACCCAGCACCACATCCCCTTTCATGCCGTTCCTGTCCGGTACAAACAAATTGGTAATCGTACCGCCGTAGTTGAGAATTTTCACTTCCATGCCTGCAGCATTTTGAAGCGTGTACTGGAAAACACTGTCATTTCCAATAGTGCCCCATAATACTTTACTGGCAGTTGCCGCAGAACCTGTTGCCGGCTGGTTCTCTTTTTTCGGCATGAGTTTACAACCGGCAAAAAAAGTTAGAAAGAAAAAAGAAATGGCAAGTTTGTTCATCTCCATTGTTTGTTGTTTGATTAATTATTCCCCCCGTCTGGTAAAATGGCCTGGTAATCTATTTTTATGTCCCTGATTTTTGAAGGTAGCCATACCTGCATCGGGTTGGCGCCCCTGTTAGCCCAGGTATAGTAAGGAATGGCTACAAAATTTTTCTTTTCCATCACAATCGCATTTCCATCCTTAGAAGGCGCTGCAGCTATTGCTTCCCCGCGAACAGCTACAATCGGCTCCGTTAACAGCATTTGCTGGTTGGTGGTAAACGAATTGCTTTCCGGTATTACCAAGTTCCACACCTGGCCATCATTATCGGCGCCTTCTATGCAATACAAGAGCGGCCCTCTTTGCAGAGCAAACCGGCCATTATCTGCTTTTACCGCAGGATTGGCCGCGATACGGTTTACCTGCATCGGAATCTGATATTCAACGATATCACCTTTCTTCCATTCCCGTTCTATCACGGCATAGCCGTTTTCCGGATGTATGGGCTGATCTTTTCCATTGATACGAATGGTCACAGGCATTGACTGGAAATTTTGAAAATGATAAAGGTCGCCAGGCACCGGTTGCCCCATGGCCCAACCCGGGATGCGTAGGTGCAATCCAAATTTTACTTTTTTTACCGGGTTTACAGCAATGCGCACCGTGCCATCCAGCGGATAGTTTGTTTGCATGACAAGTTCTACATCTGTTTTCGCAAGTTTGACAGCCGTATTGCTGCCTACAAATAAATTTATCCAGACTGCATCATCGTTTTTACCATATATGTAATTGCCAACCGAAGCCACCAGCCTGGCAATATTGGCTGGGCAGCAGGCAGTACCAAACCACTCCCGCCGCTGATGCTGCCCGTTAGATGCGAGCGGATTGTCGTAGAAAAAACGGTCACCACTAAGGCTTAGTCCGTCAAGGGCGCCGTTGTACAAGCTTCTTTCCAGTACATCAACATATTTGCTCTGACCGGTGAGTTCGCACATGCGCTGGTTCCAAAGCACCATCCCAACTGATGCGCAGGTTTCGCAATACGCTTCTTCATTGGGAAGATCATAGTCGACAGAAAACCCTTCATTATCGCCAGAAGAACCAATTCCGCCGGTGATGTACATATTGCGGTACACCACATCCTGCCACACTTTTTCCATCGCATTCATATAATCCTGGTCACCCGTGAGAGCTGCTACATCCGCCGCACCCGTATATAAATACATGGCCCGTACGGCATGACCCGTAATCTCTGTTTGTTTTTTTACCGGCACCAAGTCCTGCCAGTAGGCAGGTTTGAACCAGTCTTTCCCATAAGGATAATAATTATTACCTCTTTGTGCTAAATACCAGTTCGCAAGTTTCAGGTAACGGTCATCCTGCGTAACCCGGTATAATTTCACCAGTGCCAGTTCAATTTCTTCGTGACCGCTGAACCATTGTTTGTTTTGCAGGCGCATAGTGGAATCAATGTGGTTAGCCAGGCGGATAGCCACATCCAGCAATTTTCTTTTACCAGTAACATTGTAATACGCCACCGCTGCTTCAATGAGGTGCCCCGCATTATAATCCTCGTGATAAGATATCTGTGTCCATCGCTTACTCAGGTCCGTTAGTGTGAAATAAGTATCAAGATACCCATCCGGCAACTGCGCCGCAGCGATCTTATCAATCCATTCGTCTGCTTTTTTTTCAAGGCCGGGATCCGGGTGTGTTTTCAGGGCATAGGCCATTGCTTCCAGCGCTTTGTATACATCGCTGTCATCATAATAAATCCCCTCAAATTTCTCACCTTTTTTGCGTGCCGCTTTTTCAAAATTCCGGATGCGCGGGGTGGCAATTTCCGTTTGGTAAATACAGGCGGGCATTGTTTTGGTAGCCACTTTATCAATCTTGGGTTTCCAGAATGCATCGGTGATGTTAACCTGTGAAAAGTTAACGAACTCAAATTGCTGCAGTGGAGCCTGCGAAAATCCTGCACAGGCCAATAATAAGGCAGCGAGTGCAATAACTATTTTTTTCATATGCAAACCTTTGGTATGTGATAAACAATCAGCTTTGCCGCTTTATAATACCTGGAAACCATACGCATAAGGGTCGTCACCGGGATCGATCCAAATGGTATTGTAGCCGAAAATTTTAGCCCAGCCTTCTATAGAGGGGCGGATTGCTTTTTTGCCGCTCAGTGTGGTTTCTTCTTCAATACGCCCTATAAATTTACTGCCAATGATGCTTTCATGGATAAATTCGTCGCCTTTTCTCAGTTTGCCCTTGGCATACCATTGCGCCATTCGTGCCGAGGTGCCGGTACCGCAGGGCGACCGGTCTATGGCTTTATCACCATAAAAAACTGCATTCCTGGCCGTGGAGGTTTTGTCCAGGACGGCACCTGTCCACAGGATATGCGAACAGCCGTGAATACTGGGATCATGCGGGTGCGTGAATTCATATTTCGCATTGATATTCTTGCGCAGCTCCCTTGCCCAGGCAATCAGTTTATCCACCGGGTATTTTTCTAACCCGCGAAAATTTCGTTGTACATCAACGATAGCGTAAAAATTTCCACCATAGGCTACATCGATCACCAATTCGCCCAGTTCCGGGCATTTGGCAATCAGTTCGGTAGAATGCAGAAATGAAGGTACATTGGTCAGCTTTACACTTTTTACCTTCCCCCCTTCCTGCCGGTAGTTGACCATGACCAAACCCGCCGGTGTCTCCATTCGTACATTACCAGGTGTTTGGGGCTGCAGGAGGCCTTCTTCGATAGCAATGGTAATTGTACCAATTGTACCGTGGCCACACATGGGCAGGCAACCGCTGGTTTCGATAAATAAAACAGCCACGTCGTTTCCCGCATCGTGCGGAGGATACAGGATGCTGCCGCTCATCATATCATGGCCGCGGGGCTCAAACATCAGCCCCCGGCGAATCCAGTCGTATTCTCGCAAAAAATGCTGCCGTTTTTCGCTCATGCTATTACCGGAGAGCGCAGGCCCGCCATCTTTTACCAGGCGCACGGGATTGCCACAGGTATGGGCGTCGATACAATGAAAGCTGTGCTTGGGCATGTAATCAGGATTCCGAATTCAATTTATTAAATTTGTTTACACGTTGCTTGTATTATGGAAACTTACGGAAAGATACTACTCATAGCCATGCCGGCCTTCCTGTTCCTGGTGCTTTTTGAAAAATGGTACGGTTGGCGAAAAGGTCATGATACAGTCCGCAATATGGACATGATAGCCAGTCTCAGTTCCGGCATTACCAATGTTACCAAAGATGTGCTGGGCTTGAGTATTGTCATCATTAGTTACGGCTGGATGGCGGACCATTTTGCCGTCACACATGTCAAAGGTACCCTGCTGACCTACATTGTTGCCTTTCTTGCACTTGATTTTGCCGGATACTGGACACACCGCATCCAGCACAAGGTTAATCTTTTCTGGAACGGGCATATTATTCACCACAGCAGTGAAGAATATAATCTTGCGTGTGCTTTGCGGCAAAGCATTTCTTCAATGGTAAAAATATTTGTGGTGTTCCTGCTGCCGGCTGCCTTATTAGGTGTACCGGAGAAAGTGATTGCGATTGTGGCGCCCCTTCACCTGTTCGCACAGTTCTGGTATCACACACAACATATTGGCAAAATGGGATTTTTGGAAAAAGTGATTGTCACCCCTTCGCATCACCGGGTGCACCATGCGATGAACCCGGAATATATAGATAAAAACTTCGGTCAGATTTTTATTTTCTGGGATAAATGGTTTGGCACTTACCAGCCGGAACTGCCTGCTGTGCAACCCGTGTATGGGATTACACGGCCTGCAGCAACGTGGAACCCGATTAAAATTAACTTCCAGCATATTTGGCTGCTGATGAAAGATGCCTGGCGAACCCGCCACTGGAGGGATAAACTGCGTATCTGGTTCATGCCCACCGGCTGGCGGCCCGCTGATATAGCCGACAAATACCCGGTGTACAAAATCACCGATGTGTATCATTTTACCAAATACCATCCGCAACCCAACAAAGCATTACAATACTGGGCCTGGTGCAGAATTACTGTCCTGCTTTTGCTGATCAGTTATTTGTTTGGAAATATTGCGGCGATCAACACAATGAACAACAGTTATATTTATCTCTACGGACTTTTCATTTTCCTGGATGTGTATGCTTACACCGAGCTGATGGACCGCAACCGATATGCTTTGGTGCCGGAACTGGTGAAAACTGTTTTTGGACTTAGCCTTATTTACCAGCAGGGCGACTGGTTTGGGGCAGAAAGTCAACTGGCGTATATCAGTTATATCCTGGCGGCTTATTTTGTTGTTTCCTCCATCGTTACGGTTGTATTTGTGTCCGGCTTCAAAAAAGAAAAAAAAGAAGTAGCCCTCGCTGCGTAAATACGTATTGAAGACAAGGTTATGGTTGCTGTAATTTTTGCTGAATGTATCGGTCAACCATTTTTTCCAGTATCCCCAGGGTGACTGTTCCCTGCGATAACACAAGGTCGTGAAACTCCCTGAGGTCAAACTTTTCTTTCAGCTTATCTTCTGCCCGTTTTCGCAGCTCTCTGATTTTCAGTTCACCAATTTTATAGGCCAGCGCCTGGCCCGGCCAGGAGATATACCGGTTTACCTCTGTATTAACTTCATGCATTGACAAAGCGGTATGCGCTGCCAGGTAATCAACAGCTTGTTGTTTTGTCCAGCCTTTTGCATGCAAGCCTACATCAATAACCAGCCGGCAGGCTCTCCACATTTCATAGGTCAGCCTGCCAAAATGCGCATAAGGGTTTTTGTAAAATCCCATCTCTGTGCCCAGATATTCCGCGTACAATCCCCAGCCTTCTCCAAAAGCATTTACATAAAGATGCTGCCGGAAGGCCGGTAGGTTTGTGAGTTCCTGCGCCAGTGCTATTTGCAGGTGGTGCCCGGGGACCGCCTCGTGTAAAGTGAGTGCTTCCAGTACATACAATGGACGGCTTTTCAGGTCGAAGGTGTTCACCCAATATTCCCCTGCCCGCCTGCTGTTAACCGGCGCACCGGAATAACGACCTGCCGTATATGTAGGTGCCAGGTGTGCCGGAACCGGCTCCACGCTATAAGGCTGCCGCGGCAGTTTGCCAAAAAACATCGGTAATTGGCCGTCCGCATTTTTAGCAATAAACGATGCCTCCTTCAGTAACTGATCGGCGGTGGATACATAAAATTTTGGATTTGTTCGCAGATAGCCAATAAATGCTTTTAGCGTACCATTAAAATGCACTTCTTTCAGCACAGCCAGCATTTCTGCATGAATACGTGCCACTTCCTGCAGGCCCAGGTTGTAAATTTCATCATACGAAAGGTCGGTTGTGCTGTAATGACGCACCCGATCTTTGTAGTAAGCCAGCCCATCGGGGAAGTGCAATACACCAATGGTTTTGCGGGTGTGGGGAAGATATTCTTTATCAAAAAAAAGTTTTATGTGCTTATATGCTTTTACAGCATCGTGCATGATCGCTTCTCTCCCTGCTGCTTGTAAAATTGCCCAGTCCTTATTGCTGATCGCCACCGGTTTCTGCGAAAAAGGTTTCCAGAAAACACTTTGTTCCGGGCTATCCACAATCTGTTGTTCGTAGGTATTCTGGTATCCATCCAGGATGGAGCGTGGCTGGCAGATGCCCAGTGAAAGTCCTTTTCGCATCAGGCAGATGAATTCATCAACATACCGGGGAATATCTTTTAACCGGTCAATATAATCTTCGAATGCTGCTTTGGAACCGGGCAACTCATCGCCCATTGCAGCCAGCCCTGTGTGGAATCCTTCATCCGACAGGATGGGATTGAGATAGGATTTATACCGGTAACTTGAAATTTCATCCCCGATGCTGTATTGCAGCAATTCCAGGTTGATGTTGTCGTCAAAACTGAGCTTCTTTTTATCAATAGCGCTCAGCCGGTCATTTATAGTACAAAAAAAATTATACCGGCGTGCAAAGTCCTCCTCAGTATTTGAACCCAGGGGATGGTGTAAGACGCTGTCGCGTTTTGCTTCCTGGGTTTGAAAGCTATCAATAGCTATCAGCGCTTGCTTGATAGCAGTGTCCCCCGTCAGGCTGGTCTCCTGGGCAAACAGTTGGCTACTGATGCATCCTGCAATCAGCAGTAGTAATGGTTTCATGTACCGCAGCACTGAGATTTTTTTATGTTGATCGCACACTTTAACAGCGTGGCGCTATTTCTTGAGCACATTGTTCACTGTTCGCCAGATACCGAGGGGATTGGCGTCTTTTAATTCATCTGGCAACAAGGTATCCGGCCAGTTTTGAAATGCAACAGGCCTGGCAAATCGTTTGATACCGTCCGCGCCAACTGACGTAAAGCGTGAATCCGTTGTAGCCGGGAACGGGCCGCCGTGCTGCATGCTCAGACACACTTCAACGCCGGTGGGCACACTGTTTAGGATAATCCGGCCACAGATATTTTTTACCGCTTCCACCAATTGTTCGTGGTAACGGATATCTGCTTCAGTAGCCATCAGTGTAGATGTAAGCTGTCCTTCCATCCGGGAGGCGATCTCCAGCATTTCGGTCATGTCTTTACAGCGGACAACCAGCGAGTAAGGGCCGAACACTTCCTGGTGCAGCAATGGATTATTCAAAAATACTTCCCCGCTGACAGTAGCAATCGTTGGCGATCCCTGGTTGACCTGGGGCTCCGTTTCGGCTACTGCCACGGTTTCAACATATTCCTGCGATAACGCGGAAGCTCTTTTTTCTACATAACTCTTAAAAATACCAGGGTGCAGCATGGTTGCCGGTGTTGTTTTTCTGATTTCATCGCCCAGTTTATTAAGAAATTCCTGCAGGGGCTCACCCTCCAAGCCGATAATCAGTCCCGGATTGGTGCAGAATTGTCCAACACCCAGGGTAACAGAGGCAGCATACATTCTGGCAATATCGGCGGCGGATTGTTTCAGTTTCTCCGGCAGCAGGAACACGGGATTTACGCTGCCCATTTCTGCAAAAACAGGAATAGGTTCCTTTCGCTGGTTGCCCCAGTCAAATAATTGTTTTCCTCCGGCGAAAGACCCGGTGAACCCGACAGCTTTTGTGCGGTCATGCAAAACCAACGCCTTTCCCACTTCCGGAGAAGCCCCGTGTACATGTGCAAAAATACCTTCCGGCATACCTGCATTTTTTGCTGCGTGTAAAATTGCCTGGGCCACCAGTTCGCTGGTATGGGCATGTGCAGGATGGGCTTTCACAATTACCGGGCAGCCTGCTGCCAGGGCACAGGCGGTATCGCCACCGGCAGTGGAATAGGCAAACGGGAAATTACTGGCGCCAAAAACTACGACAGGTCCCAGCGGGATCAGCATTTTCCGGATATCGGGTTTAGGGGGATTGCGGTTTGTAATGGCTGTGTCAATCCTTGCTTCCAGCCAGTCGCCCTGTTCGCAGGCAGCAGCATAACTTTCCAACTGGTAAATGGTCCTGGCGCGTTCACTCACCAGCCTTGCCTGTGGCAGGTTGGTTTCATCCATAGCCGTTTGAATCAATTCATCACCGCACTCCTCCAGTTCAAAAGCTATGGCCCGCATAAAGTCGGCACGTTGCTTCAATGAATATCTCCGGTAAACAAGAAACGCTTTCCAGGCATTTTGCATAACCAGTTCCAGCTCTTCGGGTGTTGCATCAGTAAACATACGATCGTATAATTTTCCAGTTTTTTAAAATAGTCCGTTTCGCTACGAATGTGGCAGGTTATACTCCAGGCCTGGTGCGGATGCCTTCATCAATTATCGCCAGTATACGATTGCGCTCCTCGGCTTCCAAGGGCAGCCTTGGTGCCCGCACATATTCCGTCCCGATACCGGTACGGCTGGCAGCCAGTTTAATATACTGTACCAGTTTGGGGTGAATATCCAGTTCCAGCAGCGGCATAAACCAGCGGTAAAGCCTGGTGGCTTCGGCTATCCTGCCCGTCTTTACCAGGGTGTATAGCTCCACCGTTTCTTTGGGGAACGCATCCACCAATCCGGCCACCCAGCCATGCGCCCCCAGGCACAATTCTTCCATTGCCAGCGTGTCCACCCCGCAAAGGATCTTAAACCGTTCTCCAAAACGGTTCACCATCCGGGTTACATTGGTTACATCCCGCGTACTTTCCTTTACGGCAGTAATATTAGCAGCAGCGGTGAGCTCATCAAACATATCCAGCGTGACTTCAATTTTATAATCTACAGGATTATTATAAATCATTATGGGCAGATCCGTACTGGCAGCAATGGTTTTGAAATACTGCACCGTCTCGCGATGATCACTTTTATAACGCATCGGAGGAAGCAGCATCAGCCCATTGGCACCCCATGCTTTTGCGTTAGCTGCCTGCTGCACAGCCTCACGGGTGCTGCCCTCTGCGATATTCATCACAACCGGCACTTTATTATCCACTATAGCCACGGCGAATTTTACCAGTTGTTCTTTTTCAACTGTGGCCAGCACGCTGGCTTCACCCAGTGTACCGCCTAAAATCACCCCTGCCACACCCGCTTCCAGCTGGGCCAGCAGGTTTTTTTCGAACATTGATAAATCCAGTTTGTCATCATTTGTAAACGGTGTCAGCAAAGCTGGAAAAACACCTTTCCATTCAAATAGCATTGTCCTGATTTTAATTGCTTTAAAGGTAAGGCATTCTGTGTTTTGCAAAATCCCAGTGCCTCATCCTCTGCTCGCAGCTTATGATCGTAAACAAGCCAGCTATGAACCTGATAATTTGCAACCATCCTGCTGATAAAGATCAGTATGCTGCCGGAGAAAAAAAGTGATTTTCGTACCGGCTTTTCAAAGAAGAATCGTCATTACACACCGGGCTTTCTGATTGTTAACCGGTGAAAAACGGGTATTCAGGGGAAATACCCCCTGGCATTTGTGCCCAATACTTATTTTTATACACAAGTATGAATACAATACGCATTTCGATCCTTCTGCTGCCATTGATGCTGGCTGCCTGCCAACACAGCAGCGAGAAAACCAAACCGATAAAGGAAGACATCACTGAATCGGTGTATGCTTCGGGCATTGTTAAATCAAGAAATCAATACCAGGCGTTCGCCACCGTAAGCGGCATCATCCAACATATATGGATAACCGAAGGTGACACGGTTAAAAAAGGACAGCCTCTGATGCTGCTTTCGAACGAAACGCCCCGCCTGAATGCGGAGAATGCCGAAATTGCCGCCGCCTATTCTGACATCAAAGCAAACCAGGATAAACTGGATGAACTGCGCATCAATAGTAATCTTGCCCGCAGCAAAATGCAAAACGACAGCCTGCAACTGGTACGCCAGCAAAACCTATGGTCGAAAGACATTGGAACCCGTGCGGAACTGGATGCGAAAGAACTGGCATATAAAAATTCCCGCACGGCGTATGAGGCTTCCCTGCTGACCTACACCAATACCAAACGCCAGCTGGATTTTACATCCACGCAATCAAAAAAGAACGTACAAATCAGCCGGAGCATCGCCAAAGATTATACTATCCGCAGCCAGGTAGACGGCAAAGTGTACAGTGTGCTGAAAGAAAAAGGCGAGATCGTTAGTCCCCAAAGCCCTGTTGCCGTCATTGGGGCTGCGAGCGACTATTACCTGGAACTGCAGGTGGATGAATATGATATTGCCCGGGTGAAACCAGGACAAAAATTACTGCTGACCATGGACAGCTATAAAGACAAGGTATTCGAAGCGGTGGTGGAAAAAATTGATCCAATCATGAATGAACGCACCCGCACTTTCGTGGTGGAAGCTGGGTTTGTAACAAAACCACCTGTCCTGTATCCCAACCTGTCAGCAGAAGCCAACATTATCATACACACGAAAAAAGACGCCCTGCTCATTCCGCGAAATTATTTATTGAATGACTCACTGGTGCTCCTGGAAAAAGACAAACCGGTAAAAGTCACCACCGGGCTTAAGGACTACCAAAAAGTGGAAATACTCAGTGGCCTGTCGCCAGAACAATCAATTTATAAACCAGGCAAATGAACTCGAAACTGATTGCAAATATTGCCTGGTCGTTGTTGCTGGCACGCTGGCGTCAAACGCTGGTGGCAGCTATCGGCGTAACGTTTGGCATCACAATGTTTGTTGCCCTCCTGAGTTTTATGACGGGACTGAATGATTTACTGGACGGCTTAATCATTAACCGCACGCCGCATGTACACCTGTACAATGAAATAAAACCGAATCCGCATCAGCCCATCAACCTTTCGCCGGCGTATAAACACGGCTATAACTTTATTCACTCTATAAAACCCAGCGGCGGCCGGCTGGAGATCTATAACAGCGGCCCTGTGATGGAAGCCATCAGCCACGATGACCGTGTACTGGGCTTTTCCCCGAAAATTACCACCCAGGTGTTTTACAACAGCGGCACCATCGACATTACCGGGGTGATAAACGGCATTGATGTAGAAAAAGAAAGCCGGCTCTTTTTCTTTAACGATTACGTGATAAAAGGCCATCCCGCCGATCTGCAAACTGTCGCCAACAGCATCATCCTGGGAAAAGGTGTGGCAGAAAAATTATTAGCCAACCCAGGCGATATGGTGCAGATTACCAACTCGTCCGGGGAACAGTATTCCTTAAAAGTAGTGGGCTTTTTCCAGTCGGGCATCGGCGACTTTGACAAAGTGCAGAGTTACACTTCGATCACTACTGCGCAAAAGTTGTTAGGCAAACCCAACAGTTATATTACCGATATCCAGGTAAAACTGAAAGACCTGAACCTGGCACCGTTGGTGGCAAATGAATACCGGCAATCATTTCGTGTAGACGCAGAAGATATACAAACGGCCAATGCACAGTTTGAAACCGGCAGTTCTGTGCGTACCATTATTTCCTACTCTGTCGGTATTACCTTACTCATCGTGGCGGGTTTTGGCATTTACAATATCCTGAACATGATGATTTATGAAAAAATGGATTCGATTGCCATCCTCAAAGCCACAGGATTTGCCGGCAGGGATGTAAAACGTATTTTCATCGGCATCGCGCTGGGTATTGGGATCTTTGGCGGTTGTCTGGGACTGATCTTCGGTTACCTGCTATCGTCAGTCATTGACAATATTCCGTTTGTCACACCGGCGCTGCCCACCATCAGCACCTTCCCCGTCAATTACAGTCCGTTATTTTATTTTATAGGTATTAGCTTTTCACTAATCACCACGTACCTGGCCGGCTGGTTCCCGGCCCGTAAGGCCAGCCGCGTGGACCCGGTAGTCATCATAAGAGGAAAATAAGCATGAACAGCATCCTGCAAGCAAAACATATCTACAAGGAATTTCATGATCCTGTGACCGTGAAAGTGCTCTCCGACGTGAGCTTAACGGTTCACAAAGGAGAGTTTGTCTCGGTGATGGGTAAATCAGGTTCCGGTAAATCCACCCTGCTGTACGTACTCTCCACCATGGATACAGATTACGAAGGGGAATTGTGGATTGATAACGAACTCATGACAGGGAAAAAGGAGAAACAGCTGGCAAGCGTACGCAACGAAAAAATCGGGTTTGTATTCCAGTTTCATTACCTGCTGAACGAATTTACGGTGCTGCGCAACGTAATGCTGCCAGGCCTGAAACTCAACCGCTATTCTGAACAGGAAGTAGAACATCGAGCCATGGAACGACTTGCCATACTGGGCATTGATAAACTGGCACACAAACAAGCCAACCAAATTTCAGGCGGCGAAAAGCAACGCGTTGCCATTGCCCGCGCATTGATCAACGATCCGCATATTATTATGGGTGACGAACCTACCGGTAACCTGGACCGCAAAAATTCTGACATTGTGCTGGATACTTTTCACAAACTGGCGGAGGAACTGCACCAAACCCTGCTGATTGTAACGCATGATCCTGAATTTGCCGCCAAAACCGACCGGGTGATTGAGATGGATGATGGGCGTATCGTCAAGGGCTGAAAATGCATTCAGCCTGCTTCTTTGGTGGTTTTATACTTCTTGCGGGAAATCGGTAACTTAGAAGATGCCAATCAGGATCAAACGGGTGTACCTGCCTGCCGATGCCGGTGATGGATACCGGGTGCTGGTAGACCGGCTGTGGCCAAGAGGTCTTAGTAAATCAACCCTGCAAGCCGACCGCTGGCTGAAAGAAGTAGCCCCATCGGATGCCCTGCGAAAATGGTTTAACCACGATGCCGACAAGTGGCCTGGCTTTGTAAAAAAGTATACAGATGAGCTGGCCCATAATGCTGCTTTTTCCGACCTGCAACAGCTGGCAAAAATGCATAAAAACATCACCCTTCTCTATGCGGCAAAAGACGAAATGCATAACCAGGCCATCGTGCTGGCAAAACTCTTGGCTACTTAATAACCTGCAACAAGTCTTGATAGTTAAATAATCACCCGTAGTCTTTAAAAAAATTAATAATCATAACCTCAAAAAAATATGCTCACCGCCATCCATCCTAAACTTCCCATGCGAGACAAAGCTATCACCCGGTCATTTTATATCAACCAACTGGGTTTTCAGCTATTTGGTAATGATTACGATGATTATTTAATGGTAGAAAGAGATGCTGTTCAAATTCATTTTTTTAGGTTCCAGTCGCTAGACCCGAAAGAAAATGACGGGCAGGTGTATATCCGTACAGATAATATCGATGCGCTATACCAGTCTTTGCTGGATCAGCAGGTAAGCATTCATCCTGCTGGACATTTACAGGCAAAACCATGGGGGCAAAAAGAATTTTCACTGCTGGATCCCGATCATAATTTACTCACGTTTGGTCAAAGCGTGTAACATACGTTCTGCTGTGCAGCCTAAACGATCATGCAGCCCCGAAAATGAATGCCTTAACTGCCAGCGAAGGGTGTACCAAAGATGCCAACGGCCAGTTCGGCCCACACAAGCAACAAGGCCAGTAGCAGCAGTCCGCATAAAATAATCCTGTGGCTGGTTTTTTTCACTTTTCGCAGCACCCATTCGCAAAGCAGGCCGGTACCGAAAAGCAGTAGGGCCGCCACCGCAAAATCAAGCAATCCCCATTTAACCTCGCTGGTAAACAGCATTGCAATAAATGGAATCATCAATAGCAGGGCTGCTACCAGCATAATACCGAAGAGTCTTTTCCTGTTTGTCATCATACGTTTTTGTTTGTTCTCCCCTGTTTTGACCTTGCAAGGAAAACCGGGGACAAATTGTCCTTTCGTAATATCACTTTGCAGTACAAAGTAAATAAAAGTACTTTGTATTTCAAAGTAAATAGGAAAATAAATCACCGGGAACCCGCTTTACACCATAATTTCTAATGCTTCTTTTTTGTTTTTTTGCGGATGCTTTCCTGTTAAACAGTATCTAAAAGGCAATTCTATATGACTGAACGAACGAAAATTATTATCCGCTTATTGACAACCCATATCTTTTTAGTAATTGCTTTAATCAGCTTTTCCTTTATCCCGGGTTTTCATTCGCCCCTATGGCTTTCCATTTGTGAGACAGTTTTATTAATTACTTTTTTCACCGGTTACTGGGAATTCTTCAGCAGATCATTCAAATGGCTTTATACCATTTCATTCACTGCCGTCATACTTGTGTTATTGATCTGGCACGCCAAGGATCAGCAGATACTGGTCAAAAGCTATTCTTTTTTATTGTTACTGCTTTTACAACTTTTTCTTTTATACCACCTGGTAAAAATCATCATTACGATACTGGAAAAAGCGAGCAATGCTTTTGAAATTTCCTTTCCGTTTAAAAACGGAAGCTACCTGATTACAGACGGAGGCAATTCCAGGATCAGCCGGCTGATGAATTATCATTACTACTCTGCTGTACATAAACGTAATAAAACCAACGGTTCTATGCTTTATGCTACCGACATGGTAAAACTATCTTCATCCAACGTAAAATTTTTGCCACTGCGGAATGAAGAGTATCCCATTTTTGGCGAAGCGGTTTATAGTCCGATGGATGGAATTGTATTTAAAATCGTTGACGGTATTGCAGACAATATCCCTTTTTCGGGAAATTATCCTTACAACGCCGGGAACACGATTGTGATTAAGCAAAATGATTACTATTTCCTGCTGGGGCATTTACAGTGCAACAGTATGCAGGTAAAGGAAGGAGACCCGGTGCAAAAAGGGCAAATACTTGCAGCCATCGGAAATTCCGGGTGGACAGAGCGGCCGCATTTACATATGCAATTAATGAAAAGCAAGGATGAAAATTACTGGTACGGGACAGGCGTGGCACTAACATTTCGATCG
>DASTSN010000035.1:0-6966 GCA_035760665.1 Chitinophagaceae bacterium | reverse complement strand
ACCACCGGAAGTTCAGGACTGGCCCGGCTGAATCCCTATGCTTACGGCAGTTTTAGCATCAGTTATATTTCTTATCAAACCTTGTTCGGTAAGTTTGATCCAAATGTGGTTTCGCAAACATTTAAACAGTTTGAAGCTAACAGGGTATTATTATCGCAGCGTTTAAAAGGGCTGAACCCGTATTCATCAGGTGCGGTTGGACCGGATGGATATGCAGAAGGGTACGGCCGCTACGCACAGGACGTATTAATCCCTGCTTTCCTTGCCGCCTACACTAAAAAAGATCCGACAAGTATCAGCCTGGTAAAGAATGCAAACCCGAACCTGCGATCGAATCCTTTCTCAGGGCTGATTCCCAAACCAAACTGGAATATTACCTATACGGGCCTTTCCCGCTTAAAAGGGCTGGAAAAGATTTTCACAAACGTCACATTACGCCACGGCTATGGTAGTACGTTAAGCATGAACAGCTTTAATACCGCCTTGCTTTTTCAGGATCCGTTCCATGCCGGGTACCCGTATTTCAGGGATACACTGACCGGCAACTATATACCTTATTTCCTGGTACCTAATATTACAATCAGTGAAGAGTTTAAACCATTGATTGGTGTGGAAATGACTTT
Organism: Chitinophagaceae bacterium; assembly: GCA_035760665.1. GTDB lineage: Bacteria > Bacteroidota > Bacteroidia > Chitinophagales > Chitinophagaceae > DASTSN01. The sequence goes on along the minus strand of DASTSN010000035.1, from coordinate 6,343 downwards.
TACCAACCAGTTAACAGCCAGCTTTGAATACCGGAAAAAGCGTGATCTAAGCCTGAGTTTAGTAGACTATCAACTAGCGGAAAGCCGAACAACGGGCATGACGATTGGGATGAACTGGCGCAAAAGGGCCTTGCCAATACTCCGTAATATTAGGGTGGGAAAGAAAGGAATGAAGCTGGATAATGATGTGACCTTCCGCTTTGATTTTAGTTTAGACGATAACGCTACTGCTAACAGTAAGCTGGATCAAAATACGGCTTTTGGTACGGCCGGTCAGAAAGTTGTGCGTATAAGACCCTCCATCGATTATGTTTTGAACACCCGCGTAAATATTATGCTATACTTTGATCAAACGCGGATTGAACCTAAGATTGCCACCACGGCGCCCATTACCACAACGAAAGCGGGGGTACAAATCCGGATATCATTGGCGCAGTAAATAAATAAAGCTGCTCATGCAGTAATTGTTTCCTCTAAGCATGATTAAGCCAGGATAAAATTATCTTCAGTGTCTTATTCAACTTATTTTTCCGCAGCAAAACGGCTGAAAAACAGTGGGTAGGATCATTTCAGCAGGCCTGACTTAGCGATATAGAGGAGAGTCATTATTTAATTTACGAATACCTGCAAATGCAGCCGAAAGCGAAATGCAATTTTGTGAATACTATTTTTGAATAAACAAGGATGATCCATTAGTGCCAGGCCACCTGTGAAGGTAGGTTTATTTACCCGTTTCTGTTATGCTGGCATTAGGGCTGGCGGCTACTTTTTTAAAAAGCATGACGTAACCACACAAATTCTTTTTCTTTTGCTTGTTCACCTGTACTGGTTTCATCATATGAAATTCTGAAAACTGCGGTACATAAGAATACGAGATAATATTGCCATCCACGTCGCCCCATTGATGTTTTTGGTAAACAACCATTTTTTCGTTCCAGTCATACATCCGCACCTCATACAGTTTAGAAGTGTTGTCGCCGATAAAGACAAACTGGTACCATGTTCCCTGGTTCAGCGGAACGATAACCGGCATTTCGTATTCACTCTCCATCGTTATGGAAGCCTCTTTCAGCAGCAGGAATCCATCTTTGCTATACAGCGCTTTCAGGCTGTCAGCTTCATTTTTTATGGAAAGGTTGTTACAAGTTTGCAGTGGAATAGCGTTCTGTGCAATTGATTTGGCAGATATCAATAAGGCCAGTGCGGCTATAAGGTACGGCTTCTTCATAAGGATTCGAATATAGCTTTCAATAGGTGTTATAAATATAGAATGAAAAAAGGTTAGCATAAAATTTCAGCCGTTGAAAAATCAATATCCGGTAGATTTTCTTAGGGATACTACGGCTTCAAAGGGAGGGGAATAAGCAAGCAGAAAAAAAAGTTGGTACGCTTGTAGTGCTTCTTCTACAAGAAACGAAATCTTACAGAGATTCGCAAGGGATGACGGCAGTTTTATTACAACTGCCTGTTGAAATAAAATGAATTGGCTTGTTGCGTTGCTGTTACGACCAGGTCATTGATGCAGACGTGAGGTGGCAGGGTTGTCACATAGTAAATTACTTCTGCCACATCTTTTGCATACAGTGGGGTGAATCCTTCATAAACTTGTTTGGCGGTTTCTTCGTTTCCTTTAAACCGCACCAGGGAAAATTCAGTTTCTGCAGCGCCGGGATGGATAGCGGTAATTTTAATATGGTGACGGAGCAGGTCAATGCGCATAGCCTTGCTGATTGCATCTACTGCATGTTTGGAAGCGCAGTACACATTGCCTTTTTCATACACTTCTTTACCCGCTGTTGAACCGATATTGATGATGTGCCCTTTTTTACGCTTAGTCATAAACGGTATAACCGCTTTGGAAACATACAAAAGTCCTTTCAGGTTTGTATCAATCATTGTTTCCCAGTCCTGCAGATCAGCTTCTTCAAAATAGTCGCGCCCCAGTGCCAGTCCTGCATTATTAACCAAAACGTCAATAGCCTGCCATTCTTCCGGTAATCGCCCGATGAATTGAAATGTGCTTTCTTTATCCTGCACGTCAAAAGGCAGCAGGAGCGTTTTTACCTTGTATTCTTTTTCTAGTTCGGATTTTAATTCTTGTAACCGCTCCATTCTGCGCCCGTTAAGAATACAATCATACCCGTTTGCGGCAAATATTTTTGCCGCGGCATTTCCAAAACCTGCCGTAGCTCCTGTTATAAAAACTATTTTAGACATATCTAATCATTCTGTGGTGAATCAATGCATGCGAAAATACGATGCATTTGCAAGATAAATTTTTTACGATTCACTATCACCGGATGAGTGTGACAGTGCCTTTACGAAAGAACGGTTTCCCGGTATAATCAATAGCATGAACAATCCAGACAAATGTATTCGTGCCCTGGGGTTTGCCACCTATGGTACCATCCCATCCCTGTACGTAAGAATTGGTGCTGAACACCAACTGCCCCCAGCGGTTATATATCCGAAAGTAATCGATTTGTTTAATGCCAACCGGTATTGGTTTCAGTATGTCGTTTAAGCCATCCGCATTTGGTGTAAAGGCGGTAGGCACAAAAACCTGCGGTTCCACAAAAAATATTTTAACCAAAACAGAGGCGGAGTCGAGGCAACCTGCCTGGTCCGCTACGAGAACTTTGTAGCGAATGCTGTCAAAATTATTCGTATAAACCCCGACCGGATTAGGAATATTTGATGCAGACAAGCCGGTAGGCGGCGACCATAAATAGGATACACCACCCGTGGCATTCAGTTGTAAAGGCTGACCGATTACCACTGATGTATCATTGCCGGCAAAGGCGTTAACTTTTGGTAATACGGTTACGATAACTGTATCCCGGCCGGGTTTTGGACATCCAATCGTGTCGTAAACGGTTAAAATGTACACTGTGCTGTTCAGCGGATCGGCAACAGGATTAATTGTTTGTGGATTTTTTAATGTGGCAGCAGGCGACCAGGCAAAAGAAGAACCCACATAACTGCCTTGGAGTTGAGCTGTCGTATTGTAGCAAATGATCGTATCATTACCGGCGCGGGCAATAGGATAGGGTACGGTTTTTATCAATACATTATCAGAGGCCGAGCAACTCCCGATTGTTGCTGTTACCTGGAAATTCGTTGTTCCGGGAGGAACTGCCACAGGGGAAGCCAGTGCAGGATCGTTCAGGTATTGCGCTGGCGTCCATTGATACTGCAATCCATCTGATGCAACTCCCAGTTGTGCGGGATCACCGAGGCAAATGGTTGTGTCTCCCAATGCTTTGAGTGTTACATGATCCACGACACGAACCAAAACAGAGTCACGGTTCTTACAGCCCTGTTCATCCACATCAACATAATACCAGGTACTTGTGGTGGGATGTACAATTGGCGTTGGGGTATTCGGGTTAATAATATTTGTTAACGGAGACCAACTGTACACGCCAGTGCTAAGTGCCTGCAACTGTACCGAATCAGGAACACAAATCAGTGTGTCGGTTGGGATCAATTGTATGGGTGGTTTGTCAATAATGGTAATATCTTTATAAACGGTATCGATACAACCTTTATCACTGCTTACTATAAATCGAACATTCTTGGTACCCATCGTGGGATATGTGTAAGTGGGGTTCTGAATATTCGAAATATCTGTACTTACCGTTGATTCACCAAAGTCCCACGACCAGGCATTGACGACGCCATAAGTTGCTTTGGTGGTATCGGTAAACTGCGTGGGTTTGCTGATGCAGATACCGGTTGATGTAAAACCCGGGAAAAATCCGGGGTATACTTTTACTTCAGCAGTTGATGAATCGGAACAAAGCTGCCCGCGATTGGTGACAAGTTTTAACACGTAAGTACCGGTATCCGGGAAGGTAAAGGTTGGACTGGCAAGATTTGATGTATCATTGGTTTGTGTTGTAACACCAAAATCCCAGGCATAGGAATTAATTAAAGGACTATTTGATAAATTTTTAAATGTTAGCGTAAAACCGTCACAGGAGGTGTATTGTGGCAGCAGTGATGCGGCAGCCAACGAGCAGTCAGCAACTTTTATCTGCAAATCTTTTCGCTGAACGGCTATCGCTATTCCGTTTCTGTACTCCGTAACGCAAACCGTAACACAGTAAATACCCGCAGGCGGCGCAATGCCTTTAATTAACCCAGTATTTGTATTCAACGTAACATTATTCCCTAAAGGTGATCCGCTGTTATATGGAAACGTATAGGGGGTACTTTGGTAGGGCGGTGGCAACGGTGGGTCAGGGGCAGGATCTCCTGTCGTACCGCCTGAATAGGCATCACAAAAAGCATAACTTAAAGAATCGTTATCGGGGTCAAAGGCAGCAAAACTGTAGCTGAATGTGTTATTCGCACATACGACGACAGTGTCAGTGCCTTTGAACCTTGCGCTGTTATTGGCAGGTGCTGTTGGTAGTTGTGCTGTGCCGGGAATAACAGCCGTGTATGTAGCGCCAACATTATTGGAAAAAGAAAGGTTGTTGATGCCCGCAATACGACAACAACGCTGGTAAGCTATCGTATATCCAGCAGAATTTGGTGGTAGTACGGTGGTAAATTCATACGTACCAACTTGGTAACAAACAACCGGCGGATTTGTAATGCAAGGACTGGGGGAGGATAAATTTAGCACATCAATTCTGCTCCGAGACACCCTGTTTTCTGAGATCATTTTGTTGTTGCTGTTATCAAACACAGCGATTGCTGCGTAATCATCCAATTGTGCTCCGGTGGAATAACAATCCCGGTATAAGCGCAAGGTTACTTTGTACTGGTAATTGCTTCCGGACATTCCAATGAATGTATAAAACATTTCACCGCCGGTAATGTGATTGGCTCTGGAAAGAAGGGTAAAACCCAGTGTACATATGATCAACAGAATTTTCTTCATTCAGGAAGGTTCAGATTATTGCAGTTTGCTGAAAAAAATGGTCAAGCAACTCAGTACTTTTTGCAGATTCTTCCAGCATGCCCATGTGTCCGGATTTATTTAATACATGAATGTACGATAAAGCGGGCAGATGGCATTGTTCAAGTGTATGCTGTAATGGTACTGCTGTATCCGCTTCGCCGGCCATAAAGCATACCGGGTAAGTAGCCTGTTTAAGTACCCAAGTCCTGTCTGGTCGCTGCATCATAGCTTCGTAATAATTAACGAGTGCATCAGCAGAAAAGTTGCTTAAGCCAAGGATAAATGAATTAATAAAATCACTCATTTTCTCTTTTGAAGTGGCAGAAAAGAGGTTAGGTGTGCTCGTTTTCAAAAATGCATACGCACCATGTTGCCGGATAAATTCGATGCCTTTGCGGCGGATGGTCTTTTTTTCTTCACTATCCGGGTAAGCCGTGGAATGAAACAGGCATAGCCCGGATAGATATTGCTGATATTTATGAGCAAATGCCAGCGCCACATATCCGCCCATGCTGTGTCCAACCAATATAATTTTCTGAGGCGGATAGTTGATTGAAGGTGGAAATTCAAGTTGCAAGATTTCCATTACGTTTTCAGCCATGCCTTCCATACTTACGTCTTCGGTCAAATCTGACTGGCCCGATCCCGGTAAATCGGGAATAATAAAATAATAATTCTTTTTTAGCGCTGCTACCTGGTTATCCCATACATGCCCGTCTTCTCCAAATCCGTGCAGGAGCATAACAGGTTGACCAGTTCCTTCAGTTCGGTAAAATATTTTTTTACCAAATCGTTCAATCACTTTCTGCTCCATTGGATAGCGATAGTTTATTTTTTAAAAAAACTGTTTAAAATCCAGATAACTGTTATCAAGAGCATCAGTAAAATACCGGCAACCAGGATTGTCCTCGCTAAAAGGTCTCCGTGCTTTGCATAAAATGTCATCCTGTCGATAGCCGGAATGTTCATTTTAATGGCTGTAGCCTTGTCCCAGGGCTGTGGATTTATGACATGTCCCGAAGGATCGATAAAACAACTGATACCCGTATTGGCACTTCGCACAACCCATTTCCTGTTTTCAATGGCACGGAGCCGTGCATAATTCATGTGCTGCCGGTAACCGGGTGTGTTTCCCCACCAGCCATCGTTGGTGATAATACAAATAACGTTAGCTCCTTTTCGCATGAAGGCGCTCATGTAATCGCCATAAATACTTTCGTAACAAACAGCAGGGGCAACGCGAAAACGGCTTTTTGTAGCCGTTAAAATTTCGGCGCCGGAATTTCGTGCATACCCACTGGTAGTGCCTCCAAATTTTTCAAACAGTTTATCCAGAAATTTCAGGAACCCCGGCAATGTTTCCACACCCGGGACCAGCTTTGATTTATGGTAAATCAAAACCGTGCTGCTGTCAAACAGAACCGCACT
>DASTSN010000034.1:0-41897 GCA_035760665.1 Chitinophagaceae bacterium | reverse complement strand
TCCGCCCGATGCTGTACGGATTGAAGAAATGCTGAATTATTTTAATAATAATTACAATGCACCAACCGGGGATAAGCTTTTTGATGTGCAAACGGTCATTACCAACTGCGCCTGGAATCCTGCGAACCAATTGTTATTTGTAAATATTTCGTCCCGGAAAATAGCGCTGGATTCTTTGCCCCCGGCAAACCTCGTCTTCCTGATCGACGTTTCCGGCTCAATGGACATGCCTAACAGGCTGCCCTTGCTGCAGTCGGCGTTTCGGTTACTGGTCAATAATCTGAGGGATAAAGACACCGTCTCCATTGTGGTGTATGGTGGCGTGGTGGGGACAATGCTGAACCCCACCGGCGGAGCTGAGAAAGAAAAAATATTAAAGGCCATTGATGAACTGACGCCCGGCGGGTCAACACCGGGTGAATCCGGAATCCGAATGGCGTACAGGTTGGCTGCTAGTCATTATATAAAAGGGGGGAACAACCGGGTGATTTTGGCAACGGATGGTGATTTTAACGTAGGCTTAAAAAAAGATGAAGAACTGGAGGACCTGATTGCCCGTCACCGCCACTCTGGAATATACCTGACATGCCTTGGTGTGGGCATGGGTAATTTTAAAGATTCAAAAATTCAGACACTTGCCAGGAAAGGGAACGGAAATTACGCTTACCTGGATAGTTACCAGGAGGCAGAGAAAGTTTTACTGGAAGAGTTTACCCAAACCTTGTATGCAGTTGCTGACAATGTTTTTATGAATATTGTCTTTAACCCTGCTTTTGTAAAGGAGTACCGGTTGATTGGTTTTGATAATAAAATGGGCGCATTACGTGATACGCTTTCCGTTATGGAAGGTGGCGAGTTCGGTTCCGGGCAGTCTGTCATTGCAGCATTTGAAATTACGCCGGTAGAAAAAGGGAAATTTGCTGCTACACCTGAGGCCGATCATTATGCAGAAATTGATCTTCAGTTTAAAAAGCCCCAGCGGGATACAATTCTGTCGGCTAAGTATGCCTGTCCCTACCATGTTATTCCTTTCGAATACCTGGACAGCTCCTATAAATTTTCAACGGCGGTGATGATGTTTGGCACCCTGCTGAAGCAATCTCCCTTTGCAAAAACCATCAACTGGAGTGATATGATTACACTTACCTCGCAGGCAATGGAAAACGGAAATCTTTCACAGCAGGATTTTTTGGCACTTGTCCAGGAGGCAAAGCTGTTGTATTCCCGCTATCATAAAAAGAAGAAAAAAATGGGATGGTAGCAACTGTTTTTATCTTTCTGAAAATACCCTCAGGAAAACATTTCCCGCATTTTATCAAAAAAGCTTTTCTCACTTTTATCAGGCTGCGGTTTAAAGTTGGCTGAATGGCTCATTTTCTCCAGCAGATCTTTTTCTTCCTGGCTCAGGTGCTGCGGCGTCCATACATTTACCTGGACTAACTGATCGCCCTTTTCGTAAGAATTAATAGCCGGGAATCCTTTTCCTTTCAGCCGGAAAATTTTTCCGCTTTGCGTACCGGCGGGAATTTTTATTTTGGCTCTTCCGTCGATGGTGGGCACTTCTACTTGCACGCCGAATACGGCATCGGTAAAAGAAATGTAAAGATCGTAGGCTACGTTAAGGCCTTCACGGTGTAATTCTTTGTGAGGCTCTTCCTCAATCAGGATCATGAGATCGCCGGGTGAACCACCGCGTTCGCCCGCATTACCTTTGCCACTGATGTTGAGCTGCATGCCTTCCTGCACACCGGCAGGAATGTCAATGGTAACGGTTTCTTCCCCGAATACCCTTCCCTCACCCTTGCAGGATCCGCATTTTGCGGTTACCACCGATCCTTCACCGTTGCAGGCCGGGCAGGTGGTAACAGTCTGCATCTGGCCCAGGAATGTATTTTGAACCCGGCGTACCTGGCCGCTGCCGCCGCAGGTACTGCAGGTTTGTACACTGTTTTTATCTTTTGCCCCGCTGCCGTTACAATGTGAGCAGGTGACGTATTTTTTTACTTTGATGTTTTTAGAAACACCCTTGGCAATCTCCTCGTACGTCAGTTTTATTTTAATGCGCAGGTTGCTGCCCCGAACACCGCGACTGCGGTGGCCGCCGCCCCTTGAGCGTCCGCCACCGCCGCCCCCGAAGAAACTGCCGAAAATGTCGTCGCCAAAAATATCTCCAAACTGGCTGAAGATATCTTCCATGTTCATGCCGGCACCGCCGCTGCCAAATCCACCACGTCCATTCCCGCTTACGCCGGCATGACCATACCGGTCATATTGGGCTTTTTTATCCGGGTCACTTAAAATTTCGTAGGCTTCTGCCGCTTCCTTAAATTTTTCTTCTGCTGCTTTATCACCGGGGTTTCTGTCCGGGTGATACTGCATTGCCACCTTACGGTAGGCTTTTTTGATTTCGTCGGTAGAGGCGTTTTTGCTGACGCCTAGTATTTCGTAAAAATCTCTTTTTGCCATGTTTGTTCCCTTACCGGGAGTTATAGTTGATAGGTGAATTCAGCTAATGAGCAAGCCGTATGCAGGTTCAGCAGTCGGCCAAAATTATTGGTTGCTGCAGCATACGGGTTTCGCCGGCGGACCTGTTTATTTGCCAACCACCACTTTAGCATGGCGGATGATCTTATCATTTAGATAATATCCTTTCATTACTTCATCCAGCACTTTCCCTTTCAATTTTTCCTGCGGTGCGGGAATTTCAGTAATGGCCTCGTGCAGGTCAGGGTTAAAATCTTCATGAATGGTTTGCATCACTTTTAAACCTCTTGCACCGAGTGTATTACGGATTTTATTAAATACTAAGGTGATACCTTCCCTGATTTCAGCCACGTCTGTACTGGTTTCCAGCTGCTTTTGTGCCCTGTCGCAGTCGTCCAGTACATCCAGCAGGTCTGTGATCACTTCTTTGCCGGCAGTTTGAATGAGTTCAAGGCGTTCTTTAGCATTACGTTTCCGGAAGTTATCAAATTCGGCCACCAGCCGGATATACTTATCCTTCCATTCGGCCGCTTCTTTTTCCAATTTTTCCAGGTCGTTTTCTTTTTCCACCGGATCATTCAGATGGCCGGTACCCGGTACATCGGAATCGGTATTAATATCTACCGTGACATTCTTGCCATTTTGAGATTCGTCACCTGTAAACTTTGCATCTTTTTCTTTCATAATAGATCAAATTGTCGCAAAGGTAAGATTGTCAATAATTTTGCCAATAGCTACGGTAAGCCAAAATGTCTTTTCCAGGCAGAAAACAGTGCAATTTTGTGTCGCATTATCCCAGGGCTATGTAAACTAAGCATTTATAAGCCAGAGTCACTTATAGCCACTATCAACTATGCTTCTCGGATGCTGTCCTTTCTCTTTATTTTGCTAATCCCCTGGTTTTGTCCACCTGCAAATTCTGTTCGTAAGAATGCCCCATAATAAGATGGAACAGAATCGCAAAATTTATACAAGTATGCTCCCTGAATTATTGCCGCTTATTAAATATAACAACCAGAGTAATAAACGATCTTTTTTCTGACAGTCAATTGCTTGTCAGGAGCCCTTTTTTTGCCTTTCGAAACGAAAGGATGGGCGGTAGCAGTTGCTTGCTATTTCCTGAGCATAGGCTCCTGTACCGGCATTCTGCGGGCACCAGGACTTTGCATTGCTACAACTATGACAACTTTGTAAAGACAATATTTCTGCGAAAGAAATATTGCATAGTAAGCCGCAAAGCCGCATAAGACGTTTATTGCCCTGAATTTTTTAAAAGAGAAGCTAAAAGGTATCTGTAAAACTGCCTGGTACTTACTTGTATTTTTAAGAATGCAGTTTGCGTGCAAGAAAAAAAATCGCAACAGGGAATATAATTATCTATTGGATAAAACGTAAAAACTACGCAAAGTGTATCAAAGACACATTTATGCGGGTTTAATTTTACTATGTTTATTTTGTGTTCACTGCTATTCTGGGAAAGTTATCTGGGTGAGTGTTGGTTCATTTTCCCAATGAAAATAGATTTTTAACAACAAGCAGCAAGTAGTAAAAAATTTTTGTCTGTTCCTAACAGTTAGTTTCGTGAACAGAATTTTTTGCAGTAACTATTATTACATTTCTAAATGAAAAACACCTAACGATCATTAGTATTTGATATTTTTTTTACGCTTATTTGCCTTTTTTTAAAAAACATTAAAAATTTTATCATCATATTTTAAATTCTCGTTAAATTTATACGCTATTCATTAACACCCCTTAAAAATCTAAGAATTATGCTTGCCAAACTGACTGCCAAAAGGTATGTATTTACCTTAGTCACACTTTTTCTAACTACACTAGCAATTGCGCAAAAGCAGGTTACGGGTAAAATCGTCAATAGTTCGGATAAAACGCCGATCATTGGTGCCACTGTATCTGTGAAAGGGACAAACATTGCCACACAAACGAACAATGAAGGTATTTTCAGCATTACCGTACCGGGAGAAAAAAGCATCCTGGTTTTTTCTTCTGTTGGGTATCAATCAGCGGAAATGCCGGTAGGTGCTAAAAGTACTTTTGACGTTTCATTAAATGTTGCCACGAGTAACCTGGAAGAGGTGATCGTGACGGGTTATTCCACTCAGAAGAAAAAAGATTTAACCGGTTCTGTATCTGTGGTTGACGTGAAAGACATGCAGTCTGTTCCGGCCACTACCGCAGAAAACCAGCTCCAGGGCCGTGCTGCGGGGGTGACTGTTGTAAGTAACAATCAGCCCGGTAGTGTATCTGCCGTTCGGATCAGGGGTTTCGCATCGTTCCAGGGAAATGACCCACTGTACGTTATAGATGGAGTACCAGCCGGTTCTCTATTAGGCATCAATCCAGATGACATTGAGACCTTCCAGGTTTTGAAAGATGCTGCCTCAGCTTCGGTATATGGATCACGTGCCTCTAATGGTGTGGTGATCATTACCACCAAAAAAGGAAAGGCTGGTGGCGCCAAAGTTTCTTACAGCATGCTGTATGGTACTCAGAATCCCGGTAAAGGATTGACAAATATTGCCACTCCGCAAGAACAGGCAGATCTTACATGGCTGGCTCTTAAAAATTCGGGACAAGACTTAACTAACGGTCAATACGGAAGTGGGTCAACACCGGTGTTGCCTGATTATATCTTGGCTGGTAGTTCAAGTGGTGTGATGGAGGGTGATCCTGCTGCTGATCCCAGCAAATACGATTTGAATCTTGCAAAATACGGCGATCCTGCCTACTCCGGCTATTCACCTTATTTGATTGTGAGAGCCAATAAACAGGGAACAAACTGGTTCGACGCTTTAACCAGAACTTCTCCTATCACAAATCACAATATCACAGTCTCCGGCGGTGCTCCTGACAAGAGCAGGTATATGTTCAGTTTCAACTACCTCAACCAACAGGGTATTGAAATTGATAATTTCTACAAAAGATATACTGTCAGGGCGAATACAGAATTCAATGTGAAGAAGAATATCAGGATTGGTGAAAATATTCAGATTTATACCTCTGAAGCAAATTCTGCGGGAAATAACGGAGAAGGTACAGAAATCGGGTATGCCTACCGTATTATGCCACTTATTCCTGTATATAATATTAACGGTGATTTTGCCGGTACGAAAGGTTCCAACCTTGGTAATGCACACAATCCGGTGGCTGTGCGTGAAAGAGCTAAAAACAACAGGGGGTTCAATTTTAACCTTTTTGGTAATATGTATGCAGAAGTTGATTTCCTGAAGCATTTTACAGCAAGGACTAATTTAGGAGGCACATATTCTACATACAATTATTATAACTATCCTTCGCTGGAGTATGAAAACTCCGAAAACTCTGTGAATACCATTTATGGCGAAGGATTTGGTAAATCCACCGAGTGGGTATGGACTAACCAGGTAAATTATAAAAACAGCTTCGGCGATCATAATATCAGTGTGCTGGCCGGTACGGAAGCTATTGAAGACAAGGGCCGCCAGATCGATGGCCAGCGGAGCGGATTTTTCTCTTATACAAATTTGAATTATATCACATTTAATTCAGCTTCCACTACCAATTCATTAACAGGTGCTCCTTATACGCCTGCATCCCTGTTTTCAATATTTGGCAGGGCAGATTACAATTACCAAGGTAAATACCTGGCGAGTGTAACAGTCAGAAGGGATGGATCTTCCCGTTTTGGTGAAGCTAACCGGTATGGTACATTTCCTTCCGGCTCTATTGGCTGGCGCTTGTCCGAAGAAAATTTCATGAAAAATATCAGCTGGATTACAGACCTGAAAGTGCGTGCCAGCTATGGAGTTATGGGTAACCAACGGATTAACGCCGGCAATCAGTTTACTCAGTTTGCCACCAGCCCCGGCTCAGCTTCCTATGATATTAACGGAACTAGTACTTCTATCACGCCCGGATTTTTCTTATCATTTATTGGAAATACATCTGGAAAATGGGAAACCAATACTACCACCGATGCCGGTTTCGATGCGACGTTGTTTAACGGCAAAACCGAAATCACATTCGACTGGTATCAAAAGAAGACTTCTGACCTGTTGTATACAGTTGAACAACCCGCTTCTGGTGGTGGTACCGGTGCCGGTAATCCTCCCTTCTTTAACGTAGGCAGTATGAAAAACTGGGGTATTGATATCGCTGCTACACAACGGGGAAATATCGGCGGTAGTAATGGTATAAAATATGATGCCACTTTAACTTTTACGACATACAAAAATACCATAACCGGTATTGCACCCGGCATTCCTTTCTTTGATTTTGATGCCGGTGAAGGCGGCCGTATCGGCGGTGTATTTACCCGCAACGCAGTAGGACATCCCATCAACTCTTTTTATGGTTATCAGGTGATCGGGCTTTTCCAGGATGCCAGTGATGTCAGCAAATCGCCGACTCAAAAGGATGCTGCACCCGGTCGTTTTAAATATAAAGATGCTAATGGGGATGGTGAAATTACAGATGACGACAGGGTATTCTTTGGTAACCCCAATCCAGATTTCACTTATGGCTTCAACCTGAACTTATCCTACCAGGCCTTTGATTTATCAGCGTTTTTCTACGGTGTTGCCGGAAGAGATGCAATCAATTACGTAAAATGGTGGACGGATTTCTATCCCTCTTTCCAGGGTGCCAAAAGCAAAGCTGCCTTATATGATTCATGGACGCCAACGAATACCAACGCAAAAATACCTATCCAGGAAAACTCGGGTAACTTCAGTACCAATGGTACACCGAACTCTTATTATATGGAGAACGCCTCTTACCTGCGCCTGAAAAACCTGAGTTTGGGGTATAATTTTCCCTCAGGTATTCTGAATAAGGTTAAAATTGACAGATTCAGAGTGTACGTACAGGCAACCAACCTGTTTACCGTTACAAAATACACAGGGCTGGATCCTGAAATTGTTTCCTTTGACGATCGTGCCGGAGGCATTGATGCCGGGGCATATCCTACCATCAAACAATTCATTGTTGGTGCACAAATCAATTTCTAATCTTATTAAATTTTTACCGATATGAAAAAGCAGTTTTCAAAATTAATCATAGTCTCGGGAGCATTAGTTTTACTATTCTCCTGTGGAAAATCCTTTTTGGATCAAAAACCGTATGGATCTCTCGATCCTGCGGTATTAGCTAACCAGAAAGGAGTGGAATCATTATTAATTGGCGCTTACTCCTTATTAGATGGCTACCAAAACAGTAATGGCATTGGCGGATGGGAATCGGCAGCTGATAACTGGGTGTATGGCAGTGTGGTAGGTGGCGATGCACATAAAGGTAGTGACGCCTCCGACCAGCCGGATATTATTCCCATTGAGTTACACCAGCCCAGTGCAACTAACAATTATTTCAATGTTAAATGGAAAGCAGTGTATGAAGGTATCACAAGGGCTAACATAGTTTTGAAAGTTTTGGCGCAAGCAACAGACGTTTCGGATGACGATAAAAAAAGGATTTCAGGCGAAGCTCGATTCCTGAGAGCTCACTATCATTTCGAAGCCAGAAAAATGTGGGGAAAGGTTCCTTTTATCGATGAGACCATGACTGACTATGTTGTACCAAACCCGAATGTAAATGTGCCGAATACTGAGGATATTTTACCCAAAATTGAAGCTGATCTGCAATATGCCTATGATAATCTTCCAGAAATACAGGCTAATGTAGGTCGCGCCAATAAATGGGCTGCAGCAGCAATGCTGGGTAAATGTTATATGTTTGAAAAGAAGTATACTGAGGCAAAGGCAATCCTGGAGCAGGTGTATCTTAACGGAAAAAATCCGTTGGGAACTAAGTACGGATTGCTGTCTAATTTTCAGGATAATTTCAACGCCGAAACAAAAAATCTTAGCGAGTCCGTTTTTGCAGTACAAAGTTCTGTAAACGATGGTTCTGGCGCTGCTAATGCCAATTACGGGGATGTGTTGAACATGTCTTACGGAGGTCCCTGGGATTGTTGCGGCTTCTTTGTTCCGAGCCAGGACCTGGTCAATTCTTTTAAGACGGACCCCACTACCGGTTTACCTGATGTAGATACTTATAACACTAATCCTGTAAAAAGTGACCAGGGGCTTAAATCAGACCAGCCATTTACGCCTTATACCGGTACAGTAGATCCCCGCCTTGACTGGACTGTTGGCCGTCGCGGTGTTCCTTATCTGGATTGGGGTCCTCACCCAGGTTTTGCCTGGATGCGTGATCAGCAATACTCTGGGCCTTATTCACCTGTGAAGGATGTTTACTACAAGCGTCAAAAAGGTAGCCTGACTGACGCAAGTTTCTGGTCAAGCACTGTTACAGCTATTAATTATAACATCATCCGTTTTGCAGATGTAATCTTATGGTTAGCTGAATGTGAAGTGGAAGCACCTGGCGGCGACCTGGAAAAAGCCCGTGCTTATGTCAATGAAATCAGGGGGCGTGCTGCTAATACAGCTTCATGGGTAAATAATGATCAAAATAAATATTCTGCTAAGGCGGTTGTGGCTTCCGAGGCTGCTATGCTGGCAGTTGATGCAAAACCCGGTGACTATGTAGTGAGAACAGACACCAATACTACATTTGTTTTATTAACCGGCGATGCTTCTGATATTAGCAATTGGCAAGAGTATACAATCCCGAACTACAAAATTGGTTTGTATACAGATCCCTGGACTGACCAGGCTGTCGCCCGCAAGGCTGTGCATTTTGAAAGAAAGCTTGAGCTGGCTATGGAGGGTCATCGCTTCTTTGACCTGGTTCGCTGGGGCGAAGCAGCTACTACTCTGAATAATTATCTACAATACGAGAAAACGCTGCGTAGCTGGATGAGTAGCGCTTCTTTCACAACAGGAAAGGATGAATATTTCCCGATCCCGCAACGCCAGATTGATTTGAGTAACGGTACCTTACAACAGAATCCTGGTTATTAATTTTAACTGGTTGAAATCTATAAAAAAGGGGCAGAAATTTCTGCCTCTTTTTTTGTCTGTATAGTTTCCGCAGTATAGCAGTTGAATCGGGCATGTGTTCGTTACATTTGTGTTTATGATGAAAGCTTTTTTAAAAAGAAAGATCAGTAACCGGGTACTGAATGGCCATCCCTGGATTTTTGGCAACGAAATCGATACTATAGATGGAAACCCTGCAGGGGCTGAAATAGCCGAGGTGTATACCCACGATAAGAAATTTGTCGGCAAAGGTTATGTGAATCCAAAGTCGCAAATTGTGATCCGCCTGCTGACGAGGAATAAAACGGATGAAATCAATGAACAGTTTTTTCATAATCGAATCATGGAATGCTGGCATTACCGGCAAAAAATTGGTTATACAGAAAACTGCCGGCTTGTATTCGGGGAAGCTGATTACCTCCCCCAATTGATTATTGATAAATTCAACGATTATTTTGTTATCCAGACGCTGGCTCTGGGTATTGATCGGTGGAAACCTGCGATTACCGCAGCCATCAATACTATTTTTTCACCCAAGGGCATTTATGAGAGAAATGATGTGCCGGTTCGGGAATTGGAAGGTTTACCGCAGATAAAAGGTTTTTTATCTGCTCCCTTTGATACCAATATCATTATCCATGAAAATGGATTGAAATTTCATGTAGACCTTGCTAATGGGCAAAAAACCGGTTACTTTCTAGATCAGCAGGATAACCGGAGGGCTATTCAGCATATTGTTAAAGGAGCTGATGTTTTAGGGGCGTTCACCTATACAGGTACATTTGAAATTCATGCCGCGCAGTATGGTGCCAGGCAGGTCTTGGGGTTGGATATTTCCGAAGAGGCAGTGCGGCAGGCCAACCGGAATGCGGCCTTGAATGACCTGCAACACATTGTGCGGTTTGAGGCTGCCAATGCATTTGATGTACTAAAACAATGGGCGAAAGAGGGCCGACAATATGATGTGGTCATGCTGGATCCGCCGGCTTTTACCAAAAGCAGGGAAACCATTCAAAAAGCCATTACAGGTTACAAGGAAATTAACCTGCGGGGCATGAAGCTGTTAAAGCCCGGCGGATTTCTTGTAACCTCCTCCTGTACAAACCTGGTATCCCCGGAATTATTTTTACAAATCATTGCGATGGCTGCTAAAGATGCAAGACGCAAAATCCGCCAGGTTAGTTTTCAGACACAGGCACCAGACCATCCCATTATCTGGGGTATGGAAAATACCCAATACCTGAAGTTTCTGATTGTAGAAGTAGTGTGAAAAATAAACGTTATTTGGCTACCTGGAATTTACCTGATTCCAGAATTTTACCATTTATATCCCGAAGCTGGTAGATGTAAATGCCCCTGTTGTAGTCAGCTAAGTTAACAGTGGTTCTTTCAGAAACATTTTTAGCTTCATACACTTGTTTGCCAAGAAAATTATAAACCTGTATTGAAAATCCTTTATCGTAATTTTTTTGGATATCAAAATTGATAAAGGTCGAAGCCGGGTTGGGGTAAAATTTTATAATTTTCATTCCGTTCTCCGGGTTTGGCAATCGCGACTGGCCCGAAGAATGAAAAGCGGACAACAGGGTAATCAATAGTATAGGTAAAAAACGTTTCAACGAATCAAAATTACATTTATTATGTCAATGATAATTCGTTTTTTTGATTTCAGCAACGTAAAAACCCTATGGGATTTCCATTCTTCATAATCAATGAATTAGGAATTGATGTCTCTTAATTTTAACAATCATTTTGACAGTTCCCGCAGGGTTTGCTGGATGGCTTCAAAATCCGGGACCTTGGCAGGAGAATCCAGGACCTCTGCATAGCGAATGACGCCTTCTTTGTCAATGACGAAAGCAGATCGTTTTGATACGCCGCGCATATCCATATCAGTAAAACTTTCGTAGAGTGAATCGTAACTGCCTGATACTTCCTTATTGAAATCGCTGAGTAAAGGGAAATTGTATCCCTGTTCCTGTTTGTATTTCGCCAGTGTAAATACAGAGTCAACGGAAATACCCAGCACTTTCGCATCGGCGTTTTCATAAATATGCAGGTTATCCCTGACCGTGCATAACTCTGCCGTGCATACGCCGGTAAAAGCCTGGGGGAAAAAGAGCAGTAATACATTTTGTCCTTTCAGACTGGAAAGTGATACTTTGTTTTGGTCACTATCGTATAAGCTAAAATCAGGAGCAGGTTGGCCAGGCTGAATCTTCATTGATTGAAATTTTTGATAATAACAATTAATGAAGCAAAAGGTTGACGAAATAATTTTTTCTACCCCGATTTTAAAATTTCGGGCAAAACATGGCATCTACACTTGAACTCTTTTTGGAAAAGCCAATGTAGGAAACAGCAATTTCAAAACCGCCACGGCCGTAGCTGGAGGGTTTCAGCTTGGAGATATTGGCATCGTAACTCAGCGTGAGGGCAAAGGGATTGTAATCTAATTTTATGACAGGGATAATGGCATCGTTCCAGCGCAGGAATGTTCCAAAATGAATTACGTAGTCGGGACGGTCAAGGTCTTCTCCAAGTTTCAATCCGTACATACCTCCGCCAATGGTTTCTGAATAGCTGCCCTGCCGGGAGTGATCGGCCATGACCGTCATATATGCATAATCGGAAACGGCAAACCGGATGCCGAAAGAATATACCCATTTAGCCTGCAGCGATACGGAAGGATCACGAAAAAATGAATTTTTGGGCCGGTTGAAATGGTGGTAAGCAGCCCCGATAAAAAAATTATTTTCCGGGTTGTCATTCAGGCTTGCATTATAACTCATGCCCACACTGCCATCCAGATAAGTATAATTTGGTTGCAGGTTTGGTTCACCATCCCCACCACCATTGTATTGGGTATTGGTTGTCATTTTTGAGCGATCAATATTGTTTTGCACCAGGCCGCCCATAAACCCAAGCGACAAGTAGCTGTTGTGCGTATTGCTGAGCGATTTGTGATAGTTCAGGGCTGGCATAATATAAGTGGAAGCCCAGCCGATCGTTCCGGCCTTGTCATACATGAGTTGGCCGCCAAACGTAATGAAATCATCGCTTTTTCCGATAGGTTTTTTAAACTCCCCGTCAAACGATCCGGTGTGATAGGCATTGGTAACGCTGTTCCATTGATCCCGGTAAACACCCTGTATCCTTACATCGCCGGTGAAGATTCCAGCTAATGACGGATTGCGAAGCAAGGGGGCATTAAAAAATTGGGAAAAATGAATATCCTGAGCGCTGGCAGAAACCATCGTACACAGTAAGTTGCACAATGCTGCAATCAGTTTTAACCGGGTATTTCTTATCAGCGCTGTTTTGTTCAACATAAGGTTTTATTGTATCAATGATACATTGCCGGCAAATTTTATCAAATCCCCGTTGCTGCAATAAATTTCCACCTGGTATACGTAAACGCCGGCTTGCGGATCTTTACCGTTGAACCGGCCGTCCCATCCCTGTGCTGGGTCGTTTACCGGGAAGTTTATTTTTTCAAATACCACTTCCCCCCAGCGGTTAAAGATGCGTAATACCTTCACCCTGTCGAGGCCGGTTCCCCTTGGATAAAAAACATCGTTGCTGCCATCACCGTTGGGGGAGAAAGTATTGGGGATAAAAATATTGGCGTCTTTACAAGTCACCACGACATCGATCGTTGCCGAATTACGGCAGCTATTGCTATCCACTACATTTACAATGTACGTGGTATTAAACTTTGGACCCGCAGCCGGCTGCGGGCAGGTTGTACAACTTAAGCCGTTAGCGGGCTCCCACAACCAGTTTGAAACGTTAGGTGAATAGGTGACAGGTATCTGCACCGACGAACCTGAAAGGATCGTCATCGTGCCTGGCAGATCAATCACCGGCAGGGGATTGACGAGAATACCTTTGTTCGCGGTATCCCGGCAGCCGCTGCTGTTCGTCGCAATTGCGGTAATGGTAAAATTACCGGGCGTAGTATATACCTGGGTAGGTGGGTTTTGACTGTTCGCTGTGGCTCCGTTGGGGAAATTCCATAACCAGGAAACTGCCGAAGTATCGTTTCGAAGCGAAATACCTTGTTGCGTCAACGGGGAAAAAACACAGGCTACGGAATCTCCGGTAATACTTATGAGCGGGCTTTGTACGACCTTCAGCGCGTCTGTCAGCCTGGCCGTATCAATACAACCTGCCATTGTTTGTGTAACCAGGGTAATGGTATAAATACCGGGTACCGTATACTGGTGTACGGGATTTTGCTGGCCGGAGCTTGTACCATCGCCAAAATCCCAGGCCCAGCTGGTAACCGGATCGTTAAATGTCGTTGAATCGGTAAAATACACCAGGCCGCTGTCGCACAAAAGTTTTTTATCCAATCCAAAATTGGCGTTCGATCCTATAATACGGATGGTGTCGCTGCCGGTAATGGGAACCAGGCAGCCGCTTGGATCCTGCAGGATGATTTTGGGATGGAAATTTCCAAAAGTAGTATACACGTGGTTGACGTTCGGCGAAGTAGTGGATTCAGTATTACCATCGCCATAATCCCACAAATATGTACCTGGTCCCGAGGTAACTGCTGAAAAAGCAACATCCAGCGGATTACAACCTGCCAGCGGTGCATATTTGATGGTAGAACCAATTGTGTCGTATAACTGAATGGTTTGAAAGGCTGTGTCTTTACATCCGCCATGACTGGTTACTACCAGGGAAACAGGATACGTATTGGGTATGCCAAAATAGTGTACAGGGTTGTTGATCGTGGAATTGCCATCGCTGCCGAATGTCCAAACGACAGACGAGTAATATTGGGATGTATTGGTAAAATGTACTTCAAACGGGGCACAGGAACTAACCGAATCACTGACCGTAAAACTGGCTACAGGTTGATCTACATGAATATATTGATTCCTGATTATTGAATCACTGCAACCATTGGCATCGGTGATGCGAAGCTTCACTGTGTAATCGCCGGTAGTGTTGTATATGGTACTGGTATTGGGCGTAGCTGTTGATGTGCTGCCATTTCCAAAATCCCAAAATGCAGTATAGGCAAATGCAGACTGCGATGTGTTGCGAAATGATACGGTGGCACCGGGACAGCTTAACGAATCGGCAGCCTTAAAATTCGCAACGGGATGAGAAGCAACAACAAGGTTAGAGCGTGATAAGCTGTCTGAGCAACCACTGGCATCTGTAACAGTAAGTTTTACAGAAAACGTACCTGCTGTGGTATAGGTATGCGTAAAGGGTCCGGCCGAAAGATTCTGGACAGTACCATCCCCGAAATCCCATTGCCAGTTTGTGATGGCGTTATTCCCATCTGTTGTCGAAAGGTCGTTAAATGTAACGGTCAATCCCTGGCAGCCTTTTGTGTTTGTGCCGGTAAATGAAGCTTTGGGGCCATTCACCCTGATATAATTCGGTTTGCTGGCTGTGTCGCGGCAACCGTTGATATCGGTGGTGATCAGTGTAACAGAATAATTACCGGCCGTTTGATAAATGTGCTGATAACTAGGTGTACTAGTGTTTTGAATACCATCACCGGTATTCCATGCGTAGTTGGCAATGTTGGCTGCTGTAATTCCCGTAACCTGGAAAGTAGTTTGTGTGCCTTTGCATAGTGTTAGCGGGGATGCGGTGAAGTCGGGGTTTTCGTTTATCACATGCACAGTATGAGTAACGGAATGACTACAGGAACCGTTTGTAACAGTAAGGCTGACAGTATACGTACCAAGTGCCGGAAAATTATGAACGGGATTTTGCTGGCTGGAGGTTGTGCCATCCCCGAAATCCCATGACCAGGTGACAGGACCAACAGATTGGTCAACAAACGAGAATTGCAGCCGGTTGGTGCAGTTTGGTACCGTCCGGAACCGCGCAATGGGCGGATTTACCGTGATAAGATTGGGTTTGCTAATCGTAGCTGGGCACCCATTGTTGTAGGCTGTTAATGTAACTGTAAATGTGCCAACATTCGTATACGTGTGTGAAGGGTTATGACTTGTAGAGGTAGTGCCATCCCCAAAATTCCATAACCATTGGTCCGTGGGAGAGGACTGATCGGTAAATTTCACCGGCTGGTAGGCACAAACCGGCGTTGGTACGGCTGAAAAGTCCGGCGTTGGTTTCGTGCCTGCTTTCACAGCATTAGTAATTCGCAGTGTATCTGTGCAGCCTGTGCTGGTGGTGATGACTAATGTTACGGTGTACGTCCCCTGGTTTGGATACGTATGCGAGGGGTTTTGAGCAGTGGAGGTGCTGCCATCCCCAAAATCCCAGAGCCACGATGTTACTGCATCCAGCGCGGTCACATTTGCTACCGGGTTGATGGTAAACGGCACACAACCTTCGGCTGGCAAAGAAGGTATTTTGATGACAGCCTTTTCAATTTTTATAAAACCTGTTTTTTTAATGGTATCTGTACAGCCCGAAGGATTCGTAACAATGAGCGTCACATCATAATTCCCGTAACTGTTATAAGTGTGAGAGGGATTTTGCTGGCTGGAAGTGACGCCATCTCCAAAATCCCATTGCCACCCTACAGCGGTTGCCGACAAATCCTGGAAGTTAACAGTAAACGGGGGTTGACATTGATATGTGGAAGGTGCAGAAAAATTAGCTACCGGTCGTGGCAGTACACGAATTGTTTTTGAAACAGAGTCAGTACAGTTTCCAAAGTTGTTGATTAGTTTAACCACGTAATTGCCAGGGGCCGTGTATGTATGTGTGGGATTAAACTGCGTTGATGTGGTGCCGTCACCAAAATTCCAGGTAGCGCCGCCGGGTGCAGGAGACGAGGTATTGGTGAACCGGATGGAATCGTTCACACAGATGCTGTCGGCGCTGCTGAACGAGTTACTATTTGTTCCAATCGCGAGCAGGTTGTTTTTTACAATCGTATCAGTGCAACCGTTGCTACTTGTTGCAATTAATGTTACAGTATATGTACCGGCAGTATTGTAGGTGTTCAGCGGGCTTTTTTGGACAGAACTGTTGCCATCCCCAAAATCCCAGTTATATGTCAGCGCGCCGGAGCCGGTAGTTGTATTGGTAAATGCAATGGTAGCCGGTGGGCGGCACACAACGGGTTGCGTATTGGTGAAACCGGCCAGCACTCCCGGAGTAACTTTTACAAAATTAGGTTTACTCAGCACTTTTGTACAGCCTTTATCATTTGTTACTTTCAGGATGATTGTAAAATTTCCTGCCGTAGTATAGGTATGAAGCGGATTTTCAAGATTTGAAGTAGTGCCATCCCCAAAGTCCCATAGCCAACTGGCAATGTTGTTGCCGCTGCCGGCTGAACTGCTGTCCGAAAATTGGGTTTTTAACGGGAAGCATCCGCTTGTTTGCAAGGCTCCGAAGTTGACGCTAGGAGATGCGTACACGGTGATATACTGGCTTCTTGTCAAGGTGTTTTTACCATTGGCATTGGTAACCGTTAATGTCACGGTATAGGTGCCCGGAGTGAAATAGGTAGCTACAGGGTTTTTGAGTGAAGAGGTATTGCCATTGCCAAAATTCCAGCTCCAGGCAGTCGGGTTGCCTGATGATAAATCCTGGAAGTTGACGACCAGCGGGGAGCAGCCTGCTAATGGGGAAGCTGTAAAATTTGCCGCCGGCAATTGACCCCACACAGCCTGGAACGAGTACAGGCAACAGGCGAGTACTGTTGCTGCTATTTTCCTAAAGTACGTCCGTGGCGTCAAGCTGCAAAGATTTTATGGCTAAAACGATGAATTCATAATAAAAGTATAGGTTAACCTGCTTTTGGCAATAAATACTTTTAGCAAAAATTGCTGCAATGGTTGCAACCGGCGATTTGATCGATTTACCAGTTACATTCCTGGTTTTATCAAAGGGGTATTCATCAGGTAAAGGAAGTAAGAATTGCAGGCCGGGATATTTACCGGTTATTGTTTGTCCAGCCGGAGGTTTTTGATTTCCGTTCCAGTGGTCTGCGTTGCAATGACATACGTCCAGCCGTTATCGTTAATTTGCCAGGTACCGTTTAATAAATCAATGGGTGCTATAGCATCGGGAAAATTTGCCCAGGTTGTTTTTGCCAGGGCATCGCCGTCCCAGTTGCCTTTTTCTTCCACTACTCCATTTTTGATAGCGTCCACTGTTTTATCACGATAATATTGGAATTTGTATGCCGAAAAACTGTTGGTTATATCTGTTCCGTTTTGTTTAAAGCTGGTAACTATCCATTGCCCATCTGTCATGGCATTCAGGATGGCGTTTTCTGCGATTTTCTCCACTGTTTTTTTACAGCCACAGAAAAGCAAAAGAAATCCTATTGAAACAACTGTCGTTTTTGACATAGTGTAACGGCATTGGCTTATCACAAAGTATAAATACTACTGTACTTGTGCAACAGGTAATTCCTGAAAAAGCCCGTATCAAGCGGTTTTCCGGTTACTTTCCTGCATAGTTCCTCACTCGTAAACTTACGACCATGCCGGTGAATGTTTTCCCTGAGCCATTCCAGTATGCTACTGCTGCTGCCGTCTTTTAATAATTCTTCCGGCTTACCTGATTCTGTCACTAATTGAAAATAAAACTGGGCTGCATAAAAACTGCCAAGACTATATGTAGGAAAATAACCAAAACTGCCGTGGCTCCAGTGCACATCCTGCAGACAACCCATTTTGTCGTTAGGGATATCGACGCCAAGATATTTTTTGTATTGCTCGTTCCAGAAGGACGGAATGTCTTTGGCCCGCATAGTTCCTTCTAGTAACTTTTTTTCCAGCTCATAACGGATAAATACATGGAAATGATAGGTGAGCTCATCAGCCTCTGTGCGGATCAGGGACGGGGCTACTTTGTTGATTCCTTTATAAAATTGTTCTGTTGTAATGTTGCCGAATTGGTCCGGGAAAAACTGTTGGAGTTTTGGAAAATAATAATCCCAGAAAGACTGGCTTCTGCCCACATTATTTTCCCATAACCTTGACTGGGATTCGTGTATGCTTAGCGATGCTGCTTCTCCCAATGGCAAACCGTATTCGGTTTCCGGCAGCCCCTGTTCGTAGAGGCCATGCCCTGTTTCGTGAATACAGCTCCAGGTCATATTACCAAAATCATTTTCATCCACCCGGGTGGTGATGCGTACATCAGTGCTG
This sequence comes from Chitinophagaceae bacterium, assembly GCA_035760665.1. Classification (GTDB taxonomy): domain Bacteria; phylum Bacteroidota; class Bacteroidia; order Chitinophagales; family Chitinophagaceae; genus DASTSN01. The sequence goes on along the minus strand of DASTSN010000034.1, from coordinate 23,356 downwards.
GCAAAGTTGATGGTAAACGGGTGCTCGCTGATGTCCTGTCTGCCTGCGCTGAAATCGAAATTGAGCTGCCGTACCAGGTACATGCCCCAGTCCCATTGCTGTTGTTTGGGAAAATATTGTTTCAGAAACGAATCGTCAACCTGTGGTTGTTTCAGTATTTTATCCAGTAATTCTTTGAGAAACGGAAGAATGTTTGCAAAGGTTTTATCCAGCAGCGAAACGGTACAGCCTTTTTCAAACTCATCCAGCAAGGCATCATAGGGATGCAGCGCATAGCCCAGGATCTCAGCTTCCTGTTTTTTCATTTCAATCAAATCATCCAGGTCTTTTTCAAACACAGCAAATGATTGTTGTTTTCTTGCTTCAATCCATGCGTGAAAAGATTGATTAATTTTTTCGGTTAAGCGCCGGACAAACTCCGATGTGTATTTTTTATGTTTGTTATAATCCTCCAGCGTAAGTGTTATATTTCGTTGCTGGTCGTCGGACAGATCATCCCGCTGTTTCAGTTCCATAAGCAGCCGCCCCAGTTTTTCATCGGTGAACAGCTGGTGAGACAGTTCGGAGAGCGTGGCAATTTGCTGCCCCCTGACTGCTGCGGCTTTTTGCGGCAGATAGGTTTCCTGGTCCCATTGCAAAAGAGCCGAGGCGTATTTAATATCTGCAACCTTCTGCATTTGTTGCCGGTACTGCTGGTATAGTTCTGCTGATGTCATATATCAACTGGTTTTAAGATTCAGATCTCAGTGCTAAGCGGCTTGCTTTATTCAAAATTACTCGATCGCTGTTGCGACACCTCAAAAATATTAATTACGTACAGCAGGCAGGATTTTCAGATTTTTGTTACAGAAAATCACACTTCATGCATACCGAAAATTTCCAGTGGGAAAAAGAGGGCTACCTGTTATCCACTGATCAGGCGCTGCTTGACATTGATTGTATTCACGATTATCTTTCGAATCATTCCTATTGGGCCAAAGGGATACCGCGGGAGACGGTCAGCCGCAGCATCAATCATTCCCTGTGTTTTGGTTTGTATTGCCACGGAAAACAAACCGGCTTTGCCCGTGTCATCAGCGATTTTGCCACTTATGCTTACCTGGCTGATGTTTTTATATTACCGGCACACAGGGGGAAAGGTTTGTCGAAATGGATGATAGAGGTGATTCTTGCACACCCCTGGCTGCAGGGCTTGCGAAGGTTTGTACTGGCAACAAAGGATGCCCACGGATTATACGAACAATTTGGTTTCAGGGCTTATGCTGATCCGGACCGGCTAATGTGCCGGCATGATCCGGATGTTTATATATCTAAAAGATAAAACCCGGTGCGGAATGATCCACCGGGTTTTGGAAAAGGGTTTTTCACCTGACGATTTTGATTGCCCCCTGAAGGGATTGATTTAATTTTTTATAGCCTGTAATTGCTGCGCATGATGGTTGCTGTGAGCAGCCATCAGCAGGCATAGCTGGTAACTGTCCAGCCAGCCAAATGGAGTTTCTGTAAGATGGTTGCGCAAATCCTCAGTTGTTGCTTTCATGTATTTAATATGCTCATTTCTTGTTTCCGTAAATTCTTTAATAGCAGGGTTCTTGTCGGTAAATCGCCTGCTGGTTGACTGGATTTGCCGGGACAAAAACTGCTCAAGTGCATCTGTTGCTGCCAGTTGCAGCACCTGCTCGTCTGATAATTTTACAAGGTTATTTTGCCCGGGGTTTACCGGGTGTTTCAGCCCTTTTTCCAGCATATCCCACAATAGGTTTTCCGAGGCTGCCAAATGATCGATGCAAGCCGCTACAGACAAATGTGCGGAGGAACTGTTTCCGGCAGGTAACTGAACAGCTTCTATGGTTTGAAAGTCTTTTAGGTCTGCACTATTTACCGCTTTCAGCAGCGTGATGGCGAATTTCCTTTCTTTGGAGGAAATTGTGTCGGAGAATGTTCCGGCTAATCCTGTGACGACAAGGAGGCCAAGCAGGATGTAACCTGTTTTTCTTCTTCGCATGGCAAGCTGTTTTAAGGTAATATTCGGATAAGGGAGTTATCCAGGGGTGGGAAATGATGCAAAAGGTACAAAATCATTTTATTTTACAAAACTTGATTTTTGGATGCCTATTTCAATGGTCTTTTCTTTACCATTCCTCCCCGCGTATCTTTAATACTTTGGGTTACAATAAAGGCATTCGGGTCAATTTTTTCGACTTCGGCGTTGAGCCGGCTGATTTCCAGCCGGGTTACCACAGTAAAGATAATATCTGTGGCAGTCGGGTTTTCGCCTCGCTTGCCGTATCCTCGTTTGCCGGAATAAATAGTAAGCCCCCTTCCTAATTTTTCTTTTATCATATCGGCGATTTGTTTGCTATGCGGTGAAATGATCGTCACTCCCGTATACTCTTCAATTCCCTCCAGCACAAAGTCAACTGTTTTCGATGCTGCGAGGTACGTAAGCACAGAATACAATGCCACTTCAATTGTAAGCAGGTAGGCTGCTACAGAGAAAATGATGATATTAAAAATCAGGATAAAATCGCCCACCGTGAGGCTGCGTTTGCGGCTCAGGAATATAGCCAGTGTTTCGGTGCCGTCAATCACACCACCGCCACGGATCGTGAGCCCGATGCCGGCACCCAGGAAAAAACCGCCAAATACAGCCACCAGCAATTTATCGGAAGTAATTGGCTGAAAAGGCATTGCAGCAACAGCCAATGCCAGTAAAGCAATTCCGATCATACTTTTGATACTGAAAATTTTACTGATCTGCCACCAGCCAATCAATACAATAAACGGCAGGTTGATGACTGTGATCAGGAATGCCAGCGAAATGCCTGTTTCGTGGTTGACCAGCAGGGAAATACCCATTACGCCACCATCGATAAATCCGTTGGGGATTAAAAAACTTTTCAACCCAAATGTGGCAGAGAGAACGCCCAGAATGATCAGTATGGCAGACCGTATTTCATTCAAAATCGTCCTGCGCAGGAGGGATGTTCCCTTGGCATATTCGTAGCGGGACAGCGTGGCTGAATGGCTTTTCCCCAGTACTTTTTTAACCTGGCGAACAATCAGTTGGTGTAAGTTAGGGTTAACAGCCATGTTTCAAAGATAGCTAAAAGATCAGTGGAAGAATGGTTGCTGAACATAGTAAATCATTAACTTTCACACATGAAAATACAGGAGATTGTTTCATTTCTTGAATCGCTGGCGCATCCTTCTTTACAGGAAGGATATGACAACAGCGGGTTGCTGATTGGTAGCCCGGACTGGGATTGCAGTGGCGTACTGGTTTCGTTGGATACCACTGAAGAAGTAGTGGCAGAAGCTGTAGCGAAAAACTGTAATCTTATCGTATCTCACCACCCCCTGATCTTTCGCGGGCTAAAAAAAATTAACGGTCATACTTACACGGAACGGACTGTCATTGCTGCCATTAAAAATGACATTGCTATTTATGCCATACATACCAACCTGGATAATGTAATCGATGGTGTAAACGGCCAGGTAGCCCGTAAACTAGAACTGCAACAGTGCAGGGTGCTGGATGAAAAAAAACAGGTATTCAAAAAACTTTACACATTTGTTCCGCTGGCACAGGTGGAAGCGGTGAGAACGGCCCTCTTTGAAACAGGTGCCGGGCATATTGATCAATACAGCGAATGCAGTTTTGCCGCAGAAGGTATTGGCACATTCAGGGCAGAGGAGGGCACCAGCCCTTTTGTAGGAAAAGTGGGAGAACGGCATTACGAAAAAGAGCAAAAAATCGAGATAATTTTTCCGGCTTACCTGGAAGCAAAGATGATCCGCTCGCTTATCGATGCACATCCTTATGAAGAAGTGGCCTATGACATTATCTCTCTTTCCAATAGCAGCCCTCGCTTCGGGAGCGGTATTGTAGGTACTTTGCCGCAACCCGTGGATGAGCAGGCATTTTTGCAGCGCCTGAAAGATGTTTTTCATACACCGGTCATTCGACATACAGCCCTGCAGGGCAAGCCGGTAGAAAAAGTAGCTGTTTGCGGCGGAGCCGGCAGTTTTTTGATTTCCAATGCGTTAGCAGCCGGAGCCCAGGTTTACATAACCGCCGATATGAAATACCATGAATTTTTTGATGCGGAGAACCAGATCATAATTGCCGATGTGGGGCATTTCGAAAGTGAGCAATTTACTATAGACCTGTTACGGGATATTTTGGAACAAAAATTTCCTACCTTTGCCGTCCTGAAAACGGGCCTAAAAACCAATCCGGTTCATTATTTTTAAAAAAAGACCGGGTGTAAAAAAGGGCTTGTAAAATCAAATCATAATCTATACAATGGCAAACGTTAAAGAATTCTCTGTAGAAGAAAAATTAACTTCCCTCGTTACCCTCCAGAAAATAGAAAGCAAGCTTGATGAAATTCACGTCCTGAAAGGGGAGCTGCCTATGGAAGTTGCCGATCTGGAAGATGAAATCCAGGGATTACATGCCCGCCAGTTAAGAATTGAGGAAGAGATCAATGGTATCACCCAGTTCATCGAGCAGAAAAAAGAAGCCATCAAGGAAGCGCAGGCTTTGATTAAAAAATATGAAAAACAAAGCAGCAACGTAAAAAATAACCGCGAGTTTGAAGCTATTAATAAAGAAATAGAAATGCAGCAACTTGAGGTGAAGCTGGCAGAAAAACATATTAAAGATGCTAACGAAGAAATAGCCGAAAAAGCCGTGGCCCTTGAAAAAGCCAAAAAAACAATCGCTGGAAAAGAAAGTGTTTTGGCTACCAAAAAAGGGGAACTGGAAAAAATCATTTCGGCTACCGAAAAAGAAGAAAAGCATTTTAATAAACTGGCTGCCGAAGCAAGAGAACATGTGGATGAACGCCTGCTGGCCAGCTATGATAAAATCCGCAAAAGCTACCGGAATGGGCTGGCTGTAGTACCGGTGGAAAGAGATGCCTGTGGAGGCTGTTTTAATGCCATCCCGCCGCAAAAACAAAGCGAAATCCGCCAGCGTAAAAAAATTATGGTTTGTGAAAACTGCGGCCGTATCCTCATCGATGATGATTTAGTAGCCTCTGTCGAGATTAAATAATTTTTTTTCTTTTTTATTTTTACCCCTCCCTGTTGGTGAGGGGTTTTTTATTTCCGGCAGTATTGGTTTCATATTAAATTGCAGAACGGAATGCTTCAGAAACTATTTATACAGAATTATGCACTCATCAGCGAACTGGTGATTGACTTTTCCGGCAAACTAAATATCATTACCGGTGAAACAGGCGCCGGTAAATCCATCATCGTTGGAGCGCTTGATCTGATCCTGGGCGGACGGGCTGATAGCAGCGTGCTGCTGAATAAAGAAAAGAAGTGTATTGTTGAGGGTAGCTTTGCAACGGCCGACAAAAACGCCGTTCGTTCTTTCCTGTCAAGTAATGATCTTGACTGGCAGGAAGAGCTGGTGATACGGCGCGAAATTGGCAGCAATGGCAAATCGAGAGCTTTCATCAATGATACCCCGGTAACTCTTACGCAACTGAACAAGCTAAGCAGTCTGCTGGTCGATCTTCACCAGCAGTTTGATACCCTGGAACTGGGCGAATCCGATTTTCAGCGCAATGTGCTGGACGCCCTGGCCGGATTGCAGGCACAACTGGAGGATTACCGCCAGATTTTCCGGCAATGGCAAACGGAAAAAAAAGCGCTGGAAGATTTGCAGCAGCAAAAGAAGCAGTTTGATAAAGAAGCAGATTATAACCGCTTTCAGTTTACTGAACTGGAGGAAGCAGCATTCCGGGAAAATGAACTGGAAGAAGTAGAAGCCGAACTGAAGATGCTGAGCAATGCTGAAGGAATTAAAACGGCGTTGACCAAGGCCTACTTCGAACTTGAAGAAAGCGACGCTCCTGTTGTACAGCAGCTAAAAAGCCTCTACAACCAATTGCAAGCTTATAGTGATTGCCACCCCGCTCTCCCGGATCTTCTCAGGCGTATTCAATCTGTGCAAATTGAGTTGCAAGATATTGCTGATGAAACGGACAGCATCAGTCAACATGTTCAGTATGATCCGCAACGTGTAGAACAAATGAATGAGCGGTTGTCGTTAGGATATAAATTGCTGAAAAAACATGGCGTAAAAACGACAACAGAATTGCTGGCAGTTCAGCATGAACTGGAACAAAAACTGCAGGCCGTACTGAATATTGATGAAAACATTCGCCAGACAGAAGCCGCTGCCGTTCGGCTGCAGGAACAGGCGCAGAAAATGGCAGCCGTCATTACTGCCGGCCGCAAAAAGCAGGTAAAACCTTTGGAAGAAAAAGTGAACAACTTGCTGGTGAAAGTAGGGATGCCCAATGCCCGGCTGAAAGTTGACATCAAACCTGAATCGATAAACTTGTCCGGCGCTGATGCCGTCGACTTTTTGTTTAATGCCAATCTGCCTTCCGGGGAGGCCGGTAAAAACAGCAGCTTTGCCCCCATCCGGAAAGTAGCCAGCGGCGGTGAACTGAGCCGTTTAATGCTTTGTATCAAATCGCTGGTGGCGCAGTCTGTTGATTTGCCAACGCTGATTTTTGATGAAATTGACACCGGGATTTCCGGGGAGGCAGCCCGGCAGGTAGGTATCATAATCAAAAACCTGGCGGCCAGCAGGCAGGTGATCTGCATCACCCACCAGCCACAGATTGCCGGCAAGGCAGATGCGCATTATTTTGTGTATAAAGAAATTCAGGATAGTATGGTTAAAACCAATATCCGCCTGTTAACTTCTGCAGAAAGGATTACGGCTATTGCAAAAATGCTGGGCGGTGAAAAACCCACCGCCGCCGCCATTGAAAATGCACGGGAAATGGTGAATAATTGAGTAGAAGTAAAAATGAAATGGAAGGGCTTTATAATATTGGCGCTGATACTGGTTTCACTAATACCGGTCTATGCATTCAATAAGTACGTGGAAAGAGCCATCAGACCAAGAACTTCTTTCGGTCGGTTGTTATTATACATGTTAACAATGTTTACCACTGTCTTTGCTTATACGTTTCTGCTAGTTTGGCTGATTCAACTACTTTTCCCCGGCGCCTGAAGATGGATGTTGATGCAGATTCACGCCAGCGTATAACAACAAACTTCTTATTTTTACCCCCACAAAACCAATGAATATGGGACATAATTTATTAAAAGGGAAAAGAGGAATCATCTTCGGAGCGCTGGATGAAAAATCCATTGCCTGGAAAACAGCACAGAAATGCTATGACGAAGGAGCGCAAATCGTTTTAACCAATGCGCCGGTGGCCCTGCGCATGGGGGAGATCAATAAACTGGCAGAGCAATGTGGTAACGCTCCGGTGGTTGGTGCCGATGTGACGAATATGGATGATCTTAAAAACCTCTTTGAAAAAGCAACTGAACACTTTGGGGGAAAAATTGACTTTATCCTTCATTCCATTGGTATGAGCCTGAATGTGCGCAAGGGTAAACATTATACCGAATTAAATTATGAATGGAACCAGAAAACCCTGGATATTTCTGCCATGAGCCTGCACCGTGTGTTACGTACAGCCTGGGACCTGGATGCGCTGAATGAATGGGGCAGCGTGGTGGCATTAACGTATATTGCTGCGCAAAGGGTGTTCCCGGATTACAACGAAATGGCAGACGCCAAATCGCTGCTGGAAAGTGTGACCAGGAGTTTTGGCTACCATTATGGGGTGCGTAAAAAAGTGCGGGTAAATACCATTTCCCAGTCGCCAACCCGAACCACAGCCGGCAGCGGCGTAAAGGGCTTCGACGGTTTTATCAGCTATGCAGAAAAAATGAGTCCGCTCGGGAATGCGAGTGCAGAAGAGTGTGCCGGTTATTGTGTGACGCTATTCAGTGACCTTACGAGAATGGTGACCATGCAAAACCTGTTTCATGACGGTGGCTTCAGCTTTACTGGAGTAACACAAGCCGTCATTGAGCAAATGGAAAAATAACGGCTTCCCCAACTGCTAAAAAGCCTATAATACAATAAAACCTCCTGAATGGGAGGTTTTATGAGTTTCAAGCACTTTTAGTGTGATTAATATTCATCTTCGTTAAACAGGAAGTCTTCCTGGGAAGGGTAATCGGGCCAAATGTCTTCGATGCTCTCATACACTTCACCTTCATCTTCGAGTTCCTGCAGGTTTTCAACCACCTCGATCGGCGCACCGCTTCGGATAGAATAATCAATCAGCTCATCTTTTGTTGCCGGCCAGGGCGCATCTTCCAGGTAGGAGGCTAATTCCAAGGTCCAAAACATCGTTCGAAATTTTAATTTTAATAAAAGGTAATCCGGTTTGAAAGAGCTGTGCGTACCTTCAAATTTTCCGCAAAAGTAGTTGTAATAACGAATTTTCCAAATTGAAGTTGTGACGGCCCTTTCAAGATTATCTTAAATTTTTATACCGGGTATCTTTTCCTTTTTGCTGAATGGGTTTGATTTATGGATATTTGATCTATTTACCGCTAAAATGGCTGCATGCTGACAGGAAAAAATATCTACAAAAGTTACGGTAAAGTGCAGGTGCTCAAAGGTGTGGATATTGAAATTCAAACCGGTGAGGTAGTGAGTATTATCGGTTCTTCCGGCGCCGGTAAGAGCACCCTGTTGCATATACTGGGAACGCTGGATAAAGCTGACAAGGGGGAAGTATGGATGAATGAAACACTTACCAGTTCCCTGGCCGGTAGCAAGCTGGCCGCTTTTCGAAACCTGCATATCGGTTTTGTGTTCCAGTTTCATCACCTCCTGCCGGAGTTTACGGCGTTGGAAAACGTATGCATTCCCGGCTGGCTGGCCGGCACTAAAAAGAAGGAAGTGGAAAACAGGGCCACTGAGCTGCTGCGTTTGCTGGGCTTGTCCGGCCGTATGGAAAATAAGCCCAACGAAATGAGCGGGGGAGAGCAGCAGCGGGTTGCAGTTGCCAGGTCCCTCATCAATAAACCGGCTATCGTTTTTGCCGATGAGCCTACCGGCAATCTTGATTCTGCCAATGCGAAAGAATTACACCAATTGTTTTTTGACCTGCGCAAAGAATTTAACCAAACATTCCTGATTGTTACGCACAACGAAGAACTGGCTACCTTAAGTGATCGTGTTTTGCATATGAAGGATGGCAAAATCGTACAGTAATGATTGTATTCAACTTGCTGCCGGGACATCCAATGACTGACCGTTAGCACTGCAGGCACGCTTATTTAATTACGGGATACTTTTTACGGCAATATTCATTTGGTTCGACCTATTGCTGATAACTGCTGTAAATGACGGTTTCAATATCTTCCCGACAGGCAGCAATCGTGTTATTGCCGGCAGGGCTTTCCGGGCCAGAAAAAGGTGCCTTCGCTATTCTGTTCGCAAACTCTTCACTGGATTTGCAATCGCAGCTTTTATTGCCTGGAAACTGATTGTTACTAATGCAATCATGATCGACGCAACTCCACCTGCTGCAAATAACCACCAATTAATACTGATACGGTAGGCATAATTCTCCAGCCATTTGTTCATGTAATACCATGCAATGGGTGTGGCAATGGCAAAAGCTATTGCAATAAGTAATACAAATTCTTTGGAAAACAGGTAAACGATATTTGCTGCAGTTGCACCCAGCACTTTTCGAATACCCACTTCTTTTATTCGCTGAGCCGCCATAAATGAAGCTAAACCATACAACCCGAGACAACTAAGAAATATAGCAATAGCGGCAAAAATTTTATACAACTGTGATAACTGGTTTTCCTGCTTATAAAAGTCTGCAACTTTATCATCAAGAAATTTATATTCATACACGTAATTTGGAAATGTTTGCTCCCATATTTTTTTAATGGATTCCAAGGTTGTTGCCATGTTGGCGGTTGCAAGTTTTATGGAAGCCTGGCGGTACATCGTGTTGTTTGTGGTGATAAGTAATGGGGCAAGATTGTTGCGCAAAGACCTGTCATTAAAATCTTTCACTACCCCGACAACAGGGCATTTTATTAAGCCATTCAAGATGCTTATTTCCTTGCCAATTATATCTTCCGGATTTTTGATACCTAAGCCTTTTACGAATGATTCATTCACCAAAAACTCTTTGGTGAAATCAGAAGGCTCTAAATTCCTTCCTGCTATCAATTGTAATTTATAAGTCGGTACATAATGATCATCGGCGAATTTGGTAATAGCCTGGAAATCTGCATCCTTTATTGCGTTGTCAAATTTGAATGTGGTAAAGACGTTATGATCTTCGATTGGTGCGTTAGAATTGAAGCTTACTGCCAGCGCACCGTTTGACAATAACTGTTGCTTTAAGTAATCCTGCGTTTTTCCACGGGTACTATCTGGGCGGTAAGGAACGTTTACGATGGCCTCTTTATCGAACCCCAGCGGCTGATTCATAAAAAAATTCATCTGTTGCACAATGATGAGTGTTCCGATAATCAGCGCCTGGGTAATGATGAATTGAAATACGACTAAACTCCTTCTCAACGAAATTCCTTTTGCGGTATTGGCCTTGATTTTACACTTTAAAGCGGCAACAGGCTTGAATCGTGATAACACGATAGATGGGTAGAAACCGGCGAGTGCAGTTACAAGGATGTCTACCGTAACCAGCAATACACCCATTGCAGGATTATTAAGCATATTGAACGAAAGCGGAAGATCTAAAAGAAAATTGATATACGGTAAGGTAAATAGTGTAATAAGCATTGCAAGAATTACAGCACTTGTAACGATGAGCAATGTTTCGATAAGAAATTGAATCTGTAATTGTATTTTATTGCTCCCCAGCACTTTTCTCACGCCGATTTCCTTTGCGCGGTTTATAGCTTGCGCAGTAGAAAGATTGATAAAGTTCACGCAGGCGATTAACAGGATGAATGCTGCGATAAGCCACATCACATTGATCAATGTGTGGCTGATCGTTTTATTGCTGAAATTGCCAGCTTCTGCGTCATAATGTACAGCACGTAGTGGTTGTAGAATATAATTATCCTTGTTGTCTGCAGGCAGTACCTTGCGTGCGTATGAACGTAATTGCTGATTGAAGTTTTCAAAAGAAACGTTAGGAGGTAACAATACATAGCAACCAAAATCGGAGGATGTCCCATCCCAGCCCGGTTGTTGAAAGCCGTACTGTTTATCTCCCGTAAAATCTGTACCATAGGCAATGACCAACTTTAGCTGGAAATCTGTATTGGCTGGCACTGTTGCAAGAATACCCGAAACTTTGAGTACAGTTGGCGGGAACTGAAACAAGCCCGAACCGATATTATAATACCCTGTTAGCTTTATGGTTTTACCCATTGCTGTTTTCCAGTCGCCGAAGTATGTGTCAGCAGTTTCTTTTGTGAGTAGTACATTATTTGGATCATCCAATGATGCATAAGAGCCGGCAAGCAATGGGAAATCAAACATTGTAAAGAACGATGCTGTTGTATAAAATACCCCGCTCTGCTCTTTAAAATTTTTCACAGGCGTTCCGTTATTATCCATTACCTGCAATTCATCATTATGGCTTGCGTAAACCGGTGCTACCTGTTCTAATTGTGGAAATGCTGCTTTTAATCCTGCCGGCATTGGGAAAGGAACATTTTTTAAATAAGAAATATTTCCTGCATCGGCAGGGTGGGATTCAGTCAACACACGATAGATACGGCTTTTCTTTGCGTGAAAATTATCGAAGCTTGTTTGAAATTTCAGCATGATAAAAATTATCATACAGACAGCAATACCCACCGCTAAACCGGCAACATTGATGATAGCGTAATGCCTGTTACGTATCAAGTTTCTGAAAGCAGTTTTGAAATAATTTTCAAGCATTCGCAGGTTGTTTGCATTTTCTTACCGCAATTGAAATGCCAGTTTGTTTTTGTATAAGCATCAAGTAATTGAATGCACCCGTGCAAATAAGTTGTACGGTTTTGATACAGTGCTGTTCGCTTTTGTTACAATTCTGTGTAAAACCGGGTCATGTACAAAACCCTCGGCCCGGTTTTTACAGGTGATTAGCTTTAAAGATTTTGGGAGGGCATGAATGATTCGTGGTATGAATTTTCTCAACACAGGATTTGTGCATTGGATATTCCCGATAGTCTTTACCGCTGTTGCGCGGTTTCTCCAAGTATTTGGCAGTCATTAGCGTAGCGATACAGCAGCTGTTAGTTACCTAAATGTAGCGTAGCTGTTGTGAATATTTGATAAAGTGAATACCACAAGTTGGTGGAATGACATACATGTCGGTTCGTATTGAGCGTTTTGTATTTTTTGCTAATCAGCCTACTCTAATCTCTTTATTTTAAAAATGCCGATCACTTTATAAGGATTTTTCGGTTCATCAGGATCAGTGCCTTCCATCAAAAAAAGCATCAAAGGTTCCGGTTAAAAATTCTCCTGCAGTTTGGGGATAATGAGAAACATTGATCTGTTCTTTAATACCGGTTAGCACGACTTGGTTATCAATGTTTATTTTAAATTCATTGTCTTTTTCATTTATGTTTTTTTAAGATAAAAGTTCCTGTTCCAGGAGGATCAATTCTTATGTAACAGGTCAGTCTATTGTTTTTCCTTCTCTTTGTTGTTCCCTACCAAAGATGATTTCAGTGTAGTGTTGATCTGGTACTTCACTCATATTTAGCAGGGTACATTATCCATCGAAAAAACATCAACGGCTGGCGCAAATGCAGAGCTGGAACCGTTCGTGGAACGAATAGTAAATTCTACTTTGCCCATATCTAATAAGGACTGGGCATTAACTGCAGAAAAAAATGCCTGAAGAATACAAGGCGAAAACTAACATAGTTATTTTCATGACAAGACTATTTTATTTCGGCAAAAAACTATTTACCTAACAATGCGTTTATAGCATTCCAATCTAATTTTTTAATTACATTTCTCACCTGGTCTGCTCCTCCTTCCACGTGCAATGCCAGGTTCTGCAATACGTCACATTTTTCGCTTTTACTGAACCAAGAGTGTTTGCAGTAGTAGTAAAACTCTTTGCAAACTTTGGCCTGTAATTGTTATATGAATCTTTAGGTTGATAGGTTCCAAACAAAATTGTGGCTACAGCAGCAGGGCTGTTAAAAAGATATCCTTTGTAATTAAACTCGTAAGCATGGTTGTAAGGCGACTTCTTATTAAGAAAAAGACCGGCATAAGAAGCTCCCGGAACTCTTAATGTATATTGGGGATTGAGAGAACGTTGATTGCCATCTTCAATCCCGGTATTTACCTGGTATGGATTAATAGCAAAATGGATGAGCACAATGGAACCTTCGGTAAAGGCAGCCGTTAATTTTGCCCTGTTATCGTTAAACTGATTGAATGATTTGCTGGGATTTTCATACAAAAGTGATTGCCTGTCCTTGTATTTTTTTATGTATGCATCTGATATGTCCATCAGCGATTTTTCCACCCGTTCATACTCCGCTAAAGCTTTTTTGTTATTAGCTTTCAAATCCTCCAGGTGTTGCTTTTCGTGTGCCTGGGAATAATCTGTACGTTGTTTGGTGAAGTATTGTGCTGAGTCAAAATAAGCCTTAAGCAATGGATCGTTATCCACATTTCTTGTTTGCTCTACATAGGCATTTGCCTGATTTTCACTTTCTGATTGCAATTGTATTCTCCAGTTTTTCCATTGATTCAGAGAGTCTGTATTAATGATTAAAATAAAGGTTATATCATCACTGGCTGGCGGTCTTTTTTCATAAGGCGTTTTTTCCCAGGTATCAAACCCAATGAACTGAAAAGGCGGCCCGTCAAATACATCTTCCATTAATTCATATACACGCCAGCCATTTTGTTTGGCTACTTTTTGCATGAAATCGGTCAGTTGATTTCTCATCTTTCGAGTGAAGGCTAACGTTTGATCAATGGCGCCGTTTTGTTTTCGTTGCGGTCCGTCATCGGCCTGTTCAATCGAGGTGCTGTTGGGGCAGGGAGCGGGCCAATAGGTGCAGGGGAATGATTGAGAAAACGAACGATTACAATACATCAATAAAAGCACTGCAAAAAATTTCTTCATTTTGATTTTAATGATTCGATTATTCAAATTTTTTTAGACAATCACTTCAAAAGATTGTAACCCGGCAAAGTTGTGTTACCTCTAATCTTGGTGCTTGTGCCATTTATTCCGGTTGTGTACTTGAGTTCTAAATCGCCGCCAACGGGACAGTCCGTATTCAGGTCGCCGGCTCTTCCTGATCCTGGGTACGCCACTCCTGCTTCTACAGAAATATCCATTGATGCGGTAGTGTTCATTTTTTCACTGGATTAATAGTAGTTCATGGAAAATTTTTATATCAAAAGTGCTTATTTCATTTTCACCGAAAAGGCACCGGAAGCCCAAACGTATTGGCCTGTTGGAGATACGAGCTGCCCCGAAAAATAACCTTTGATAATTCTCTTCTGTTTGTCAAATACAGTAATAGTTGTGCTGCCTTGTAAGGCTATATGCCCGCAGTTATAATCTCCGTGCGGAATGCAATCACCAGAAAAATATTGAAAAGGATTACCGTCTTTGTCAATACCTGTTATGGTAACAGTATTGAGGGGAGGTACAAGACCTTGCTTGCTGTTCCATTTTATTGTCCATGGATAAATGCCGGTTCCATTTCCAATAATACTTGCGCCTACGCTCAAAGGTTGAGTACCACTTTTCTCATCGTTTGTTTTCCTGAACCCGTTTGCGCCAATACTCCACTGGTCATTAAAATAATAAGCGCTTTCCATCCGCATGGATGATATCATTGGCTCTTTTATTTCGTACAATGTACCGGGGGCAGTATTATTGCTGCTGATATAGAAATAATTTTCTTTGTCGATGATATGAATACGGCAGTATAAAATAATCTTAGTAGTTTCCCCTTCGGGCTGAAATGAAGCTGTAATGAGAACCGGGTTGTGCGGAGGTACTTTTGCAGGGGCTTTATAAACACCTTTATAAAATTGCAGCTTTGCGATTTTAAAATTTCCTTCCTGAGCGTCTTGTTTTGAATACTCTTTTCCATCAATGGTCCATTCGGCAGTGCTGATGTTGGCATCGGCAGGCATATTGTTGATGATTTCTTTTATCCATAAACTATCGGTTCCGTTGGGCGGAAGTGTAATATCGTTGCCCGGGAAAATAATAAAATCGCCTGCAGTACTGGTCGTATTGTTTTGTGCTTTAGCTGAGAAAAATGATGAAAATAAAAGGGCAATAAAAAAATATTTTTTCATAAGAGGGCTATTTACTTAGTGCGTCGTTCAATTTTTGCCAGTCAATTTTTTTGATGATCTCGTTGGCTGCAGATGCCGGGGCGGTAATGGTCACGACAAAATTTTCGATAAAGGGAGCCTGTTGTTTATGAATGAACGGATAACCAGCATAGGTTCCCGAGTGCATATTGGCGCCTTTCCAGTTTCCAAAGAAAATCATGGTTTTTTCTTCGGGAGAACCCAATTCGTCAGTAGGAGCAAGATAAAGTTGCCAGGCATAAGCGGAGCCGGGAATATGAAGGACAGTAGATTTGTCTTTGCTGCCAATTGTATAATCTTGTTTCAGATATGGACTGTTTGCGTCTATTGCTATTTCTGCAGTTTGCATATTTTGCATGCGAAAAAGATTTTGTGAAGCCTGCAGATAGGCCTTGGTGCCGGGTGAGCTTTGTGAAAGCTGTTGATTATAATATTCTGCTGAGTCTTGTATCATTTTGCCGTATGCAGAATTTGGATCGAGTGAAAGCTTCAGGCTGAAAAAGTCACTGCACATAAAAAGCGGGCGAAATGGAGCAGGGTGGTCTGCGATCTGGGTGGTAAGACCATTTTTCTCCTCTGTTATTTGCCATCCGGTTTTTTGCAATAGTTGTATAAAAGCATTATCAAAAATTTTTACAGCCTTGCCGATCACCTCTTTTTCTGTGTATCGTTGTTTCCTGCATTCATCTCCTGCTTTGCCGGTTCGGATGGTACGAAAAGTTCCTTTTACCGGAACGGTCACGGTTTGTTGACTCCATGCCAGCTCCGATTGCATTGTTCCTTCAAATTTTCCCTCAATGATGCCTCCCTTTGTATTATCGTAACGGGTAACTGTGATCGTAAAATCCGTTGGAAAGGCATCCATCGTATAACCGTATACTTTTGGATTGGTGTTGTAGATCAGTTCAGCGGAGAGTGAGTCATTTTTATCGCTGCTGCTTCTCTGTGTCCAATGATAACTTGCTGTTCGCGAAGGGAAGCGTAATTCAAAACGTTGATCAGTAGTGCCTCCTGCGAAATAGGTTATCAAATAGCTGTAAGCTTCTGCAAGGTCGCCCGGATCATCTTCACTAATAGCATCACATTTCAGCGGCGATGTTTTATTGATGTTTAATTCTTTGCATTGAAATGATATATTGCTTTGTGCATTGATATTGCTATCCGCAAGCAATAAGATACCTGAGACAGCAATCATTGCTATTCCGAATTTTTGAATCATCAAAATTTCTTTAATTGATTACATTTTTACAAACTCTACCCTCCGGTTATTGGCTTTACCTTCAGGTGTATCGTTGCCGTCAATTGGTTTTGTATCGCCAAAACCCTTTGTTGTAAGCCTTGAGGCATCAATGCCCATACTGACCAGTTGAGATTTTACAGCATCTGCTCTTTGCTGGGAAAGATCGAGGTTGTGAGCAGCCGTCCCGCTGTTATCTGTGTGACCATCGATTTCAAATTTCAGGGAAGGATCTTTTTTCATCAGGTTGAATATCTGATTGATGGATCCCATGGATTCTGGTTTCAGCGTTGCTTTGTCCACATCGAATAAGATACCATGCATAATGATTTTGGCCGGGGTGGTGGTTTGTTTATATATATCGATACCACCTGCAGCGATGCGTATGTTTTTGATATAAGAATTTTCGTAACCATTCACATCAATGGTAACATTTTGCGGCTTACCGGTGAGGTTATTGACATTGGCCACCCGGTACTGATCTACATATACTTTTCCAACAGTTTTATTCACTGCAATAGAAATATGATGCCATTTCATCGGATCTTCAAGTGCTGTCTTCAACGCTTCCGGGTATTCGACACCTCCAAGCGTCCAATCTATATTGTCGCTGCCAAAAGTCATTCCCGGAGTTATGCCTTCTCCGCCGGAGTAATAAACACGTTGACCAAAATCGATCATTATATGGTTGAGCCCAAAATTTTCATTTTTAAAATCCAGTTCAATGGTAAACTTATCTGGCATGTAAGTAGCATTCGTCATCCTGGGTTTCATGGTCGCGCCGGGTCCTTTTGGCACATGAATTACATTTTCTCCATCCTCTTGCTGCACGTCCATTTGCCCGTTTGCTAATGTAAACTGCGAGGGAATTTCTCCTGTTTGCTCATCGGCGAGATTAGATTCAAAAACTACCGTATCTCCCGGCACAAAATCATAATTCGTATATGAT
Organism: Chitinophagaceae bacterium; assembly: GCA_035760665.1. Lineage (GTDB taxonomy): Bacteria > Bacteroidota > Bacteroidia > Chitinophagales > Chitinophagaceae > DASTSN01. Next base: position 5,959 of record DASTSN010000034.1, on the reverse strand, counting down.
TTCAAACTGGGTGGCCCTGCTTTTGCATTGCTGCTGCCATTAGTATTACTTGTATTGTCCGAGTTGTTACCTGAATTATCTTTCTTTTTTGTTGCATCTTCTGTTTTATCCAGGCTTTTATCAATAGCCTTGTCTTCTTTTTCGTCAACACGCTGATTGACCTTGTCTTTTACTTTTTGACCGAGTTTCTTTAAAATCTGGCTATTAGCCGGCATCGTAAGCATGCAGATCAGCGAAAGAGCAGATACTATTTTCAGCATAATACTGTTTTTTGTAAAATTGTTTTATTACAGTAACCGGGTCAATCACAAAAAAGTGTGAGAACATGCTCTTATGCCAACCTGCAGTAAAGGGTTATTTGTTTACAAATTTGCCAGCTCAAAACGGGATAGTCAATAGTGATTTTGTGTAGCGGGGAATCAAATGATGAGGATTAGAGGGGGTTTCTTCCATACACCTTATTTAGGGCTTCGGTACGGCTCTGCACCTGCAGTTTCTCATAAATTTTTCTCGCATGGCTGCGAATTGTTTCCATGCTTACTTTCATTTCGTCTGCAATTTCCTTATAGCGCAATCCTTTGGCAAGAGCTTTGAGCACTTCTTTTTCTTTGGGGGTCAGGATATCAGTTTCGTCAATAGAATTTTTTTTCTGAAAAGAGGCGATTACTTTCCGGGCAATCTGGCTGCTCATTGGACTGCCGCCCTCGTGCACTTCTGTAATGGCATCGAGAATTTTGGAGGGAGCTGTCTTTTTGAGCAGATAGCCGCTGGCGCCGGCTTTCAGGCTTTCGAAAATATTTTCATCATCCTCATAAACGGTGCTCATAATGAATTGCGTTTGCGGGCACTGTCCTTTGAGACGGCTGACCGCTTCAATACCACTGATGCCGGGCAGGTTGATATCCATCAGCACAACATCCGGGCAAATAGACGGCAACTCCGCCAAGGCTTCTTCGCCAGTGGCAAATGATTTATCACATACGAAACCCTCGCTGCTGCCAATTAGCCATTGCAGGCCTTCCCGGATTTCCTGTACATCTTCTATAATGACTACGTGCACCATAAACTTTTCAAAAATAAATAAGCCGGATACACATTTGCATCCCCAAAAAGTGTTAGCAGGGTACTAAGATGCTGGTTTTTGCTCCTTTACCTGGGGCAGATTCAATTTGATAAATGCCGCCCACCTGGCTGATGCGGTTTTTCATGTTGCGGATACCATTGCCAAACGTTCTTATCTTATTTTGATCAAATCCTTTACCATCGTCTTCAATTACCAGCTCCAGCCTGTCAGCTTGCTGCCGGATACTAATGGTGACCGTGTTGCACCAGGCATGCCTGGCGATATTGTTGAACGTTTCTTTAATGATCAGGAACAGATGATGCCGTGTTTCCTCCGATAGTTTTACCGAAAGATTTTCCTGGTAGTGAAAGATCACGTCAATGCCAAAGGGTTCAAAAAACTTCAGGGCATATTCCCGTACGTAGGCGGAAAGGCTTTCCAGTGAATCGTTTTTGGGATTCAGCACCCAGATGATATTTTGCAGGTTGTCAACAAGCTCCCGCGAGGAGGCAGAAATATTTTCCAGTTGTTGTTTTGCTTTTTCGGGCTCATTTAGTTGTTTTTTTACAACCTCACTCAGGATGGCAATTTTTGTCAGTCCGCTACCTAATTCATCGTGCATGTCCCTGCTGATGCGGTTTCGCTCTTTTTCGAGCGCCTGCTCTTTTTCCAGGTTTAGTAATTTTTCTTTCAAATTACGCCTGGCGATGTAGCTGACAATAACGATCAGGGCGCCCAGTGACAGCAGCGTAAAACTTGTAATGAACCAGGCTGTTTTCCAGAATGGAGGATGTATGGTAATAACGAGATAATCGCCATTGCTGCTCATAATGCCGTCATTTGGAGCGCCGTTCATCCGGAAAATATATTTTCCCGGGGACAGGCCTGCATAAACCGCTATACCTTTGTTACCCGCGTATTTCCAGCCATCATCAATACCCATGAGCTGATAATAATATTGATTTTGCAAGGGGTTGCTGTAGTGCTGCATCCCCCAGTTAAACGTAAAATTATTATATGTATAACTGAGGTCAAGTGTTTTTTCGCCTTTTGAATTGACTGAAACAGGCAGCCGTTTATTTTGTGAAAAAACCGCCGTGAGTTGTACAGGGGGTGTTGCAGATGGTTTATCCAGGTCGGCGGGATTGAACCACAGAAGATAACGATGTGCTGTATAAACAATATTGCCATTATCCAGGCACCAAATAGGCTCCGTTAAATCGTTATCCAACAAGCCGTCCCCGGTTGTGTATCGCTTAAAATGAAAATTGTGTGTGTTGAACGATAAAAGTCCTTTACGGGTGGTAATCCACAGGTGGCCGCGGTGATCACTGCAGAAAGTATACACCTTTGACGATAATTCATCAGGAATACTCCACTCCTCTGTCTGCATGGTTTGTGTGTGGACGCGAAATACTTTTCCGGTGCTAACGCACCAGATCCAGGGTTTTTCAAACACAACATTTGATAAGGAGTACCGGGCACCAAATTTTTTTTCAGTGGGTTTAAAAAAATGATGATTTGCGCGGTTATAGCTAATCAGTCCTTCATCAAGGTCGGCAAACCAGAGGTTTCCCTGATCGTCCTCAGCGGCATTAACGATGAGCAGGTTTTTTGTTTCATTATTTTGCTGTAAAAAACCCGTCCAGACCTTCGTAAATTTTTTGTTTGTTTTATCAAACTGCCACAGGCCATTGCGCCAGGGAAAGATCCAAAGTATGCCTTTGGAATCAATAAACATATTGGTGATGAAATCGTAAGCAGGACTCGTTTGATTGCTTTTGGGTAAATGGAATTTTTCACAACGGGAATTTTTTTCATCATAATGCCAGAGACCTTCGTCAGTACAAATCCATAGCTGGTCTGCATTTTCCTGTTTAATATTAAGGGCGGAAGGTTTGAAAGGATCATTCGGTTCAATAGCGGGTGCAAGGTTTATGGATTTTCTGAGAGCGAAGGTGGAATCATAAACAGATAAAAACCATTTTCCTGCAGCACCAATGTAAATACCTCGCCTGGTTTGCAACAACGAAATGCCCTGGTGAGTGATGTCGTTATCTGAAAGCAGAACGCGGTGAAAGAATTGCTTGGAAGGATCTATAATGCGTACGCCTTTGTTTGTCCCCCACCATAGCAGGTTATCTTTGCTTGTGTACGCAGTATTGATGATAAAATTATCGGGGTTTTCATTTTTTTTATATAATGGGTAAACGTTTTTATTAATTGGGTCAAACAGCAGGTTATCTGCGTTTAACAGAAAATGCCTGCTGTCTGTTTTCCATTCTGTTGTGGTTTTTACAAAGGGAATTCTATTTTCTTTGCCAAAATAATTGATCAGCTTTTGCTGCGCCGGATCAAATAGCTGCAAGCCATTCCCGTAAAAAGATAGCCAGAGTCGCCCGGCGTGATCTTCTGTAATTTTATTGATTAACGCATCATTTGAAGGAACCTGGCCATTGCCTATGAATTGTTCAAAATGTGCAGTGCCAGGGAAAAACCGCCACAAACCGTTATAGCTTCCTATCCATAAGCGCTGTTGTGTATCAAGAAGTATATAATTGATCAGGTTACTTTTTCTTTTTTCTGGTCCGGCTGCCAATACAGAGTTGTAAAACACCTTGAACCGGTGACTGGCTGGCATAAACTCCAGCAACCCGCCAAAAGATCCCAGCCAGATATCTCCGTAACTATCGACGGCAATAGTGTTCAGGGTATTGATATCAGGATCAGTGGCGCTGACCCGCCAGGTGTGTAACGTGTCTGCCTGTGGGTCATACATGCTCAGCCCGTCAGCCGTTGCAATCCATATATGATAAGCCCGGTCTTCTGTTATAGCCAAAACGGAGTTGGCCGCCAGTTCATCAGCCGCATTATTTTTATTGCGAAAGATGCGGAATGCTGATCCGTCATACCGGTTCAGGCCATTTTGTGTGCCGATCCAGAGGTAACCATGACTATCCTGGTAAAAACAGGTTACGTTGTTGTCGCTTAACCCGTTTTGCTCGGTTAATGAGTAGATAACCGGGCTTTGCAATGTTTGCTGTGCGCAGAGCACAAACCGGCATGCTACTATTACTGTGCAAAGGAATATGACAGGTAGTGGTTTCAATACTGACCGTTGTTAGAATAAATCTACAAACAGTAAGGCAAAAAGCCAGTTTAGCAGGATAAAATGATTGGGAAGTCGTTTTGATTAAGAATAGTAGATAACCTTATACCCGCGGTTTCCAGGGAATTTCTTCTGATTGCAGTAAATGCGTTGCGTAACGTGACAATACAAAAAGATAATCACTTAACCTGTTTAGGTATTTCAGGATGATGTGTTCCACTTCCAAGCTTTCCAGTTCCAGACGGACACAGCAGCGCTCCGCACGGCGGCATACGCAGCGGGCAATATGCAATTGCGAAATGGTGGGATGCCCACCGGGTAAAACGAAATTTTTCATGGGCGGAAGTACCTCATCCATTTTATCCATTTCATTTTCCAGCAGGCTGATATCAGCTTCTTTTAAATCGGGTAGGCGCAGTTTGGGTTCTTTGATGGGATCACAGGCCAGCGAAGAACCGATGGTAAACAGGCGGTCCTGAATTTCTAATAAAGTTTTCCTGCTTTTTTCATCTGCTAATATGTCTCTGCATAGGCCGATGTGGGCATTCAATTCATCAACAGTGCCGTAAGCTTCAATGCGCAGGTGGCTCTTCGGCACTTTTGTTCCGCCAATTAAAGAAGTCGTGCCTTTGTCACCCGTCTTTGTATATATTTTCATCGCCATGCTGCAAAAATTGAAACGAATGGATCAGTATGCAGTAACAAAATTAGATGACTAAGGTTCAGAAATGAAAATGAAGAGCCGGGAAACTCTTCACAATCTTTCTACCGTTTGGATAACAGCCGGCGCTCAGGAATAAACCATTGACGGTTCATTGCGTTTATCGGTTTCAATCACACCATCCCTCAGCCTGATGATCCGATGCGAAAAGTGTGCTATATCTTCTTCGTGCGTTACCAGCACCACGGTATTTCCGCCGGCATGAATTTTTCCAAAAATATCCATAATCTCATGCGAAGTTTTAGAATCGAGGTTACCGGTGGGTTCATCGGCCAGAATGATGGATGGATCGTTGACCAGCGCCCTGGCAATCGCCACCCGCTGGCATTGTCCACCGGACATTTCATTGGGTTTGTGATGACTTCTGTCGGTCAGGTTCACCATATCCAGCACATGCAAAGCTTTTTCTGTTCTGGCTTTTTTATTTAACCCGGCATACACAAGTGGCAGCGCCACATTTTCCAGGGCTGTCAGGCGGGGCAGCAGGTTAAATTGCTGAAATACGAAACCAATTTCTTTGTTGCGCACATCGGCAAGGTCGTTATCCTCCATTTTGCTGACATCCTGACCGTTTAATATATACTTGCCTTCGGTAGGTGTGTCCAGGCAACCTAGGATATTCATCAATGTGCTTTTGCCCGAGCCGGAAGGCCCCATCAGGGCTACATATTCGTTTTTTAAGATATCAAACGAAACACCCTTCAGCACTTTCAATTCCATTTTCCCCATGAAATAACTCTTCTGGATATTTTCCAGGTGAATAATGGCAGAGGAATTCAAAAAATTGTTTCCGGGATTTGCAGTTGAAGATTCAGGCATCAGTTATGGTTAATAGTTATAATTATAATTATTCATGATTGTCGTAGGGAGATTTGATCACTTTAGGCACTTTAAAAAACTGATCATCATGGACGGGAGCGTTTTTCAAGGCATCGGCTCTTGAAACTGCGCCCTGTACCACATCATCACGCAACACGTTAATCTCTTCGCTCATGTGCAGCAGGGGCTGTACGCCGGTGGTATCCAGTTCATTCAGTTTTTCAACAAACGTAATCATCCTGCGCAG
>DASTSN010000033.1:0-58019 GCA_035760665.1 Chitinophagaceae bacterium | reverse complement strand
GGATCAGGAAAAATTTAGACCAGCAGGCATTTAGTGGCAAATAATCTGCCCGGAAATTTTATTTTTGAAATAAATGCACCCGCTTCCTATCTTTGCAATAGTTCTTTGCGATTTCTTATCAAGAAAGGCTGAGGGAATGGCCCGATGAAGCCTTGACAACCTCTCCTGGTTGAAAAATCAGGAAAAGGTGCCAAATCCAACCTGTTTGCTTGAAAGGTGTGATAGCGAACACAGGACAGATAAGTCAGATAGAATTCTTTAAATATTCCTTCCAAAATATTCAAAGCCCATCTGATTTATCCGGTGGGTTTTTTTATTGCCATATATTCAATCGCCTGGCAATAACAACTCCCGGTACGGGAAAAAAGTTCCCCGCTGTATTCTGTTTGTCAATAGGCAAAAAACCGCCTATTGCCCTCCCCGATCAAACAAGCTGTTGGTTCCCTGGTATGTTTTGAAGCAAAGAACAATGCAGGAATAAAAACAATACGCATAAATTATCAACAAAATGGAAGCACATAAACAATTAACAATCGGTTTGTTTGGTTTTGGCGTTGTGGGGGAAGGTCTGTACCAGGTTTTACAGCAAACACCATCGCTGAAGGCATCAATCAGGAAAATCTGTATAAAAAATCCAGGGAAAAAACGAAATGCCCCGGCTAATCTTTTTACCACGGATAAAGATCTTTTGTTAAATGACCCGGAAATCAATGTGATAGTTGAAGTAATCGATGATGCAGATGCGGCCTTTGCCATTGTTTCCACAGCGCTGCAGCATGGAAAAGATGTTGTCAGCGCCAGCAAAAAAATGATTGCAGAACACCTGCCGGCACTGCTCGAGCTGCAAAATCAAACAGGCCGCTCCTTGTTATATGAAGCTGCCGCCTGCGCCTCTATACCGGTCATCCGGAACCTGGAAGAATACTACGATAATGACTTGCTGCATTCAATCAAAGCCATCGTTAACGGGTCTACCAACTTTATTCTCACAAAAATGTTTGAAGACAAACTTGACTTTCGCGAAGCATTGCTGCTGGCACAGCAACTCGGTTTTGCAGAAAGTAATCCTAAACTTGATGTAGAAGGTTTCGACGCTGTCAATAAATGGACGTTCTTGTTAACACATGCCTACGGAATAACGACTGCCCCGGAAAAAATCCTGTTTAATGGTATCCAGGATATCCGCCTGAGTGACGCAGCTATTGCAAAAGAAAAAAATTACGAAATCAAACTGGTGGCACAGGCCAAAAAGCTGCAGAACGGTAAAGTGGCAGCCTTTGTATTACCACAGTTTGTCAGCCACGATGATCATCTTGCCTTTGTAAAAAACGAATACAACGGCGTGGTGATTGAAAGTGGTTTTGCCGACAAACAATTTTTCTATGGGAAAGGCGCCGGCAGTTTCCCCACGGCCTCTGCTGTACTGAGTGATATTTCTGCACTCCGTTATCAATATAAATATGAGTACAAAAAGCTTTACCATCACAAACCGCACGAACTGACTGATGATCTTTACTTGCGGGTATATATTAGTTTCAGCGAGTGGAAATTTATTCCGCGTGAGCAGTTTGAATGGATAGAGGAATGGCATGCCGGCGAAGAGAGAAAATACCTCGTAGGTGTCATTGCTTTCGATCAGCTGCAATCTTGCAATTGGTGGCGGGAAAACGAAACATCGCTGATCCTGGCTCCTGACCCCGTAATTGAAAATGTTGAAATCCGAAGTCTCAAGAAAAAAAGTCTTGAACTGGCAGGAGTAATTTAATAGACGACGACTTACAAAGGCAACTGAGCGGGAGAGATTAATTCGCCATCTCTCCCGCTTATTCATAACTTTGCATACAAGATTATCATCACTATGCGGGAGTTATCTGTTGTTATTCCAGTTATGAATGAAGAGGAAAATATAAAGCCTCTGCTCGAAGCTGTCAGGAACGCACTTTCCGGCTTTGATTACGAAGTGATATTAGTTGACGATGGTTCGGAGGACAAAACGGTGCAACAGGTTTTACAATTTGCGGATGACAGAACAGTATTGGTGCAGCTGCGCAAAAATTATGGACAAAGCACCGCTATGACCGCCGGAATAGACTATTCAAAAGGAAAATACGTTGCCCTGCTGGATGGCGATTTACAAAACGATCCACAGGATATTCCCGCTATGCTTGAGTTATTAAAAAAAGAAGACTGGGATGTGGTGGCCGGTAACCGTAAAAACAGGAAGGACGGTTTCATACTCCGCAAAATTCCAAGTAAAATAGCCAATGCGTTGATCCGCCGGATGACAGGTGTTTATATAAAAGACTACGGTTGTACATTAAAAGTATTTAAACGCGAAATTGCAGGTGAATTAGGTCTCTATGGCGAATTGCATCGTTTCATTCCTGTATTAGCCAAGTTGCAGGGCGCCCGGATTACACAGGTAGACGTACGGCATCATCCGCGGCAATTTGGCAAAAGCAAATATGGTATTAACCGCACGTTCAAAGTCATGAGCGACCTGATACTGATGGTGTTCTTTCGCAAGTATTTGCAAAAACCCATGCATCTATTTGGAACCATAGGATTCATCAGCCTGGGGTTGGGTGTTTTGATTAATCTGTACCTGCTGGTGTTGAAAATTTTAGGTCACGATATCTGGGGAAAACCATTGTTAATTTTGGGACTGATATTATTGCTGGGCGGCATTCAGCTAATTACGATCGGCATATTGGCAGAAATTAATATACGCACCTATTTTGAATCTCAAAACAAGAAGACGTATAATATCCGCAAAATTTATCATGCCAAACAGGAAGTACAGCCGGCTATTGAAGCAATCAGGTAATTAAGCACCCAGCAAAGCGGCGTTTTCTGTAAACCATTGATAGAACTTAACAAGTCCTTCTTTGAGTTGTGTTTGTGGGTTATAACCAAATAACTCCTTGGCTTTTGTAATATCTGCAAACGTTTTAGGCACATCACCAGGTTGCTCGGGAAGTTGTTCGATGCGTGCTTTTTTACCCGTTACTGTTTCGATGGTTTGAATCAGTTCCTTTAATGAAATACTATAATTATTTCCCAGGTTCACGATTTCAAAATCACTTTTATCATAGTGCATTGCTGCAATGATGCCGTTTACGGTATCATCTATAAATGTATAATCACGGCTGGTATTGCCATCTCCGTACATAGTAATTGGCATACCGGTAAGTATAGCTTTGGTGAATTTATGGATGGCCAGATCTGGTCGTTGGCCAGGACCGTACACAGTAAAAAAACGAAGTGCAATAAAACGAATCCCGAATAGTTTGTAATAAACATGACCCAGCATTTCACCAGCCAGTTTTGTCATGGCATAGGGGCTAATGGGCATCAACTGGTCATTTTCTTTCCAGGGAAAATGATCATTCACACCGTACACGCTGCTGCTGGAGGCAAACACAAACTGCTTAACCTCTTTCAGCTTTGCAAAATCAAGCATATTTTGTAAACCAATTACATTCGCCTGCTGGTACGAGAGTGGATTTTCAATACTGGGCCGCACACCGGCTTTGGCAGCCAGGTGCACAATCACATCGACAGGTAATGAAACAGCTGCTGATAACGCTGAAGCATTGGTGGTGCCCAGGTCATCATTCAACATTGTAAAATTCGAATTGCCCCGAAACGACTGAATATTCAGTTCCTTTATCTTTTTGTCGTAAAACGGATCAAAATTATCCAGGCAGGTAATCCGAACATCTTTTTGTGATGCAAAAATGGTTTTGATAAGGTTGCTCCCGATAAAACCGGCTCCCCCAGTGATTAGATAGTGTTTCATACCAGCATAAGTTAAGACGAAGCGGGAAACAAAGAAAGAAAAAAGCCATCAACATATTTGATGGCTTTTTGTCGGGAGGACAGGATTCGAACCTGCGACCCCGTGGTCCCAAACCACGTATTCTACCGGGCTGAACTACCTCCCGGACAGGCTGTACCCAGCTAACGCTTTGATACAACCCCGGAATGATTCCTCTTTCAATGATTGCTCAACGAAAGCGGTGAGGGAGGGATTCGAACCCTCGGTACGGGTTTAAGCCCGTACGACGGTTTAGCAAACCGTTGATTTCAGCCACTCATCCACCTCACCGGCTGATACTGCTGATTTTGCAGGGTGGCAAAAATAGAATGAATGGTGCAAACTCCCAAATCAAAAACCTTGGTAACACAGTATATTCTCAAAGTGCTGTCCTGGCCAAAAAAAGAACCCGCTCGATAATAGCGGGATCTTAAATATTACAGAATTTATTACCGGATTTTTTTACATCGCTGCCAGCTGAACTTTTTGCTGCAGTTCCAGTACGTTTTCACGGAAAACGCTGTCTGTATCCATCAGATCTTTCACGGTCTGGCAGGAGTGAATAACCGTGGTATGATCCCTGCCGCCAAAATGCTCCCCGATTGTTTTTAACGAGTTTTTGGTAAATGCTTTGGCAAGATACATTGTAATTTGGCGTGCCTGAACGATTTCCCGCTTGCGGGTTTTTTGCAATAGTTTATCATACGCCACATCGAAGTAATCACAAACCATCTTTTGAATGGTTTCAATTGTGATTTCTTTACTGGATGATTTGACAAAATTTCTAAGCACTTTCTTCGCTAAATCTAGGTCAATCTCTCTCCTGTTAAGCGAAGATTGTGCCAACAAGGAAATCAGTGCGCCTTCCAGTTCGCGTACATTACTGTTAATATTATAAGCAATGTATTTAACAACTTCTTTAGGCATGTCCAAACCGTCGTTCTTCATTTTCCGCTCCAGTATCTCAATACGGGTTTCGTAATCTGGCACCTGCAAATCAGCACTCAATCCCCAGCGGAAACGACTCAGCAAACGTTCCTGCACACCTTCCAGGTCTTTGGGCGGCTTGTCAGATGTCAGCACTAATTGTTTGCCGGATTGATGCAGGTGATTAAAGATGGCAAAAAAAGCATCCTGCGATTTTTCTGCCTTGGCAAAAAATTGTACGTCATCAATAATCAACACATCAATGAGCTGGTAAAAATGTATGAAATCGTTGATGGCATTGTTGCGGCTGTGATCCATGAACTGGTTGATGAACTTTTCCGAACTCACATACAGCACAACTTTATTGGGATGTAATCTTTTTACTTCATTTCCGATGGCTTGCGCCAGGTGTGTTTTACCAAGGCCCACGCCACCATAAATAACCAATGGATTGAAGGAGTTGGCTCCTGGTTTCTCGGCCACTGTTTTGCCGGCCCGGCGCGCAACACGGTTACAATCCCCTTCTATAAATGCTTCAAACGTGTAAATAGGATTCAGTTGCGGGTCTATCTGCATTTTCTTAAGACCCGGAATAACGAACGGATTTTTAACGGGATTATTGATTACTAACGGGAAATCCATTTCATTATTTGAATAGGTTTTGAATCCCTGGCCAGCTACATCCATGGTGAGCGGTTTACTTTTATTATTGCCACTATCAACCATGACACGGTATTCAAGCCTGGCTTCTTTACCCAGTTCTCTCTTCAAAGTCTTTGCCAATAAATTCACATAATGCTCTTCGAGATATTCAAAAAAGAATTGACTGGGTACCTGTATAACCAATACAGTATCTTTTAACGATACAGGACGGATAGGCTCAAACCACGTTTTAAAATGCTGCCACTCAACAATATCCTTGATGATCTTTAAACAATTGCTCCAAACTTTTTCAGCGTTTTTCTCCATTACTATTCAAAAGCAGTTTATATAAGGTTTACTAAAGTCTGTGTTTTTCAATTTTTGTTTTTCACAGGTGTTGATAAATTTTTTCACAGGACGGCGAATATCCAGAATTCTTTTCTAAAAAAAAATTTTTCTTGAACGGATTTTTCACTTCTTATTTCCAGCAACAAATGGCCCGTTTTCCGGAGCCCTGTTTCCGAAAAAAAACGATTGCTAAAATCATTGAAAAATATAGTTTGTGGTAAAATAAACGACCCTGGAAAGCAAATATTTCTATTCCTGAAAATCATATTTTATCCTGTAAATGTTGGAGGAATGCAGATCTTTCTTTACTGACTGAAAGATCAATTTTAACTAAACAACACAGATACCAAGCATCACATTGAAGATAGAACTATTTTATATTCACAGCAAGGATTTTAAAAAAATTACCTTGTAAAAAAAATCATTTTTTTTCTTTCCTGCCTGCAGGTTTTTTTCTACATCTTTGCAGCAATTACAGGATAAAAACCTGTCGTATGCAAACACGTATTTCATTGCGGCTCCTGCCTTCTGAAGCCGCCAGTGAACAAACAGTAAAGACCTATATCGCTCAGGCTGCCGCAGTAAAAACCTCTGCTGTAAGCGGTTATAATATCATTCAACAGTCTGTTGATGCCAGGCGAAACGTGGTTTATATCCATTTAAGTGTTGAAGCGTTTATCAATGAACCGCATGTTCCACGCAAACTTCTGTCTTTTGCATTCAGGCAGCTACCGCCCCGTGCTAAAAAAGTAATGATTATCGGCGGCGGACCGGCCGGTCTCTTCGCTGCACTTCAGCTAATTGAACTTGGTATAAAACCCATTATACTTGAGCGGGGCAAAGATGTAAGAGCAAGGCGAAGAGATTTGGCTGTACTAAATAAGCAGGGCATCATCAACCCCGAAAGTAATTATTGTTTTGGCGAAGGCGGTGCAGGCACTTACAGCGATGGCAAGTTATATACACGGAGTAGTAAACGTGGCGATATTACCCGCATATTGAACCTGTTTGTACACTTTGGAGCAGAAGAAAACATCCTGTATCAAACACACCCGCATATCGGCACCAATAAACTGCCAAGAATCATTTCGGCTATGCGTGAAAAAATTATCGATTGTGGCGGGGAATTTTGGTTTCATAAGAAAATGACGGATTTTACTGTAGATAAAAACGGGAAAATAAAAACCATCCTGGCAAGCGGTGAAGAATTCGCAGATTTTGATGCCGTAATTTTAGCGACGGGACATTCGGCCAGAGACATTTTTTTATTACTGCAGCACAAACAAATTTTGATTGAAAGCAAGCCTTTTGCTTTAGGCGTTCGGATAGAACATCCCCAATCTGTCATTGACAGTGCTCAGTATCATTGCGCTTTTCGCGGCGATTTTTTACCCCCCGCCTCCTATAGCCTAGTGGAACAGGTTCAGGGCAGAGGAGTGTTTTCATTTTGCATGTGCCCCGGCGGTATTATTGCGCCGGCTGCCACCAATACGAATGAAGTAGTGGTAAATGGCTGGTCTCCTTCCCGGCGAAACAATCCTTTTGCCAATAGTGGAATCGTGGTGCCTGTGAATGCAGAAGATGTCACAGCGTTCCGGCAATACGGTGCATTAGCAGGCATGTATTTTCAAAAAGATGTGGAAGAAAAAGCTTATGTGGCCGCTGGCGGCTGCTTTGCCGCACCCGCCCAGCGCATGGAAGATTTTGTGAATAACAAAATTTCGGGCTCACTGCCTGATTGCTCGTATCTGCCAGGCATTCGCAGCGCAAACCTGCAGGATGTGTTGCCCGGCTACATCTATCAAAATCTGCAAATCGCCTTTAGAGAATTTGGGAAAAAAATGAAAGGCTATTTTACCAATGAAGCCGTCGTGGTAGCAACGGAATCAAGAACCTCCTCCCCCGTTCGCATACCGCGAAATCCTGAATCATTGCATCACCCACAGCTAACCAACTTATATCCTTGCGGCGAAGGGGCAGGTTACGCCGGCGGCATCGTTAGCGCTGCAATGGATGGTGAAAAAGTTGCACGCCAAATCGCCCAACAATTATTTCATTAATTTTCCTGAGCCTGGCGTGAAATTAATAAGCCTTTTTCTTCCAGCTTATTTTTCCGATACGTTTTACACTCCTTCCGCAACTGTTTTTTGAGTTGTTTACCCCAGGGCTGAGATAGTATTCCCGACAAATCAGGACGGCCAGCATCTACCCATGCTGTGTACCAGAAGTCGGCAATCTGATCTGCCGAATGCAGTAGTTGCTGATTAATGGATGCGCCAAGTTTATCATAAAATGCTTGTGCAAATGCATGGCTGTAAAATCTACGCTCTTTTCCCCAGCGAAACTCCGTCCGGTACTTAGTGGAATCAGTATAACTTTTCGATAAATCTTTTTCTACGGCAAACATCTGCTGCAGTAAACCGTGAGACTGACGAATTGTTTGCCAGATGGCTTTAGAAGGATTAGACAGGTACTTAGCTTTGTGACGACTGTATAAATTCAAATTAGTAAATACCAGTTCCGGAACACTGGTTTCCCACAGGTCATGCATACCACGCTGGTTGGTAAGCTGGCCATCGTAGTTTGTGGTTGTGTGCAATGGCACATGGGCGTCCCCGATATAATGCCCAAGGTCGGTGGCATAAAACAAAATACTGTCTTTATTACCCGAACGAAAAGCTTCTGTTAATTTATTTTTCTGCTCAATAACCACATAAGGAACGTAGCCATATTTCAAGAGCGAATCCCGTCCGTATTGTTTTACAGCATCATCCCAGTTCTCCGGCATTTTCCATGCAGCAGAATCGCCAAACATTTCCAGGTCGATAAAATGCTTGGGGCCCTCAGCAGGATCTGTACTTCGCCGCTGATCGGGTCTTGGTGCATTTTGCGCCAGGTAGGTTTTATTTTCGTAAAAGAATGTCAGCATTGGTTTGGGCAATTCATAAATGGCCAATTGGTTAACGGTACGGTGCACTAAAAATCCCCAACTACTGCACATCATCACCAGCCCTGCCAGCAGGACCGCCAAAAAAGTTGATCGCTTGCTCATAGCTTTAACGTATTTCGCTGCGAAGTTGCAGCAAAAAATGATAACGCACCCAGGTTTTTTCTTTCACCAGCGTTAGTAAAATCTTCATTGTATAAAAACTGGTTTATTAAAAGCCGTTTATACAAAGAACAGTACTATTTTCTTTTGCTTGATTATATTTGATGAATTAAACATGAAATATGGCATTACTGGAATTGTATAACCTGAAGAAATATTATGCCACGCAACGAGCAGTTGATGATATCAGCTTTTCCATTGAGCGAGGTAATATCTTTGGTTTACTGGGTCCAAACGGAGCCGGCAAAACAACGCTTTTGCGGATGATTACAGGAATTTTTTTTCCGGATGAGGGCCGCATCGTTTTCGATGGGAAAGAATTTGACCCCCTCAACGATATCATTCACATCGGTTATATGCCTGAGGAAAGAGGACTGTATAAAAAAATGAAAATCGGGGAGCAGGCTCTGTACCTTGCACAACTAAAAGGATTAAGCCGCAGCGATGCGATGAAACGCATACGGGAATGGTTTATCAAATTTGAGATGGAAAGCTGGTGGAATAAAAAAGTGGAAGATTTGTCCAAAGGGATGAGCCAGAAGCTGCAATTTGTAACAACGGTTTTACACGAACCCAAATTGATAATACTTGACGAACCGTTCAGCGGACTGGATCCCGTAAATTCCAACCTGATCAAAGATGAAATTTATAAACTGGCACAAAAAGGAGCCACCATTATTTTCAGCACCCACCGTATGGAACAGGTGGAAGAAATCTGCGACCATATTATCCTGGTAAACAAGGGTAAAAAAATATTAGACGGAAGCGTGAAGCAGGTGAAAAATGATTTTAAAGAAAACCTGTTCCGTGTTGGCTTTGAAATCCTGCCACCTGTCGCCGGTAATGGCCCATTTGACATTGTGGAAAAAGATGAACATGCCTTTCTGGTTAAGATTAAAGATGGTCACCATCCCAATGACGTTTTACGTTATTTCCTCGAACAGGGATCTGCGATTAACAGCTTCAATGAACTATTACCTTCACTAAACGATATTTTCATCAAGCTGGTGGAAGATACCCCGGCCAGCCGCCAATTTCAAGAAACCATTTCTTAAACTTTTACTATGAATAAAATCGGCCTCGTTATAAAGCGTGAATACCTGACAAGAGTACGGAAAAAATCCTTCCTGCTGACCACCATTCTTGTACCGCTGGTTATCATGGGTTTTTATGCTGCGATCATTGCTATTTCAGTAAGTGATCAGTCGGATAAGGCTACAGTTGCTGTCATCGATGAAGCCAACTTACTGAGCGATACAGCAAAGTTGGGATCTCTCAATAATCTTTCTTTTCATTTCATCCAACATGAAACAGAAACATCCTTTCAGGCAAAATATAAATCTGAAGGCTATAAGTATTTTTTATATATACCCAGCTTGGACATCAACAAGCCCAAGGGGATTAACCTGCACAGCGAATCGGCCGTTAGCCTGAATACAAAGTCAAAAATTGAAAAGATCATTAATGCTGCCATTGAAGCCAAAAGGCTGAAGGACGCCAACATCCCGGCTGATCAATACAAGGCAATCAGCTCGGATGTCAGCATTGCCAATCCGCTGGATTCTGGCCGGCAAAGCGTGGCTGGCGTGGCATACGGGGTATCTTTTGTATGTGGTTTTCTGATTTATATGATCCTGATGATTTACGGCACCATGGTCATGCGCGGTGTAATGGAAGAAAAGGTGAACCGGATTGCCGAAGTAATTGTCAGTTCCGTAAAACCTTTTCAACTGATGCTCGGCAAAATCATCGGCATTGGCATGGTGGGGCTTACCCAGTTCGGCATCTGGATCGTACTACTGTTTTCCCTGCAGTTTGTATTGCCGGTCATTTTCCCTTCACTGGCCCACCAGTTCAGCGAAGCAGCTAACAATTCAACCCAATCCGGTGCAGCGGGCGTTTTTGTAGAAGTCACGAATGGTCTCAGGTCGTTACCCATCGGCCTCATCCTGTTTTCATTTATATTTTACTTCCTGGGTGGTTATTTATTGTATGCTTCGCTTTTTGCAGCCATTGGCAGTGTTATCAGCGAAGATCAGCAGGAAGCGCAGCAACTGGTGTTTCCTGTAATGATGCCGATCATCCTGTCCTTTGTCATTATGACCAAAGCCGTTTCAGATCCCAACAGCAGCCTGGCCGTATTCGGCAGCCTGTTTCCGCTCACATCTCCCATCGTGATGATGGGCCGCATTACGTACGATGTGCCGGCCTGGCAATTGCTAACGTCCATGGTTTTGCTGGTACTGGGCTTCCTGTTCTTAACCTGGCTCACCTCCAAGATCTACCGTACGGGCATTTTACTCTATGGCAAAAAAGTTACCTGGAAAGAAATGCTCAAATGGGTGGTGCGAAAATCCTGATTATCTTGTTATCTTTTTGAATTGCAACAGGCGGATGTCCGCCTGTTTTTTGTTAAAATTTATTGTAAAAAAAGGGACTACTTAAAAATACGAAAACAGTCGTATATTTATACGAAGAATTTCGTTTTAAACTTATTTCACTAAACCTTAAAAAAAATTGTATGAAATCAGGAACGATCTCATCTGCACGTGTGCTGGCACTGGCAACCATCACCACCACAGCTGTAATCCTTGTAGCCTGGCGCCAGCAAGAACCAGCCAAACCAGTTCCACCGGTAATCACCCAAACTGCCGGCCAGGATACGGTACCAGTAAAAAATGACGGTCAGCGGTATAAAAAAATCCGTGATCTCGATGAAGCCATTGAAGAACTGGATAAAGCACAGCTGGATATCAATATGGACAAATTGCAGGCAGAACTGGATAAAATAAAACCACAGATGGAACAGGAAATGGCTAATGCAAAAAGGGAAATGGAGAAAGCGATCAGGGAAATTGATGTTGCTAAAATTAAGGCGGATGTTGAGGCCTCCGTGGCAAAGATTGACTGGGAACAAATGAAAACGCAAATTGAGAAAGTTAAAGAAATGGATTTTGATAAGATGAACGCGAATATGGAAAAACTGTCTGATCAGTTGGAAAAACTTAAACCATCATTGGAAAAAAACCTGCAAAATGCCCGGAGGCAAATTGAAAAAGCCAAGACGGAAATGAAAGAATATAAAACGTTTGTTGATGGCCTGGAAAACGATGGACTTATCAATAAAAAAGAAGGGTACACGATCAGGCATGCAGACGGGGAATTATCCATTAACGGGAAAAAACAACCTGCTGATGTTTACGAAAAATACCGCAGTTTTCTTGAAAAGCATAAAACCATGACCATTAAAAAATCAAAAGACGATTTTACTATTGACAATGACTGATGCCGGCTGCCTGCCGCTGATAGCCTTGAAAAACAAAGCCGCCTGGTAATTATCCCAGGCGGCTTTTCAATTTCAATTATTTATTCAGAAGTCTGCAAAATGAAGCGGCGTGGGCACCAGGTCAAAATCATTGCTCTCTATCATTTCAATATTCAGCTGAAACGATTCATCTGTTTTAATAATAACTTTTTCCTTCACTACTTTTTTGAACCCTTCTTTCTCAAACACAAATTTGTACGTACCGGGCTTTAAGTCATCAAAAGCGTAATTCCCGTTTCCATCGGTAATGACCACTTTCTCTTTCTTGGAAGAAATATAAGCGGTAACATTCACATTCCTGATTGGCTTTTTATTTTCACTATGAATGACATTGCCATTAATGTCGTATTTTTTTCCGTTTACCCTGCCGGAATCGCCATCACTGGCATGTGCAATACCAAAAAGAAGTACTGCAGCAATTGTGATAAAAGCAACTTTTGGTTTCATGTGATATGTTTTACTTGCCTTTTACGGCAATGATGATTGGTAAATTCATAAAACCCAACAGCATCACATCCTCGTTCAAAATTATAATAATTTTACCGGATTTGACAAAGCCCCGGTAAACTCTTCCCACACATTTTTTACGATCTGTCCGGCCGGTAAAATACTACGAAGCATTGCGCTTACCTGGCCTATTTCCAGTTCTCCCTGGTCCATATCACCTTCAAACATCCCTTTTTTGGCACGGGCTCTTCCTAAAATCGATTTTAATTCTTCCGCAGTTGCCCCCCGTGCTTCTGCCTGTTGCACTTCTTCATAAAACCGATTTCTGATCAGCCGTACGGGGGTTAGCTTTTTTAGCGTTAGCACGGTTTCTCCTTCTGCAGCTGTAATGACCTTGTTTTTAAAATTTACGTGCGAAGAAGCTTCTTCACTTGCCACAAATCGGCTGCCCATTTGCACAGCTTCTGCTCCTAACACCATTGCTGCCAGCATTTGCCGGCCGGTGGCAATCCCCCCGGCTGCTATCACCGGTATGCTCACCGCACTACATACAAGCGGCAGCAGCACCATCGTCGTGGTTTCTTCCCGCCCGTTATGACCACCTGCTTCAAAACCCTCAGCCACCACTGCATCGCAACCCGCCTCTTGCGCTTTTTGGGCAAATTTGCTGCTGCTGACTACATGCACAACGGTGATACCTTTCTCCTTTAGTATGCCGGTCCATGTCCTGGGATTACCGGCGCTTGTAAAAACAATACTTACCCCCTCTTCAATGATCACCTGGATATGTTTTTCAATATCCGGGTAAAGCAGCGGCACATTTACGCCAAAAGGCCTGCTGGTAGCAGCTTTGCATTTCCTGATCTGTTCCCGCAAGACATCCGGATACATCGATCCGCTGCCTAACAAGCCCAGCCCCCCGGCATTACTGACAGCACTTGCCAGCCGCCAGCCGCTGGCCCAGATCATTCCTGCCTGAATAATGGGATACTCTATACCAAACAGCTTTGTAATACGGTTACTGAATTGCTCCATAGGCGATAAAATAAAAGGCTCAGGCGGGTGAATTGTGCCTGCTGAATGAAGATATAAAGGTAACAGAAAACAAATCGACTACCCGAGATCGATATCCGTATTGTCGCCGATGTTAAGTGTCCTGGTTTCACCATGAATGCTGGTATCGCTGCCAATGAGTGAAAAATCCAATACGATATCAACGAGGTTTGAGTAGGCGCCGATGATCGAATTTTTGATAATTGAATAATCAACGCGGGTATGGTCACCGATGGAAACATTCGGGCCAATAATAGAGTTTTTAATGTCACAACCGGAACCTATACTGACCGGCTGAATGATAACTGTATTTTCAAAATGATGTTCTGCATCAATCTTACCGCCAAATTTTTTCAGTAACGTGGCATTAGACTCCAGCAATGTTTCTTTTTTGCCGCAGTCGAACCAGTTCTCAACTTTAAAAGGTTTGAATTTGGCTCCGGCTTTAATCATGCAGTCAAGGGCATCAGTCAGATTATATTCGCCATGGCTGCGCAGGCCTTGCCTGATATTCGTCTCCAGGCATTGAAACAGCAGGTCACTTTCGATGATCTTATAGATACCGACCAGCGCCATATTGCTTTTGGGTATCTGCGGTTTTTCTACCACATGCTCCACAAAGCCCCCTTCATTGATTTCTGCCACCCCAAAATCTCTGGGATCATCCACTTTTTTTACCCCAAACATGGAGAAAGGACTGTTCACCACTTCCTGTACATCGTATTCGCAGATAGTATCCCCCAGTACTACAAATATGGCGTCATTGTCCACTATATTCCGCGTCATTTTTACTGCATGTCCAATTCCCTGCCGGTCGGTTTGTTGTACAAAATGAGCGATCAGGTCAGGATAATTTTGCCGGACGTAATCCTGGATTTTATCACCCAGGTAACCAACAATAAAAATGAATTCCCTGATGCCGGCAGCCTGTAATTGTTCCACGATGATACTAAGTACCGTTTTTCCCGCTAATGGTATCAGGGCTTTAGGTTGTGTATAAGTATGGGGCCGCAGCTTGGTGCCAGCACCTGCTACAGGGATGATTGCCTTCACAAATTGCGTTTTGTTTACTAATCAAAAGCGAACGAAAGTAAGCATTTTTAAAGCAATCAAAAACATATTGGGAAAACAGCCATTCAATGCTCAATGAGCGTATTTTTGCACTCGCTTAGCAAAGCATTACGCAGGATTCCCTACAAAGTTTCAGACTACTTAACACTCCTGCCACCAACCAGAAAAAGGAATTTTATAAGATGCAAAAAGACACACAAGTTTTCGGCCTGATCAATAAAGAACTTGATCGCCAGCGTACTGGTATTGAACTGATCGCTTCTGAAAATTTTACGTCCCTGCAAGTGATGCAGGCCATGGGAACAGTTCCCACCAATAAATACGCCGAAGGATATCCCGGCAAACGATATTACGGAGGTTGCGAAGTAATTGATGAAATAGAAACACTGGCAATCGATCGATTGAAAAAAATATTCAACGCTTCGTGGGCAAATGTGCAACCACACAGCGGCGCCCAGGCAAATGCAGCGGTTTTTCTCGCCTGCCTGAAGCCGGGCGATAAAGTACTTGGTCTGGACCTGAGCATGGGCGGTCACCTGACACATGGCAGCCCGGCAAATTTCAGCGGTAAAAATTACCAGGCTTTTTTCTATGGCGTAAAAAAAGAAACCGGCCTGGTGGACTATGAGCAACTGGAAACAGTCGCCCGGAAAGAAAAGCCCAAAATGATCATCTGTGGTGCATCGGCTTACAGTCGCGATTGGGATTATCAACGGATCAGGGCTGTAGCCGATGAAATCGGCGCGATTGTGATGGCCGATATTGCCCACCCTGCAGGTTTAATTGCAAAAGGTTTACTAAACGACCCCTTTGAGCACTGCCATATTGTTACCTCTACCACTCATAAAACATTAAGGGGACCCCGTGGTGGCATCATCATGCTCCGCCGCGATTTTGATAATCCCTTTGGCGTGAAAGATCCCAAAGGTAATATTCGCCCGATGAGTGCCCTGCTCGACCTGGCCGTATTTCCCGGCACACAGGGCGGTCCGCTGGAGCACGTAATTGCAGCCAAAGCAGTGGCATTTGGGGAAATCCTGACGGATGAATTTACTGCATACAGTCGCCAGATTTTACAAAATGCACAAGCCATGGCGCAGGCTCTAGTTGCGAAAGGGTACAACCTCATCAGCGGTGGAACTGATAACCACCTGATGCTGATTGACCTCCGCAATAAAAATATAACAGGAAAAAAAGCGCAGGAAACCCTGGACAAAGCGCACATCACATTAAATAAAAATAGTGTGCCTTTTGATGATAAAAGCCCGTTCGTGACCAGTGGAATCCGCGTGGGAGTTCCGGCTGTAACCACCCGGGGCATGAAAGAAAATCATATGCCGGTTATTGTTGACATGATCGACAGGGTATTGATGAATGCCGACAGTGAGGAGGTGATTCAAGAGGTAAAAAATGAAGTAAAGGAATTTATGAAACAATTCCCCCTTTATCCCGAGCTTGGTTAACCGTCAACACGCATCTCCTTTTACACGGATTATACGAGGCTTTTACATACAGTTCTGCAAAGTCTTTGTATTTTAACAGAGAAAAAATTTGGTATGATACAACGAATACAAACATTGTGGTTGTTGCTCGCTGCAGCCTGTGCATTTTTAACCTTTAAATTTTCCTTTTACAGCGGTACAGCCGCCAGTAACAATACCCAGTTATTCCTGAATGCTTCCACCAATATGCTGTTGACTGTTTTAACAGCCATACTTGGTTTGGGCTCACTGGTTATTATTTTTTTATACAAGCAGCGAAAAATCCAGTTACG
The DNA here is from genome assembly GCA_035760665.1 of Chitinophagaceae bacterium. Lineage (GTDB taxonomy): Bacteria > Bacteroidota > Bacteroidia > Chitinophagales > Chitinophagaceae > DASTSN01. Next base: position 41,503 of record DASTSN010000033.1, on the reverse strand, counting down.
AAGTACCCTTGCAGCAATATTGATAGCCATACTTATCCTGGTTATTGATTTCAGCCTTACAAAAAAATTTTCCAGCGGTACGTACAGTTTAACCGCTGTTTTCTCATTTGTTTCGCCGGTTTTATTGATCCTCGCAGCCAGGGGCATCTGGAAAGATGAAAAATTAGTCAAAAGTCTTGACCGGCTTCGCTAAAATGATACTCAACAATAATCTGGAGATAAAGAGGGCTTGACGCCCTCTTTATTTTATACCTACTTATTGTACGACCAGCTTTTTCAACGTCCTAACAGCATTACCTTTCAGCACGAAATAATACAAGCCGGCAGTGATGTTATCTGGCAGCTGTAAAGATCGGGTCAGGCTTCGGCCGGCAGCAGCAAATGATTCACGGTATATAACAGCGCCATTTGCAGAAAATAGTTCAAGGGTATATATTCCTTCCTGCAATTTATTGGCCTGGAATGTGAGACGCCGCCCAATTAACGGATTGGGGTATATGTAGAACCGGCTGTTTGACTGGCTGTTATCAACCAGCATCACAGGACTGTAGATAAATTTTCCATTTGCATTATTACATTTGATCCTGTAGAGATTTTTGCCTGCAGCCGGTGAGGCATCATACCACAAATACTCTTGTCTGCCAGTAAGATTCTTTGCCGGTACAACGCCCATCGTAACAAAATTTATCCCATTGACAGAGCGTTGCACTTCAAAGTTGCGCAGGTCTTGTTCATCATAACTGCTCCATTCTAATTGGTTACCCCCTGCTTTTTCATAAGCTCTTATGTCGCCGAGGCGGAGCGGAACAATAATATTCCCCGGTCCCTGAAACAGGATATCATCTCCTGCATGGCTACCTGGTCCCCAGGTGCCATTTCCTGCTTCTGCATCATATCCATAAATCCGGATCGTAAACGGATCTGTGGTGTTAATTGGGTTGCTTAAGGTAAACACACTGGTAACAGTGCTGGTACTGCTGTTACTGACAACGTTTGAAGCGTCAGCGGCAAATCCATCAATACTTGTTCTTACAACAAAACTCTTCGGTCCTTTTGACGATCGCTGCGAGCTTATTACAATATCAGATAAAATAACATTGTACCCGTCGGCCGGTGTAATAATGATTTCAAGATAATCATCCGGATCTATTTCAGTACCACTAGTCCAGGAACTCGAGTTGAAACGTCCTGATCCCGTCCGGGCTGTAAGGCCTGGCCCCCTTGTAATTGTTACAGGCTCCTGGATACTTGCTGTAACGGTTGTGGCATTTACGCTGGATTCATCACCGTAAATATCAGCAAAATCAAAAGCCAGGAAGGTGCTTTGCGAAAAAATTTTCAGACAACTGAACAGGATGAAGGTTAAGAGTAAAGGCTTTTTCATGATCCTTTGTTTTAGCGTGAATAAATAAATTGCCCTTGCCTTGCAGGACAACTACTACGATCAAAGCCTTGTCGTTAAACTGTAAAGTCGTATTCAGAAGGGAAACTGGAGGATTGATACAAATTGAACTAACCAGGACCAGCTTTCAGGATACATAAAATACTGTGTAAAGAGGGTAATCGAATGTAAAAATTCAATAGTGCAAATGCAAGCCTTCCACTGGTTTTTTTGGAAAAAATTTTTACAAATAAAATAATCCGCTAAAAATCAAGCACGTACACTTTAATAAATTTTAAAATTACACAAAGCCCAAGCAGGTAATTTTATGACAACTCACGGGAGTTAGTAACGGTTTACTTCACAAGAAATGATCTTACCAGGTTCAGGTCTTTACCCGTTACCCGAATACTATATATACCTTGAGCAAGAGATGATGGTAATGAAATCAGTTCAGTTATATTACCACCCTGGTGACGAATCATTTTTGTATACAAGCTTCTTCCCCCCCTGTCGAAGAGAAACACCTGGTAATCGCCAGGTTGCGCATTTGCCACCAGCAATGACAGGTTGCTGCCGATTACAGGGTTGGGATACAGCACGAAACGCGGATTAAAATCAGCGGCGCCTTTAAAGTCTACACGTAGAATTTCACTATAACTGATCTTGCCGTCTTTATCAACAGATTTTATCCGGTAATACAAAGCTCCATCCGCGGGTTGATTATCCACCCACGAATAAGTAACCTGCACAGTACCGGTTCCCTTTGCGTTGGTTTTACCAATCGTTGTAAAGTTCCGGCCATCTGCAGACCGCTCTACCTCGTAATGATCAACATTCACTTCTGTCAAGGCTGTCCACTCCACCCACACATTATTATTTTTTTGATAGGCTTTACTGTTGGAAAAAGTCAGCGGTAATACCACATCAACTTTTCCTACGCCAAAGGGAGAAAAAGAAGCAATCGCAGTGCGGGTGGCGGTATTCATACTTTGATTACCTGATCCGATAGGTGAGTCCCAGGCTGTGCCGTCAAAATGTGTAATGCCAATTTGGTTGTCATTGAATGTCCTGAATTGAGAACCTTCCAAATCGGCCGGCCAGGAAATCTGCATATCTGCAGATGCCGCTCCGCTGTTTTTAGTTACAATCCAGTCTGCATCTACCATGGATAGTTTGGCCGTAGAAGAAACCGCCTGGCCATCCGGCATACCGTTTTGTGTAGCCCCCTGAAAGACACAAACACTGAAATCGTTTGAGCCAGAGGCATTTAATTTTACAGGCAAATAATAGGTACTGTTTCCAACCGGGAAGAGTGTGTTTCCGGAAAAATTCTTTATCCGCAAAAATGATCTCTCGCCTGTGGAAGTATTGACCAGTGTTGCAATATGTTTTTCATTTCCAAAACCATTACCCTGGATTGCGCTTCCAGTATTCACAGTCAGCATTTTCCCGGCAGGAATGGATAATATCCCGCTGTTTAATGTTAAAGATCCCTGTACTATCAGATTTGTATTCAAGGAAACATTTGCATCAACTATTATATCCTTCGCTGTGATGGTCGTTGCGTTTCCGGGAAAAGGAGTATCCGTTTGCGCCTGGAACCTGTAGGAATTTTCGTTGTCAAATATTGCAGAACCGGTAACGGCGATAGAACCATTAATTCCCTGTGTATTAGCGGTAATGATTTCACTGCCGGCTTCTGATGCAAAAGATCCTGCACCAGTAACACTGTAATTTGCACAATTCAGGGTTCCCAGTATAGTCAGGCTGCGGCCATCCGCAACAGGAAGATCACTTTTAAAGGTCAACAATTTGGCCGTATTCACCTGCCAATCAATATATGTATTGGTAATCGTTCCGCCGGTTTGTTCAAAATTGCTGCTTGCTCCATCAAATTCAATGATTAAAGCATCTCCTTTGTTGTTTGAACGGGTAAATACACCACCGGACTGCAGCAAGGAGCCGCCGATAATAATCACTTGCTGTGCATTTCCATTAGCCTGGCTGGTTTCCAAAATACCATCTTCAATGATCAAATCACCACCAATATGCAGCGAATAATCCTGTTTACCTGCCAGTTGAAATTCTTTATTGCTTTTGCCGGTTGCTTTAATAATTAAACTTCCGGCTATATCTGTCAGACTACCATTCTGGTTCCAGTTGTTATTGTAATCCGGCATATTAATAACGAGGTTACCCCACGTTGTAGGTGCGGGTAATTTTCCGTTGCCCCAGTTCTGTATTTCGACTGTGCTGTTAGCAGCCAATTGACGTTCATTTGTACCGGGAAAACTTGCATTCTTTACATTATGGATATACGTTCCCTCGTTATCTATTTCAAAATTATCAACGGAAATCTTATCATCAGCCTGCAAAGTGGCGCCGCTTTCAATAATGAGCCAGGCATTTTTATTCGATAATACCCAATTGCCGGTAGTGATAAGTGTATGGCCTGCTTGTACTACAAAAGTGTCTGCTCCTGAAAAGTTATTAGGAGAAGCACCGGTACCGTTTCGGTTGACATGCCAGCTGGACGTATTGTCAGGGGCGCTGTTATTGATGGAATAATAAGTGGTTGCATTGACGGAATAGCAAAAACAAAACAGTAGTGTAACAAACAATACGTTTTTCATGATTCGGATATTGAATTACCCCTAAAAGTAATTGAGGGTAAGCACTTATACAACAGTTTTTTAAAAAAAATTATCTGCTGGATTACTACCAGGTAATTTTCATCACGGAATAAATGACTGATTTTATTGCATGTGTAACCACATGATTAACAGTAGAGGCTTTTTGCCAATTCGTAAAATCACTTTTTTGAAAAACGAAAAATCACGTTTCTGTTGCTGGCTTTTACGATTGTATTGTGTAGAGCAAAGGATTCTTAAAGATACTTTCCGGTACGGCTTTCTTTTATCTTTTTGATACCGGCAGGCACACCCGCATAAACCACCTGGCCACCTCCCTCGCCTGCTTCGGGCCCGAGATCGATGATCCAGTCGGCCGAACGGATGACATCGGTATTGTGCTCAATCACCAGGATGGAATGACCTTGCTCAATAAGCGCCTGGAAGGCTGCCAGTAATTTTTTTATATCGTGAAAATGAAGACCTGTGGTAGGTTCATCAAAGATAAACAGCAGCTTGGCGCTGTTTTTCCCTTTGCCCAGGAATGAAGCCAGTTTAACCCGCTGCGCTTCTCCACCGGAAAGCGTATCGGCCGACTGTCCCAGTTTGATATACCCTAATCCCACATCACTCAGGGGCTGAATAGCTTTCACAATACTTTTCTCTTCCCTGAAGAATTCAATAGCTTCATCCACGCTCATTTCCAGCACATCGTAAATGGATTTATTTTTGTACTGCACTTCCAGCACTTCTTCTTTAAACCGTTTCCCGGCGCATACCTCGCAGGTCAGGTGCACATCGGCCAGGAATTGCATTTCTACAACCTGTTCACCTTCTCCTTTACACGTATCGCAGCGTCCGCCATCCACATTAAAGGAAAAATGCTTGGGCATAAAGCCACGCATTTTACTGAGGGGTTGTTTGGCAAACAGGTCACGGATTTCATCGTAGGCCTTGATGTACGTAACCGGATTGCTCCTGCTCGATTTGCCAATGGGATTCTGATCCACCATTTCCACCTGGGAGACAGCTTCAAGGTCTCCACTCAATAATTTATGAATACCGGGTTTCCCAACGATCTCGCCTTTCAGCTTCTTTAAGGCCGGGTATAATATTTGTTTAACCAGGGTTGTCTTTCCGCTACCACTAACCCCGCTGATCACACACAACACATTCAGCGGTATTTCCACATTGATATTTTTAAGATTATTCTGCCGGGCACCTTCCACTTTTATTGATTGAGTCCATTTACGAATATGCTTGGGCGGATCAATGGTCAGCTCCCCGCGCAGGTATTTGCCGGTAAGGCTTGCAGGATTAGCCACCAGTTGCTCATAATTACCGGCTGCCACTACTTCGCCACCCAGGTGCGATGCCAGCGGTCCCATATCAATAATATGATCGGCTTCCCGCATCATCATTTCATCGTGTTCTACAACCACCACCGTATTATCAAGGTCCCGCAATTCCTTTAACACTTTAATTAAATTGCTGGTATCGCGGGAGTGCAATCCAATTGATGGTTCATCCAATATGTACAGTGAATTAGTCAGGTTACTGCCCAGGCTACGGGTCAGCTGGATGCGCTGGCTTTCCCCGCCACTGAGTGTATTGGCCAGGCGGTTAAGAGTTAAATAACCTAATCCCACTTTCAGCAGGGTTTTGATGCGGTTATCGATTTCCAGCAAAATTCGTTTTGCCACTTGTTTTTCATGAGCCGTCAATGTATCCTGCAGTTCGGCAAACCATGCTGCAAGCTGGTGAGCCGGTAACTCACTCAGTTCACCGATATGCTTCTCATTAATTTTTACATACAGTGCTTCTTTGCGCAACCGGTATCCTTTACATTCCGGGCAGAGGGTTCTTCCACGATAGCGGCTTAGCAAAACTCTGTATTGTACTTTATACAAATTTTGCTCTACTTCTTTAAAAAAATCATTGATGCCATAGACATGTTCATTTCCTTCCCACAAAACAGTTAGCTGCTGCCGGCTAAGGTCAGCAATCGGTTTATGTATGGGAAAATCAAACTTCTTTGCTCCTTTGATAAACTGCTCACGCCACCAGCCAAGTTTTTCTCCTTTCCAGGGCGCTATAGCCCCATCGTATATACTCAGTGTTTTATCGGGTATCACCAACTCTTCATCAATACCAAGTACCTGCGAAAACCCCTCGCACGCAGGACAGGCGCCGTAAGGATTGTTAAAGGAAAACAAATTGGGAACAGGCTCTTCAAACTGCATACCGTCCAGTTCAAACCGGTTATTGAAATGCAATAACTGGTCACCGTTAACTTCCAGGTACACATCACCCTCTCCCTCGGAAAATGCCGTACCAATGGAATCCGCCAGGCGGTGAAGGTCATCTTCATTAAACTCTTTCGTAACGATACGATCAACCAGGATGAAAACCGATGAAGATTGCTTTTGACCACCAAGTTGGGCAGACAGTTCTTTATCGTTCAGCAATAACAAATCTTCTATACGGCTGATTGTTCCGGATGTTTTTTGCTTGCCGCTGCGTACATACATCCGTGAAAACCCTTTTTGTACTAGGATATTCAGTTCTTCCCGCACCTGCCGGTTTTTATGTTGTTTCAGTGCTACGAGAATGAACAGCTTATCGCCTTCGTTCAATTCCCTGATGGCATTTACCACATCCTGCACATCATCTTTTTTTACCACCTTGCCCGATACCGGTGAAATGGTCTTTCCAATACGAGCATACAGCAATCGCAGGTAATCATAAATTTCTGTCAGGCTGCCCACGGTACTGCGGGGAGTGCGGGTAATCACTTTTTGTTCAATGGCAATAGCCGGGCACAGGCCCTTAATATAATCCACATCGGGTTTATTCATCCTGTTCAGAAACTGGCGGGCATAGGCACTCAGGCTTTCGGCATAGCGGCGCTGGCCTTCGGCGTAAAGCGTATCAATGGTCAGGGACGACTTGCCAGACCCGGAAACACCCGTCACCACCACAAGTTTATTACGCGGAATTTCAACACTGATATTTTTCAGGTTGTGCACCCGTGCACCTTTGATCAGAATATTATCTGCGGATTTTACGGTACCCGTTCCCGCGGATTTTTTCGCTTTTATTGTCTTTTCCATTTTTTGCTTCGACAAATGTAAACCCTTATCCAGCATAATTTTCCGCTAAATGATTAACACTTTATTAGCATAGAACATGACAGATGTGGATTAGAAATGTTTGCCGGTTTCACGAAAAAACCTATTTTTATTTCTCAAACAATATCCGAAGAGCCAAAAATTAACTCGCCTATCGCATAAACTTTTACACAACAACTTTTTTTTAAAATCCAAGTAAACCAATATCCCTGAACACCTAAACCTGTAGGAGTTTATGAAATCCTTTTCAAAACGAACCGATCAAGAACTGATCCATCTATTTCGTGATGGAAACCTTGAAGCCCTGGAAATTCTAATCCTGCGGCACAAGGAAAAGTTGTATACATCTATTTTGTTCCTGGTAAAAGACAAATATCTCGCCGAAGATATTTTCCAGGATGTTTTCATCCGGATAATCGATACCATCAGGAGTGGCCGCTACACAGATGAAGGTAAATTTTTACCCTGGGCCACCCGTATTGCCCACAATCTTTGCGTTGACCATTTCCGGAAAGTAAAACGCACCCCAACGATTAAAAACGGGGATGATAAAGACATTTTTGAAGTACTCAATTTTACCGAAGAAGGCATTGATACAAAAATGATGAAGCGCCAAAGCTATGACCGTGTACGGGCCATGCTGGACCGCCTGCCGGAAGACCAGCGGGAAGTCATCATTTTGCGTCATTATGCAGATATGAGTTTTAAAGAAATTGCCTCGGTAACAAACTGCAGCATTAATACAGCCCTCGGCAGAATGCGGTATGGATTGATTAACCTGCGGAAAATGATGATGCAAAAACAAATTGCATTATAGTTTTGACAAACTTGTCATTCTGTATCTCCACCCGGAGAGAAAGAATTGAATGATATACGATTCTTTAATGCTTGCCAACCGGAAGGCTGGTACAGAATGACACCAAACTGAAAAGCCCCGGACAGCGTGTTCGGGGCTTTTTGCTTTTTTGAAAAGTATACTTCACTGTCGTTATTTGCTTTTACTCCATGCCTGCAAGCCGCATTGCAGCCAGGCCGCAAACTGCTTGGGTGATGGGGTGTAAGCCTTTGTTTTTGTTAAGGCTTTTTCATCGGTACTGATGATAGCATATTGCGGCTGTGCTACGGCATTAAAATTTTCCGACTGGAAAGTTGCCCATTTGTCGCCTACGGTAATAATGGATTTTTCTGTGCCGGTTTTTGTTTTATAAACGAGCTGCTTGGTAGCCGGTAATTTTTTTCGCTCATCAACATACAGGGAAACCACCACAAAATCATTGCGCATCATATTTGCCACGTCGGGATCAGTCCACACTTTCTCCTCCATCCGCCGGCAGTTTACACAAGCCCAGCCTGTAAAGTCAATCAGCAAGGGTTTGTTTTCTTTTCGCGCCAGCGCCAACGCTTCGTCGTAGTCGCGTAAAGGCTCAAACTTCTCCGCACAATTTACCGGGTTTTTATATACACTGTAACACAAGGGCGGAGGAAAACCGCTGATCAACCGCAGGTTAGCCGCTTTAGTGTTGGTCAGACCCGGAACCAGGTAAATAGTGGCCGCGCCAAACAATAGGATAAATGCCCACCGCGTTCGACCGATCTTTTTGACCGGCGAATCATGCGGGAACCGGATAACACCCAAAAGATACAGTAATATGAAGATGCCAATGATGACCCATATGCCGATGAACAATTCACGCTTCAGCAATCCCCACTGTTTAACCAGGTCTGCGTTCGAAAGAAATTTGACCGCCATTGCCAGTTCCAGGAAACCCAGCACAACCTTAACGGAATTAAGCCAGCCACCGGATTTGGGTAAGGAATGCAGCCATTTGGGAAACATGGCAAACAAAGCAAACGGCAGCGCCAGCGCAAAACCAAACCCCGCAAGACCGGCCGTTAGCGGCCAGGCGCCTTCGTTAGAAACGCCTGCCAGTAAAGAACCAAGAATCGGACCGGTACAGGAAAACGATACGATTGCCAGCGTCAGCGCCATAAAAAATATTCCACCCCAGTTACCAAGACCCGAACGGGCATCAACCTTACTGGCAAGACCGGCCGGTAAGCCAATTTCAAAATACCCGAAAAACGAAACCGCAAACACTACGAAAACCAGGAAAAACAATAAGTTCAGCCAGACATTTGTTGACAGGTTATTCAGAATTTCAGGATTGGCTTTATCCACCAAATGAAATGGCACGCTGAGCAACACATAAATTAAAAAAATAAAAAAGCCATACAACAGTGCATTGCCCAGGCCCTTGGATTTATTTGCCGCTTTTTTTGTAAAAAAGGAAACCGTCAGCGGGATTAATGGAAATACGCAAGGCGTTAACAATGCAATAAATCCCCCGGCTAGCCCTAGCAGGAAGATACCCAGCAAACTTTTATTACCAGTGTCTTCATCGCCACAATTATTCACCGGGTGTTTAATATCAATGCTGGGAATCAATATACGAGTAGTGGCCGCAACGCCCCCTTCCAGGTGAATGGAAAAATCATAAGCCGTGGCCGGGTAAAACTCATTTTCATTGCCGTAGGTATAGGTTAGCTTCCCATGTAATTCCGCAGGCACTTCTCCGTTAATCCGTACGGTAGCTGTCCAGCTGGTGCCCTCTTTGTATATTTTTACCGGTGCATTATCAAAGATGGCACTTTTCAGAACCGTATAGGAGCCCGTTTCTTTCCATTCTCCTTCCTGCAAAATGGAGGAGTCCGGGAACACCAGTTCTGTCATTTTTACATCACCCAGCACCTGGTTGGGCGCATATAGTTCCCAGTTATTAGCGCCGGTTGTGCGAAAAGTCAGTTCATACTGTCCATCGCCTGTTTTTTTTGCTGAAATCTGCCATTGGTAAGGAGTAAGCTGCGCATTTGCCTTGCCAAAAAAGCCCAATATCAGCAAACTGCATATCCAAAAAAATAAAGCTCTTTTCATTCGCTTTTTAATTTAAAAATAAACGAGTTCCTTACAGAACTCGTTTTATAAAAAAGTGAATCAGCATGACTTATTGAATCGTAACACTGAAATTCACCGTTTTGGGAGGCAAACATTTTTTATCATCACAGGTTTGAAATTCCACACTGCCGCTTACGTTGGTTTTAACATTGGCTTTCAGCTTCACCACCTGTACAAAATCCACTTTACTGGAATATTGATTTGCCGATACTCCCAGTTTGGCATCATGAAATTTTTCCAGTTTGCCAGCTTCTTTCACTTTTCCGTCCAACATCACCAAGGGATTTTTTTGAATGGTAACGCCGGTAGGTATGGCAATTGCGTCGTCCGGTTGTGTTTGGGAGTATAAATGCCAGCCCGGCTGAATATTGGCAGTCATATGCACCTCAAAAGTTTTATCCGCAATTTTTTTGGTAGTAAACGACCAGCTCACAGGGTTCTGGGCATTAACGGCTATTACGGAAAGGATAGCGGTAATTGATACTAAAAATTTCTTCATGATAAACTCCATTTTCTATGATGCAAATATCCTTCTTCGAAAGTTTTTCTGCTGTTAAAATTATAAACAGCAAATATAGATGATCACTGATCAAAGCATTGTAAGATACATGACAAGGCTGCAGTTTTTTGCATCCAGCCAAAAGACGACGGGATTAGAACACGGGTTGCCCGGCCATGATTAGCGATTGCAGAATTGCCATGCCATCGGTATTTTCTAACGCTGATGAACAGGCCCTTTCAGGGTGCGGCATCATGCCAACGACATTCCGGCCTGCGTTACAAATTCCGGCAATATTCCTTAACGAACCATTAGGATTGGCATCCTGTGTAATCCTGCCATTCTCATCACAATACCGGTATAGCACCTGGCCGTTGGTTTCCAGTTTATCCAACGTGGCCGCATCGGCAAAATAACGCCCTTCCCCGTGCGCAATCGGAATTTTAAAAACCTCGTCTGTTTCGTTTTTGATAAAAATATTTTTACATACGTATTGCTGGTTGGTATTCCGCAACAATACGCCAGGCAAAAGCTGGGATTCGCACAAAATCTGGAATCCATTACACACGCCAAATACCTTTCCGCCCTTTTCTGCAAAAGCTATAACACTTTGCATCATCGGGCTGAAACGGGCAATCGCCCCGCAGCGCAAATAATCACCATACGAAAATCCACCCGGCAAAATGATACAATCATCCGTGCTGAACATGCTCAAATCCTTGTCTTTATGCCAGAGCATGATGACCTCCTGGTTCAGGTCATACGTCAGGGCATCATACATATCTCTATCGCAATTTGAGCCGGGGAATACAACAACACCAAATTTCATAATCTGTGAGGCTTGGTAAGGGCACAAAGATAATTGATCGGCTGTTTATAGCCTGCCACTTTTTACCAACCAGGCCCATAATATTGGTAGGCAAGTATGAAGCACGTCATGCTCCAAAAAAGCAGGCGGGGATATAGTTGCTTAACCGGGTAGAGGTAAGCGGCTGCATGAAATGCGGCAAAGGGAACAGCCACAATAATCCAGTTTTCGAACGAATTGCTGGTATTTAAAAAAGGGATGAGAATACTGGCCAGTAAATACAGTAATATCAGGCTCCAGCCCTTCCGAACCTGAATCAACATGCGGCGCAGGCTGTCCTGGACATAATATCCACCAGTCAAAAAAGGCACAGCAAGAAAAAATGCACTGGCAGCCAGCCAGATGGATTGCGAAAGATGGGGAATACTGATGCTGACACCCGGAATGACTTTTTGCAGGCTCCACTTATCAGTCAGAAAAAGGTAAATACTATAAAAATAATAGGGCGCCGTAATACCCAACAAGCAAAGCAACCATTCATTAATACGAAAAGGACGTAACAGCATCAGTGCAAAAATGGCCCAGACCATAAATACCAGGCTGGGAAAGTAAATAAACGACATGATGCCAATGCCCAGTCCTACATTAAAGATAAGTCCTTTCGCACGCTGCAGGTTATAGGTTTTAAACAAACCAGCAAGCACAAAAATCAAAATACTATTGACCAGCATAGGTGCAGAAAAATGATTCCACTCAGGCACCAGGGAAGTAACCAGGAGGTAGGCCATTCCCGGAAAATAGGTAAGCCGCTGGGTCATCCGGTATTTATTGATGAGGGTGTTCAGAGATATAGCCTGGGTATACAAAAGCAAAAAAACCAGTATCGAAAAAACAGCTGGCCTCGCGGTATCTGCCGGCTGCAAAAAATTTACGATAGTTTGATAGAGTAACCCGTCTTTTGGCAAAGTAACGGGGGTATGGGGATGCAGAAACAGCGGGATCTTAATCAGTAACCCGAAAAGCAGTAACACTAATATGTTAGCCGGTGTTTTTTGTTTAAATACGCCAATCACGGATATGGATGATCATTCGTTAATTATACTCAAGTTTAGCAAAACAAATATAATTTCTGTAAAAACAGGGAATAATAATTTGTGTGGCACTAACCTGTTTTCCATAACGAGCCATGAACTCATAGCCTTTGTCTAAGTTGCGCAAGGTCGGGTTCCGGTTAATCTTCCCGTCGGGCGAAAGGGCATAGTCATTCAGCAACAGCACCCTGCGCTCCTGCTGGTTAAAGAGCAGGTGCAGCTGGCCTCCCGTATTCATTACCTGGTATGATACCCTAGCATCACCATCATCGTCGTACTGGTCTTTGGCAATCACATTGCTCCATTCCAGTTTGCCGGTGTTGCTGAAAGACAGCAGTACAATATTATCGGCATGATACCTGACAGATTGGTTATTTCCATAATAACCGGGCCGCCAGTAATAACTATTATAGTAGGGAGAATAATAGTAATAATCGTAGGGGCTTAAAAACGGGCTGCCATACAGATAATCCCACCTGTTCCAGGTATTGTACCGCGAGGTGGTGTAGTATGATTCGCTGCCGATGATAAAGCCGCCATCCCGTTTGAGCACAATATTGCGGATAAAATAATCATTAAACGCGGCTTTAATATTGGATTCACCTTTGGCTTCGCGCCTCAGTTCATCGCCAAATACTACCATATTTTGCATGATTCCCTGGCCGGCTGTTTTATCCCATACGTAAAAATAAAAACCTTCGATATTGCCGCGGCGTTGCTTATAATAAAAAGAAGTGATGAAATAATGCTTATTATAATTGTCAATTTTAATATGAATTTCATCCAGGTAATTTTTTTCAATATCCAGTGCCTGCATTTGTAAAGTATCGGCCTGTGCATGCTTGATAGCCAGGGATGCCTGCGTGATATTGTCATTATTGGTGCGCTGGTATTTTGTAAATACCAAGTCGCCATCATTATCCACATGAAATTCATCCAGGTAATCATTCCGTTCAGCCATCGGAATATTGATCACGCTGCGTTTGAGCAAATTCAGCTGATCATTAAATAGTAGCGTTGTAAAAATAAAGTTCTGCTTGTTGCGGCTGTTGATTTTAAACAGGGCAATCTTGCTTTTATCCTCACTGGATACGGCAGAATAGATTTTATTGTTTACGGCAAAACCGATATGAGAAGTGTCCAGTTGTATGACATCCGACATTTGTTTTCCTTCCCCGTCTATTTTGGCAGCCATGCAATACACTACATTCTTCTTCTGGTATTCGTACACGACGTAAGAAAAATCCGTATACGGGAAAAAATCAACATTGATAAGCCGGTCAACAGGAATGTAATCCATCTCGAGTTTGCCGGTTTGCTTCATATCATTGTCGTACGTACAGATGAAACTACGGTTGCGGACATTTTTATAAATCAGGAAATTGCCGCCAAATTTGCCAACAATATCAAAATTCAGGCGTTTGGTATCATCTTTTTCCGGTTCAGAATAGACGATTCTTTGTGCAAAAACAGAACCCGCAGCCAGCACGGCGAAAAAAACAGCACAATACCTCACAAATTTTATCATACAGAATACATTTTTCCTGATTAAAATTACAGGTTGCCCCTCAAAAAAAGGCTAAATATTTCATAAACAACCTTTCCGGGATATTTATAAAAACGTTAGTTTGTATCAAATAGTTGCACTTTAGCCGCCAGCTTCCTGAAAATTTTGCCAGCGGCCTATTTTACGGGTCTGCTACTTGCCCGGTATACATTTTTGCCTATACCTTTGCAACACATCTCTACGCAGATCAAAATTCTGTACCGGAGCCAAACCATTAACTTCACAAAGTGAAAATACCGACCAATAAAGTCACTTTCGCAGGGCTGATTATTGCATTAGGCATTATTTACGGGGACATTGGTACTTCTCCCTTGTACGTTATGAATGCCATTACCAATGGAAGAGTAATTTCCGATGAATTAATCCTTGGAAGTTTATCCTGCATCATCTGGACCCTGACCCTTCAAACCACAGTAAAATATGTAATTCTCACCCTTCAGGCAGATAACCGGGGTGAGGGCGGAATCTTTTCGTTGTATGCATTAGTGCGACGGCAAAAGCGCTGGCTGGTCATACCGGCCATGCTGGGCGGCGCGGCATTGATAGCCGATGGCATGATCACACCGCCTATTTCTGTAACAGCTGCCGTGGAAGGTTTACGCCAGATTCCCTCACTGGGTACTATTGATGACTGGACAATCATTTATATCGTACTCGGTATTCTGACAATGTTGTTTTTTTTGCAGCAATTTGGCACCGCTTCCATCGGAAGGCTTTTTGGCCCTATCATGAGTATCTGGTTTTTGATGCTCGCCGTATTAGGCGTAAGTCACTTATTTGATGACCTTTATATTTTCAAAGCATTTTCGCCTCATTATGCTATTGAGCTGTTGACGATTTATCCAAAAGGATTCTGGATACTTGGTGCCGTTTTTCTGTGTACAACCGGTGCCGAAGCGTTGTATTCAGACTTAGGGCATTGCGGACGAGGCAACATCCGTATTTCATGGATTTTTGTAAAAAGCTGTCTCATTCTCAATTATCTGGGACAAGGTGCCTGGCTGCTGGCGAACTACAAAGGGCATTTAATCACACCCGAATACATGCAGCATGGATTTCATACATTTTATGCAATCATGCCAGAGTGGTTTAAATCTGTGGGCATCGTCATCGCCACGGCAGCTGCCATTATTGCCAGCCAGGCATTAATCAGCGGCTCGTTTACATTGGTAAGCGAGGCCATGCGCCTGAACCTGTGGCCGAAGCTGCGCATCAACTACCCCACCGAAGAAAGAGGACAACTCTATATCCCGGGAGTTAATTTTCTGCTGTTCTTTGGTTGTATCGGCATCGTATTGTATTTCCAGAAATCTTCTAATATGGAGGCCGCATACGGGCTGGCGATTACGCTCTGTATGATCGCAACCTCAATCTTATTTGCCAACTTTCTCGTATCCCGTCGTGCGAAGTCGTATTTCATTTACCTGTACCTGGCGGTTTACCTGACGATCGAATTTGGATTCCTGTTTGCCAACCTGGATAAGTTTAAGCACGGGGGGTTTGTGACCCTGATCGTTGGTGGCGGATTATTTTCCATTATGTATGTATGGTACCGTTCCCGGAAAATCAAAAACCGCTACGTGGAATTTGTGCGGCTCGAACATTACATTCCAAAAATACAGGAACTCAGTGCCGACCGCTCTGTACCCAAATATGCCACCCACCTGGTGTACCTCACCAGCGCCAACAACCCGAAAGAGATTGAGCATAAAATCATTTATTCCATCCTGAATAAAAAACCCAAGCGTGCCGACATCTACTGGTTTGTGCATGTAGATACCCTCGACGATCCCTACACCTGCGAATACAGAGTGGATCACATCATTCCCAACGATATCATCCGCGTGGAATTCAGGCTCGGCTTCCGCATGGAGCCACGTATTAATATGATGTTCCGCAAAGTGGTGGAAGACCTGGTGGCGAATAAAGAAGTGAATATTACCAGCCGGTATGAAAGCCTTGCCAGCAGCAATACGGTAGGCGATTTCCAGTTCATCGTGATGGAAAAATACCTGAGCCAGGATAATGAACTGCCATTTGCAGAACGGATCATCATGAAACTCTATTTCTGGATCAAGGAAGTCAGCCTGTCCGAAGAACGCGGTTTTGGCCTCGACGTTGCCAATGTAACGGTGGAAAAATTTCCGCTCATCGTGGCACCCGTCACCAACCTGCGGCTGAAGCGGGTGGAAGATTAGGCACCGCCCTGCCGGGGCACTGCAAACGCCAAAGAAATCCTACATTAGTTACCGGAACCGGCTGCTTATGATCCATGTATTGCTATACCTGTTTGGCGGCATATTAGTGCTCTCCGTTGCCGGCTACCTACTGCAGGATCGCTTCATTTTTAAACCAGAAAAACTGAAGCAGGATTTTATTTTTAAATACGACAGCCCTTTCCGCGAATTGTTTTTTGACGTTGATAAAGCTGTCCGCATCAATGGCCTGCATTTTTACCGGGACAACCCGAAGGGACTGGTGCTGTATTTCCATGGTAACAGCAAGAGTATAAAGGGCTGGGCCAAATATGCCCGTGATTTTTACCGCTATAATTACGATGTGGTGCTGGTAGACTATCGGGGCTTTGGAAAAAGCACCGGCAAACGAAGTGAAAAGGATATGCTCAGCGACATGCAGTTTGTGTACACTGCACTGGCAAAAGAGTACCCTGAAGACAAAATGATCGTCTACGGCAGAAGCATCGGCAGTGGCTTTGCCGCTAAGGTCGCATCGGACAACAATCCCTGCCTGTTACTACTCGATGCGCCGTATTACAACTTTACCCGGGTGGTGGAGCGCTTTCTGCCCGTGCTGCCGCTGCGCTTTGTATTACGCTATCACCTGCGCACCAATATCTGGATCAGGAAGGTACGATGCCCCGTCTACATCCTGCACGGTACCCGCGACTGGCTGATCCCGATTAAACACAGCATTGCCCTGCAAAAGCTGGATCCGCGTAAAATCACCCTCATCCGCATACACGGGGGCGGGCATAACAACCTGCCCCTGTTTCCCGACTATCACAATTTTATCCGGGATATTCTGAAAGACTGATTTGATGCCGGTTGCACAGTAAAAGTTCAGCCAATCAACTTCAACCTTTTATTCCCGGCCATGTCTCACCGTGCAAAGAAATGCGTACAGGATGCACAAGGCCCTTGCACAATCACTTATTTTCAAGCCCTGTCCGTAAATGACTTACTTCTCCAACGAGTCTCACTCCGGGCTATGAGTGATGGACGTGGACTCGGCGGTAAATTAATCCCCTCACACAATCGCTTCACCGTGTGCACTGTGTATCTCCGTGCTCTCTGTGGTTAAATCCCCTCACACATTGCTTCATAGTGTGCGCTGGGCTTCCTTGCTTGCTGTGCTGAAACGATTTTCTTGATTTGTCTTCCTTTCCTCCCGATTTAGCATCTTTGCAGCTCGGTATGAAGCAAAACAGTAAAAAATGGAAACGCTGGCTCACCTGGATACTCAGCATTTACCTGCTGGGCGGGGTCGGGCTTTATTACCTCCAGGATATCCTGCTCTTTCACCCGGTGAAACTGGGACAATATCACGCCTACGCCTTTACGGAGGCTCACCGGGAGATCAATATCCCCATCAGCCAGCAAGCCACCATGAACGTGGTCTGCTTCACCAGTACCGCAGCGGTCACAAAAGGTGTGGTGCTGTATTTCCATGGCAATAAAAACAACATTGGCTGGTATGCCCGCTATGCCCCTTACTTTACAAAACACGGCTATGAACTGTGGATGATGGACTACCCGGGCTTTGGCAAAAGCACCGGCTCCCTGGATGAGCAAACCTTGTACAGCTGGGCCCTGCAGCTCTACAAGATGGCACGCAGCCGCTACGCGGCAGACAGCATCATCATCTACGGCAAATCCATGGGTACCGGCATTGCCGCACAGCTGGCCTCTGTGCGGGATTGCAAACGGCTGATCCTCGAAACGCCCTATTACAGCCTCAGCTCCCTGGCACAGCATTATTTTTTTATATATCCCGTACGCTGGATGCTGCATTACAAAATGCCTACCGGCAACTACCTCCAAAAAGTTACCGCGCCTGTTACCATTTTTCACGGAACGGCCGACAGGCTGATTCCCTGGAGCAATGCAGCAAGACTGAAAGCCCGTTTAAAGCCGGGCGATGCGTTTATCAGTATAGATGGCGGCGGACATAATAACCTGTTTGACTTTTCGCAAACTACGACCCGACTGGATTCCCTGCTGAGCCAATAACCCAACCTTCGCCACCAGCACCGCTGGTTCACTTTTCGGCAGATTTAAACCAATACAATTCCACCAAGTCATACCCGGCAATTTATGAATATGCGACAACCCTCTTTTTTGCAAAAAGCCTGTTACCGGCTATGGCCGCTAACAATCCTGCTGCTGGCCCTTCTGCTGCCTGGGAAAAATTTTGCCCAGCATTTATATAAAACCATACTAGTCGATCACCGGCAACGAACTTATATCCTTCACCTGCCGCCGGATTTTTCACCTGCAAAAAAATGGCCGGTCATCATAGCGCTGCACGGTGGTGGCGGTACGGCGCAAAATACCATCCGCTTTTACGGATTGGAAGAGCAGGCCGACAAAGAAGGGTTTATCTTGCTATACCCGGATGCCGTAAACAAAGCCTGGAACATACCGGGTATGACAAGCCGTGTAAAAAATCTAGACAGCACCGTAAACGATGTGCATTTTATAGAGCGGCTTATGGATACATTGGTCGCCGGCTACCGGGCCGATGAGAAACGGATATTTGTCACCGGCATGTCCCGCGGGGCCATGTTCAGCTTTTACCTGGCTTCGGCGCTGAACAGCCGCGTGGCGGGCATCGCCCCCGTCTGTGGGGGCATCTCCCATACAGTTGCCCAAAACTATACCTTCGGCAAGCCCGTGCCGGTACTCATGATCAATGGAACAGCTGACCCGCTGGTCAGTTATACCGGTGGCGCCGGGAAGTTCAATCGCAGGCACAGCAACAGTGAAAATGCTGATTTACTGCCCACAGAAACCCTGGTTGAAAAAATTGTCACCCTGAACCATTGCAGCGCTGCACCACAAACTATCAATCTGCCCAATACAAATGTTAATGACGGCTGCACGGCCATAGAAACTGTGTATACGGGTGGCCCTGCAAAAGTGGATTTTATAAAAATTAACGGTGCCGGCCATACCTGGCCGGGCGGTTCACAATATTTGCCCAAAGCTTTGGTGGGCAAGGTGTGTAAAGATTTTAGCGCGGGTGAAAAAATAGTAGCCTTTTTTAGCAGCATCCGCTGACCCGCATCCGCTTATTCTTCCAGAAGTACTTTCGAGCGGGCTACCTTCAACTTGTAGCCCACCCCATGTTTGAGGGCATAGTTCTCTTTGCCATGGCTCACGGGAAAACCAAAACAAACCGGGTAATCATACTCTGCCACAGCATCGCGGATAATTTCGTACACTGTTTGCCCAAAGGGACGTTCCGTATCTTTCATATCGGTAAATCCACCAACAACAAGGCCGGCCAGTTTGGCGAGCTTGCCGCTGCGCTTCAGTTGCTGCAGCATTCTGTCTGTATTGTACAGGTATTCTCCAACATCTTCGATAAACAAAATACGGCCCTTCGTTTTCATGTCAGAACCTGTGCCCACCAGGTGCGCCAGCAGCGACAGGTTACCGCCAATGACTTCACCAATAGCTTCACCGCGCCGGTTAAATTCATGCGGCTCGCATTGATACCGCGCCATCCTGCCTTCCAGCACCTCCCGGAGCGATTGCACATATCTGGTAACGTACCCTGCATCGTTAAACGCACCGGCCATCGGGCCATGCACCGAAGCAATATAATAACGGGCATACAAGTGTGCATGCAGGACGGTGATATCACTGAACCCCACGATCCACTTAGGATGCTTTTTGAACTGGCTGAAATCAATTTGATCAATAATCCTTGTCATGCCATAGCCGCCACGGGCACATAAAATGGCTTTTACCTCGTCATCATCCAGCATTTGCTGAAAATCCTGTAACCGCTCTTCGTCTGTACCGGAAAAATAATGATACTGGTTGCCCACTGTTTTGCCCACCCTGGTGCGAAATCCCCAATCCTCATTAAGCACGCGGATGCATTCCGAAACTTTTTCCACGGGCATGAAACCCGCCGGGCATACAATACCTACGGTGTCACCTTTTTGCAGGTAGGGAGGATACTTAATCATCGTAATTCAGTTAATGTACATAAATCCGGTTTCACCAGCAGGCGGTGTCGCACACCGCATTTAAGAGCAAAGTTATTTTTCTGGTGTCCAACCGGGAAATCAAAACAAACCGGGTAGCGGTATCCTTTTATTTTTTCGAGTACAATTTGTTCCAGGGTTTTCCCAAAATCTTCAGTGTCTGCATCGGTCTTTATCCTGAAACCGCCTACGATCAGTCCTTTCAGGCGTGACAATTTCCCGCTCCGTTTCATATGCCAGAACATGCGATCAACGCTGTAAGCATACTCGCCGGTGTCTTCCACGAAAAGAATCTTGCCATCTGTTTTCAGATCAGAGGCAGTAGCGGTCAGTGTTTCCAGTGTTTTTAAGTTACCGCCCACCAACACGCCATCCGCAATGCCCGCCCGGTTTTGCGCATTGGGAGTTGCCTCGTACTGCATACGCCTGCCCGATAAAGCCTCTTGTATGGAAAGAATAGTAGCCGCCTGAACCGAATCGGCGGTAGCCCAGTCATCAGGAAAACTGTTGCACATTTTTGAATGAAGGGAGGCAATGCCAAGCTGATGGTTCAGGTGGGCATGAATAACGGTAATATCGCTGAAACCAATGATCCATTTGGGTCGCTGCCGGAAACGGTCCCATTTCAGTTTGTCAATGATGCGTACAGCCCCATAACCACCACGGGCACACATAATGGCTTTTATTTTCGGATCGTCCAGCATTTGCTGAAAGTCTTTAGCCCGATCCTCATCCGAACCGCCAAAGGTATAATCCCGCTCTCCCACTGTTTGCCCTACATGCACGGTAAATCCCCAGCTTTCCATCAGTGAAACAGCAGGCTGAATTTCTTCCCGGGTGATATAGCCCGCCGGGCAGGTAATACCAATCACCTGGCCTTTTTTCAAATACGGAGGTGAATACAAAGCTCCATCAGTTGCTGCTATCGGCGCTGCAAATGCCGGAACGGCCGGCAGTCCTGCGGCAGCAAGCAACGAGGCAGTGGCTTTAAAAAACTGGTTTCTTTTCATGAGTTGCTTGCAAAGAGAAACTGTAATTTATCAACAATTTCGGTTTACCGGACGAATAATTCCCCTTTCTTAAATCCGGCAGTATCCATTTCGTATCGCTTTTGGGTAATGGGCTGCTTTACGGTATTTTTGCAGCTTGTTTCTGCAAGGCATATTGTTTGTAGAAACAGTATTTTCAAAAACTGTAAAAGAGCTACCAGAAGCCCGGAGATATGAGTACACCTAAACGATACCTGATTACCAGCGCCCTGCCCTATGCCAACGGGCTGAAGCACGTCGGCCACCTGGCAGGGGCATATATACCTGCAGATATTTACGTGCGTTACCTGCGTGCACAAAAAAGAGATGTAGTATTCGTTTGCGGCAGCGATGAACATGGTACAGCCATTCCCATACAGGCCATGAAAGAAGGCACCACGCCGCAGGCAATTATTGACAAATACCACGAAGCAATGAAACAGGACTTTAACGACCTGGACATCAGCTTCGATATTTACCACCGAACCAGTTCCGCCCTGCACCACGAAACAGCACAGGAATTTTTTACTTACCTCAACGACCGTGGCGAACTGGAAACCCACGAAACAGAACAGTATTACGATGAGGGAGCGAAAACATTTCTTGCCGACCGCTTTATCAAAGGTACCTGCCCTAACTGCGGCAGCGACCGGGCTTTTGGCGACCAGTGTGAAAACTGCGGTCGCACACTCAGCCCTGACGAACTCATCAATCCTGTCAGTACCCTGAGTGGTAAACCACCTATCAAGAAAAAAACAACTCATTGGTACCTGCCGCTTGGTAAACATGAAGAATTCTTACGTCAGTGGATTTTGGAAGAACATAAAAACGACTGGCGGCCCAGCGTGGTAGGGCAATGCAAAAGCTGGATCGATGGCGGTCTCCAAGCCCGGGCCGTTACACGCGACCTGGACTGGGGTATCAAAGTCCCGCTGAAAGATGCAGCCGGAAAAGTATTGTATGTGTGGTTTGATGCACCCATCGGTTACATCAGCGCCACCAAACAATGGGCGGCCGATAATCACCGCGACTGGCAACCGTACTGGTACGACCAGGATACAAAACTCGTACACTTCATAGGCAAGGATAATATCGTTTTTCACTGCATCATCTTCCCGGTGATGCTGAAACTGCATGGCAATATTTTACCGGCCAGCGTACCGGCCAATGAGTTCCTGAACCTGGAAGGCGATAAAATGAGTACCAGCCGCAACTGGAAACTGGAAATGCGCGACTACATTACCGACTTTGTGAAGAAAGAAAACGGAGGCGGCCAGTGCGTGGATATGCTGCGCTACTACCTGACACAAATTGCACCGGAAACAAAGGACAGCGAATTCATGTGGAAAGGTTTCCAGGATGCAGTGAACAACGAACTGGTAGCTGTCTTTGGAAATTTTATCAACCGCACATTTGTATTAATGCATAAGCTGTGTAACGGAAAGGTACCGCCGTTACACAATAGCCGGCTCGATGAAACCGACCAGGCTATGCTGGCCGAATTTGAAAAATCCAAACAGAAAGTTACCGACTGCCTCGAAGCCTGTAAATTCCGGGAAGCCCTCTTCGAAGTGATGGAACTGGCCCGCAAAGGCAATAAATACATGCAGGATAAAGAACCATGGATTGTGGCCAAAACCCTGGCAGAGAACCCCGGCAACCAGCAAGCAATCGATAATTGCCTGCACATTTGCCTGCAGCTCACAGCCAACCTCGCTATCCTGGTGAATCCCTTTTTACCCAATACCGCTAAAAAAATGCAGTACATGATGAAGGTGGTTGACAAAATGCTGGATTGGGAGAATGCAGGAAAAACAAAGTTGCTAAGCGTGGGCTACAGCCTGCGGGCACCGGAATTATTGTTCCGCAAAATAGAAGACGAAGAAATCAAAGCACAAATAGAAAAACTGAAAGCAGGCCTTTTGAAAGTACCGGCCAATCAAGAGTCAACAGCGCCTGGCGCAGCTACCACAGCATTGAAACCAGGCATTGTGTACGATGACTTCTCGAAGCTGGACCTGAAGGTGGGAACCATCCTGGCTGCGGAAAAAGTGGAAAAAGCCGATAAGCTGTTAAAGCTGCAGGTAGATATTGGTGTTGAAACCCGTACGATTGTTTCAGGAATTGCCCTGCATTTCAAACCCGAAGAAATTGTAGGCAAACAGGTAGTCGTTGTTGCCAACCTGGCGCCAAGAAAAATGAGGGGCATTGAAAGCAACGGTATGATACTGATGGCGGAAGACAACCAGGGCAAACTTCATTTCATACAACCTGAAGCAGCGATTAACCCCGGTGCAGGTGTCAGTTAAGAGGAAAACCGGACGAATAACATCGTGTACAGCACAATTCGCCCGGTAATTTACCGGAAGCTGCTTATTTATTAGTAAATTTCGTGCAAATCCATTCCCCTGGTGACAAAGCTGTTTGCAAAACCATTATTTAAACTTGTCGGATCTGCATTGCTGGTGCTGCTGGTGCTGCTGACAGCCTTTCACCTCTGGTTCAGAGATCACGCCGAAGAAGTGATCGAAGAACTGGTTGATGCCCGCTCACATGGGAAAGTACATCTTCAGCTTAAAAAATTCCGGTTTAATTACTTCAGCCGCCGGATGGAATTACAAAATGCTGTTTTTTACACCACAGACTCCACCAAAGCGCCCAGTTCTTACCGGTTTCGGGTAGATAGGATCAAAATTGAACTGCACTCATTCTGGCAACTCGTTTTAAAAGGCCAACTGAATATTGACTCGCTGACCTTACTCCGCCCCGACATACAGGCCCTCCAGTTAAGGCCCTTCGATAATAGCAGGGGCAGCGAAGTGTCAATTCCCCGCGAGATGGGAAGAATTTACAAATCAATCAACGACGGGTTGAACGTGTTGCAGGTAAAAAAATTTGGCATCGAAGAAGGTACCTTTTCCATTATCAATAAAATGGAAACAGGTAAGCGGCCCATAACTATTTCCCACATCGATTTTTATATCAACAACCTGGAGCCCGATTCATCCGCCATTAATAACCCTGCCAAATACCTTTACAATGATAACATGGTATTGCGCACACACAACCAGCATATCGAATTGCCCGACGGGCGGCATACGATTGCCTTCCGGCAGTTCAGAATAAATATCCGTCGCGAATTGATTGAAATGGACAGCTGTACCATCGCGGCGGAAAAAACCGACAGCACCCGTGCTGCGTTTTCGGTTTTCTTTGATACACTGCGTTTGTCTACCGTAGATTTTACATCACTTTACCAGTCAAACCTGGTAAAAGCCGATTCTGTTTATTGCACCAAGCCCGACATTAAATTATGGATTGGTTTAAAAAATAATCAACACGGAAAAATTCCTTTACCAACGCTTAAACAGTTGATCCAGCCACTCACTGGTGATTTGCAACTGGGATATGTTGGCATTGCTGATGCCTCCATTAACATCCTTGCCAGCCGGAATGACCAGGCTGCCAGCATTTCTTCGAAAAATGATAACATTGAAATGACCGATCTTAGAATCAACAGTGATTCTTCGCACCCGTTTTACCTGAAAACATTTTCAATTGCCATCCGTGATTATGAAACCATTAATCGCGACAGCACACTGGCCTTCCGTTTTGACAGTATTAAGTTTTTTAATAACAAAGTAGTACTCAGCAATTTTACTGTACACACGCTGCATGGTAAGCATCCTGTTTATGCGGAGCGAAACTACAGCGTTCCACATTTTGAGTTGGAAAACCTCTCCTGGGATGAGTTGCTGTTTAATAAAAACATCAAAGCCTCCAAAGCCGTGTTGTATGATCCAGTCATGAATTACCAGCGCTTAAAGCCCCGCATGAACGGTCAAAAACTCACACTGTTCAAAGCCCTGGGCACTATTGACAACTTGATGGAATTGCAGCAACTGCAGGTAATCAACGGGCAGCTGAACATACAACTTGACAGCCGGACCAAAGTGAACTTACAAAACGCGGACATCCTGGTGTCGAGTAACGAACTATTAAAATCCAAAAATATTTCTGCTATACAGGAATCGGTTAACCAGTTACAATTTGGCCAGGGCACTATTACCATCAATGACTTGCGGGCCGAAATGAAAAATGTCCGCTTCACCGGGCAGGACCAGCAACTTGCGGCTGACGAACTGATTGTACACGATTCAGCAAATACCATCCGCGCAGAAGCCAGTAATGTGTTTATGAACGAGCTGTATTACAACGACAGTTCCCGGCAACTCAGCGTTGACGGCCTTCGCTGGCAGCAGGCATCGGTGCGCTTTACAGCCATTCCCAAACGAAGCAAACCTTCCAGGTCATCTATTTCGCTGCGAAATATACAGGGTACAAACACACTGCTTTTTATACACAACGCTTCGCAAACAATTACAACGGATGTACTGGAACTATCGGCCGCAGAGGTTTTAAAACCTGCGAATGAGCGAACAAGCATCAAAGAATTTGCCGCAACAGGAAAAAATTTTATGCTGGTGCAGGATTCGCTGTGGATAGAAGCGGCAGCATATGCCATCAGCGATCAAAAGCCATCATCCCTGCAGGGTGCTTGTTTCGAACAATCCGGCCTTAATGTTAATTTTACCGGATCGGTAAAAACAATACAGTTTACCCCCAGTCTCCAAGAGATACTAGATAAAAAATTTGAATTTGAGCATCTTGCCATTGATCGCCCGGTAATTGTCATCCAATCAAAAAAAAACCGGCAATCAACTGCTTTTAAAAACAAACCGGCGCCAGCGTTAATGATAAAGGAAATCAACGTTTCCAATCCCTCGCTTTATTATATGCAAAAAGATTCTGGTAGCAGCGCCGGCTTCTCCTGGCCCGGACTTGTAACAGCAGCTGGCAAAAATACCTTGTCGTTACATAATATTGTAATCGACAAGCAGAGCGGAAGTATAGCCATTCGTAATTTCAACGCCAGGTCCAGTGGTTTTATTTATCAAAGCCCCTCCGGGAATCGGTGGGGAATTGACAGCGGTTATGTATCGGTTGAAGGGAATGATATTCGTAAAATAATTACCGGTAAGGATTCGGCTGGCTGGAGAGGTACCATTTCAACACTGCAGCTCGAAAACCTGAATCCTTTCAAAACAAAAAAGAACGGGCAGCTGAATATTGATCAAACAACACTCGACAACATCCTCCTCCCGTCGCAGGGTTTTCGTGATTACACGGTTTTTCTCGAAAAGAATCCGGCCTTCAGGATCTCTAACACAAATGGTCGTTTTATAAATGCAACAACTGCCATTAACTGGTATAACTTTTATTACAACAACCAGGATAATCAAAGCGGTGTTGACTCTTTTACGATAGCACCGGCAATGCCAGAAGACTCATTTGCAAATGCACATAAATTCCAGCGTGATTATATTACTGCATCAGCCGGTCGTACTACTTTATCAAATGTTGATCTGCCCTTTTATATTCAGCGCAACATACTCAAAGGCGGCATGCTGGATATTACTCAGCCCGTCATCACAGCTGTCCGGGATACGCGTAAGCCGTTTGAAGCAGGCAAACTAAAACCCTTGCCTGCCGCCTGGCTGCAAAAGATCGGCTTATTGCTAAACCTGGATTCCATTCGACTGTCAGGCGGATACGTTGATTATACACAGTTTTATTTAAAAAGTAAACAGTTTGCCGCAATCACGTTCAACAACCTTGCAGCAGCATTAACGACCATAAAAAATGTAGACATTGCAGGCAGAGACAGTTTAACACTTGACGCAAGTGCCCGTTTAAACGGTACCATTCCATTACATTTATTCGCCAGGGAATCCTATACGGATTCACTTTCGGGCATGTTGTTGTACCTGCAAATGCAGCAAGCCGATTTGACCAGCCTGAATCCCTTACTCGAAAAAGCAGGCCTTATACGTTTACCTTCCGGATACCTGGATTCTTTGCAAATGACGGCTGTTGCTAACGAATACACTGCCGTTGGTAAAATGAAAACCACATATCACGACTTGAAATTAGCAATCCTGAAAAAAGGGAAAGGATCAGCACAAACGAATGTTGCAAAATTTAAGTCTTTCCTGGTAAACAGTTTTGCCCTGCGGCACAAAAACACAGACCGGACGGCAGTTGTGTATTTTACAAGAAACCGCGACCGCTCATTTTTTAACTACCTCGCAAAAATGACACTCAATGGAATCAGCAAATCAGCCGGGCTAAAACGGGAGAAGAAAAAAATACAGCGGGCACACAAAAAATTATTGCAAAAAAAATTACCCGCTTATTACAAGAATTGATATTTGTCATTATTTTGCCTTATACCCGTCTGCATCATTCTCTGTTGCAATAATAATTACAAATCCCACATCCTTTGGTATAATTCTTGGCTTTGCAAACTGAAACAATATTCTATGTTGCAACTTCATATTTCCGTGACCGTTAAAAATCACTTTGTTTACTTAACGGATTCTTAACGATTTTAAATAGCTATCCCACCCAACCACCAGGAGTGTTCTTGTAATCTTCTTTCAAAAACAAACTGCCCGCGCATGAAACGTAAACATTTTGCAGTAGCAATGTTAACGGGTGGCCTATGCCTATTATTAATTGGTGCCTGTAAACACATGATCCCCTACCCGATAGACAATGGTGTTCCCGGGAGTAGCGGTAATGTCACAGACAGTTGTGATCCCTCAAAAATTTATTTCCAACAACAGATATTACCCATCCTGGTGTCCAATTGCGCCCAAAGCGGCTGCCACGATAATGGCTCTCACCGGGAAGGTGTTGTGCTGGTTTCTTATTCCAGCGTAATGCAAACAGGTGGTGTGCGGGCCGGCGATCCTTCCCGGAGTAAACTGTACAATATCATTGCCGATGGTTCCATGCCACCCCGTGGTTATTCCAAACTGAGTACCGCACAATTCAACCTGATTTATCAATGGATCCAGCAGGGCGCAAAGGATCTTGTTTGCCAGAATATGTGTGACAGCGGTGTTTACTCCTACAGCGCAGCCATTCAACCCCTCATTGCTAATAAGTGCGAGGGTTGCCATAACACAAGCAATGCTTTAGGAGGCGTGAACCTTAGTACCTACAACGGCGTAAAAGCCGAAGTGAGCAGTGGACGCCTGTGGGGATCGGTAAATGGCAGTCCGGGTTACGTTCAAATGCCACAAAACGGCAGCAAATTATCTGATTGTGAACTGGCTCAAATTCAAAAATGGATTGCAGACGGAGCACCTAATAATTAAACACAGTATGCAAAAACAAATCCTCATTTTATTGATAACAATGATCACAACGGCCCTGGCCTTCAGCGGATGCTATTATGATATCAAAGAACAGCTTTACCCGGCATCAGTCACAAAATGTGACACAACGAATGTCACCTATTCACAAACCATTGTACCGGTATTGCAAAATAACGGCTGTCTGACCTGCCACAGTGGTTCTGCTGCTGCGGGAGGCAACATCAGCCTCGACAACTATGCCGGGGTAAAAACATACACAGCCAACGGAAGATTATACGGCAGTATCAGTCAAAGCCCGGGGTATATCGCCATGCCGCTGGGCGGCAATAAGGTTAACAGTTGTGATCTTGCTAAAGTAAAGACCTGGATCAATGCAGGTATTCCTAACAATTAAACTTGATGACCATGAGAAGAAAAACCGTTGTCTTATCCATCTCTGCACTGGTAATCATCTCGGGCAGCTTTTACGGATTCAATGAATACACCCGTAAAAACAAAGACCTGGTATCCGTCTCGCCAGACGTACAAATTTCCGCTACTGACCTGATTCAAAAATTTGAAACGGATGAAACGTCAGCCAATAAAACCTTCCTGGGGAGAAAAGATTTTATCGTAGCGGTAACCGGTCAAGTGAAGGAAATCAACCGGGACGAAAACGGGTATTACTCAATTGTGCTGGGTGATGTGAATAACATGTCTTCCGTGCGTTGTTCGATGGATTCTTTACACCAGCAGGATGCCCGTGATTTAACGAAAGGTGCGACAGTCAGTATCAAAGGCGCTTTCACCGGTTTTAACAAAGACGACCTGTTGGGATCTGATGTAATACTAAATCGTTGTGTAATAAATAAAAATAATTAACCTTCTACTCGAAAGACTATGCATAAGCTAACATTCTTTTTTATCGTCTGTGTTTTACTGTATGGTACGGCGGCGCCTGCGCAGGATAAATTCTATACGAAAACGGGAAAAATCTTTTTTAAATGTACAAAATCACCATTGGAAAAAATTGAAGCCACCAACAGGAGCACCACCTGCGTGATGGACACGAAAACAGGTATGATCCAGTTTGCTGTACTGATGAAAGGTTTTGAATTTGAAAAAGCGCTGATGCAAGAACACTTCAATGAAAATTATGTGGAAACTGACAAATTCCCACGTGCAGAATTCAAAGGACAGGTGGTGAACAACAGTGAAATCAATTACGCTAAAGATGGTAGCTACACCGCCCATGTAAAAGGTGCTTTACAAATTCATGGTGAAACAAAAACAGTTGAAACCAATGGCACATTGACCGTAAAAGGAAATGACATTCTTATAAACAGCACATTCACCATTTTACTATCAGATTACAAGGTAGAGATACCTTCTGTTGTAAGCGATAAAATTTCGAATACTGTAAACATAACGGTTGAAGGTGTTCTTGAGCCGTTACACAAATAAATCGTTCCATAACCGGTCCTGTTCAGCTGATTGACACAGGTTGCCATTTTAATACATTACAATGAAAGCCACACACTGCTTTTTCCTGGTGCTGCTGTTTTCAGCAGGCAGACTGTCTGCCATTGCGCAAGATCAGCCCGACTTGCTTAAACTGGTAGATACTGATAAACCAAAGAAAGAATATATTGATTATG
Organism: Chitinophagaceae bacterium; assembly: GCA_035760665.1. Lineage (GTDB taxonomy): Bacteria > Bacteroidota > Bacteroidia > Chitinophagales > Chitinophagaceae > DASTSN01. The sequence continues at coordinate 11,311 of DASTSN010000033.1, read as the reverse complement.
CGTTCAAATCTTCCCGCGTTATTATGAGCCATAGTATGGAGCTGATAAAACCGGGCACGATGGATTTTCGCATACTGCACCGCTTTGGCAATGTTAACCAGGGAGGCTACCAGTTTTTCGGACTCGATCAGGCAACAATGCGAATGTCATTTGATTTTGGCATCACGAAAAACCTGATGCTGGGAGTTGGCCGCAGTACCAATAAAAAAGAATTTGATGGTTTTCTCAAATACCGTCTTATTCACCAGGCAACCGGACCAGGCGCCCTGCCATTTTCACTAGTGGTTGTTGGAGGCGCCACTATGCAAACATTGAAATGGCCCGATCCAACAGTAAAAAATTATTTCAGTTCGCGACTGGCATATTATGGCCAGCTGATCCTGGGCAGCAAACTCACTGAGGGAATCAGCTTACAACTGTCGCCCACCATTTTACACAGAAACCTGGTAGACTCTGTTAACAACGATCCAAACGACATGTATGCCATTGGAGTCGGAGGCAGAATCAGAATCAGCCGCAGGGTATCCTTCACAGTGGATTATTTTTACAGGATAAATCCCAATGGCTATTACGGATCACTCAAAACACACAATCCCCTATCCGTGGGAGTTGATATCGAAACTGGCGGTCACGTTTTCCAGTTACACTTTACCAATGCAGCCGGGATGAACGAAAGAGCTTTTCTCACGGAAACCACCAACGACTGGGCAAAAGGAGATATTCAATTTGGATTTAACCTGTCAAGAACCTTTCAGCTGAAGAAAAAACACAGGTAAGTTTCGACTGAAAGCAATTTTAAAAAATAAGAGCTACCACAATATCCATCACATTCGTTTGCGTAGGGCCTGTTATCAATAAGCCGTTTACCTGTTTAAAAAAATGATAGGCATCGTTGTTGTCAAGGTAAGCCTGCGGTAACAGTGACAGCTGTTTCACATTGACTAGAACAGAAGAATCAATAAACGCACCGGCAGCATCCGTGGGGCCATCAGTTCCGTCGGTGCCGGCCGATAAAATCACCGGCATGTTTCTACCGGAAAGACTTTGCTCTTGTATTGCCTCCAAAGCTGCCAATACAAATTCCTGGTTTCTCCCACCCTTCCCTTTTCCCATTAGCGTAACAGTTGTTTCTCCACCTGCAAGCAGGCAGGCCGGTAGCGGGCCAGCATATGTCAGTACATGTTTAACAAATGTGGCTGCCGCCTCACGGGCTTCACCGTTTAGATGATTAGTTAGAATACTAGTATAATACCCCGACGATTCAGCTTGATGCCGGGCAGCTTGCAGCGCCTGTTTGTTTGTGCCAATGACATAATTGAAAATTCCGGCAAAAGCAGGATCGTTTGGTTTGGGCGTATCGGGTATTTCGCCGTCGATGCCCCGTTTCAGCCAATCAGCGACAGCGGCGGGTACTTGCTTGTTCAACCCATATTTTTCCAATATAGCATAAGCATCACGAAAAGTGGAAGGATCGGGCACGGTTGGCCCGCTGGCGATGATCTCCGGGAGATCACCGATCACGTCGCTCAGGATAAAGCTAACCAAATTGGCAGGATATGCTTGCCGGGCTAACTGTCCACCCTTGATTTGTGATACATGTTTCCTGACTGTATTCATTTCACCGATATCGGCCCCGCATTGAAGCAATAACTGAAATGTCAGCTGCACATCTTTAAGGGGAATACCCGGCGGGCAGTCTGCCAGCAGGGCGGATGCACCACCACTGATAAGAGTTATTATCACATCATCTTTACCGGCCTGGGAAACAATGTCCATTAATTCAGTTGCGGACCTCACACCATTTTCATCCGGCACCGGGTGAGCAGCTTCCCGGCACAGCACTTTTTTCAATGGCCTTGCGTGCCCATATTTTGTTACAACCATCCCGGCAGTAATATAATCGCCTGCGATTTCTTCAACCACCGCAGCCATTGCCGCACTGGCTTTCCCTGCCCCTATCACGTAAATATTCCGTAAAGTTGATAAAGAAAACAGCTGATCACCCAACCGCAATCTATCTTCCGTAACTGAAATATAATCTGGCAATAAAACCGCCGGCTGAACAGCTTTAACAGCTGCCTGGTATATTTCGATAGCCTCATTTCGCATGCTGTAAGGTAAAAAAACGAGGGCAGGATTTTTCTTTTAATTTCACTGGATAGCTAAACTGAATTTGCTATCTTCGAATACGAATAGTTGCATAACTAACTAATTTTGTAAAACGGCTTACACAGTTGATGCGGAAAACCGGATACGACAAATAAGCGCCGTATTGCAAAAGATTGTTTCGAATCACATTTAATTGACATCACTGATGAACAGAATCATTAAAAAAGTAGCTGTACTTGGCAGCGGCGTTATGGGGTCCAGGATTGCCTGTCATTTTGCGGGTATTGGTTTGCAGGTGTTGTTGCTTGACATTGTCCCCGAAGCAGCAAAGGAAAGTACAGATGCGAAACTGCGAAACAAGATTGTGAACGATTCTCTGGCTGCCGCCTTAAAGTCCAGTCCCTCCCCTGCATACCATAAAGATGTAGTGAAAAAAATCAGCACCGGAAATTTTGATGACAATATGAAAGAGATTGCCGGCTGCGACTGGATCATCGAAGTAGTGGTGGAGCGGCTCGATATTAAACAAAAAGTTTTTGAGCAGGTAGAAAAATACCGGACACCCGGTACGCTTATTACTTCAAATACATCCGGTATACCCATTCACCTGATGACAGAAGGAAGAACAGACGATTTTAAAAAACATTTTTGCGGCACTCATTTTTTTAACCCACCCCGTTACCTGCGCTTATTAGAAATCATTCCCACACCCGATACTGATCCGGCCGTTACCAATTTCCTGCTGCACTACGGCGATTTATACCTTGGTAAAACCACCGTTTTGTGTAAAGACACGCCAGCCTTTATAGCCAACCGTATAGGCGTTTATGGCATCATGTCCATTTTTGGGCTGGTGAAAAAAATTGGCTTAACCATAGATGAAGTGGATGCATTGACGGGCCCCATTATTGGCCGCCCAAAATCCGCCACTTTTCGGACAGCCGATGTAGTGGGTATTGATACTTTGGTAAAAGTGGCAAAAGGGGTATATGAAAACTGCCCGGACGATGAAGCCCGTGCTGCTTTTATAATCCCTGACTGGTTGCAAAAAATGGTGGATCAGAACTGGCTGGGCGATAAAACAGGCCAGGGATTCTTCAAAAAAATGCCGCCGAATGCGAAAGGCGAAAAAGAAATACAGGTATTAAACCTGCAAACAATGGAATATGAATCCCGCAAAAAGCCAAAATTTGCCACAGTAGAAACTGCAAAGCCGATTGATGATCTTGCGCAGCGCCTCAAAATGCTTTGCGCCGGACAGGATAAAGCCGGTGAGTTTTACCGGCACTTTCATTATGGCCTTTTTTCGTATATCAGCCACCGTATTCCCGAAATCAGTGATGAACTATACCGGGTGGATGATGCCATGATGGCCGGTTTCGGCTGGGAGATTGGCGCTTTTGAAAGCTGGGATGCCCTGGGCGTTGAAAAAACGGTGAAGGCTATGCGCGAAGCTGGTTATGCCGTAGCCCCGTGGGTAGATGCCATGCTGGCCGGGGGCATACATTCGTTTTATAAAATTGAAAATGGTAAACGCCTTTGTTATACCCCGGCAGCCGGATCGTATGTACAGCCCCATGGTGAAGAAAAGGGCGAGGCTTTCATCGTGATGAGTAATTACCAGGATAAACAGATCTGGAAGAATGAAAGCTGCCGTTTATATAACCTGGGCGATGATGTGCTGGGCTTGCAGTGGTTTACCAAAATGGGGAGCATTGGCGGGGATGTGTTAAGCGGCATCCAGACAGCGATTGACAAAGCTGAAAAAAATTATAAAGGCCTGGTGATCGCCAATGAAGGCAGCAATTTTTCTGCCGGCGCAAATGTAGGCCTCATCTTTATGCTGGCAATCGAACAGGAATATGATGAATTAGATATGGCCATCCGTATGTTTCAGAATACTATGATGCGGGCACGTTATTCATCTATACCCGTGGTGGTTGCCCCACATGGACTGTCCCTAGGCGGCGCTTGCGAATTAAGTCTGCATGCTGATAAATGCTGCCCGGCAGCCGAAACCTACACCGGCCTGGTGGAACTGGGCGTGGGCCTGATTCCCGGTGGCGGCGGCACAAAAGAATTTGTACTGCGTGCTTCTGATGAAATGCACGAAGATGAACCGGATACCATTACCTTAAAAAACAGGTTCCTGACCATTGCCACTGCTAAAGTAGGCACATCGGCATTCGAAGGATTTGATATTGGTGTGTACAGGAAAGGTCTTGATGAAGTGGTGATCAACCAGGGCCGTCGAATTGCGGAAGCCAAAAAATCAGTGATTGAGCTATATGACAGCGGTTACGTATCACCGGTACAGCGTAAAGACATTAAAGTGCTGGGCCGTTCGGCACTGGGCGCTTTATATGCCGGTATTAACGGTATGTGGCGTGCCAACTATGCTACTGACCATGACGTAGTCGTGGCAAAAAAACTGGCGTACGTCATGTGCGGTGGCGACCTGACCGAGCAATCCCTCGTATCTGAGCAATACCTGCTGGATCTTGAGCGGGAGGCATTTCTCTCCCTCTGTGGTGAAAAGAAAACATTAGAGCGGATACAAAGCGTATTAAAAGGTGGAAAACCATTGCGTAATTAATTCCTCAATCTCTGCCCGGTGTAAGAAAATATTCTTTCACACACCGGTTTTGATTTATAGTATAGTTTTCCTTAATGTTTTTGTTATCCACGAACAGTTGTTTCCTCGTGCTTAACAATTATTAAACAAAAATCTTTACACCGGTAATAAGGTGTTTCTTACTTTCACATTTCCTTCAAAGGAATTGCTTCTACTCCAACAACTTTCATTTTACACCCAACCATCGGCCAGCTTCAGTATATCTATGCCTGAAAGAAACGGTCTTTTGCCCGAAACGGAACAGCAGCTTATAAAAGGATGCCTGGCCGGGAAACGAATATCCCAGTCCAGGCTGTATGCCTGTTATGCACCCAAAATGCTGGGTGTATGCTTACGCTACGCAAAAAACAGGGAAGAGGCCGAAGAGATTTTACAGGAAGGCTTCCTGAGAGTTTTCAATTACATCCACCAGTTTAAAGGAACGGGTTCCCTGGAAGGATGGATCAGGAAAATAATGGTGAATTGCGCTTTATTACGCTACAGGAATAAAACAGGACTTACACCGGTAGTCAGGATTGATGACAGTTCCGAATATACAGCACAGGATCCCGACACGTACTCTTCCATCGGGACAAAAGAATTACTTCAGCTCGTACAGGAACTACCAGCCGGCTACAGTATGATTTTTAACCTCTATGTATTTGAGGGGATGAAACATCGCGAAATTGCAGAAGCACTGGGAATATCGGAAGGCACATCAAAATCGAACTTATTTGATGCCCGATTGCTATTGCAAAAAGCATTGACCACCCGAAAAAAAATAGCGAACTATAAATAGTTGCCTATGGATGAAAATCTACACAATATAGATGACATTTTTAAATCCGGACTTGACTCACATGAAGAAATACCTTCTTCGCATGTGTGGGAAAACCTGGAAGCTTCGCTTGACAAAAAAGATGTAGTAGCCTATAAAAAAAAGTTTATTGTGGTGCGGAGGATTGCAGCTGTGCTTGTTTTGCTGCTCCTGTCTTTTTTGGCGTATGAGTTAACTACCCGCAACCAGGTGCCACCGGAAGAAGTAGAACAAAATAAATCGACCGAGCAGGGAACAATACCTTTGAAAAAAGAAAAAAGCAAAATAAAAAGCTCCACCCGATCACCCTTTCAATCCGGCAGTTCCAAAGAAAAATCCTTACCACCCCAACCGGGAAAACGCAACGCAGACAGCCTGTTTATCCAACTATCCAATCAAACAGGCCATAGGCACAATCAGCAATCTGCCCCAGAAAAAAACAGGCATTTTCATGGTAGCATTGATATGGCGACAACACTTAAGAAAAGATCGGTTGTTCACGGAGTTCCCGGCATCAATTCTTTACCGGTTACTGCCAGTCATTCTTACCAGCAAGTAACAGGTTTAGCCCGAGAAAATAAATGGCAGCAGGTCCAGCATCTTATTAAAAATGACTCCAATTCGCAATCCGAGCCAGGCTTGCTACCAGATAAAAAACCTGTTCCCGTAAGTGAAGCAACAATGGTATTCAATGCTCCAAAAAAAAATTGTCATTGATCATATTGTTCCACAATTAACAATCCCGGTTGTTTCAGGTGGTAAACTCTTCAAACCATCCTGGTCTGTAACGGGCATTGTGGCGCATGACTGGTACAGAAACAAATTGAAAGATGATGAAACGGATTATACCGGTGGATTACCCAATCATAACGAACGGGAAGAAATTGAGCAACATGAACGATTACAGCCAACAGTTGGTTTTGCGATCCTGGGAAATTACAGGTTTCGGAAAAATATGATGATCCAGGCTGGTATGTTATACAGCAAGTCTGTTATGAATGCAGGGCCCCGTCATATTTATGCGCAAAAAACTACCAGCGGCGACGTAGCTTACAAGCTCAATCTATCTTCCGGTTTTACATATATCAATACTGGCCCAGGTTCACATCCCAATGTGGGTGACAGCCTGGAAACCACTTACACACACAACAACATTCAATATTTCAGCATACCAGTCATTTTTCATTATTTAAAAAGTATCGGAAGAGTAACATTTTCGCCCGGCATAGGTATCGCAGCAAGCTTTGTTACGGGTACTCGTGTTCATACAGAAATTGTGGATGGCAGCCGCCGTGAAGAGGAGGAAGAACGTTCCATTGAAGGACTGAAGCCGGCCAATCTTCGCTTAGTACTAACTGGTGATTTAACCTACAGCATCAACAGGCGATGGTCGCTTTGTATTGTGCCTGCTTACCGGTATTCGTTAACATCTATTACAAAAAACAGCATCGTAAAATCTTTTCCATATAATTTCAGTGCCGGGGCTGGATTTATGTATAATTTCTGATACTGTACTTTTTACCCAACCATACCTGTCTTGCCTGTTATCTCTTATGCTATATAAGCATAAAAAGCTTGCCCGTCCTTACCGGGTAAGAAACCACATCCGGCTTTTGTACTGGCAAAAAACCGGCTCATACCCTCATACGTTCCCATCAGATTTATTCATTCAAAAAAACAAGTATGAACCGTAAAGAGTTTTTCAAGCAGGCAGGCCTTAGTGCTGCCACTATTCTTGCTATATCGAACCTGGTGAGCTGTACGAAGAATACACCAGCCGCTAACAACTCAAAAGTGGACTTCACCATTGACCTGAACGACCCTGCCAATGCTGCCCTCACTGCGAATGGGGGTTTTCTTTATAAAAATGGCGTTATTGTGGCAAGAACAGAAAACGGTGGTTACATAGCCGTGTCGCAGGCATGCACACACCAGGGAGCAACCGTTCAATACGATGCTACCAACAACGACTTTTATTGCCCGGTTCATGGTTCTGTATTTGCGGCAAATGGGAATGTACTGATGGGGCCTGCCGCCACAAAATTGCAGCAATACAATGTATCACAATCAGGATCATCGCTACGCGTTTACAGCTGATTGAAACAAATGGCACTATCGCAAATCATGCGGTTTTGCTTATCTTGTATTTATGGGAATTGCTGAAATAGATTTGTTTCATAAGCGTCTTGTAATTTCTTCACATATCATAACGTACGGGTCCAGTGCGGATGATGTCGTAACGGAATCAATCCGCGACGAAATCGAAACGATGTGGAATGAGCCGAAAGGAAGCCTATTGCTTAATGGAACCCGTCTGCAGGTTGTATTTACCATCAGTGCTGCGTTTGCACCGGCCATTACAGAGCTGGAGGTGATTCAAAATACAGATCCGCGAAATAACTATTTCCGCATCGAAGAGTTTGTAAATGGAAACATTTCTTTTGTAGACGGCCTGGGTTGCAACAGTGGTTATTTCAAACTGGAAAATTTATACAAAGGATCTACCACGGCAGCCCACGAATATGGGCATACGCTGGGACTGGACCATCCAAAAATCCTTGATATCCGCGGCAAAGGCCGACCCGGAATTATGTACCCGCGTGGCACACTCGTTGATCCACCCTTTCAATACGATCCGGCTAAACCTGCCGGACTAACTGGTGGCACCATGCACCCGATGTACCGGAAAGTATTACAGGAAGACATTGATCAACTGAAAATTCATAAGCTAAGGTTTAGGGGAAATACAGCCATTCTTGGTGCATTTTCCAACGTATATCATTTCAAACATTTGGAAGGAGAAACAGATGATTTTATGCCCCCGCCAGTTGCCGGATAGCAGCTGTAATAGAAGGATACAAAAAGGTAAATCCTGCCTGTCGTATTTTTTCACAACTAACGGTTGCGCTTTTTAGCACTTCGACACTCATTTCACCCAGTATCCACCTCAGTAAAAAAGCGGGGACATATACGGGAATGAAGAACCGGCCCTTTTTTTCGCGGGCAAGCGTCAGGGTAAGCTCTTTGTTACTGACCGGGTGCGGGGCTACTGCGTTAAACACACCCTTGACTGTCTCGGTTTCAATGGCATAAATAATCATTCTGACCAGGTCATCAATATGAATCCAGCTAATAATTTGGTTCCCACTGCCCAGGATTGCTGCAGTACCAAATTTCAGCGGTTTTTTAAATTCCTGTAAGGCGCCGCCCTCATTGGCTAATACAATACCCGTTCTTAATACAACCAGCCGTTTCTGATGCACGGCAGCCACCGGTAGTATACTTTGCTCCCAAGCCTGGCAGGTTTTGCCCAGGAAATCAGGATGAGGCGGATCATCTTCCTTAAAACTCTTTTGCTCAAGTCTTGCGGCATCCGGGCCGTACCATCCAATCGCAGACATACTAATGACTGCTTTTACCTGGTTAGCAGTTTCGCCTAATGCTTTTACCAACAACGTTCCGCTCTTTACGCGGCTATCCAGGATTTCCTTTTTTCGCTTTTTTGTCCATCGCTTTTCCGCCACACCGGCTCCGGCCAGGTTTACAATATAATCTGCAGCCCGGACCGCCTCGCTGTCAATGTGCTGTTTTTCCGTATCCCATACCGCATAAGCGGCTCCAGCCTCGTTTCCCGCTTCTTGTTTTGGCTGCCGCGTAAGGATGATTACTTGGTACCCCCTCCGCAACAGTGAATCCGCCAACGCTGTACCAATCAAACCGGTGCCACCAGAAATGAGAACTGTTGCCATGTGTAATAATATTGATAAGCAAATTATACTTTAGATAACAATGGTAAAACTATATTGTTGTATTCGCTTCCACGCCGCCTTTTATCTTCCCATTTTCAAAAAAAACCCCCGATAAAAATCGGGGGAAACAACTAAAAACACAAGCCTGTTTTTGGGTGGCTTCATTGGAACGAAAAAATCAATCGGGTTTTTTCCCATCTAAAAACGTATTGATCGTGCTGATCTGCGTATTATTATTTTCGTCTGTCTTTACCTGGTAGTTGCTGTAGAAATCCTCAATCTTCGAAGCAGAAGCATGCAATTCCATATTGCGGCGGATATAAGCCGGCACTGTCTCAAACTCGTTATTCGGGTCGGCCGCGTTAACGTTGAACGACAAATTGCGCAGTTTCTGAAGTCGTTCTGCCGCCCTACGTTTTTGTTCATCTGCCTCGTCCTGCAGCGCAGGTTCCTCTGCAGATGATTCCAAAGGTGTTGGAGCCTGATGGGCCAACGGCAAATCCGCCGCTGGAATGTCATCCCGGACAACCAGTTGCATATCGAGGTCATCAACCTCTGGTAATTTTGCAACAGGCGCCGGAACCGGTTCTTCGGCAGAAGGCGTAGAAGTAGAAACCTCTGCGTTTGTCTCTGCATAAATATTGGATGGTCTGGCCAGATAGCCGCCCGACACTGCAGATGCCGGAACAGCAGCATTTTTATCCTGGCGGGTTATATTATCTTTTCCGGCTTGTTGTGGTTTTTCCGTAAGTACCATACCTGACGGAACAAGCTCATTCTTTTGTGTTTCTCCCGGCTGGCCTGCAGGTAGTTTCTCAGTTACCGTTGGTTCCTCCATGTTCAACTCCCAATGAATAACTGCATTGTCATCATCTTGCAAAACCGGTTCCTCTGACAAACGGATTACATCGTCGCTGAAATCGAGTAATGACAAATGGTCTGTGTCAATGGGCTCATCGATGAGTTTGGGTTGCAGCGGGTCTTCTTTTTCTTCCACCTCCGGTAACGCAGGGGCCGCAGTGGTTGCTGTCTTTGCCTGTTCCGGCGTTCCAAGCACCATCACAATCTTTTCCTCTTTCTTTTCTTCCTCTTTTTTCATCCGGGCCTTTGCAAAAGGATCTTTATACTGGAAACCTGTAGCAATCAGGGTAATCCCCAGTTTCCGGTCAAGGGTATTATCATATCCCAATCCAAGAATCACATCTGTATCCTCGCCAGCCTGGCTAAGAATGTGTTGCTGAATGACTTCCACCTCATCCATGGTAAACTCGTGTTCGCCTTCCTGTGAGTTGATATTAATTAAAATCCATTTAGCGCCACGGATATCATTATCGTTCAGCAATGGTGAGTTTAGCGCTTCTTCGATAGCCTTTTGTGCACGGTTTTCTCCTTCGGCGGCTGCACTGCCCAGTATGGCTACTCCACCGTTACGCATAACGGTACATACATCGGCAAAATCCACATTGATCTGGCCGGTACTGTTGATGACATCTGTAATACATTTCGCAGCCGTGGCCAGTACATTATCAGCTTTGGCAAAAGCCTCCCGCATTTTCAGGTTGCCAAACTGGTGACGTAGTTTGTCATTACTGATCACCAGCAAGGTATCTACATACTGTTTCAGGTTTTTAATTCCTTCTTCGGCCTGTAGCTGGCGTTTTTTACCCTCATACGTAAAAGGTGTGGTAACAATGCCCACTGTCAGAATTCCAAGGTCTTTACAGATTTTGGCAATTATGGGCGCACCGCCGGTACCGGTTCCGCCACCCATTCCGGCCGTGATAAACGCCATCTTGGTATTCACTTCCAGGATACGCTTGATTTCTTCCAGCGACTCTTCGGTTGCCTGCCGGCCAATTTCAGGATTTGCACCGGCACCAAGGCCCTGCGTTAAATGTGGGCCCAGCTGAACCTTGTTCGGTACTTTACTCAGGGCGATGGCCTGGGAGTCTGTATTGCAAATAATAAAATTGACGCCTTCAATCGACTGACTATACATAAAATTAACCGCATTGCTGCCAC
>DASTSN010000032.1:0-52123 GCA_035760665.1 Chitinophagaceae bacterium | reverse complement strand
GGTTTGCCGCAAAATACTGAATAATACGGATAGCTTTTTCCAGGTTACGGGAAGCGATGGCTGCCTGCAGTTCAAAGACATTAAACTCCTTGCTTACGCCTACAAACTCTTCTATATCATCTTCGGTTATGCTTTTTCGCTTGCCGAGGTTGACAGCTATCTTTTCAATTTCATTTTCAATGCGGCTCAGGTCGTTACCAATATGATCGGCCAGCAGGCGCAGACCTTTCTGCGATATATTATATCCCTTTCCCGTCACCAGGTTGTGAATCCATTCATGAAGCGTTTTTTCATCGGTGATTTTTTTGGTCGTCAGCATCACGGCTTTGTCTTTCAGCAGTTTTGAAAGCCGGGTCCTGCCGTCAATTTTTTTGCCTTTGTAAGAAACCACAAAAACCGTCGACTGTAAAGGGTTTTCTACATACGCCTCCAGTTTGTCAATATCCCGCATCTGCTGGGCTTCTTTTAGCAAAACCACCTGCCGCTCGGCAAACATGGGATAGCGCCGGCAGGCATTTACAACAGCTGCCCAGTCGGCATCTTTTCCATAAAATACTGTAAGGTTAAAGCCCGCCTCAGACTCGTTTAGAATTTTCGTTTCGGCAAACTGCATTACCTTATCAATAAAATATTCCTCATCTCCTTCGAGCCAGTAAACAGGTTTAAAACGGGCATTTTGCCAATCATGCATAATAGATTCCACTGTCATAACCAGCTAAGATACAGAGATTACATACCATAATTTGATAAGATATCGACAGGCCTTAATAAGTAAATGAACTTTCTGGCACGGTTTTAGAAATATTGGGGTCAAATATGCTTCCAGGCCTGGTAAGAGGCAGGACCTGGGAAAAAAGCAAAAACCATTACTCAAATTTTAAGGACTAAAAACCTTCAACAATGACAGAAACAAATTATCCTTCTGCTACGCCGCAGAATCAACCGCCCAAAAGTAACAGTACCAAGAATATTTTAATTGGTATCCTGGCAGCTGGCCTTCTGGGAACCTGGGGTTACCTGTTGTATGACAAGAATAAAACAGGCGAAAAACTTCAGCTTACCGAACAACAAAGCACCAGCTACATGTCACAGCGCGATTCGCTGAAACAAATGTATGACGATGTAACAATCCGGCTGGATTCCCTGACCGGCGCCAATAATTCACTGCAGGGCCAGTTAGGCGATAAGCAAACTGAAATTACCAAGCTGAAAAATGAAATCAACGGTATTTTAAGAAAGAAAAATGCAACTGCCGCTGAACTGGACCGTGCTAAAAAGCTGATCCAGGACCTGAACGGTAAAATTGATGGACTGGAAGCTGAAGTTGCCCGCCTGACCGGTGAAAACCAGCAACTGACAGCCGCAAACACACAACTGACTTCTGAAAAACAAACCCTGGAGCAAAACCTGGCTACCACAACTTCTGAAAAGCAGGAATTGCAACAAACTGTTGATGTGGGTTCTACTTTCAGTGCATCAAACATCCAGATTACCCCGGTGAAAGAAAAGAAAAACGGTAAAGAAAAAGTGACCACTACAGCCCGTCGTGTAGATAAACTGGTTATTTCCTTTGACGTAGAAAATCGCATTGCCAAATCTGGCCCGGCCGACCTTTATGTAATGGTAACAGCCCCTGATGGCAAAGTCATTTCCGACCCTTCAATGGGTTCCGGCACGCTGACTACCCGTACAGATGGTGACAAGCCTTACACATCTAAAGTTTCTATCCAGTACGATCAGAACACACGTAAAAATGTGCAAATACCTTTACAACAAAGCGATTTCCAAAAAGGTGATTACAAAATTGAAATCTATCACAATGGTTTCAAAATTGGTGAAGGCACCAGAACGCTGAAAAAAGGTGGTTTATTCGGTTAATTTCAACGATAATCCTGATAAAAAAGTACCGCCTCGTAAAAATACGAGGCGGTTTTTTTATGCATTCACTCTGAAATTTTAATGATTAACCGTAAATTGTCTCCCCGCAATTGTAGGACCAACAGCGCTACCGCTGATTACAATTATGAAGAGTTCAAAACCACTTTTACTATTATTGCTTTCGATCGGGCTTACGGCCACGTGGATTTATCACCTGTATGATAAAAACAGGTATACCAGCCAGCGAAATAATATTTATATAAAAGATTCGGCGGCTATTGCTGATGCAATTAAAGATTCCTTGCAAAAATTTTATGCAGAAACCGTCAGTCGCCTGGATACACGGCTTGATTCCACACGTATCAATATGGACTCACTCAAAGGGCAATTAGATAGCCGGGTTGTTCAAATCAATTCGCTGCGTGGCGAAATCAGTGATATCCTCAGCAAACGGACTATTACCCGTAGCGAACTGAATAGTGCCCGGGACAAAATTAATGAGCTACGCTCCCGCATTGACGAACTGAAAACACACAGCACCTCGCTGGAAAAAGACAGGACAAGATTAGATAGTACCCTGGCACAGCTTACCCTGCAAATAAAGGATCTTGAGCAAAATGTGAAAAATCTTGAAACACAAAATAAGCAACTTAACGAGGTGGTAACAGCTGCCCACACATTTGTAGCCAGTGACATCAAGCTGGCCGCTATCGATATTAAATCAAACCGAACCCGTGAAGTAGAAACGAGCCTGGCACGCAAAGCTGATAAATTTGTAGTAACAATGTATCTGCAAAACACAGTTAGCGATATTGATCATGCAATCATATACATCATCGTAACAGCTCCTAATGGCCAGGTGATTACAAGTCCCGTCTGGGATTCAGACAGCTTCGACACAAAAACTGAAGGACGGAAGGTATTTACCCGTTCGGTGAAATTTGATTATACAAAAAATGAACAGAAATTAATTGTCTTTTCTCTCGACTATAATTTATTTATCAAAGGAACCTACAATATGCAGGTATACCATAACGGTGTACTAATTGGGGAAACTTCCACAACCTTACGGTAAAACCATCTCAAAAAAAAGCCCTGCTAAGCAGGGCCTCTAATACACTTTTAATTCCAAAATCATTATTGCGGTAACAGCACCTGGTCAATTTCATGAATGGTTCCGTTAATGTAGTGCTGATCGCTTGTGCCACCGGGTGCCGGTGTCGGGTTGATCAGGATGTTTGACGCAGTAGCATTTCCCAAACCCTGGACCGTTGCGGCTGTAACACCCGTTAACCCAAACGTAGCCTGCACACTAACACCGGGATGTGCCGGTATCGCCGTATTCAGCAAGGTTGGATAGTTGGTGGCTGTTGTCGGCAGATTAACAGAAAAAGCACGATTTCCTAAAATATGGTAAACGACAATTCCCTGCACCACCTGTGCCGTGAGAACACTGTATAAAGCAGGATTTTGAAATACTGTCGGTGAAGACGCCAAAACCGTTGCTGTGGCCTGCGCTGTAGCCTGGTCCATACCCTGGTCCATTAATGCGAGTGTGATTTGGCCTGTAAGAATTTGCTGGAAAGCTGTATTTGTCGGCGCAAAGATTGTAAGGTTAGCAGCAGGGTTTAGCAGGGCAGCCTGCAATGAACTGGAAGCCGTGGCTCCGCTGTCTGCCCGCTGGATAGCTGCTTTCAGGTACGTCAGGTTTGGGTCAGTATTGATCCTGTCCCATAAATATTGCGAAGGGGGCATCACAACTGCAGCCACTTTATGAATCACACCGTTAGCAGCCGGAATATCTGCCTGGGTTACAGGAATATTATTGACAAATAAACCGAATCCATTTTTTGAAGGAAAAATGGGCATCCGTAAACCGGGCGGTAACGAAGTGGAGGGTGGCGCCAGGACAAAGTCGCTTTGCAAATAAAGATTCGGAAATACAGTTGAAATATTCGAAGAGGTGTATTTCTGTCCGCCAATCAAATGATACTTCAATAAAGTATCCAACTGTCCTGCACTAAAAAAATTAACAGCTGCCTCATTGGGAATACCGGAAAATTGCATGGCAGCATTATCAGGCGCAAAGAAGGTAAATACTTTCGATTTATCAGATAAAAGGCCGGTAAGCTTTGCCCGGGTCACTGCTGCATTCAAAATACTGTAACTGGGATCTGCCAGGATTTCTGCAATCGAAGAACCGGTTGGCTGTGGCTGCGTAATGGGTTCGGCAACTGGCAAATCTTTGTTACAGGAAGCCATTAAATTTAGCAAAACAACAGCCGGAGCGAGTGATTTAATCCATTGATATATTCTGAGTTTCATGTTTCGAATTTTTAATGATAAAATTCATTACAGCACGTTGTAAGCAAAACTGATGTAATACAAACCGCCGATACTGGGGTTACCAATCGCTGTACGGTAATACTGGTTCAGCATGTTGGTTGTGCCCAGCTTGATGATCGAGCGGATTTTTGGGCGTTTATAGCTGATGGAGGCATCCACGGTATGATACGCAGGTAAATCGCCCTGTGCAAAATCATTTTCGTAGAAGAAGCCATCCTGCCAGCGCCAGATTACATTAAAACCAAAAAGTTTTTGTGGGCCAAACCCGGTATTTGCCAGCGATAATACAGTTCTGTAGGCAGGCACATCAAAGTATGCATGAAAGCCAGCCGGTACGTCTTTAATCTTATCCGAAGACGCATTTGCAGTGATTGTGAAATTTGCCGGTAACTGCCATTCCACACTGGCACCCCATCCGTAGGTCTTTACTTTCTCCGGAGAATTGACAACAATGGAATAGCCCGAGTAAGTGGGGCCGGGTATACCGTTGGGAAACTGGATCACATCGCGCCGGGAGAGGAAGTTTTCATAAGTACCCCAATAGCCGTATACATCAATCAATACCTTTTTAGCGATCAGGGATTTATATCCCACCTCGAATGAACTTACGGACTCTGGCTTTACTTGTTTGTACGTTACCTGTGTTGGATTATTACCCTGTGGAGGAATCGTAGTGGGGTCGTAACCGGGGTTATTGATGAGGTTGTACTTATCCCACAAGGCAATATTTGCTCCCAGTAATCTTCCAGTACCCACGTCTAGATCAATCCATTGCTGCTGCGTACTGGGGAAACGATAAGCTGTCTGGTAGGAAAACCGGATATTATGATTCTTAACCGGGGTAACGACAGCTGTGACACGGGGCGTAAACCGGCCTTCAAAGTTTTCATTTTTATCGTAACGCCCTGCAGCAGATAGTTTCAGCACATCTTTTACAATTTCTTTGCTCAGCTGCGCATAGGCGCCCAGTTCATTGATTTTAATCGGCTGGCCGGGCTTATCGGCAAACAGGGTACCTTCACTATTTAGCACATATTGTTTCCAGTTGCCACCAACGATTAGGTCGGCAAACTTGATGGCACTGGAAAGATTATACTGTCCTTCAACCATGTACAGGTCTGTTTTATCGAGAAACAAACCACCCTGAGGAATAGGCAACTTCCTGACTGCATCGAACAAACTTTTGAATTGAGCTGAACCGGCTGCAGGTCGCCCCTGGTCGGCTGCTGCCCGTGCAATGTTGTGGGCATCAATGTCTGAACTACCCGACATTTTAGCATTAATATAGGCAAATGCATATGCTGGATACCAGGTTGTACTGGGTTTCCAGGCTTCATTAAATAATTGGGTAGTTATTGTAAGGTTATGCGATTCGCCGGCATTTTCCTGGGTGGTATAGCCGCGCAAAAACCAGTTTTTGGCTTTCAATTCAAGCTTGTATTGTGCCATTTTCAGATCCTTCAGGGAATACCGCTGACTGCCTGTATACACCGTATTACCTGTGCCCCAAAATCCTTCCAGAATTGCTTCCAGGTTATTGGTAAACTTGTAATGCAAGGCACCGGAAAGTTTGTAGTTTAAGGTATTAGGATTAGCAACTTCTTTTTCCGTGTAGCCTGTCCTTGATACGGGAATATCCGCCGGCAACGTGCTTACATAACTTTGCCAGAATGGTACCTGCTGGGCGATCTGATCCAGTACTGAACGAAGGTTTATCGTGGTTTCATCACCATAAACATTTACGCCATCATAGTTAGGATCGGTTTCTCTTGTGCCCGGTACGATTGAACCTGTAGTACCAAGACGCTTATAGTTACGATAGTCATCAGCCACCCAATCTTTAGCCTGTACAAGTTCTGTATTAATTTTAAAAGCAAATTTTTCAGAAACCTTTTGCGCCCAGCGCAATGACCAGTTATAATAAGGGGATAAATCCCTTTCTCGGCCGTCTACGTGCATAATGCCCTGCTTCACCTGGAAAGAAAGCCCCTGGTATTTAAATGGATCCTTGCTGGTGATGAGTAATGTGCCGTTCATACCGCCGGGACCAAATAACGCAGAAGAAGCCCCAGGCAGCAATTCCATATTATCAACGTCCAGTTCGGTAAGGCCTATTACACTCCCCACCGAAAAGTTAAGGCCGGGTGCCTGGTTGTCCATCCCGTCTACAATTTGGTTAAACCGGGTATTACCACTTCCGGCAAAGCCGCGGGTGGTAGGTGTTTTAAACGTCAGCGAAGAGGCTATGACATCCACTCCTTTGAGGGTAGTGACAATATCATAATAGTTAGAAGACGGCGCCGTGCGAATAGTAGCGCTGCTTACCCGCTCGATGGAAACCGGGGATTCCAGAATTCGCTCCGGCAAACGGGATGCTGACACAACAACCTCCTGTCCCAACGAAGAAGCGGGAACAAAATTTACTGTGACAGGCTCACGGGTATTGGTCACTGTTACCTCCTGCGTTTCAAAACCGATTGAGGTGAAAACCAATGTGACAGGCAGCTTTGTAACCGTTAATTCAAACGTACCTTGTTCGGTTGTGTAGGTACCGGTTGTCCCCCCCTTCACACCGACAGAAACTGCCGAAACAACTTCATTGGATGAACTGTTTCGAACAGTACCTTTAATTGTAATCGCCTGGGAAAATACAGCGTTGGTAAGGGTGAGAGCCAAAAATAATGCAATCGTTAATTGTTGGCACTTTCTCATAATGGCAGTTTTAGGTTTTGGTAAATCCTACTGAAATTACAAATCAGTTTATCGATACAAAAATTTAATTTTTAACCCAAAAGAACAAATTGTTGAAATTTTACTTCTCTCATTTGCCTGGTGATTTCCTATTTTCGGGCCATGGCTGCATTTACTTTTCCCTTACAAACATCTTTTTACCGCGGTAAGGTACGCGACGTTTACACCATCAACGATCAATGGCTTGTGATGATTGCCAGTGACCGTATTTCTGCATTTGACGTCATCCTGCCCAGGCCTATTCCATATAAAGGACAGGTTTTAAATCAAATTGCTGCTTACATGCTAAAGGCAACAGCCGACATTTGCCCATCCTGGCTGATGGATGTGCCGGCACCCAACGTATCGATTGGCAAAAAGTGTGTGCCTTTCAGAATCGAAATGGTGGTTCGCGGTAATCTGACCGGGCATGCCTGGCGCACGTACGCCTCCGGTAAGCGAACACTTTGCGGTGTAGAAATGCCGGAAGGCATGAAAGAAAATGATTTTTTCCCTTCGCCAATTATTACACCCAGCACCAAGGCCGAACAGGGACACGATGAAGACATTTCCAAAGACGAAATCATTGCCAAAGGCCTGGCGACTGCCGAGGAATGGAACATTCTTGAAGAATATACACACCAGTTATTTGCCCGTGGAAAAGAGATAGCTGCTAAACAGGGGCTCATCCTTGTAGATACAAAATACGAGTTTGGAAAAATCGGCAACGAGATTTACCTGATGGATGAAATCCACACACCCGATTCATCCCGCTATTTTTATGCAGATGGTTTTGAAGAGCGCCAGGCAAAGGGCGAACGCCAGAAACAACTGAGTAAGGAATTCGTACGAGAATGGCTGATCGCAAATAATTTTATGGGTAAAGAAGGCCAGGTGGTGCCCGCCATGAGCGACGAATGGATCAGCACCATTTCCCAGCGATACATCGAGTTGTACGAAAAAGTGATTGGCGAAAAATTCGAACCCGAGAAGTTAAGCGAAGAAGAAACCTACCGGCGCATTTTGCTCAGTCTTGAAAAATTGAAATAACAGCAATTCTGGTAAACCAGCAGAGCTACGATTGTATACAACTATATTTTACCTATATGAAAAAAATCCTTTTCGTCTTCTTATGCGCTTTATTTGCCGTCCAGTGCTTTTCGCAAAAAACAACCAACGAGCATTACCTGGTTGTAGGTACCTATACCAAAGGCAAAAGCAAAGGCATCAATGTATTTAAGTTCAACAGCCAGGATGGCTCCGTTTCATTTGTGAGCGAAACGCCTACATCCAACCCATCGTACCTAACCTTTTCGCCCGGTCAAAAATTTATCTATGCGGTGAATGAAAACAATAACCAGCAAAATACGGGCGGTGGTGTAACGGCTTTTTCGTTTGATAAAAAAACAGGAACACTTAGCCAGTTAAATGAGCAGCCATCCGGTGGTGACGATCCCTGCTATATCACTGTGGACAAAACAAACAAATGGGTGATCGTGGGAAATTATTCCAGCGGCACTTTTTCAATATTCCCCATTCAAAAAGACGGATCGCTGGGGGCGGCCACTACTCATATCCAGCACGAAGGCTCCAGCGTTAACAGCGAACGCCAGGAAGGTCCGCATGTACATGAAACCGTACTGACCAAAGACAATAAATATCTTTTTGTGCCGGACCTTGGTATGGATAAAGTGATGATATATGATTTTAACAGTAAAAACGGAACAGTAGCAGCTTCAAAAACTCCTTACGTGGAAGAAGAGGCTGGTACAGGCCCCCGTCATATCGCTTTTAGTCCGGATGGTAAATACGCATACGTTATAACTGAAATGGGTGGCAATATTTCCGCTTATGCCTACGAGGGCAAGGGACAGCTTGCTCTGTTGCAAAATATTTCAGCTTTACCACCAGATTATACAGGCCCTGTTGGCAGCGCTGAAATCGAAGTATCAGCAGATGGCCGTTTCCTGTACGCCTCCAATCGCGGTGAGTCAAATACCATTGCTGTTTTCAGTATCAATCCGAAAGATGGCCAGTTAACGCTTCTTCAACACCAGTCAACGCTGGGGAGTGGCCCCCGCCATTTTACAATTGATCCGTCCGGCAATTTTTTACTGGTGGGTAATCAAAACAGCGATAGCATCGTCATCTTCAAACGTGATAAAAAAACGGGCTTGCTCACCGATAGCGGTAAGCGCATTGCTGTTGGCAGTCCTGTGTGCCTGCAATGGGCAACGTTAAAATAAAAAGGGAATGAAGAAGTTTAAATGATTACTGGCAGCGTGAAAGAAAAAGTGCTGCCTTTTCCTTTTTCGCTTTGTACATTGATCGAACCTCCATTTTTAGCAAGAAACTCTTTACAGAGAATAAGACCCAGGCCAGTACCTGACTCATTGGCCGTACCAGTATTGGTATAGAAATTATTAAATAAATGTCCCGCTTCTTCACTGTCGATACCGATGCCGGTATCTTTAATAAAGACTTCCACGTGATCGGAATGGGTTTGAACGTGTATAAAAATGGAGCCGGATGCCGGCGTGAATTTGATGGCATTTGAGATCAGGTTGCGAAGCACCAGGTTGATCATGTCCCTGTCTGCATATACATAGATCGCTTTGGTGAGTTGGTGTACAACCTGGATTTGTTTGGCCTTAGCCGATAGCCCCAATGGGCGAAGCACATCTTTAATTGTTTCTGCTATGTCAAATTCCTGTGCATGCACTGTGCTAGCCTGCATTTGGGTCTTGGCCCATTGCAACAGGTTTTCCATCAGGTCTGTGGTATAATTGAGATCGTTTACCACTTCGGGCAGCATCTCCTTGATCTCTTCGCCGGGCAAATCCAGCTGTTGCACATTTTGAAACAAGTTGCGCAAAGCATACATCGGGGCCTTCATATCATGCGATACAACGGAGAAGAGTTTGTTCTTTAAAGTATTCAGTTCTTTTAATTGCAGGGTTTGCTGTTCAAGCAACTGGGCCTTTTGTGCTGTTTCTGCCTTTTGCTTTTCAATCAGTGCATTGATTTCCTGAAGTTCTTTATTCTTGTTCAGCAAAAGCGTTTCGTAACCAGTATTTTCTTTTTTCACAAGGAATAGTCCATAAAAAATAAAACAGATGGCTAATCCCTGGTTAAACAAATACAATCCGAAATTGACCGACTCCAGTTTGTAATTATAATGTTTCAGCACCACCGAAAGCATAAAATAACTGATCATTGACAGTCCGATGGAAAACAGCATATCGCTGATGCGGGGAATGAAAAATACTGATAGAATCCCGTAAAGGATAAAAAACAAATCCACGCCAAGATTAATCCCGTTCAGGTACACAAAGCTGGTGATCACAGGGTACAAAACGAAATAAGTAACCATACCGGCTTCATAGCGGTGATAGTAATTGAGCATTAAGACTAGAATGCTCACCATTGCGGGTGCAAACGCGATTATCCAGGCAGTAGTTGGTAATTGATGATCGCCCAGTAATCCAACCAGCGGCACTATGATACCGGCAACCAGGCACAAAAAGTTAAGCAGGTTAAAGATGCGCAGCTTTCTTTTGTCATACTCGTTTTGCAACCCGATTGTTCCAATTGCTTTAACTGCAGCAAGGAAAGTCAGTGATTTAAGCTGAAGCTGACCAGCGAAGTAATTTAGTCTTGCCCAGCGGGGTGGCTTTGCAACGTCATCCTGTATCCTAAGTCCTGCATGCCGGGATACTTCAGCCTTAACAGGCTTAAGTTTGGCAGGCTGAAACATGAATCGTTGTTGTGAAAAACGCATAGTAATTATCAGTTAGGATAAAGGATTAGGATGTGGACAAAAATAATCAAATAAATGAGACTTTCAAACTAATTAATCGAAAATCAATTATTTACAAATAATAAAGATTGATCAGGAATGAATTAAGCTGCTGGCTTATCCACATTTCTTTAATTACTGCCAGGAAGTATGAATGAGAAGATGCTGCCTTTCCCGGGTTCGCTTTCCACAAACATTTTTCCGCCATTCTTTGCCAGGAACTCTTTGCAGAGCATCAACCCCAGGCCCGTGCCGGATTCATTGGCTGTGCCTTTTGTTGTGTAGTAATCGCTGGCATTGATTTTTTGCAACGCCTCAGAACTGATACCCGTACCACTATCCTGCACATATACTTCTACGAAAGAACTGCTATTTGTGGCGCCGATAACGATTGAGCCTTTTTCAGGCGTGAATTTGATGGCGTTTGATAAAAGATTTCGCAGGACCAGGTTAACCATGTCCTTATCAGCATGCACAAATACCGGTGTATCTACTTTGGCTTCCAGGTATATCTTTTTTGATTCAGCCTGTAAGCGCAGCAGCTGCATTACTTCTCTGACAATATGCGAGATGTCAATTAATTCCCGGTTAACGGCACTGGCTTTCATCTGGCTTTTTGCCCACTGAAGCAGGTTTTCCATTAGACCGGTGGTATAATTAAGGTCGGTAACAATGTCAGGCAGCATTACCTTTATTTCTTCGCCGGGCAAATCGTATTTCTGCACATTCTGAAACAGGTTTTTTAAGGCGTACATAGGCGTTTTCAGATCGTGAGCGATTACAGAAAACAATTTATTTTTTAGCGCATCCAGTTCTTGCAGTTCGCCGGCCTGCTTTTCAAGTTGTGCGGCTTTGCTGGCAATTTCAATTTTCTGCTTTTCAAGTTCATTGTTCTTGTGAATAATATCACGCTGGTACCCGGTATTTTCACTTTTAATCATAAATAGCCCGGCGAATATGAAAACAATTGCCAGCACCTGGTTAAAGACAAAAAACAGAAAGAAATGCTCCTGCAGGCGATAGGCATACCCGCCATGAAAAACGGCTACTGCCAGGTAGCAAACCACCGAAAAACAAAACGAAAAAACAATATTTACCGTTCGTTGCAGAAAAAACACCGACAGCACCCCATAAAGAATAAAGAAAAGTTCGATGCCTACATCAAGATTTGCCGCATAAACAAGGCTGGTAACGGCTGGATACAATGTAAAGTAGATAACCCTGCCTGTTTCGTAACGTTGGCGGTAATTACAGCACAAAACCGTAATGCCAATAAAAAATGGAGAACCAGCGACAATCCAGGCCAGTGGAGGCAAAGGTTGATTGCCGGCCAGCCCTGCTAACGGTATGAAAAGACCGGTAACAATGCCAAAAAAATTTAGCAGGTTAAAAACGCCCAGTTTTCTTTTTTCGTAATCATTGAGCGCCGTTGTGCAGCCAATAGTTTTAATGCGATTGAACGCCTTGGGTACTGCGATAGAAATAGTATTCATGGTACGAAAACATTGGTTCGGAATCAGTTTTCCACCAGGATACAGATTAAAAGGGTGCTATGATTTTCACAGGAACAGGTAAGGTGAACTTTAGTACATACGACAAAACAACCAGGGCAGATTTCTCTTCCAAACGCCAAGGCCGTCTTTCCTGAGCACAATGGTTTACAAACGAAAAAGGTTATGTAATATTGTACAAATAGCTCGTAATCAGCTATTTTCTTGTTTCAGCACAGAGCTTCGCCGGGCTTTTGATTTATTGAAAATATTACGGCCCTTATCTAGTCCGGCTCTTCGCTTTTTTTGCTCTTCCGCGGGTAAGTGAATAATTTCCTGGCATTCTGCACTGCAACAACCTTCATATTTATCTCGGCACTCATCGCACTGGATAAACAGAAGGTGGCAACCGTCGTTGACACAATTGACATGCGTATCGGCAGGTTTTCCGCATTGGTGACATTTGGCAATCACATCAGCGGTAATCCGTTCGCCCAGGCGTTCGTCAAACACAAAATTTTTCCCGATAAATTTATTATCAAGTCCCTGCGCTTTCACCTGCCGGGCATAGTTAATAATGCCGCCTTCGAGGTGAAAAACATTTTTAAATCCGTTATGCAGCATCCAGGCACTGGCTTTCTCGCAACGAATCCCGCCGGTGCAATACATAATAATATTTTTATCCCGGTGTTCCTGCATCATGTCAACAGCCATGGGCAGTTGTTCCCGAAAAGTATCGCTGGGTACTTCGATGGCATTTTGAAAATGCCCCACCTCGTATTCATAATGATTGCGCATGTCAATGATAATCGTGCCGGGATCTTTTACCAACTCATTAAATTGTAGTGCATCAACATACCGTCCTTTATTGCGCATGTCAAAGCGAGGATCCTGGATACCATCCGCCACAATTTGCTTTCTTACCTTAATGTCCAGTACGTAAAACGATTTACCGTCGTCGTCAACGGCAATGTTTAACCGTAAATTTTCCATACCGGAAATGGAATCCAGGTAGTTCTTGAATACCTCGAGGTTGGCCGTTGGCACACTGATCTGTGCGTTAATTCCTTCTTGTGCGATATAAATCCGTCCTAGAACGCCCAATTCCTGCAGGCGCAGGTACAACTCATCCCTAAACTGGCCGGGCTGGTCAATGGGAAAATAGCGATAAAAGGAAATCGTGGTACGCGGGGTGGGGTCGTTTTGAATACGTTCTTTTAACTCCCGGCGGGAGATACGGTTGTGTAATACTGCCATTATGCTGAATTTTAGTTCTGGTAAAGAACCCCGGTTGCATGCCGGGCAAAATTCTTAAACCGTTGCAAAGGTACAGCAGAAAAAATTGATTGCAGCAGCAACTACCAGGACATGAAATGGCAAGTAAATATTTTACCGTCACTATTTACCAGCCCGCAAAAAACTGCCGCTAAGAGCCGCTAAGCCGGCAACCAGTCCGGCCACGAGGGCCGTTACCAGGATCAGTAAAACAGTATCGCCCCCAAGCGGTAATATTGCTGCGATTTTTTTTGACAGAAGCCCCTGGTTTTTCATGTCTATCCACCAGGCCAGGCCACCCCAGAGCAAAAACAGTGCAGCAAAACCACCAACAAATGCTTTTGCCGGTGACTGATGCACCAGCACTGCCACGAGAAACGCTGCAACTGCCAAACTCCACCAGGGCAAATACAAGCCACCGATGAAAGCCAATAATGCAGTGAGTATAATAGAGAGTAAAATTTTCATACCGTTATGCTTAAAGTAATTTATCAATAAAACGTCGACTCTTTTAGGTAGTAACTTATCAACCTTTATCAAAGGTCATCGTCCATTTCACTTTCGGATCTGTGGCATCAGACCGCTTCATCATCCAAAGGGTATAATATTTTCCATTTGCCCATGTGTCTACAAAATCATCGTAGTATTTACTGCCGGGATTACCACTTTGCCCGCCGGGATAAACACCGTATGCTTCCGTCAACACATCCAGGTGAACAATCATACGCCAACTGGGCCCATGGCTTTTTGTAGTGGCATTGATAACATTTCCCCAGCCACCTACCGGAATACTTTTGGAAAACGGCAAGATGGTTTTTAGTAAATGATAAATCCGGGAATCTTTATGTTTCACCCAATCCAGTTTTCCGGCAGCTTCCTCACTCATCAGTTCCGGCGCCGCTTTTTGCAATGCCATCGTGATGTCGTCAGCCCAGGTTTCTTTCTTGGTTGTATTAATATTGTCGGCAAATTGGTATACTGAATCGCGAAGCATAGCTTCAAGCAAGGTTTGATCATTCGGCCATACGGGCTCGTTGCCGGTACGTTCCAGTTCATCGCGGTACACAACTTTTTTCAATGTATCCCACCATGACTGGTAAATAGTTTGACCAGTTTCTCCCGGTCCGGCTTCTAAATTCCAGTTGCGGAATACATCAAGGTATTTTTTGGCAGCAGGGCTCAGCTGATCCCCTTTTATGTATTTCAGTAATACAGGTCGGGCATCTTCCGCCGTTACATTATAATAGTTGTTTTGCAACTGCATCATATCTTGTGGAGTAATGTTTTGCATGGCCTCCAGTTGACGGGTTATTGAAACACCCCTAGCTGTCAGGTATTCCCCGGGTATAAAGTAAGGATAACTGGAATCTACCGGCCGCTGGTTAGCACTTTCAATAAAGCCTCGTTCCGGGTTAATGACATGCGGGTTTTCATTTTGCGGAATATACCCCTGCCATTGATAACTGCTGTCTTCACCCGGCATCAGCATCAAGCCCTGCCCGTACCAGCGGGCAGGAAATTTAGCCTGCTGCCATAGTGCTATGTCACCGCTTTTACTGGCAAACAGCATATTCTGGCCGGGGCACTGAAACAACTGGATCGCCTGGTAGTAATCGTTATAATTTTTTGCCCTGTCGAGGTAATACCACATCAGTCCCTCGTTGGAGGAATCATGCGCCACCCAGCGACAGGCAATAGCCTTACCCTGTGAAAGTTCATTGGAAAAACTTTTATCATACATCACAGGGCCAAAAGCCTCCGTATAAGCCACCGTATCGTAAACCGGTGCGCTGTCTTTTACCTTGATTTCTTCAATGCGCAGCTTCGTTGGTACCCACTGCCCATTGTACCAATAAGCGGTTTTGGTATCGTCTTTAAACTTTATATCATAAAAATCCATTACATCCCGTTCGGCATTGGTGAACCCAAAGGCCACACTATCGTTGTATCCAATAATTACATTGGGCGAACCGGGAAAAGTAGCCCCATATACATTGACGGTGGGCGAATTCAATTGCATCTCGTACCAGATGGATGGGAATGACAGCTCAAGGTGTGGATCATTGCAGAGAATGGGATGACCACTGCTGGTTTTTTTACCGCTAACTGCCCAGTTATTGCTACCGTCATTCGGGTCATGCGTGGCGTACCTGGTAACGCCAACTGAATCTGTTTTACCAAAATACAGTGAGTCGGCCGTGGCGGGTTTCACCGGCACAATGCCCGGCGGATCAAAAGCAGTTCCTTTCGGTACAATAGGCTCCAGTGAATCTGCCACCTGCGGGTATAGTAATTTTAATTCATTGAGTGAAAAAAACCGGTGTTCATCACTGTAGTCCAGGTCTTTCGCATAGCCTTCACCGGCAAGCGTCCGGCTCATTTGTTTCAGGAAAAGACAACACTTGAGATTGGTCCAGCGCTCGGGTTTATAGCCGAGTAATTTGTATTCGATGGGCAGGCTGGCATCGGTAAGTGATTCGATGTACGCATTCACACCAGCTGTATATGCATCGGCATACATTTTTGAAACCGGGTTGGCTTCCATAGCCTGCAGTGCATTTTCGGCAGCATACACCATACCCAGGCGGCGTGTTTCGCGGTCGTAGTTGATAAAGCGCGGATCCTTGCCCAGCACTTCACTCACCCGTCCGGAAGCAGCAAGCGTCTGGAACTCCATCTGCCACAACCTGAATTTTGCATGCAAATAGCCCTGCACGAAATACAGATCTTCATCATTATCGGCGAATACATGCGGAACCAACCGCTCATCAAAATACACGCTTACCTTCCCTTTGAGGCCAGAGAAATGCAGGTTGGCGTTAAAGTCGGTATTGGTAGGTTCAGCATTTTGCCAAAAACCTGTTTGAGGACTCAGAAAATCGCCCATTGCAGGGACAGAACCCCAGCGCCTGTTAAGTACAAAAACCAGCGCCAGCGTGAGTAAAGAAGTAACGACAAAGGGAATAATCCGCATAATCAACAATTATTAACGTAAGATAAAAAAGAACCCCGAACCCGTATGATATTTTTTTTGCGATGATCCCTGTTTGATTAACCACTATAAAAATAAAAAGAAGGCTGTTTATGTTGGCTTTCATAACACAAAAAAAAGCAACACCGCTGAACCAAACATGTTAATTTTACTCAATAGTGGCGGCGGCTCAGTTACCGCTTCAATCATCAGAATAGAAACAAATTAAGAGTCTCAACATTCCCATCAGCTTACCTAAATTCATCATGCAACAGATAGACATCAAAACCGTAACGTTAGCTGATGCAGAAGAGCTGCAAAAAATCAGCCGGCAAACTTTTTACGAAACCTTTTCAGCTCAAAATACAGCTGCGAATATGAAAAAGTACCTGGCAGAAAACCTCTCGTTAGCGAAACTGTCTGCCGAGCTGAAGGATAAAAATGCTGAATTCTATTTTGCCTGTAGCGGTGGTCAGGTCATTGGCTATTTAAAAATAAATACGGGTACTTCTCAAACAGTCTTACAGGACGAACAGTCTCTTGAAATTGAACGGATTTATGTAGTAACAGCTTATCATGGAAAAAAAGTGGGGCAATTACTTTTAGAGAAAGCCCTGCAGAGAGCGAAACAGCAAAATGCCGGCTATGTGTGGTTAGGCGTTTGGGAGCAAAACAGCAAAGCGATTCAATTTTACAAGAAAAACGGATTCGTCGGGTTTGACAAGCATATTTTTAAACTGGGCGATGATGAACAAACGGATATTATGATGAAAAAAAACCTGCCCCTCACCCCTGCAGTTGAAAACAAATACGTTCATGAAGATCCGGTTTGAAAATGATTTCCTTTTCACTCCCGGCAGTTTTTTAAAAAAATAAAAAATAAAGCAAAGCAATAGCAGCGGCACTCATAACTACCAACGTGAGTATGCCCCAAATATTAGCCCATACAGTATTGGTATACTCACCCATAATCTTTTTGTTATTACAAATATGCAAGATGATACCGATGATGACCGGCGCCACCAGCCCGTACAATACAGCCGAATAGATCAGCGCCTGCACTGCCGTAATGGGTGTAAATAAGATCAGCAGCCCGATGCTGAGTGATACAATCAGCGTGATATAAAAGCCCCTGGCCTCGTAAAATTTTTTATTCATTCCTTCCTGCCAGTTAAACGCCTCTGCCAGCATATAACTAAGCGATCCACCCAGCACAGGTATGGCCAGGAAGCCCGTGCCCAGCACACCCACTGCAAAAAGTGCATAGGCCATCTCACCGGCCAGCGGACGCAGGGCTTCGGCTGCGTCCTGCACCGTGTTGATACCATGCACGCCTGCTCCATACAAAACCGTACCCGTTGTCAACACAATAAAATAAAATACCAGGTTGCTGAAGAACATACCTCCCCGCACATCCGTTTCCATATCTTCCACGCTCTTTTTATCCACGATCAGTTTTTTCTCCAGCTGCTCCTCCACCTCCATGGAGGCTTGCCAAAAAAAGAGATAGGGCGAAATAGTGGTTCCCAGGATGCCTACCAGTGCCAGCAGGTAATCGCGGTTCCATTCAAGGGCTGGCAAAAACGTATCCCGCAAGGCGGCGCGCCAGTGAGTGCTGGTAAAAAACGGTATCAGCAGGTAAGTGAACAGGGTAATGCACAGCCACTTTAAAACCGTGGCAATGCGGCGGTAGCTCCACATCACGATTGTGTAAATGAGCAACACGGTAAACAGGATGGAAAATACAGAAGCGGGCACCCGTGGTGCCAGCAGGTGCGCTACCGCACCCATGCCTGCAATATCGGCACCGATATTGATGGTGATTGTGGGAAAGCTTACTAGCAAGATGAGGTACATGACATACCTGGGATAATACTTTTTAATAGTTGCCATCAGGCCGCTGTTGGTGACCAGACCGATACGTGCACACATGGCCTGCATGGCCACCATCAGGGGCAGTGTGACAACAGCACTCCAGAGCAGTTTGGGACCAAAACGGGCGCCTGCCTGGGAGTAAGTGGCAATGCCGGAGGGGTCATCATCGCTGGCACCGGTAATCAGCCCGGGGCCCAGCTTCAGCCAGAAATTTTTTAGCCGGTATACAAATCGTCCTGGAGCATTCATGCGGGTGCAAAAACTATAAAGGGGGAAAGTACTGTAAATTTTTGAAACAAGATTGGCTTTGCGTGTGTTGCAGTTCAAGAGGATGCATACTATTTTTATCCATCCGGCGGCGCTTTTACCCGCACTTGCAATTACAATATTTGAATTTTAGAGGTATAAGACAAGCTATCTTACCAACCTTTTTTCTTTCTTTTCCATATGAAAAAACCAGGCTTATACATACGTTACAATTTATCATAGAATTTGTAAATTACATCAGGCCGAATTACCGCAGTTTTATCAATCACAATTTTTTAAAAACCAGTCTTGTTTGTGCTTGTTACGAAGCGCCGCATCTACCACGCTAAATGATCCACAGACCATGCATATCAATCAATATTATCATCTTGCAAAAAGACAGGAAATTTCTGCCAAAACACTTTTGCTGAAAGCAGGTGAAATTGCGAAATACACCTATTTCCTTGAAAAAGGCTGTATCAGGATCTGGTTTAACAGCAACGGGAAAGACATTACGTTTGATGTTTTATTCGATGGCGAAGGTGTTTCTTCCGTCGAAAGTTTCAGAACAGGTCATCCCAGCACCTTCAATATAGAGAGCCTGGAGACCTGTATTGTTTATAAAATTTCCCGGCAAGATTTCCTTTTCATGATGCAGGATTCCCAGGCATTTAAAGAAAAAATAGAAGCCGAAACTTTTAAGTTACTGTACAAATACCAGCAACTCTTTTTGTCAAGAATAAAAAACAATCCCGAAGAAAGGTACAAGGAACTGTTGCACAACCGTCCGGAAATTCTTCAGCGGGTACCTCATCATTATATCGCTTCTTATTTGGGTATCACGCCGGTTTCTTTAAGCAGGATACGGGCCAGGTTGTAATTTCTTTACAATTGTTAATGGCTTCAGGCTTTCCCAATTTCTACCTTTGTGGAAATTAATCATCTAATTTATTCAGCCATGCTAAACGAGGAATTTGTATTCAATATTGGCCCAGCTAATATAACGGTTGCCTATGAGCGCATTGGCAAGCCAGGCAATCCACCGGCCCTCCTTATTATGGGTGCAGGAGCACAAATGATTTCCTGGCCCGACGGATTTTGTACCCGCCTGGCAAACCGAGGCATCTTTGTCATACGGTTTGATAACCGTGACGCCGGAAAATCAACGCATTTTCAGCATGCCCCAGTACCAGATTTTCCCGCAGTGATGGCTGGAAAATTTGATACAGTGTCTTACTCACTCTCTGATATGGCAGCCGATACCATAGGCCTCGCCACTGCGCTGGGTTTTGAAACAATACACCTGGTGGGCGCCTCTATGGGTGGAATGATCGCACAAACCATTGCCATTGAATACCCCGAGCGGGTTAAATCGCTTACGTCCATTATGTCCACGACCGGTCATCCTTCTGTAGGACAGGCCGATTTTGCCATCTTATCCGGACTGGGATCTCCCCGCTTTGACAACCGCGAAGAATTTATCAAATGGAGGGTACAATCGCTGAAAGCACTGGGGTCGCCGGGTTTTTTGTTTGACGAAGCAGCCGCTGCGCATGCAGCCGCCTTGTCCTGGGACCGGGATCATGATCCGCTGGCTATGATGCGGCAAGCCGCAGCCGTGATTAAATCAGGCGACCGTACCGCCCAACTGCAACGCCTTAAGATGCCCGCACTTGTGCTGCATGGAAAAGCAGATAAAATGTGTGATATCAGTGGCGGCATTGCTACCGCTGAAGCTATACCTGATGCCTCTTTACACATATTTGAAGGAATGGGGCACAACCTGCCGGCACCTTACTGGGATGAAATGACTGATTTAATAGCCGGCCATATACTGAAACATAGGTAATGTGAATCTGTATTGATATAAACCTTTGCTCCCCCGGAACGGCATAGTATCATACCATGTCCCTGCCTGCTGCACATATCTGCTCATGTCATTGGCCTTATTTTAGTTATGTGTACGTTGTACGTTGCTGCTCCGGTGGAGTGATTATTTTTTTGTGATAGTTTTCACTTCTTTCTGTTTCACCAACATTTCTAACTTGTTTTCTTCATTTTAAACCTAAGCAAAGAAGTCATACCTGTCGGATTTATCTGTGACAAATGAACCGGCTGATAGGGAAAATTCAAAGTAATCAGAGAATTTCCCTGCCATTAGTAAAAATAATTCAGTTGATCATCCGCTTCGCGGAGCTATTCTATGCAGTACCTCTAAAGTTGAATAAGGACGTTTCAATAGTTGATTCAGCAATCCTGCCCAGGCGATATCCGCTCTATTTTACAAATAAAGCAACAGGCCTCTGCATTACGTGCATGCAGGTATTCAACTAACGGATTGTTGTCAAATATTTCTTCAATAAGATCATCCACGTCTGCATCGCCTACCAGCCTGGTAAATATCATTTGCTGGTCTTTATTGTAGCCGATCAGCGATAGCGGGAAGCTTGTCTTATTGGCTTTGATTTCTTTAGGAAAATTGTAGATATCACTGTAGGGCTCCACTTCTTTTTTATGAATAAAAACAGGCCCGGGCTGATTAAAGGCATTATTCTTTGTAAAGGGGCTGTAGCTGATCAGCAGCCGTTCATCCACACCCGGCACAAAGGGCTGCAGGGATAAGCGGCAGGGGCCGGCGCCGGTTGCCACCTCCTCTACCACTTCATGGCCAAAAGCATCCCTGCCGGAGGCTTTCACTGCTTTTACAAAATCCACTGACAGCGGAACAATTTTAAAATTTCGCATAACCTGAAACATTTTGTTCGCTACAAAATTGAATGACTTTTCCGGGTTTAAAAATCCGGTTCTTGCTCTCTTATTCCACTCCGCAGATTTGTGAAGCTTCCCAGCCAATAATTGCCGATTTACGTGTAACGCCCCAATGATACTCACCAAAGAAACCTGTGGACCGGATAACCCGGTGGCAGGGTATTAAAAAGGCAACCGGGTTATTTCCAATGGCAGTGCCAACCGCCCTGCCGGCTTTGTCGTTGTCTATTTCACGAGCGACTGCCGTATAGGTAGACAGCCCCCCAAATGGAATCTTTAATAACGACTGCCAGACTTTTAACTGAAAATCTGTTCCCTTCAGGTGCAACTTTACTTTTGACAAATCAGTCCAGTCGCCCGAAAAAAACTGCAGGGCTTTCTGCTGTAGTTCATCGATTTTTTGCAGCAGCCGGGCATTGGGAAACTGCCTTTTCAGGTTTTCAAAACCCTCGCTGTCACTATCCGTAAAACTTAGATGACAAATACCGACAGGTGTAGATGCAATAATAATGTTGCCAAAAAGGGTTTCAGCAAAACTGTAATGGATCTGCAGGTTTTCACCGCCTCGTTTATAGGCAGCAGGCGACATACCCTCTATTGAAATAAACAAATCATGCAGTCGACTTGTACTGCTCAGGCCAGTTTCAAAACTCACCGCTGACAACGATTGATTTTTTTCCAGCAGCCGCTTGGCATATTCCACGCTTAGAAACTGTAAAAATTTTTTGGGGCTCACACCGGCCCATTCTTTAAACAACCGCTGAAAATGAAACGGGCTGACGTAAACTTGCCTTGCCACCTCTTCCAGCGCAGGCTGTTCTTTAAAGTTGGCCTGTATATAGGCAATGGCTCTGGCAATTCTTTCGTAATCCGTCATCATACAGCAAAACTATCAAATCGGCTACCGCAATAAAAATCCGGAACTTGCTGAGTTTACAAAACGAGATGCCCGGCAAACAAATAAAGCTTTGAGTGAGCTTTGCATGCCTTTGCCCCGATCGGAAAAAACCAGTCAAAAGTGGTCATAAGGTTTAACTACTTTGCCAACTTGCCTATTTCGGCAAATCTTTCAACTAACAGCAAAGGCAGAAGGTGGCAGCTCCGGCAGGTATAGCGTTAGTTTTAAAAATACTATTATATAATAGGTTAATTTTATACCAAATTAAGTATTCATATGAGTTTACGGCCGCTAAATACAGTCGCAAGTTGATTAAAAATGGATTCCAGAACCCATCCTTTTTTTGAATGTTCATACTGTGAAACAGCTTTTTACCCGCACAGGCACCTGTCTAAAATAAGATGTAACAGTCCAGCTGCAGTTTCCCTGCTTTTCTTAAATTCGGTACTTAATATACTCACCAATACACTGCTTATGCAAAAAATCCTTTTTTTGGCCCTGGCATTCGCTGCCGGGCTTTACAGCACTGCGCAATCCACTTCAAAACGCCCCCTTCAGCCTGCCGATCTGTACCGGTTGCCCGCTGTGGGCAATGCCCGTGTATCGCCTGACGGGCAATGGGTACTGTATACAGTTTCCACCATCGACTCACTGAAAGACAAACGCGTTACAAACCTGTGGATGGTGAGCTGGGATGGCAAACAACAGGTTCAACTGACCAGCGATGCTGAAAGCGAGAGCAGTCCCGACTGGAGCCCCGATGGGAAATATCTCTCCTTTCTCTCCGCCCGGCAGGATAGCAAGGGCAGCCAGGTGTGGCTGATGGACCGCCGGGGCGGCGAGGGTAAAAAGCTGACAGATATCAAAGGCGGCGTAAACGATTATGCCTGGAGCCCGGATGCCGGCAAGCTGCTGCTGACCATTACTGACCAGGAGCCCGAGGACACAGGCAAAGTAAAAACAGCCAAACCCATCGTGATTGACCGCTACCAATATAAGCAGGATGTGGTGGGCTATCGCAACAAAAAAACGTACCGGCATTTATACCTGTATGACCTGGCCACAAAAAAACTGGATACCCTTACTCGTGGTAATTATAACGAAGGCAATGCCAGCTGGAGCCCCGACGGTACACAAATTGTATTCGTGAGCAACCGCAGCACCGACCCCGATAAAAACGAGAACAGTGATCTGTATGTGATGGATGCTAAAGCCGGCGCCACCCAGCACCAGCTCACCACCTGGACCGGCAGCGATAATTCGCCCCGCTGGA
The DNA here is from genome assembly GCA_035760665.1 of Chitinophagaceae bacterium. GTDB lineage: Bacteria > Bacteroidota > Bacteroidia > Chitinophagales > Chitinophagaceae > DASTSN01. The sequence goes on along the minus strand of DASTSN010000032.1, from coordinate 28,573 downwards.
GCCCCGACGGGAAATGGATTGCTTATACCCGCAGCACCAGCAACGCAGATTACCTGATGTATGATCAGCCTGTGCTGGCCGTGGTATCAAAAGATGGTGGTGACCCCATCCTGCTGTCCAAAACACTTGACCGCCCGGTGATGAATCCCCGTTGGTCGGCAGATGGCAGCGCCGTAATAGCCCTGGTGGAAGACGACCGCCGCCAGTATGTGACCTCTTTTCCCATAACAGGCGGCAGCCAGCAACAGGTAGCTGGTGGCGACCGCAGCTACAGCAGCGTGGAAGTCGGCGCCAATGGGCAGTGGCTGGTGACGATGAGCGAACCGCAGCAACCTACCGAAATTTACGCACTGGAAGACGGGCAGCCCAGAAAGCTGACCAACCAGGTAGATTCCTTCCTGGCACCACTCTCACTGGCCAGCGTTGAAGGATTTCAGTCAAGAAGCAGCGATGGTACCCTTGTATCGGGTTTGCTGTACCTGCCGCCGGGTGCTGAAAAAGGTAAAAAACTGCCGCTGATCCTTTTTATACACGGCGGACCCGTGGCCCAGGATGAATTTGGTTTTGACCTGTACCGGCAGATGCTGGCAGGGCATGGTTATGCAGTAGCCGCCGTAAACTACCGCGGCAGCAACGGCCGTGGGTTGGTGTATTGTAATAGTATCTCCGGCGACTGGGGCAATAAAGAAGTGATTGACCTGCACGGCGCCGTGGATTACCTTGTCAAACAGGGTATTGCCGATCCTGACAGGTTGGGCGTGGGTGGCTGGAGCTATGGCGGTATTTTAACAGATTACCTGATTGCTGCCGACAACCGCTTTAAGGCTGCCTGCAGTGGTGCCGGCACCGGCTTTACGCTTTCCCTTTACGGGGTGGACCAATACATTAACCAGTACAACAACGAAATAGGCCCGCCATGGAAAAATATCAACCGTTACCTCAAGATATCCTACCCTTTGCTGAAGGCAGATAAAATAAAAACGCCCACCCTCTTTATGGGCGGTGAAAAAGATTTTAACGTACCCCTGGCCGGTAGTGAGCAAATGTACCAGGCACTGCGCACACTGGGTGTGCCCACGGAACTGGTAATTTACCCCGGGCAATTTCATGGTATAACAGTGCCCAGTTACCAGAAGGATCGCTTCGACCGATTCCTGGCCTGGTATGATAAGTATTTGAAATAAAGGTTTACCACCATCGCAAAAATTCTCCACCGCGGTGCCTGCATAAGCAGCATCGCGGTTTTTTATTTTACCTGCCCGGATAGTGACTGCCTTCACGCAAACGGCAAGAAGATGGAAAAAAAGCTTTCGTTGACAAAAATGTTCTTAATTAAAGCGATCAGTTCACAAAGACTTCATCAATAAAAATCCAGCCTTTTTGTCCCTTACCTGGATGCCAGGCAGGCAAGCTTTTTACCGGTGTAGCTTGCAGCCGGATGTACTTCATCGCTTTTTTGGGAAACCTGAAACCGAGTGCCAGGTTTTCTTTGTTGGTGAGGTCTTTATTGGGAGGCTCGGGCTGCAGCTGTCCCAGAGAATTCCAGTGTATTTGATCCATACTGCCCCATGCCGCTACCGTTACCGGTGGGAAGATATAGGAATTGATATCCCGCATAAAACTGATGGTAATACTGTTCGCTTCCACGGGCTTATTGTAAATCAGCATGGCGGCAAACTCGTTGTTTTGATAACCCAGCCATTTACCGTTGGCAAAATTAAGGTCGCTTTTATCAAGGTCAATCAGGGTGCGGGCACCATCGGCACGGTACTTGGCATCGGCCGGGGTAAGCAGCACAGCGCTGTCGGCCCTAAAGGTTGACTTGAAAAAATGCTGCTGCATCACATCGCTGCTGATCCAGCCGGGCTTGAAGGCTTTTGCTTTCACTGTTACATCACCGTCGATAATGGTGCCCGGTTTATACACTGGTGACAACAGGCTATCCGGCTCCGTGCCATCAATGGTGTATCGTATGGTCACTCCATTGATATAGTGTTTTAGCTTTAGTGGCAATGGCCCGGAAATCACCTGCTCATCATTTTGCAGGATGGGAGGTGTCAGTTTTAAAACCAGCGAGTCACCCTTGAAGCCGGTTTGGTAAGCAATATTTTTATTTTGCTGTGTAAGATCTGCCAGGTCTTTTTCAGTAACTGACGTATTCCAGAGGTAGACGCTACGCAGTTTTGGCAGGGATGACAAAGCGGCCAGCTGTGCCGGTTTCACCGCTGTGCCTGAAAGTGAAAGGCTTTTCAAGAACTGCAGATTTTTTAAATCACCCAGCGATGCACCAGAGATAGCGGTAAAGTTTAAGATCAACCTGCGCAGATTTTTAAACCCGCCAATAATCTTCAGGTCCTCGTCTTTTACCGGCATATTATCTAAATTGAGCTCCACCACCTGGTTAGCAACGGCCTTTAATTCTTCCAGTGCTTTAGTATTGTAGAATTGTTTGTTGTAAAAATTCACGACCAGCGCCGGGGATCCTATGGCCAGCGGCGCCACTACCCTGTTATTATTGCTGAGTTTTTCAATTTCTTTTTCATCTACGGCAGCAAAATTGAATTGCTCCCCAGGAGATTGCTGCAGCAATCTTGTTGCCAGCACCCGCAAGGTATCTTCAGGCGCCAGTTCGATCACCCGTTTATCAAAGCTGGCACCACTTTTAATCCAGGCTTGTAAAATAGTGATCTCTTCGTCTGTAAGCTGCGGTTTCCCGGAAGGCGGCATGTGTTTTTTCTCCTCTGCCGGTAAATGAATGCGCTGCATCATCAAGCCCAGGTCGGCCTGCGTGGTATCCCAAAGTTTCCCATCTTTCCCGCCCTTTAGCAGGAGCTCTTTTGTTTCCATTACCAGCTCACCTTTTGCCTTGTTGCTGTTGTGGCAACCCATGCATTTTGTTTCCAAAATGGGTTCCACCATATCGGCAAATACAAACGCATCTTCAAATGCGGGGAGGGGATGTTTGGTTTCAGGTGTTATCGGTGCCAGCACAAAGTTATCCCCGTGAGTGATATTGGCGCCCAGGTGTCCGGCCATCACAACCAATAAAGCTGTCAGTACCGAAAAAGCCTTTAGCACTGTATTCTTTTCATTCAACATCCGGCGAAAACTGTACATGAGAAAGAGCACAAATGACGTCAGCGCCCCACTGTACTTATGCCAAACCAATGAATCCGGATCGTAGCCCGGTTCTTTTGATAACAAAATTCCCATTAATGCCGTCACCGCGGAAGTACTGGCTGCGGCCAACAGCAATCCTTCGGCCGTGACAGAAAACCACGCATCCTCTTTGTATCGGGCAGGTGTCAGCAGTTGCAGAAAGGCGTACAGCAGAATCAGAACGATCGGGAAATGTAAAATCATGGGGTGCAGGCGGCCCACCACCTGCAACCAGGCGGGTACTACGAGTCGGCTGTCAAACAGCAGAAAAAAAAGCAGCAATACATTCAGCGGAATGAGCGATGTGGCTACGAGATATCTAAGCTTCATGGATCGGGTGGGTTAAACTCTCTTCAATTTATACGGGTACACTTTACCAGACGCCCATTGTGCAACATACAGGTTTTCATCCCTGTCGACGCACACATCGTGCGGATGTATAAATATTTTTTCGGCCTGCCGCATCGGTTGCAATTCACCATTTTTATATACCGGTTCGGTGCCGCCAATGTTGCTGACCACTTTATTCTCATCATTAATAATCGTAACGAAACCCGTCCCCTCGGCACTCAGGTCCGGCGAACGAAGCACGGCCGCGTAGAGGTAACTGCCATGAATAACCGGGCGGCATACACAGGCACCGGGCAGTTTAATCACGTCCAGCAGTTTTCCTTCCTTTGAAAATTGTTTGAAGCAATTACGGGTCCTGTCGGTAATCAGCAGGCGTTGATCATCTTTCCGGGTATCAAAACAAATACCGTGTGCATTGTCGAAATGGTCATTACCTTCGCCCCTGCCGCCAAAATAGTTTTTCAGGTTACCTTTGCTGTCATACTGCAAAATGTATTGTGCACCGTATCCATCCGCGATAAAGATATCGCCGTTATCATCAATGACTGTTTCGGTGGGAACAAATTCTTCGTTTTTTTTATAAATACCGTTAGCATCCAGCGGTGCGTTTATCGTCAGCAGGATTTTTCCATCCATCGTAGTCTTATACACCTGGTGTTTAACAATGTCGGTGATATACAGGAATTCGGTTCCGTTTTCGTTGTGCAAGGTAAGCCCATGCCCGCCGGGGAAATCATGCCCCCAGGTATCAAGCAGTTTACCTTTTGTGTTGTAGATTAAAATATTGTTCTTCGTTTCATTGGTCAGTAACAGTATCCTGCCATGTTTATCCTGCACCATTTCGTGGCAGTCATTAACCGGGTAGCGGGTGGGGTTTGCCTTGCTCCAGGCTGTATCCAGGGTGTATTTCATCCCGTTGTGCCCATACACTTTGCCTTTATTCCGGGCAAAAAGGTCCTGCATGAGTAACAATCCTCCGGTAGCCATAGTCGTTTGTTGAATAAATTTTCTGCGTTTCATGAATGCGTATTTTGAAGCAATTGTTTTATCAGGCGATAATACCCTTTACAACCTTGCCAGCCACATCAGTCAGTCGGTAACGGCGACCCAGGTGCTTAAAGGTTAGTTTTTCATGATCCAGTCCCATCAAGGCAAGAACCGTTGCATGAAAATCGTGTACATGCACCGGGTCTTTGACAATATTATATCCAAAATCATCTGTTTCCCCATACACACCGGGTTTTACCCCACCGCCTGCCATCCACACGGTGAAGCAGCGCGGGTGGTGGTCCCGTCCATAATTATCTTTGGTCAGGGTACCCTGGCAATAATTGGTCCTGCCAAATTCGCCGCCCCAGATCACCAGGGTTTCATCCAGTAATCCCCGTTGTTTTAAATCGGTGATCAGGGCTGCGCTCGCCTGGTCCACATCTTTACACTGTCCTTTAATTTCACCGGGCAGGTTGTTGTGACCGTCCCAGCCCTGGTGATAAAGTTGCACAAACCTTACGCCGTTCTCACTAAGTTTTCGTGCCAGCAGGCAGTTGGCGGCAAAGGTGCCCGGTACCAGGCAATCGGGCCCATAAAGCTTGATGATGCTTTCTGGTTCTTTGCTCATATCAGTGATTTCCGGTACCGCCGTTTGCATTCTGTAAGCCATTTCATATTGCTTAATCTTGGTATTGATTTCCGGATCACCAAATTCTTTGTAAGACAGGTCGTTGAGTTCAGCCAGTTTATCGAGCATACGACGGCGGTCGGCCTTATCAATACCGTCAGGATTGTTCAAATACAATACGGGATTTTCGCCGCTGCTGAACTGCACCCCCTGGTGGATGGAGTCAAGGAAACCGTTGGTCCATAACTTGGCATAAACCCCCTGCCCGTTTCCTTTACCTTTAGAAAGCAGCACGCAAAAAGCCGGCAGGTTTTTATTTTCGCTGCCAAGGCCGTAACTCAGCCAGGCCCCCATGCTGGGGCGGTTACCCACCTGGGCACCTGTCTGAAAAAACGTCAAGGCCGGATCGTGATTAATGGCCTCAGTATAGAGGCTTTTGATAATGCACAGATCATCCACCACACCGGCCGTGTAGGGCAACAACTCGCTGATATAGGCCCTGGCCCTTCCATATTGATTAAACTGAAAAACAGTACCAGCCAGCGGGAAATGTTCCTGGCCTGCAGTCATCCCTGTCAGCCTTTGCCCCATGCGGATACTGGCGGGCAGGTCTTCACCATGCATTTGCTGGAGCAGCGGTTTGTAATCAAACAAATCGAGCTGAGAAGGTGCCCCGTTCTGGAACAGGTAAATAATCCGTTTTGCCTTCGGGGCAAAATGCGGCAAGCCGGTTATCAATGCTTCTTCCTCAGTTTTGCCAAACAAGTCTGGAATGAGTAAAGAACCAAGCGCCACACTGCCGATACCAAGGCTCAGCCGTGATAAAAACCTGCGGCGGTTGATATTCAGCCCGTGTTCAAGAATTTCTTTTTGCATAACAGTAATTGTTTCAGTCAATAATTTTTACCTAGTTGATCATTCCCGGGATACTTATCCTTTCGTGACAGCCTCCTCCAGATTATAAATTGTATCGATTGTTTTCATCAAGGCAGCCGTTGCATTCTTTTCCGTCTTATTATCCTGCGGATATTCACCCACCTCCAGGGTGACGGCGGCATCCAGTTTTTTGTTCTGAAAAAGCTTGAGTTGTTCCTGGTAATAATCCAGCAAAATTTTCTGTTCCTTTTCAGTAAGCCTTCGGCAAATGATCAGGCGAAAAGCTTTGGCAATCTTATCCTGAACTGTTATGGGCTCTTCCCGGAGTTTTTGTGCCAGGACCCGCGAAGCTTCAAGCACGGCTGGGTCGTTCATCATCACCAATGCCTGAAGGGGCGTGTTGGTTTTAAGTCTTGTTACCTGGCACTGGTCGCGGTTACTGGCATCAAATACAATCAATGATGGGGGCGGCACTGTGAGTTTTATAAAAGTGTACATTCCTCTGCGGTACAATGCCTCTCCGTGGTCCTGTTTATAGGTTGCCAGCACGCCTCTGCCGGAAGAAGCCTGCTCCCAGATACCTTTGGGCTGGTAGGGCTTTACGCTTGGCCCGCCAATAGTTGGCACCAGCAAACCACTGCTTGCCAATACAAGGTCTTTAATAAACTCCGCAGGTAACCGAAAACGGGGGCCTCTTGATAAATAAACATTTTCAGGATCGGTTTTCCATTTTTCGGGCGTTGTGACCGAAGACTGACGATAAGTGGCACTCATCACCATTTGCTTCACCAGCCGTTTAATATCCCAGCCATGCTCCATAAAGTCTACTGCCAGCCAGTCCAGTAAGGCGGGATGAGAAGGCAAATCGCCTTGCATACCAAAGTCACCTGCAGTTTTAACAATGCCACGGCCAAAAAACTCCTGCCATAACTGGTTGACAAATACACGGGCCGTCAGCGGGTTTTGTTTACTGATTGTCCAGGCAGCAAGTCCCAGCCTGTTACGCGGGTATTTTAACGTGTCATAGCGCATCACCGCCGGAATAGCCATTGGCTTCACTTCGTAGGAAGGTGCATCGTACACCCCTCTTCTCAACAAATAAGTTTTACGCATGGTATCCAACTCTCCCATAACCGACACCATCAGACTGCCGGTATCTTTGTCATTGATAAAGTCAAGCACTTTTTCCCGGTCTTCGCGGGTTATGGTGAGCAGTGGATTTTTGGCCGGTTTCGACTGTGTAACATCGCCCTCGTACCCAACTTCCTTTGTGTTATTGAAAAAGGCGAACAGGGAATAATAATCCTGCTGGCTGAAAGGATCATATTTGTGATCGTGGCATTGGGCACACTCGATGGTAATACCCAGTATACCGGTACCATACGTTTTTGTTTTATCAATGTTGTACGTAATGCGGTATTCCTCTGGAATCACCCCGCCTTCCTCGGTATATTTATGATTGCGGAAAAAACCGGTTGCCAGTATTTGTTCTTTTGTAGCATTGGGCAGCATATCGCCGGCAATCTGCCAGGTCAGAAACTTATCGTAAGGAAGGTTTTCGTTAAACGCATGAATCACCCAGTCGCGCCAGGGCCATTGCGTACGGATGTTATCATCCTGGTAACCATAACTATCGGCATAGCGGGCTACGTCCAGCCAGTGTACCGCCATTTTTTCCCCGTAGGCTTTACTTTGCAATAACTGGTCTACCACTTTTTCATAAGCACCGGCACTGTTATCATTCAGAAATGCATCCATCATTTGCAGGGAAGGTGGCAGTCCTGTTAAATCCAGCGACACTCTTTTCAGCAGCCGTTCTTTATCAGCTTCAGGATTGGGTGATAAGCCTTTTTGCTCCATCATGCTGCAGGTGAAATAATCAATTTCATTTTGGGGCCAGCTTTTTTCGTCTATCGCCGGCAGTTCAGTTTTTTGCGGAGGCGTAAAGGCCCAGTGCCGTTCGTATTTGGCACCTTGCTGAATCCATTTTTTTATCAGGCCAATTTCGTGATCGTTGAGTAATGCCAGATGTGAGCCTGGTTCAGGCATCTGGTAATCGGGATCGGAGGAAGTGATACGTTTATACAATTCGCTTTGCTCCGGCTTGCCGGGCACAATTGCAAATGCTCCTTTTGTTTCTTTTAGCGGGGCGTAGGCGGAGTCAGCAATATCCAGTCGCAGGTGAGCCTTGCGTTTGTTACCATCAGGACCATGACAAATAAAACATTTATCCGACAAAATAGGCCGGATATCAAAATTGTAACTGATTTTATCCGACAAGGATGAATCGTTACCAACGCCGGTACACGAAAAGGAAGCAGTAATAATTATACTAACCAGTGCGCCGAGAACAACCAGGGTTTTCCGTTTCATATAGCAAGAATAGCAATCAGTAAATTACAACTATTTCGGCGGATGCTGTAAGTGAATATTATCCCATGCTAATATAAAATTATCTTGCTGCAGGCCGTGAAAATCCGTTTATAACTCTACAGTAACAGCGCTTTTATGTACACCCAACTTCTGTAATGCCTGTTTAACTGCAGTCACCATCGCATCGGGACCGCAGATGTAAAATTCCTGATCCAGGTTATTGATCCGGCTTTTTAAATATTCTTCATCAATACGCCGGTGATCGTAACCGGGAATGCTTTCTTCTGTTAAGGTATTGATGAACCGGTCACCGAGCATGGCGGAAAATTCATCCTTCAGGATGATGTCACGCTCAGACTTATTCGAAAAAATCAGCGTGTTATTGCCTAGCATCTTTTCTTTCTGCAACTCCCGGAAGATGGCAATGAAGGGTGTTACACCGGCGCCGCCTGCAATAAATGTGCCTTCACCTTTGTATTGAATAGCGCCCCAAACATCGTGAATGATGAGTTCATCACCGGCGTTTAATTGTGCCAGTTCATTCGTCACGCCACGATGGCCGGGATAAATTTTTATGGTGAATTCCAGGTGATCCCAATCATTCAATCCGGTAAACGTGAAGGGTCTTCGCTCCTCCGTCCAGCCGGGTTTATGAATAGCCACCTCTGTCGCCTGGCCGGGAATGAACCGGTAACCTTTCGGCTTTTCAACCTTCAATTGTTTAACATTATGTGTAACTGATGTGACTGCGATAATTTTTACAATATGCTCCTCCATGCTCAATGATTTTTCTTAAAAAACAAGCGAATGACCATGCGGGAATGGCACTACTTTGCATCAAGCTTTTTCAGGGTTGACTGCAGAATTAATGCTTTCCGATCAACATGTATAAAGTTCCGCCATTCGGCTAAACTAACAAAACGACCCGGACATTGTTTTGATGCCTCCGCCCCCTCTCCGGCCTGCAGGCGCTTTTTATTTACTGATTACATGCATAACAAACCAATGGTCGCCCGTTAGAAAAACCAGTAACTAAAATGCACAAACCCTGCAAAAACGCTTTGAAATACCTTTTTTCAAAAATTTTTAAACAGCTGTAAATCAATTATTTAATAACAAAAAAGAAATATAAAAATTTATTTACCCCATCTCTTTTTACAGTCTGCCCAAATCCCCTAATTTTGATCCGAACCCATTGAAAGAACAGGTATCCATCTCCGGCTACATCCATTAAATTCTGCTACTGATAACCCATTACAGCTGATTTTTTAGAATATCCATTTACTAACCTGCTTAAACATTTTACAAACCACCTAAAAAGCGGAGGACGTATGTATTCGTATGGATTATTGGAAACAGGTTGTTACTACCTTATCCAGGAAAAAGAAAATTCCCCGATAAACCTGATTAGGCCTACGGTGGAAACAGACCATTGTTTATTCATTAGCAAATATGATGAGCCTATGGTGACCGAGTGGAGGCGCAAAAATGATCCCATTCATGATATCATTGAATGCCTGACAGATGAAGGCGTGCAGGCATGGGAAAAATATTATAACAACGAAGACGCTTACTACGGTGACGACGAGGAGGATTAATCATCCTGCCGCTTATCGAAATTCTTTCCAGTGGTGATTGAAATGGATTATTTTTAATTCAACCAATCACCACTGTTTATGTATAAAGCACCCTTTCTGCCACGAATCCGGTCCGTACTTTTTTTGTTGGGTTTGTTAACCGGCCTGGCCGTTACGGCTCAGGACGGCGACCGGCCCACCGACTATTTAACGAAAGACTTCCACGCCGGCCGCAGGGCCGCATTGCGGGAAATAATGCCGGATAATTCAGTCATGGTTGTATTTGCCTACCCTACCCGCACCTTTTCCAATGACGTGGATTATTTTTATCACCAAAATCCTGATTTGTACTATTTCAGCGGTTACAAAGAGCCGCATTCGGTTTTATTTATTTTCAAAAACCCGCAAACAGATGCTGCCGGAAACTTCTACACCGATCTTTTGTTTGTTCAAAAAAGAAATCCACAAGCCGAACAATGGACCGGCAAGCGGCTGGGAGTGGAAGGCGCAAAAGAGATGCTGGGCTTAAAAATGGTATTTAACGGGGAAGACTTTTCCTCCTTTCCTATTGATTTTTCAAAATTTGATAAAATCATATTTGACCGTTTTCCGGATGATGTGCCCCAAAGCCAGCGCAATACAGCCGATCTTTTTCACCTGATAGAACAGTTCAAACAGAAAGCAGCCATACCGGGAGATGTTTCCCATAATCCACGGTTTGACACCAGGCTTTACCGGGAACTGACCGGCAGGTTGCGGGAAATAAAAACACCTGAAGAAATGAGCCTTATCAGAAAAGCTGTTGAAATTTCCTGCCAGGGACAAAACGAAGTCATGAAAGCACTGCGTCCGGACATGTCAGAACTGGAAATACAGGGATTGCATGAATATGTGCATAAAAAATACGGCGCCGAAGAAGTGGGCTATGGTTCTATTGTGGGCGCCGGTGATGACGGCTGTATTCTTCATTATGAAGAAAATACACGGACCAAGGTGGGCAATGCCATGGTGTTGATGGATGTAGGTGCCGAATACCACGGTTATACGGCTGATGTCACTCGTACCGTGCCGGCCGATGGTAAATTTTCCGAAGATGAAAAAGCAATTTATCAATTGGTTTACGATGCCCAGGAAGCTGCTTTTCGCATATTGAAAGACGGCGCCAGATGGAGTGATGCCGGCAATGCTGCCAAAGAAGTGATCGCAAACGGGCTGCTGAAACTTGGAATCATCAACGACAAAAAAGAAGTCAGCAAATATTATCCGCATGGGCTCTCCCATCACATTGGCCTGGATGTGCATGACCGCGGCTATTCCGGCACGTTAAAAAAAGGAATGGTAATTACCATTGAGCCGGGCATTTATATTCCACCGGGCAGCAATTGTGATAAAAAATGGTGGGGCATGGCGGTCAGAATTGAAGATGATGTACTGATCCGTGAAAAGGATTATGAATTGCTGTCTTCCTTTGCACCGCGATCTGTAGAAGCTGTTGAAAAAATGGCTGCGCAAAAATCAGTGCTGGATAATTTTAAACTGCCCCCGCTGGAATCCGCCACAAAAAAAGCCTTTTAAAGCTGGTTAGCCGGGATCGCAACGGGAAAGCATTTGGATATCAATATACCTGGTACCGCCTGATTTGCATCTGGGAAGCCAGGTTATTGCCGCCATCGTACAACTCTTGTTGTATTAAACCGATATTTTTTGCGTAGTAGCTGCGCAGTGTGCCTACCCCTTGTGAAATATCAACCCAGTTTCCCCCTGTATTTTGTTCCAGTCTTTGTTCTACTACAATGGTGCTGTCGTAAACAGTATTATTAACTGTCACAGCCTCGTCTTTTTTTATAATAATATTTTTGATACGTATGGTAAAACTGCCAACTCCCTGCACGGAGCCGGTGTAAGCATCAGATGTCCACGAACCACCGGCAGCCAGGTTATCTTTCAAAAAGATTTCTTCTACCCACAACGGGTTGTCAAAGCCAATATAATTACCTACATCTATCCACTGGTAATAATTGCTGCCCGATTTACGATAGTAGCCGGATGAATCATATCCCTGTGAAGCATTATAAGTTTGAATAAATACATTATAGGTGTTACCTGAAAGATTTACCGTGGGTGAAATGGCTGTTATGTAAACAGTATCATCCGGGTTATCATCATATTCATAACTCCAGTTACTATTGGCCGTACGGGGAAAATAATCACCATTGCCGGTATTACCACCACCATTACCACCGCTTCCTGTTTCTAAACTGGCCTCTTTCTGACAGGATACGAGTACAATTGCTGACACAAAAAAAGATACAATAAATCCTGGTTTCATATATTTTACTTACGGGTTAAAACTACAATTTATTTTATTACAGACTTTTTAAATGAACCTGACCTACAAACCGCAATGTCCGTTGCTTAGATCATCACTATTGCTATTACAGATATATTTTACTTTATAAATGCGATCAAATATTTACAACCGTTAAATTCCGTTTAGTTGATAATTTACCAGTATAAGAGTAATAATTTTGCAAAAATTATACCGGATGAAACGATTCTTCTTTTTATTCGTCATTACCTTTTTTATTTCCTGTGGCGAAAAAAACAAAACAAACAATTCTCTGCCGGCTGATGCTTTTGAAAAAGGGCTGTCGCAGCAAAACATGCAGTTACTGGATGTGCGTACGCCGGTAGAATTTAGCTCCGGTCATATCAAGCAGGCGCTACAGGCCGACTGGACCAACAAAGAACAGTTTTTTGAACGCATAAAATATGTAGACAAAGACCGGCCTGTGTATATCTACTGCCTGAGCGGCGCCAGGAGTGCCGCCGCTGCTGACTGGATGCGGAAAAATGGATTTAGCGAGGTGACGGAGCTGGATGGCGGTATTAATGCCTGGAAAAAAGCCGGGAAACCAATAGAAGGCGCTTCCAGTGAAAAACAAATGACACTTGCTGAATACTGGGCGCAAATACCAGCCGATCAAACCGTGCTGGTAGACTTTGGCGCTGCCTGGTGCCCGCCCTGTGTAAAAATGCAACCTGTGCTGGATGAAGTGGTGAAAGAATCAGGCAACGCCCTGAAATTGGTCAAAGTGGATGCCGGTGTGAACACTGCTGTAATGAAAGCCCTGAATGTAGACGCCATTCCTGTTTTTATTGTATACAAAAACGGGAAAGAAACCTGGCGGCACCAGGGCCTAACAGAGAAGGCTGCCTTACTGCAAGCCATTGGGAAATAATACAGTTACAAGAGTACTTGACCGAATGACTATAAAGCTGTCTTCACTTGCTGAAAGCAGCTTTTTTGTATCTTCCTGCAACAAACCTGCTTCTTTCATGAATTATACTGCATCAGCAATCCGGCTTATATGTTTCCTACTCGTATCATCTCTTTTTTTCCGCCAAACCTGTTTTGCGCAAAAGGGGTATCCCTCTGTGAGAGTAATCAGTTCCGGAACTGCCTCAACTATTCGCGGTCTCAGCGTAGTAAGTGATAACATTATTTGGGTTAGCGGCAGCAATGGTACAGTTGGCAAATCGACCAATGGCGGCAAAAACTGGACCTGGATGAAAGTGCAGGGATTTGAAAAAGCGGATTTCCGGGACATTGAAGCCTTTGATGCCAGCACAGCCATTATTATGGCAGTGGCAGAACCGGCATATATTTTAAAAACCACCGACGGAGGAACATCCTGGAAGGTGGTGTATGAAAATAAGACGAAAGGCATTTTTCTTGATGCTATGGAATTTTGGAATGAAAAGTCGGGTATTGTAATCGGTGATCCGGTTGACGGCCGATTTTTTATTGCCAGAACCTTTGACAACGGAAATAGCTGGCAGGAAATTCCATATGACAACCGGCCAAAAGCCGATAGCGGGGAGGCCTGTTTTGCTGCCAGTGGTACTAACATCCGGGCACTCGACCGGGATGAAGCGGTTTTTGTGAGTGGCGGCAAAAAGTCCAGACTGTTTATTCGTGATAAAGTAATTGACCTGCCGCTTGTGCAGGGAAAAGAGACAACCGGCGCCAACTCTGTTAGCATCTACGATGATTTCAAATTGCACGGCGGCCGGGTGCTGATTGTTACCGGCGGGGATTTTATGAACGCTGCCGATACAGCGCTCAACTGTGCGTATAGTAATGACGGTGGCAGAACATGGCATGCACCATCGGAGCCCCCTCACGGCTACAGAAGTTGCGTGGAATATCTATCCCGTAAAGATGTGGTGACCTGCGGACTTAACGGCGTTGACTATTCGCTGAATGGTGGTAAAACCTGGAAATGGATCAGCAGAGAAGGTTTTCACGTATGCAGAATCGCCAAATCCGGCACGTCTGTATTCCTGGCGGGCAGTAATGGAAAAATTGGCAAGCTTGAGTGGAAATAATGAGCTGCTGAATTTTTAAATTTCCCCTCACAGGAATGAATATTTTTATACCTTGCTTATTCGAAAAATTGCAGATATGAAAAAATGGGTGAAAATTACTGTTATTCTGTTCGTTATTCTGGGTAGTATTGCTTATTTCACGAAACCCAGTTATCAAAAATGCTCAATAACCATTTCTGAAGAGTTAAACGCAAAAGGCCATCATGCAGGTATCTTTCTAGTTAAGGATAAAGAAACAAATCAATACAGACAAATGGTAGTAAACGTCACTATAAAAGACAGATTATTTTATCGGGATATTTATTATATGGTAAACGGGGAAAATCAAAAAATTGCTGTAGCTGCTTTCGGCAAAGTATTTCTCGTTAATTAATACAGCGGCCCCGGCACTTACTTACAGGTTATCCAGTATCTCCTTTACCGATGGTCGCTTTTTATAATCCGGTTCAAAAAAGCGGTATTTAACATTTCCATCTTTATCAATAATATATACAGCAGGCACCGGCAGGTATATGGCATCCTCTTTCTGACTATTATTCGCAGCCAGATCAATATCAAAACTTTTGTACCGCCTTACCGTTTTATCATCCACTTTGAAAGCTACGTCATATTGCCGCATAATCTTCTGATCCTGGTCGCTGATGATAGGGAACGAAGCTTTTGTTTTTTCTACAGTTTTATCAACCCCGGCTTGTTGCTCAGGCGTTACGGCCACCAGGGAGGCGCCTTTGTCTAAGATTAATTGAAGCGAGTCCTCCAGCCGCCGCATTTCTTTATTGCAATACGGACACCAGTAGCCGCGGTAAAAGACAAGCACAACGGTACCCTTTTTACGCAGGTCTTTCAGGCTGATTTCATTGCCTGTCTGATCTTTTGCTTTGAAATCGGGTGCTTTTGATTTTAAAAACAATCCCTCCGGTTTTTCCTGGCCAGTTGCCAGCAACATATGTCCCAGTATACAACAAAGGATAAAAAGAATTCTTTTCATACAACAAATTGAGGTGTAAAAATAAAATGCGCCATGCAACCAAATCGTCATTTTAACGACAAATGATGGTTCGGGATTTTATTTCTTAAACATGAAATAAACAGCTCCCATCAAAAATGCAAAGCTGATCAGGTATTTATAATGAAAGGGCTCTTTCATCACCAGCACCGCAAATACGCTAAACACGACCAGCGTGATGGCTTCCTGGATCAGTTTAAGCTGGAACCCACTCAACCCGCTGTCAAAATATCCCAACCGGTTAGCGGGCACTGCCAGACAATACTCTACAAACGCCAGCATCCAGCTTAAAACAATGGCCTTCCACAAGGGCCAGCCTTTATGCTGCAAATGATAATACCAGGCAAACGTCATAAAAATATTTGAAGCGAATAGCAATCCGACAGTTCTCATATTTTTCCGTATTAAATATGCAAACAAAAAAGCCACTGTTGATTAGTGGCATTTTACAGAGTTATGGCTACTTATTGGCCATCCTTATTGTTTCCGCCGTCATCCGGTTTTTTACAGCATTTCGGTAACCGGTTGTAGGAGTCGGGATTGGCTGGTACATCATCAGCATCGTAACCGGCGTTTGCAATAGCCGTTTTAATTTCTTCGATGTTTGTACGATCGGTCAGGTATTTCACCGTAGTGATTTTCTTCTTATAGTTTACCTGCACAAAGGTTACACCATCGTAGCGCTTTAAATAGGTTTCAATCCGGCTTTTGCACATTTCACATTGAACGGTCGGTGTTTTAATCTTAGCCGTTTCCAGGGCTTTTGTCTGCGCACTTCCGGCAATGCCGAGAACTGCAATTGCTAAAAAAGATACAATCAGTTGCTTCATATTTTCTAGTTTAGTTTTCAATAAAATTACAAAACAGCGTTCCAGTTTGCCGGATCGTTTCGCCATTTTAACAAAACGGCTTCTGCCTCCTGCTGCACAATCCCTTTTTCCACCGCCAGTTGAATCAGCGTAGGATAATTGGTGAGCGGATAATATGTTACACCGGCTTTAGCAAACGCTTCAGCAGCAACGGGAAAATCGTATGTAAAGATAGAAACCATTCCGGCAACCTGCAATCCGGCAGCTTTCAGAACATTCACCACCTGCAGGCTGCTTTTACCGGTTGATACTAAATCTTCTATAACAACGGCTTGCTGACCAGGTTCAAAATATCCTTCTATCTGGTTTCCCAGCCCGTGTTCTTTTGGTTTGGGACGCACATAAATATAGGGTAGTTTTAACTGATCGGCTACCATTGCTCCCCAGGCGATTCCGGCTGTAGCCACACCGGCGAGTAACTGCGCATCGGGAAACTTTTCAAAAATAAGATTACACAACTCCGATTTTATGTAATCGCGGCTGTACGGAAAAGATAATACCCGGCGATTGTCGCAATAGATGGGACTCTTCCACCCACTGGCCCAGGTGAAAGGTTCTTTTACATTTAATTTTACTGCATTAACTTGGAGCAGTTTTTCGGCTACCACTTTCGCATCTGTCATGTGGCGAAGATAAATCAAAGCCAACAGCTATGTATACAAAAATCTATTTTGGCGATAAACCACTTTTTCTCTGCGATGATATTGATTCTGTCATTCAGCCATTTGCTCACCATGACGATGCTGTTTTCATTGATGAACTGAACAATCATACCATCAAAGCAATGATTCATGAAATGCAGCTTCCCAAAGTTCATGCAGGAATTTTTTTTCATACCAACCTGGATGAACTGAAAAAAGCTTTTTTCAAAAAGTTTACAGTTATACAGGCCGGCGGCGGATTAGTATTGAATGAAAAAAAAGAAATACTGATGATTTTCCGCAAAGGCAAATGGGATTTACCAAAAGGGAAACTGGATGAAGGCGAAGACCTGGCCACCTGTGCCATACGAGAAGTGGAAGAAGAAACCGGATTGCAACGGATAAAAATTGGCAAACTCTTGCATGTAACCTATCACACTTACCACGAAGGCTCTAAATTTATTTTAAAAGAAACACATTGGTACCTGATGCAGGTGAAAGGACCTCAGCATTTAGTACCGCAGGTGATTGAAGACATTCACGAAATAAAATGGGTAAGCAACCAGGCGATACAAACATACCTGCCGGAAAGTTATCCAGCCATATCCGATGTGATTCATGCAGCTACCAAAACAGCTTAATGTTTTCGCTTTAAGATAGCCACCGTTAGGCGGCTGGCGCAAACCAGTTTCTGCTGTTCATCCATAATTTTTATGTCCCACACATGCGTGGTAGCACCCAGGTGAAGCGGCATAGCCGTGCCCGTTACAAATCCTTCCCGGGCACTGCGGATATGATTGGCATTAATTTCTATCCCCACGCAAATAAATCGTGAATGGTCAATGACCATTGCACTGGCCACACTCCCCAGCGTTTCTGCCAATACGCAGGAAGCGCCGCCATGTAATAATCCATACGGCTGTCGTGTGCGATGATCTACCGGCATTCGGGCTTTTAGAAAATCATCACCCACTTCCAACCACTCGATGCCGAGGTATTCGCCCATGGTATTTTTTCCAATGGGAGCGATTTTTTCAACAGCCAATGATGGATCAAACCATATCGCCATCGTTTCAATCTTTCAGTGTTTTAAAAACCAGTTCGGGCAAAAAGGGACTGGCATTACCATTATTACGTAAAATATCACGGACAATCGTTGATGCAACAGATGTATATTTCGGTTCACCCGTCAGGAAAATTGTTTCAATATCTTTATCCAGCGTCCGGTTGGCATCTGCAATGGTTTTTTCGTATTCAAAATCGCTCACGTAACGGATGCCCCGTAAAATAAAACGGGCATTGATTTTTTTACAAAAATCCACTGTGAGGCCTTCGTAAATGGCGCCCTCCACCCTGGCGTCATGTTTATACAATTCCTTAATCCACCTCAACCGTTTTTCCGCTGAAAACATCGGCGCTTTGGCTGCATTCAACCCGATACCCACAATAATTTTGTCAAACAAAGGCAGTGCCCTGTTGATAATGTCCACATGTCCCAATGTAACGGGATCAAACGTACCGGGGAAAAGGCAAATCCTTTGCATGGTTCGTACTTTTTAAACGTTGAAAATAGGCAACTCTTTCGAAATGAGAACAGCCCTTGACATGTAACAGCAATCTTGCTAATTCACAGATTCCCGTCCGCCGGATAAGAGGTACAGCACAGCCATGCGTACGGCTACACCATTTTCCACCTGTTGCAAAATGATGGATTGCTTGCTGTCGGCTACATCGCTGTCCAGTTCCACACCCCTGTTAATGGGCCCGGGGTGCATAATCACAATTTCCTTCTGCAGGCTATCAAGCAAGCGCCGGTTAATTCCGTAAGCCAGGTTATATTCCCGCAAGGAAGAAAACAGCACCTGGTTTTGCCGCTCCAGTTGTATACGCAGCACATTTGCCACATCGCACCACTCCAGTGTTTCTTTCAGGTTGTAATTGACATGAACCCCAAACGCTTCGCGGATATATTTCGGTATCAGCGTGGGAGGCCCGCAGACCGTGATGTCCGCACCCATTTTTTTCAGCAGGTAAATATTACTCTGCGCAACGCGGCTGTGCATAATATCGCCTATGATGGCTACTTTACGACCTTCCAGGCTGCCGGTTTTTTCACGGATAGAAAAAGCATCGAGCAATGCCTGGGTGGGATGTTCGTTGATACCATCTCCGGCATTTACAATAACTGCCGGAATATGTTGTGCCAAAAAGTGCGGGGCGCCACTGGCGCTGTGGCGCATTACCACCATATCCACTTTCATGGAAAGAATATTATTCACAGTGTCCAGCAGTGTTTCCCCTTTTGAGACGGAGGAACCGGAGGCGGTAAAATTGATGGTGTCGGCACTCAGCCGCTTTTCCGCCAGTTCGAATGATATCCGTGTACGGGTAGAATTTTCGTAAAAAAGATTGACAATGGTTACATCCCGCAGCGATGGTACTTTTTTGATAGGACGCTGCAGTACTTCTTTAAATTGGGTAGCCGTCTGAAGAAAAAGAGAAATATCTTCTTTAGTGAGATCTCTGATACCGAGAAGGTGTTTGGTAGAAAGGCTCATTAAAGTGCGAAGATAATGGTTTACGAAATTCGTTCGCTGGATGTAAAAAAAAAGTTGAAAAGCGGCTAATCCAGGATCAGCACTTCATCTTTGCCATCTTTTTCCTTCCAGCAAACTTTGACCTTCTGCGACACGAAGGCATCAATGGAACGGCCTGCATAATCGGGCTGAATAGGTACTTCCCGGCTAAACCGGCGGTCAATCAGCACACATAATTCCACTTTAGCGGGCCTGCCAAAATCAAGCAGGGCATTTAATGCCGCCCGTATGGTGCGACCAGTGTACAGCACATCATCAATCAGTACCACCTGTTTACCCTCGATAGAAAATAAAATATCAGTTTGGTTGGCAACATGCAGGCTTTTACGGATATCATCGCGGTAGAATGTTATATCCAGCTTACCGTATTGAATTTTTTCCGCCGGTAGTTCCTTCCGTATTTCCTCTACAATTTTATCCGACACATAGATACCACGCGGCTGTATACCTATGAGTACCGTTTCTTCAAGGTTGATATGATTTTCCAGCACTTGCTGTGCCAGTCGTTTGATGGTAATAGCTAGTTGCTGCCCGGTTAAGATTGATTTCAAGTCCTTTTTTTTGTAAAAATACTAAAGCGGGGTGAATGCAGTTGATAAATGAAAAAAGGGCGGCTAATAACCACCCTTTTATAATTAATTGTACACTAAAATTACTTACCGTTAGTAAAGGTATAGAATACACCTACATGAAAACCACCTAACTTAACATCCGTATCTGATTCATCAGCTACGTTCGCCAGTCCGAAATTATACCGTGCACCAAAACCAAAGCCGTTGGCCAGTTTATAGCCTGCACCCAGGGCCCATGAGAAGTTGATGCTTTTAAAGGAGTCTTTAATATCCGTTGTATTGGTACCATCATCAGCTTTTGCGCTCATCAGGAATCCAATTTGCGGACCGGTTTCTGCATAAAACCCAGAAGGGTTATTATACTGTGCCATAACCGGAATGTTCAGGTAATTGGTTTTATACATCAGCTTATCTCCACTTTCTTCATATTTGGAACCTTCCATTGAAAAAAGTAATTCCGGTTGTACACTGAATTGTTTAGAAACGGTAAGATTTGCAAATGCACCGCCGGCAACGCCCGGTTGAAACTTAGGCGATACAGATCCAATTTTTGCATCGCTTCCGGAAAACTTATAAAAGTTGGCGCCGGCTTTAACGCCAAATTTAACCTGTGCCTGTGAGTAGATGCCTACCATCAATAAGGCAGCAGCTACGAATACAATTTTTTTCATAATGTTTGTTTGTTTAAGGGTCAATAAAAAATTGGATGCAAATTTACTAAAGCAATTCTCAATATCAAAGCTTTTAGCCACGTTAAACAAAAATAAATTCTTACCCGATATATTTCCCTCGTATTATCCCCAGATTTATTACAAATCATGCTCATAGTTGCATAAAAATCAACGCATAAGAAATTATAGCAAAATGTGCAGATATTTATATTAAATGAGAGAAAACCAGGTAAATTCCTGCTATTAACAGAGTAATTGAAGATTAATTGTCCGTGCACCGCCTTATTTAGCTTTCCACCTCAGCAACTGTTACAAACCGGTTCCTGGCAAGCAACGAAAAATACCTATTAAGAGATTCGTCAAATAATAATCCCTTTCATTCATGATTTCTTTAAAATAAAAATTAACTTTAATAGCGCCTTTCTCCTTTAAGTAACTATTCATTCACCACTCTTAAAAAGACTATCATGAAAAAAAACCTTCTCATTCCCGCAGTTTTTACTATTGCAATAATAGCTACCCGTTGTGGATCAGGCAATACGGAAACAAATACAGCATCTAATAACAGCACAGCGGCCGACAGCAGCAAAACCACCATGTCTACTGCAGAACTGGACAGTACAAGAGGTGTTGGTAAATTCACAAGTGTGGAGCTTACGCACCCGCTTGACCAGGGACTGGTAGCCAAAGGGAAGGCGATTTATGAATTAAAATGCCAGTCCTGCCATAAATTAACGACTGATAAACTTGTAGGTCCCGGCTGGAAAGATGTAACGAAAAGAAGAAAACCGGAATGGATCATGAACTTTGTTACCAATACAGATGAAATGATTGACAAAGATCCGCATGCCCAGGCCATGCTGGAAGAATGTATGGTACGCATGCCGAATCAGCACCTGAGCGATGATGAAGCACGCCAGATTCTTGAATTCATGCGGAATAATGACGGCGACAAATAACACTATCCGACTAAATTGATTCGACAATAAAAAGGGCATATCGTTGGTATGCTCTTTTTTATTTAACGGGTTTACTGGTAAGCCGCGCAGCAGCCAGTAAAATACTGCCGGACAGTAATACAGCCGCCGCTCCCCATAACAGCCAGGGAAAAATGAAACTGGCAGATTTTAATAATATTCCCAGGCCTTGCGTCATCAGGAACAATTCATTTAAAAGTATACCTGCCGCGAAAACATAAAAAGCTGCCCGCACAAAAGACCTTTCCATGGCAAACAGATTTTGCTGAATATAAACCGATAATATATAAAAGGTAACCAAACCAAGAAATACCAGGTGTAAAAAGCCGATAATCACGGGACGGTTGCCATAAATGGCATGGGCAAGATCCGGGATGAGGGTACCGGTCTGCAATAACATTTTTATTAAAAAAGAAACCATCGCCATCCAAAACATAGTTTTCGCAATGGGATGAAAAGTACGGACGGACTCTTTAACAGCCGGTAGTAATTTGAAAAAAAAGTAAAGTGTTGCCACAATCAGCAGGCAACCGGCAACGGCCAGTACCTGGAACAAGGGCTGATGCGGATGCCAGAGCAGCGAAAGAAAAAGCGAAGGCGGGATAGAAAGACAAAGAAAGAGTGTAAACCTGTAAAGCTGCTTTTCCAACTGGGGAGTCAGTTTTTTTTCCAACTCATTTGCCAGCAAGGCAAATACCGACAATGTAAAAAAACCATTGTACTGGAAATGTAAAAATGTATACAGTGAATCTCTGTACAGCAATGAATCAGGTACTTTGGACAATAATACATAGGTAATGCCCAATGTACCAAGTGTTGATAATACAAAACTGGCCAGTGCCGCAATCGCCAGGATGGTAATCACGCGGTGTCGTTTTGCCAGCATGATGTCATTGACAAACACCCAGCAAAAAACAAACGCTGCCAGCAGGAATAAAGTAGAAAACGTGAAAGACGGCCCAGCATATCCCTGGAAAGGAAATGTAAAAGCCATACCCAGCGCTGTAATTTCAATAGCAGCAAATATCCACTGGTAGAGCCGCCGCCGGCTAAACGCTGACGGCAGTAAAACATAAACAAACAAAATCATCAGCGACAAAGCTACCCATCCGCCAAAGGCAAAATGTGAATGGGCACTCAGTACATTACGGTAATCAATAAACGAAACCGGGACAAGGAACTTGGTCCGAAGCGAAAAACCGTAGAGTGCAACAATGCACAGGTTCAGCAGTGATACAGTAATCCAAAAATTCCGTCTTTTAATCATACAGGCTCGTTCAAAACAAAAGGTAAGCACATTGCAGGAAACAGGAACCATCTTTATCCTGCAATGTGCTTATGGTAGTTTTTGTTGGTATCCATTCATTAATCTGCTACAAAAACACCAATCGCTCCCATTTCAGCATCAGCAAACGAATGATCTACAAAGGTATAACGTCCCTTTTCCGGCAGCACAAATTCGGCAATAGCACCAGTAGCAGGACCGAGATAAATTGCCTGCATGCCATGCAGTTCGTTTACCGGGTTTCCGTCCAGCCAAACTTTATCGAAAATAGTTCCGATTACGTGAAAGCTCGTAGCATTATTCGGACCGGCATTTAAAATATACACCCTTACCCTCTCGCCGGCTTTTACATGAATAGGCCTGGTTACATATTGCGCAGCTTTCCCATTAAACGCCACAAAACTGGGCTGCTTCAGGCGTGCAAGCGCTGTATCAGGTGTAAAATTCGCACCGCTCTTTTTTAAATAATATTCGTTTTGAAGAAAGGCAAATTCTTTGTCCGCTTTACCGGGAAATCCCTCTTTCGGCTCTACGATCACCATACCCACCATGCCGTAGATCATGTGCATTAAAACCATCGGCGTACCGCAGTGATACATAAATACGCCAGGGTAATTGGCTGTCCAGGTAAAATGGATTGTTTCACCAGGCGAAATGCTCCTGTATTTATCTGCCGGATTGACCATAGCTGCATGAAAATCGATCGAATGCGGCATAGGCATCATATTGATATGCATTGCCATATTCTGCATGGTATCATTTGAGCGGTCGGTCATGGAAAAACGGATCGTTTGTCCTACCCTAACTTTCAGGACCGGACCTGGTATGGAGTCACCAAACATCCATGCAGTGAAAGCCACATCTTTATTGACATGAAATAAATTGTGCACTACGTCAATCTTTACATCTACGGTATCTGCGGGAGATGCTGCCGGCACTGCAGGCGCATAGGCAATCGGGCCATAGGGCGTTCTGCTTGTATCTGCTGTGGTGCTGACAGTTGCTTCCGGGCTGCCCAAAACCATTTGCTTATTTTCGTTACCTGCATTTTGCTGGTTGCAGGCTATTAATAAGATGGCTAAAGATGCCGGAAGAAGAAGTTTCTTTTTCATCGTATTTCATTTTGTAGTTAACGTAAAAAAATCCGTTCGAAGGCCTTGGATGCTATTGCTAATCAGCCGCCAGATAGAAAATAATCTGTAATCGCGTTTTCAGTGAGAGTGCTTTCAGTTATTAAATTTATAAAACAATTTAATAGCTGTTGCAAAAAAATTGCGCAAACTTAGATAGCGCCATCATATTCGTTACCGAAATTCTCATTCACGGCTGGTTGCAAGGGACGATTAAAAGATATCATCCGCAATAAAGGCCTGGCCTTTTTTTAATTTCAATGACAAGTCCTGGATGGTCGTTTTCTCAAAAAGCAATTTGATTTTTTCTCTTGCTTCTTTGTATTGGTAATGTATGGGACAAGGATGTGTGGCGGAACATTTGCTTAAGCCTAACCCGCATTCAGTAAAAATATTTTTTCCATCGATCGCAGAAACAATTTCTATAACCGGCGCCTGCAACTGTATTTCTGTGACAAAAAAACCTCCTGAAGGCCCCTTGGTGGAGCTGATAATTCCCTGCTTCGCCAACTGCTGCAGCATTTTAGCAGCAGTGTGCTCAGAAGCCTGGATGGCTTCGGCAATTTCCTTGATACTGCATTTTATCTCTCCATTTTTGGTGGCAAGAAACAATACAGCTTTCACAGCGGCTTTACAGGTATAAGACAACATAATATTTATTGTTCCAGTTGTTTTTTTCCTTCCTCAGAAATCAGACCGGCATTCCACGGTGGATCGAAGGTCAAATGCAAATCTATCGTATAAGCTTCAAATACATTTCCGAGGCATTGCTGTACTCCTGCTGTAATGGACTCCCCCATTGGGCAAAACCGGGTCGTGAGGGTCATTTCCACAAATATGGTTCTGCTCAAACGATCAAAATCCAGTTGGTAAATCAAACCCAGATCAACTACATTCAACCCCAGCTCAGGATCATATACGGTTTTAAGTTGCTCCAGCGCTTTGCCGGCAAGGATTATATCGTTAGTGATCGTCCTCATAGAGCAATCCGGCGTTTCAGTCTGTGAAAGACCAGTTTTCCCACATTTACATTATATACAATAGCTGTTGCCAGCAGCAATACAGAACCAGTTTTTAACAATACCGAATTTTGCAAAAGAATACCCATTTCTACCAAGATAAAGCCAGGTACGTAGAAAATGATTTGCCATGTAATCAGCCGGTTACTGAATAAATCTTTCGGTGATGGTGTAGCCTGCTTACCTGACAACCGCTGATATACTTTATTCCAGATAATGAACGGCAAAGTTTTAAACGTCATTCCAAGAATAATGGCGGTTAACCATCCCAGTAGAAACAGGCTTCCGTATACGACACTTAACCTTAAAGCCATGTGGCTGCCCGTTATAATCTGGATGATCAGGAAAGCGGCTGTAATCAGGGGTAGCATCAGCAGGGCCACTGCAGCTAATGATAATTTGACTGGCGCTTCAACTTTTTTCCGGATTCGCTGCTTCCAGGCTTGGCGGCAGTACACAACAAATAGTAAAATACCTGCCAGTAGCATACAGAGGTACAAGTATACCCGGTACGTGATCCCGGCAAACATCACATCAACCAAAAAGAGAACCAATCCGCCATTGATGAGCCAGAATATTCTCCAGAGAAGTTTATCATTGCTGTATTTTGAAATCATAAACATCGGCAGCAGGCGGGAAGCTACGCCGGCGACCAGCATCAAAAACCAGCCAACCAATCCCATGTGTGCATGCAAACGCAAATACTCCAAGTGTGATACACTAAAAAGGTTATAAGTAAAATTAAATACCAGCAACGTACCCAGCAGGGCCGTCAGGCACAACCAAAGCGTCGCTGTAAATAAAAAATATACCTGTACCTGCAATGCATTACTGTTCCAGATACTGCGAAAAACATTCAGTGCAAACAACAGGAAACCCGACAAAACCAATACTGCTCCGGCCTGCATCAGCCAGACTGTTTGAAAATACCAAAAATTGTATACCAGCAACGGTATGCCAATTGCGCAAGTGATAAAAGTGGCCTTAGCCAGTTTCTCGCTGTAAAGTTTACCATCAACTAATACCGGTAACAACTGGTGACTGGCACCGAGTATTATCATCGTGCCCCAGCCCAGTGTTGCCATGTGTGTGATTGCCAGTAACCGGGGCTGAAAATAATGCCCGCTAAACGAATCGCCAGCAAACAACAATAAAATCGTCAAACCCAGAAATGACAGTGCCGCATAGCTGTAAAACGGCACGACGATTTTCCAGGAAGTCGTTTTTTGAGTACTGTTTGCTGGGCTTGTGGTAAACATGTATTATTCAGTTTTCCAAATCAGGAGATGTACCTCCCCCGGCTGGATTTCTTTTAAACGGTATTCAAATTGTTTTGTCTTTAATTCATCGAGGAGGTACACCGGCACCCTTTTATGAAAAACGTACAACGCCTTTTCTTTGGGAAGCTGCTCTAACTCCTCCAGGATCGTCAGCATCGGTAAAGGCATTTCAAGTGCCCTTACATCAAGCTCCACCAGGTTATTTTTAAAATTATCGGGGCAGGTTTCAAAATCATTCTGCAGCAACGGGGCCGACGGTTGTGATTTCTTTTGAAGAGTAGGCAAATATAAAAATGTATGCACGACATTGTTATCTGGCCATTCGACAAAACTGTTATATCCCTTTTTTTCGAGCAAGGATATCAGTGGCGTAGGTTCGAAACTGTTGATCAATTGCAAAATATACCCTGGCGGTAGATGCTGAAGTTCCTGTATAATCAACTGCAGCGGATCTTTATTATGCGCCAGCATCGGACGCACATCCAATGGCCGAATTCGATCGGGATTTGCATGCATAAGCCAATCGGGCCTCTGCACATCCCCCGGGCCGTTGTCGTCAGCCAGCACAGAAATATCTACCTCAAAACCCAGGGGCGCCAATACTTCAAAAAAACGATCAATGGGTACCTGGCCAATTTTGGCTGCTTGCGCCAGCGATGTTCTCCCTGCCATTAACTTGCGCAGCAACGGGTTTCTCAGTTTTTCAAATTTCTGATTAATCGAAATGATTGCATCCAGTGAATCCGGGTTTTGTCTGAGTAAGGCAGCAATTTTTGTATTGGCCGTAATTTTCATCCTCTTCAGGTATACATTTATTGTTTTTCCCAGAAAATATCCTCCCAGTTATCGTCCGGCGACTGATGTTCTTTATCCAGCACTTCAGCTGCGTATTGCAGTTGCTGCTCTGACAATTTTTTCTCAATATGCGGAAATAGAGTACGCTCTTCAAACCTGATATGATTATCCAGTTCAAATGCAAATTCATTTAATGCCGCATAGGAAGGTTGCAAACTAATTTTCTCTAATAAAGCCCGTATAGATGCATGCTCACCGATGCCTTGCCGGCCCAGTTCATCAACAGGCGGTAACTTGGTAAATAATAATTCCTCTTCCTGCCGGAAATGTGTTTTTAAAAAAAGTTTGTCGAAATGTAATGCATATGCTGCTATACGGGCCGCAGCAATATTTTTGGCAATTCCCTGGCGTATTTTCCAGCAAAGTAAAAGTGTATGATGGTGGTCTCTCGACAAGGCAACGATGTAAGGAGATCGTTTTATTGGTTTTTTTTCGGTTGTCATGCTATTTGTTTTTCCAGTTCAATAGCTTTGGGAAATAAAATATTGTTTTCAAGATGTACGTGCTGCAGTAAATCATCTTCAAATTCATGCAGCCATTTATACAATAAGGTGTAGGATGAACAGGCACCGGCCGGAAGGCTGTACCCGTTGGTCAGCTGGTTAATGTAGGCCATATTTTTTCCTACCTGTTCATGCTCGTGCTCCATCATGGAAACCGGTTGCTGAACGGTACCAAAGGGAGCAGAAAAGGCAGCTTGCCGGGCTGCACTCTTTTGCTGGACAAGACTCTTGATATAGGGAAAGAGTACCTGCTCTTCTTTTCCCAGGTGTGAAGATAATTCCTGCGCCACCTGGTTGAAAATAGTTGCAATGGCCTTTGTTTCAGGATGGTTTTCCCCATGGACCTTTGCTACTTTGGTGGCAAGCTCCTGCAGGGGCTGCAATGATTTTTTCACATAGGCATGATGGTTATTCACAATAAAATCGGCCAGGAAGCCAGGATCCCAATCGTTGAAGTTCAATTGCTGACTGCCCGGTTGCTGTTCTGCAGCTTTTAACTCCGTCAAAACAGTTTCTGCCAGGATGTTTTTTTCAGCACAAGCCTGTTCCACTGTTTTTTTTCCGCCACAGCAAAAATCCAGTCCGTACTTTTTAAATACCTGCGCTTTGCGATAATCAGAGGCTGCCAGTTGCCCCACTGTGGGCTGCTCTGTTTCAGCCTTATTTTTTGTAATCTTGACACGCCACCAGTCTGGCCCCTTTTCTATGTATTCCCATTGAAAAACATTACCCCGCTCACCCAGCAACTGGTAATACAAGGGCTTGGGGTCATGATCGTTGATGAACTCAAAGGCTTCCCCCGGTTTAATATCTGCAAAAGCT
>DASTSN010000031.1:0-108302 GCA_035760665.1 Chitinophagaceae bacterium | reverse complement strand
GGTTTTAAGCCAGTTCAGGTTTCCCTGGAGCGTATTGATTTCTCCGTTATGGGCAATAAAGCGAAACGGTTGAGCCAGTTTCCATGACGGGAAGGTATTTGTGGCAAACCTTGAATGCACAAGGCCAAATGCACTTACGACCCTTTTATTATTCAGATCGGGAAAATAAGAACGCACCTGCATGCTGGTGAGCTGCCCTTTATATACAACAGTTTTATAGGACAAAGAGGCGATATAAAAGCCGATGGCGTCTTTCTTTACCGTATTATTGATGGTATGGCTGGCATAGTTGCGTAACACGAAAAGTTTCCGTTCAAACACATCCGGTTCTGTGATGTGATCAGGACATGCGATGAACACCTGTTCCATTTCAGGCTCTACACTGAGCGCTGTAGGTCCAATCCCATCCGGGTTCACCGGTACTTTACGATAAGCCAGAATTTCGAGGCCCAGTTTTTCCGCCGCCCGGTTAAAAATATCACGGCACTCTTCGCGCAGGCGTATTTCTTTGGGAAAGAAAATTACGCCAACACCATATTTGCCAAACGAAGGAAGATGTACACCCAGTTTTATGCATTCATCAAAGAAGAATTCATGGGGCGTTTGAAACATAATCCCGGCGCCATCACCTGTATTATTCTCACAACCGCAGGCTCCGCGGTGTTCCATATTTTCCAGCACCGTCAAGGCATCTGAAATTACCTGGTGTGATTTGTTACCCTTAATATTGGCAACAAACCCAATGCCGCAGGCATCATGTTCAAACGAAGAATTGTACAGACCGTTATTAGCCATATCAATAATTGAATTAATAAATTTTACATCAACAATCTTTCATCCGTCTCTGGCAAGCATTCGTGTTGAAAATACAAAACCGGCTATTGATCCTTGTTAGGTTACCTGCCAAATTCCCTACCATATACCCGGATCAAACCAGGTAGCCAAAAAGCTTATCATTCTTATTAATTTCTGTATAGTCGATTTTATATTCTTTCATTTTTGCTATCAGCCGGTCATAATCATCACGGCTTTGCAATTCAATACCCACCAGCGCCGGCCCCGATTCCTTGTTGTTTTTATGCATATATTCAAACCGTGTAATATCATCGCCTGGGCCGAGTACATTATTCACAAACTCTTTGAGCGCCCCGGGGCGCTGCGCAAAGCTGACCAGGAAATAATGCTTTAGCCCTTCATATTGTAAAGACCTTTCTTTTATTTCCGCGGTTCTGTCTATATCATT
Source organism: Chitinophagaceae bacterium (assembly GCA_035760665.1). Lineage (GTDB taxonomy): Bacteria > Bacteroidota > Bacteroidia > Chitinophagales > Chitinophagaceae > DASTSN01. Next base: position 107,059 of record DASTSN010000031.1, on the reverse strand, counting down.
ATTACTGCCGCTCACTACACACACAATGTTTTTTCCTTTGATTTGGGCAGCGTAGTCATCCAGCGCGGCAATGGATAATGCGCCGGCAGGTTCCACAACAATGGCATCTTCGTTATAAAGTTTCAAAATTGTGGTACACACTTTTCCTTCCGATACCAAGTGCAGATCATCCAACACTTCCCGGCAAATGGGAAACGTGATTTCCCCAACGCGTTTTACAGCAGCGCCGTCCACAAAGCGGTCGATATGCTCCAGCGTAACAGGACGACCGGCCTTCAATGCAGCTAACATCGAAGGCGCCCCCTCGGGTTCCAGTCCGACAATTTTTGTTTTCGGGGAATATGTTTTGAAATACCTTCCCACACCGGCACTGAGACCGCCACCGCCAACTGGCACAAATACATAATCAACAGAAGGCAGTTCCTCTAAAATTTCAAGTGCTACTGTAGCCTGTCCTTCAATTATTTTCAAATCATCAAATGGTGGCACAAATGTCATATTGTGCTTTTCTGTGAATGCTTTGGCTGCCACTGCACAGTCATCGAATGTATCGCCAACCAACCTGATCTCCACATGACCATCTCCAAACATTTCCGTCTGGTTGACTTTCTGGCGGGGTGTGATGATTGGCATAAATACAACACCGTGCACATTCAGCTTTTTGCAGCTATAAGCAAAACCCTGTGCATGGTTACCGGCACTGGCACATACCAACCCTCTTTGCAATTGCTCCTCCGACAGGGTGCTCATCATATTGTAAGCCCCTCTGATTTTATAGGATCGAACTACCTGTAAATCTTCCCTTTTCAGGTAAACATTGCACTGGTATTTGCGCGAAAGATTCAGGTTCAGTTGCAATGGAGTGTGACTGATTACCTTTTTCAACCGAAGAGCTGCTTCGTGAAAATGTAATACCGGTCCTGTATGTGTCAGCACATTCATTTTGAATACTATTTTACCCGGCTACCGTTTCTTTAGATGATGACGCTTCTACCGGTTTTTGATTTTCGGGGCGCAGGCTACGCACTGTTTTTCCTGCCTGCCACATCTCACTTTCCCGCAGTTCTTTCAATTCTGCCTCCAGTTTTTCCCGGTAATCAGGCTGGCTGTTGCTATCTATAGAACGTTGACTTTCTTTACCCGCTGCCACGCTATCATACAGATCATTGAATACCGGCAGCGTGGCATCCCGGAATTTTTTCCACCAGTCAAGTGCACCGCGCTGGGCTGTGGTGGAACAATTCGCATACATCCAGTCCATCCCATTCTCAGCAACCAACGGCATAAGGGATTGTGTCAGTTCTTCCACCGTTTCGTTAAAGGCCTCTGAAGGAGAATGACCACGATCTCTCAGCACCTGGTATTGTGCAGCAAAAATTCCCTGGATAGCTCCCATAAGGGTACCACGTTCACCCGTAAGATCTGAATACACTTCTTTTTTAAAATCTGTCTCGAACAAATAGCCGCTTCCTACCGCTATGCCAAGCGCAATGACGCGTTCCTTGGCTTTACCGGTAGCATCCTGGTATATTGCATAACTGCTGTTTAAACCACGCCCCTGTAAAAACATTCTGCGCAGGGAGGTTCCGGATCCTTTTGGCGCTACAAGAAATACATCCACATCTTTTGGAGGAATGATGCCGGTTTGCTCATTAAATGTGATACCAAAGCCATGAGAAAAATACAGCGCTTTGCCTGCTGTGAGATGTTTTTTCACAGTAGGCCACAGTTGAATCTGTGCTGCATCACTCAATAAATAACATATGATGGTGCCCTTTTGCAAGGCTTCCTCAATTTCAAACAATGTTTCGCCGGGAACAAAACCATCTCGGACGGCTTTATCCCAGGTTTTAGAATTTTTTCGCTGACCGACAATTACGTTAATGCCATTGTCGCGCTGATTCAGGGCTTGCCCGGGCCCCTGGACGCCATAACCTATTACGGCGATGGTTTCGTTTTTCAATACTTCCTGTGCTTTGCTAAGCGGGAATTCTTCTCTGGTTACCACATTTTCTTCCACACCTCCAAAATTTAATTTTGCCATATTCTAAGTTTTAAATTGTTTGTTTTTGGGTTTTTGTTTTAAAATTGACTTGACAATTATTTATTGTTGACCATTACATGGTAAACACCTCTTCTTTTTTATCCAGGTATTCATTTTCAATTACTTCTTCACTCGGTTGCTTTTGTTCAAATTCCTTAAGCTTTTCATGAAAGCCATTACTATCTTTAATGATTGCCACCCTGGCACTGCGAACAAATTCAATCAACCCATACGGCTCCAGCACTTCTACCAGTTTGTCTGTTTCTTCGCGGTGACCGGTAGTTTCAAACACTGTATAATCTTTGCGTATCACTACCGCTCGGGCACCGTATTGGCGCAGCAATCTTTCCACCTTTACTTTTTCCGCAATAGCATCGGTTGGCACTTTGTACAAGGCCAGCTCCTGCCACACGATTTCATCGCTGGTACTGTAATAAGCTTTCAGCACCTCCACCTGTTTTTCGATCTGGCGTACAAGTTTGCTGACAACTTCTTCTGTTTCCTCGATGACAATAGTAAAGCGGTGAATACCCTCTATCTCGGAAGGGGATGTATTTAAGCTTTCGATATTGATCTTGCGACGCGAGAAAATAATCGCAATTCTGTTCAGTAAACCAATCTGGTTTTCTGTATACACCGTGATTGTATATTCTTGTTTGTTCATACGTTATATTTTATTTCAGCCTGATTTCTGCCACACTGCACCCCTGCGGCACCATCGGGAAAACGTTATTTTCTTTTCCAACCATCACCTCCAGCAGGTAAGAACCTTTATGATCCAGCATTGTTTTCAGAGCATCTTTCAGTTGATCGCGATGCGTAATTCGCTGTCCATCGATTCCATAACCTTTTGCCACCATAACAAAATCGGGACTGTCAATGTCCACAAACGAGTAGCGCTTATCGTGGAATAATTGTTGCCACTGCCGTACCATACCGAGAAAATGATTATTAAGAATTAGCAGCTTGACATCGATACCGGTTTGCATTATGGTTCCGAGTTCCTGGATGGTCATCTGAAAACCGCCGTCCCCGGCAACAGCAATGACAGGCCGTGCCGGTGCGCCAAACCTGGCGCCAATGGCTGCCGGCAAGGCAAATCCCATGGTACCCAGACCACCGGATGTAATATTGCTTTTTGACTTTGTGTATTTTGCATAACGGCAGGCCACCATTTGGTGCTGTCCCACATCACTCACAATAATGGCGTCACCATTAGTCAATTCATTCAACAGTTTGATAACTTCTCCCATTGTCATCACCTCACTGGTGGGATTCAATTCAGGGATAATGCAGGCATCCTCTTCTTGTTTTTGAAAATCCCTGAATCGCTGTAACCAGGCGGGATATACTTTTTGTTCCAACATTTCTGTTAACAGCGGCAGGGTTTCTTTACAATCCCCCCACACCGGAACGGTTGTCTTCACGTTTTTATCAATTTCAGCCGGGTCAATATCGAGGTGAATGACTTTTGCCTGGCGTGCATATTTATCTAAGCGGCCGGTAACACGGTCATCAAAGCGCATACCCACAGCAATCAATACATCGCATTCATTTGTTAATACGTTGGGGCCATAATTACCATGCATACCCAGCATACCCACAGCAAGGGGATGATCGGTAGGAATAGCACTCATTCCCATGATTGTCCAGGCAGCAGGTATGCCGGCTTTTTCAATAAATATTTTAAATTCAGTTTCTGCTTTACCAAGTATAACACCCTGACCAAAAATGACAAAAGGTCGCTCAGCCTGGTTAATTAGTTTGGCTGCTTCCTGGATATATTCTTTCCGTACTATTGGTTTAGGACGGTAACTCCGAACATGATCACATTTTTCGTACCCGTCATAGTCAAACTTTTGCAACTGTGCGTTCTTTGTAATATCCACGACCACCGGGCCGGGGCGGCCGCTTTTGGCTATGTAAAAAGCTTTGGCAAGCACATGGGGGATCTCTGTTGCATCAGTCACCTGGTAATTCCATTTTGTGACAGGTGCTGTGATATTAATCACATCTGTTTCCTGGAAGGCATCGGTTCCCAGCAGGTGCGCAAATACCTGCCCGGTAATACAAACCACCGGTGTACTGTCAATCATTGCATCGGCCAGGCCGGTAACCAGGTTGGTTGCCCCGGGCCCGCTCGTAGCAAAAACCACCCCCACGCGGCCTGAGGCCCGCGCAAAGCCCTGTGCAGCATGAATCGCTCCCTGCTCGTGGCGCACCAGGATATGACTCAGTTTATCATGATAATCATATAAAGCATCATAGATCGGCATAATGGCACCACCGGGATAACCAAATATTGTATCCACTTTCTCTGCAATCAATGCCTCCAGCACCGCCTGGGAACCAGACAATGAGATTGCTGGGTTTGCTGTTCCTCCTGCTTCCTTTTGTTTCAGTTCAAGTGTTTCCATAAACTCTTTTTAAAAATTATCATAACTCGTCAGTCACACAGCCGTCGGCTGCCGATTTAACCTGCCGGGCATATTTATATAAAATACCTTTTTTTGCTTTTAAAGGAGGCTGCTTCCAGGCCGCTTTTCGTTTTCCAATTTCTGCCTCACTAATTTTCAGTGTGATGGTATTTTTGGTAGCATCAATTTCAATCGGGTCATCATCGTTGATGATTGCAATGGTACCCCCGTCAAATGCTTCCGGAGTGATATGTCCCACAACAAAACCGTGGGTACCGCCGCTGAACCTGCCATCGGTAATTAAAGCGACTGATTTGCCCAACCCTGCACCAATGATGGCAGATGTTGGCTTCAGCATTTCGGGCATACCCGGAGCTCCTTTGGGCCCTACATAACGGATGACAACAACATCGCCTTGCTTGATTTTTCCGGAATTGATGCCTTCAATGAGTGCATGCTCACCTTCGAATACTCTTGCAGGACCTTCAAACCGTTCGCCTTCCTTTCCACTGATTTTTGCTACGCTTCCTCCTTCGGCTATATTGCCGTAAAGTATTTGCAAATGCCCCGTTTTTTTGACTGGAGTTTCCAGCGGCTGCACAATTTTCTGGTCGTTAAAATCAAGATCTGGAGCCTGCGCCAGGTTCTCGGCCACTGTTTTCCCCGTTACCGTCAGGCAATCGCCGTGCAACAACCCTTTTTTCCATAAATATTTCATCACAGCAGGAACGCCCCCGTATTGATGCAGATCTTTCATGAGGTATTTACCACTGGGCTTAAAATCGGCCAGTACCGGAACACGGTCGCTGATTTGTTGAAAATCGTCCTGTGTCAAAGGCACATCCACACTGCGGGCTATTGCTATCATGTGTAAAACTGCGTTGGTGCTGCCTCCTAATGCCATGATCACGGTTATGGCATTTTCAAATGCTTTGCGTGTCATGATGTCACGGGGTTTTATATCCTTTTCAAGCAATAATTTAATCGCCGCCCCTACTGCTTTGCATTCCTCCTGTTTTTCCTTACTTAATGCCGGGTTAGACGAAGAATTCGGCAAACTCATACCCATAGCTTCAATAGCACTGGCCATCGTATTGGCCGTGTACATACCCCCACAGGCGCCGGCGCCTGGACAGGCGTGTTGTATAATTTCTGCAAAATCGGCCTCATTCAGATTGCCTGCTATTTTTTGTCCCAATGCCTCAAAGGCACTTACGATATTCAGGTCTTCACCTTTATAATGCCCGGGAGCAATAGTGCCACCATACAGCATTATCGCGGGACGGTTTAAGCGGCCCATTGCCATTACAGAACCTGGCATATTTTTATCACATCCCGGCACAGCAATAATAGCATCATAATATTGTGCCCCGGCATTGGTTTCAATGCTGTCCGCAATTACATCGCGACTGACAAGGCTGTAGCGCATACCATCGGTTCCCATGCTGATACCATCACTAACGCCGATCGTATAAAACCGCAAACCTAACAGGCCTTCCGTTTCATCCACAGATTTTTTAATACTGGTTGCCAGGTCATTCAGGTGCATATTGCAGGGATTACCATCCCAACCCATGCTTACAATGCCTACTTGTGCTTTTTTAAAATCTTCTTCGCTAAATCCAATGGCGTAATACATCGCCTGCGCCGCAGGTTGCGTAGGATCCTGCGTAAGCGTCTTTGAATATTTGTTCAGTTCACTCATATAATTTCTGCTATAGTTTTATACTCCATTTCTTTTACCCTGTGCTGATAGGCTTCCTGCAATATTTTACTAGCAGACTGCTCCCATGGCAGGGTTAATTTGTAATCATCTATTGCTGACCAACCTATCACTTCTGCGGCTGTGCCACAGAAAAAAGCAGCATCAGCGCATTTCAATTCCGCAAGTGTCACTGGTTTTTCTTCCACCGGGATGGCGAGTTCGTAACATAATTCAATCACTGTGGCTCTTGTGATGCCCGGTAGAATGCTCCCTGTAGCTGGCGTAAAAAGTTTTCCGTCCTTTTCATAAAAAATATTGGCCCCCGGCCCTTCAGCTACCAAACCATTTATATCTGTCAGTAAAGCCTCGTCAAAACCCTTCGCTTTCGCTTCCTGGCTGGCAAGGATCGAATTCACATAATGACCAGACGCTTTCGCAAGCATATTAAAAGCTTTTGGGTTAGGTCGCTGATAAGATGACGTCATAACCCGCAGCAGCTTATTTCCCAGAAAAGGCGCCATTTCCCAGGCTTCTATCACAATAAAAGATTGGTCATTTCTCGAAAAACTCATATTTGCCGGCGCATAAACCAACGGGCGGATATAGGCGTTTTTCAGGTTGTTGCGTTCCAGCACTTCATAGGTTGCTGTAATCAGTTCCTGTGTATCATACGGATAAGGCATATTCATGAATGCCGCTGAATTTTTTAGCCGGTTAAAATGCTCGTCAGCCTTGAAAATTTTAGTCTCACCGGCATTTGTTTCATAAGAACGTATTCCTTCAAAAACAGCATATCCATAATGCAAAGACTGGCTGAACAAATCCATCTTTGCCTCAGCGGCTTTTACAAATTCCCCGTTGTGATAGAGGACAGTATGTTGGTTATAATACGAGCTCATCATTGCTTGCTTTTATGTGGCAGGTGATTGTTGTTTGCATTTTTCAATGCCGTGGATTTAAAATTTCATGTACAAAAAAAACCGCCTTTTTGAGGAGGCGGGTTGCGTTTATATTTTATATTGATTATTTATATAAAAAATCCACCTCCGTTTAAAGCAGGAATAATAATCACCACCACCACAATAATCATTGCAGTTAAGGGAAGAATATTATTAACAGCTTTTAACATGAGATGTTTGTTATACTGCGAATATACGACCGCCTGCCAGATAAAACAAAGAACTAAAACGATTCTTATATGATCGTCGACTTTCTTATTTCAATATTTTCTTTTTTCACCGATCCCGGCACTTTACCGGATACATAATCACAAATTAATTCCCCGATAGTGGAGGTGAAATAAAAATTAACCGGATCAATATCTTTTGTTACAAACCCGTTTTGCAGAGTCCAGTTCACCGCCTCACGAACAAGATTTGCTTCATCGGACAAACCAAAATGATCAAGCAACATGGCGGCAGACAACACAGAGCCCAGGGGGTTAGCGATGTCTTTGCCCGCTGCCTGCGGATAGGAACCGTGAATGGGTTCGAACAAAGCTGCGCTTTCGCCAACCGAGGCTGAAGGCAAGAGGCCGATTGAACCACTGATCACACTTGCCTCATCGCTAATAATGTCTCCAAACATATTTTCGGTGAGAATCACATCAAACTGCTTTGGGTTGAGGATGATTTGCATGGAGGCATTGTCAACAAACATGTAATCAACGGTTACTTCTTTATATTGGCCCGCCAGTTCCTGCACCACTTTTCTCCAGAGCCTGGATGTTTCCAGTACATTAGCCTTATCCACGAGCGTTAATTTTCTTTTGCGCTTCATTGCATACTGGAAGGCCAGCCGTGCAATGCGTTCTATTTCCTCCCGGCTGTACACACAATCGTCAGAGGCATAGTTCCCGTCTTCGCTCAGCTCTTTTTTTCCAAAATAAATGCCCCCGGTCAGTTCACGGAATATGACAAAATCGACACCTTCTATATTTTTACTTTTCAGGGGAGACAAATGCTGCAGTGAGCTGTAAGTATTCACCGGGCGGATATTGGCATAGAGCCGGAGTGATTTTCGTAATTTTAATAAGCCCTGTTCTGGTCTTACTTTGGCAGTGGGATCATTATCATATTTGGGGTGGCCGATGGCGCCAAATAAAATCGCATCGCTGATCTGGCATATCCCAATGGTTTCATCCGGGAGCGGGTTACCGGTTTTGTCGATGGCATCTGCCCCCATCAAACAATAAGTATAATTAAATTCATACCCGAAAGATTCTGCCACGGCATTCAGTATGCGAACAGACTGGCGTGTTACTTCGGGGCCTATTCCATCACCTTCTATTACTGCAATATTTTTGATCATACAAGCAATATTTTGTTTTCTGCGGGTAGTTTTAAAGTCTGTTATTTTCAAATGCTTCAATTTCGCTTTTCATATTCAGCAGGTAATCAATATCGTCATAGCCATTGAGCAGGCATGTTTTTTTGTAGTGATTGATGTCGAAATTTTCCTGTTCACGGGTACTGTCAATGGTAATGGTTTGGGCTTCCAGATTAACCGTCAGCGTGGCGGAAGGATCGGTATTGACCACATCAAAAATCCGCTTCAGAAACGCATCACTCACAACAACCGGCAGCAGGAAGTTATTCAGTGAATTATTTTTAAAAATGTCAGCAAAGAAACTGCTGACAACTACATCAAAACCATAATCTTTGATAGCCCAGGCCGCATGTTCCCGCGATGATCCACAACCGAAATTTTTTCCAGCTACCAGTATGCGGCCTTTGTATGCCGGATTATTGAGAATAAAGTCTTTCTTGGGCTGCTGCTCATTATCATTTTCATAACGCCAGTCGCGAAAAAGGTTTTTACCAAATCCATCACGGCTGGTAGCTTTAAGAAAACGAGCCGGAATGATCTGATCCGTATCTACATTTTCACTGTTTAGCGATACCACTGTACTCGTTACGATATTTATTGCTTTGCTCACGACGTTAATTTAATTGTTTGTGCATGCCTGTTAGTATTATAGCCATTCTCTTATATCCGTTACTTTGCCGGTGATGGCTGCCACGGCAGCCGTCAGCGGGCTGGCGAGGAACGTCCTGGCATTGGGGCCCTGCCTGCCTTCAAAATTCCGGTTAGAAGTAGAGATACAATATTTACCGGCTGGTATCTTATCCTCGTTCATGCCGAGGCAAGCTGAACAGCCTGGCTGCCGAAGCATGAAACCGGCTTCTTCAAAAATTTTATCTATGCCTTCCTCCCTGGCCTGTTTTTCCACTTGCTTGCTACCCGGCACAATCCACACTTCAACATCTTTGGCTTTTTGTTTTCCTTTGATAAATGAAGCAACCATTCTCAAATCTTCGATCCGCGAATTGGTACAGCTGCCAATGAAAACATAATCCACTTTTTGTCCTTTGAGTGCAGAGCCCGGTTGCAACCCCATATAGCCAAGTGATTTTTCAAACGACATTTTTTCTTGGTCGGCTACTTCATCCAGCGAAGGGATGCGGGCGGTAATACCCATGCCCATACCAGGATTGGTGCCGTAGGTGATCATGGGCTCTATGTCTGCCGCGTTGATATGAATTTCCTTGTCAAAAACAGCATCAGGATCGGACGTTAACTGCCGCCATGCTGCCAGTTTTTTATCCCAGTCTTCACCTTTCGGTGCAAATAATCTCCCCTTTATATAGTTAAAAGTGGTGTCGTCCGGCGCAATCATCCCGCAACGGGCGCCCATTTCTATACTCATATTACATATCGTCATCCTCGCTTCCATGGATAAGCCGCGGATAGCTGAACCAGCAAATTCCACTGCGTACCCTGTGGCGCCACTGGCAGAAATTTTTGCCAGGATGTACAGCACAATATCTTTTGACAGTACTCCTTTATTCAATGGCCCCTCTACATTTATACGCATCAGTTTGGGCTTGCTTTGCAGCAGGCATTGTGTAGCCAGCACCATTTCCACTTCGCTGGTACCGATTCCAAATGCGATTGCGCCAAATGCCCCGTGGGTGGAAGTGTGGCTGTCACCGCAAACAATCGTCATTCCCGGCTGTGTAATGCCCAGTTCGGGACCAATCACATGCACAATACCCTGAAAAGGATGGCCAAGTCCGTACAACTCTATACCGTGTTCTGCACAATTCTTTTTCAGCGTTTCCACCTGCAGGCGGCTCAGCTCTTCCCTGATCGGGAGGTGCTGGTTTAACGTTGGTACATTGTGATCGGCCGTTGCCACCACCTGACGGGGACGAAATACTTTAATGCCGCGCTTGTTAAGACCAGTGAAGGCCTGTGGGCTGGTGACTTCGTGAATGAAATGCTTGTCGATGTAAAAAACCGAGGGGCCTCCGTCGATCTGGCGGACAATGTGCTTCTCCCAAATTTTATCAAATAAAGTCTTTCCCATTTTCTTGCTTTAAAAAGCGTGGCGTGAAAACGCCACGCTCAACCAAAAACTATCCACTTAAGAGAAAATTGCTATACGACCATCGTATCTGGTTGATAGCTTTTTGCCAGTATATGCAAATCCTCATCCTGAACCTCTTTCTTGCTGTCGGCCACTTTAAGGAATTCGCTGTACAGAATATCTATATCATTACGGTTGTATTGGTATCCGAGTTTCTGGAAACGGTGAGCAAGTGCGGAACGGCCACTCCTTGCTGTCAGCACAATTTTTGAGCCTTCCGCACCCACTTCGTCCGGGCTGATGATTTCATATGTTTGAGCGTCTTTTAAAAATCCATCCTGGTGAATACCGGATGAATGCGCAAACGCATTACTGCCCACAATGGCCTTATTGGGCTGCACGGGCATCCGCATTGTATCGGAAACCAGCCGGCTCAGCGGATTAAGTTGCTCAGTTTTAATATTGGTATAAAATCCAAGATCACGGTGCTGTTTGATAATCATAACTACTTCTTCCAGCGAAGTATTCCCCGCTCTTTCACCCAGCCCGTTAATGGTACATTCTATTTGACGGGCCCCGTTGATCACGCCGGCTATAGAATTGGCGGTTGCCAGCCCGAGATCGTTGTGGCAATGACAAGAGAGAATTGCTTTATCAATGTTAGGCACATGGTTCACCAGATAGGCAATCTTTTCGCCATACTGGTGCGGCAGGCAATAACCCGTTGTGTCAGGAATATTTACCACGGTAGCCCCGGCGGCAATGACAGCCTCCACTACCCTGGCCAGGTATTCATTTTCTGTTCGGCCGGCATCTTCCGCATAAAACTCAACATCATCTGTAAAATTTTTTGCCCATGTTACACACTGAACGGCCCGCTGTAGAATATCCTCCCGGGTAGAATTGAATTTTGCTTTTATATGATAATCGGAGGTTCCGATACCGGTATGAATCCTCGGACGCCGGGCATATTTTAAAGCGGCTGCAGCCGTTTCAATATCTTTTAGTACCGCCCGGCTCAGTCCACAAACGGTCGCATTTTTGATTACAGCGGCTATTTCTTTCACCGATTCAAAATCGCCAGGAGACGAAATGGGGAAACCGGCTTCAATTATATCTACACCAAGCTCTTCCAGGGCAAGGGCCAGTTCTATTTTTTCTTTTGTATTTAATTTACAACCCGGTACCTGCTCTCCATCCCGGAGCGTTGTATCGAAGATATTGATTTTGTTGGCCGGCATAATTCAGGAATTAGTTATTAAAAACAGCAGGCTGCTTACATTTGTGTTGCTTGCTATAGAATAATAAACAACCTGCTTTTTCGAAATTACCCTTATAGCATGGCCGGACGAAACCAAAATTCACAGGATTTTACGCTACTTAAATGGCGGGAAAACCGATGAAAGTCAAGACTGGCAAGGATTTTAACTATTTTAAATTACGATGCCCAACCGATCAACCGACATATTGTTTCAACTGATAAAATCGCTGGGGAAAGCCGAAAAACGGAATTTCAAGCTTTTTATTAAACGAAAGTCTTCCGGCGAAGACCTGAAAATCATTCAATTATTTGACGCCCTGGATAAAATGCCGGACTACGACGAGGTGCAATTGCTGAAGAATAAATCAATTCGCAAGCAGCAACTCTCCAACATGAAAGCCCACCTTTATAAACAGATTCTTTCCAGCCTACGGCAGATAAAAGACGAATCCAATATCGACATACAGCTTCATGAGCAGATGGACTATGCCCGTATTCTCTTCAACCGCGGGCTTTATTTGCAAAGCCTGCGGATGCTGGAAAAAATGAAAGAAACAGCAATTACTTATAACCAACTCACTTACCTGCAGCAGGTTTTGTTTTTTGAAAAAAAGATTGAAGGCTTATTTATTACCCGCAGCATGCAGGACCGTGCAGATCAACTATCGGCAGAAGCCGACGAAGTGAATCAACAGCTTTCCCTGGTTAATAAACTGTCCAATCTTTCACTGCAGATGTACAGCTGGTACATTAAACATGGCCATGCCAGGAATGCAAGGGACGAAAAAGCCGTGTCCGCATTTCTCGAAAACCATTTACCCGCCGAAGCCAGGAAAGCAACCGGTTTCTATGAGCGGCTTTACCTGTACCAGTGCTATTGCTGGTATGCGTTTATCCGGCAGGACTTTCTGCAGTATTACCGCTATACCCAAAAATGGGTTGATTTATTTGATGAGCAACCGGTAATGATTGAAGTAGAGACGGCTCACTATATTAAAGCCATGCACAACCTGATGGGGGCACATTTTGACCTGCAGAATTACAGCAAGCTCACAGAAGCCATCCAGCAATTTGAAAAATTCGCTCACCGGAAAGTGGTGGAGGAAAATGAAAATAACCGCATACTGACTTTCGTATACCTGATGACCGCAAAAATCAATAAACACTTTATAGAAGGAACCTTTACCGAAGGTCTTCGCCTTGTACCCCACATCGAAGAAAAATTAAAAGAATACGGTCTTTTCCTCGACAGGCATCGTGTCCTCGTGTTTTATTATAAAATTGCCTGCCTGTATTTCGGTGCAGGCAAAAACGAAAAAGCAATCGACTACCTGAATAAGATTATTAACTGGAAAATGGATTTGCGCACCGACCTGCAGTGTTATGCCCGCCTGCTGCACCTGATTGCGCATTATGAACTGGGTAATTTTGAACTGCTGGAATATCTCACAAAATCGGTTTACCGCTTTATGGCTAAAATGGAAAGCCTGAGCCAGGTGGAAGAAGAAATGTTTAAATTTTTGCGCCGAACTATTCAGCTGGGAACAGCTGCATTAAAGCCCGAGTTTGAAAAATTACTGGAAAAATTGAGAAAATACGAACGCAACCCGCTGGAAACAAGAGCCTTTGTTTACCTGGATGTGATCTCCTGGCTGGAAAGTAAAATACAAAATGAAAAAGTGCAGGATGTCATTGCCAGGAAATTTAAATCGTCTAAACGCAGGCATATTGCAGCCTGACAACTGCTGCTAATCCCCTGTAAAGTGTTACCTTTGCGACTTCAAAAAAATGGAGCAGTAAATGATCAGTGTAAAAAATGTAACGCTTTCGTACGGTAAACGGGTATTGTTTGATGAAGTCAGCCTCAATTTCACAAAAGGCAACTGTTATGGCGTTATTGGCGCCAATGGGGCGGGCAAATCCACCTTCCTGAAAATTCTCAGTGGTGAAATTGACCCCAACAAAGGATCCGTGGAGATTACACCCGGCGAACGCATGGCCATGCTGAAGCAGGATCAGTTCCAGTTTGATGAATACACGGTATTAAATACGGTATTAATGGGCCATTCCAAATTGTGGAATACCATGAAAGAACGGGAAGCTATTTACGCCAAAGAAGATTTTAGCGAAGAAGACGGGATGCGTGCCGGAGAACTGGAAGCAGAATTTGGCGAAATGGGCGGCTACGAAGCAGAAAGTGATGCCGGTAGTCTGCTCAGCAGCCTTGGCGTGAAAGAAAACTTTCACCAAAGCCTGATGAAAGATATTCCATCTAACCTGAAACTGCGGGTGTTGCTGGCCCAGGCCCTTTTTGGGAACCCCGATATTCTGTTACTGGACGAGCCAACCAATGGCCTCGATATTGAAACCATCAGCTGGCTGGAAAATTTTCTTGCCGATTACCAAAACATCGTATTGGTCGTGAGCCACGACCGTCACTTCCTTGATGCCGTCTGCACGCATGTTGCTGATGTGGATCGTCAGAAAATAAAAATCTTTACCGGCAACTACACATTCTGGTACGAGTCTTCTCAGCTGATGGCACGACAGATCAATGATAAGAATAAGAAAATAGAAGAAAAGCGGCAGGCCCTGCTTGATTTTATCGCCCGTTTCAGCGCAAATGCATCAAAATCCAAACAGGCTACAGCCCGCAAAAAAGCCTTGGAAAAATTAACCATCGAGGAAATAGAACCTTCCAACAGGAAATATCCCGGCATCATTTTCACACCCCAGCGCGAAGTGGGCAACCAGATTTTATCAGTTGAAAAACTCAGCAAAGCTGTTGACGGACGTGTATTGTTTGACAACGTAACCTTTACGGTCAACAAAGGCGATAAAATTGCTTTTTACAGTAAAGACCCACTGGCGGTTACCAGTTTCTTTGATATTATTAATCATGAAAGCAAGCCGGACAACGGTACGTTTGAATGGGGCACCACCATCACGCCGGCTTATCTGCCCGTGGAGAACAGCAATTATTTTACAGGCGATTTCAACCTCATCGACTGGCTGCGGCAATGGGTACCTGCGTATATTACCGATGCCGACGAACCCTTTTTGCGGGGCTTCCTGGGCAAAATGCTGTTCAGCGGGGAAGATATTTTAAAGAAGACGAAAGTGCTGAGCGGTGGCGAAAAGGTACGCTGCATGATCAGCCGGATGATGCTGCAAAATCCTAATTGCATCATTCTTGACCAGCCTACCAACCACCTTGACCTGGAAAGTATTCAGTCGTTTAACGAAAGTGCCATGAACTTTAAAGGCATTGTGCTGCTGTCATCTCACGACCATACCTTTATGGAGACAGTTGCAAACCGCGTAATAGAACTTACGCCAAACGGTATTATCGACCGCCTGACCACATTCGACGAATACCTGCAGGACGAACGAGTGCAGCAGTTACGCGAAGAGATGTACCTGCAAACTGTATAAGAAATCTGCAAAAAATATTTACAAAAATCCCGGCTATAACAGCCGGGATTTTTTATACACGGTAAAGCTTCTTTAATTTGTAAAAAATAACGACTGATGCCTACTTCGATAAAGTGCCCGAATTGCCAGCATGAATTCCCGCTGGAAGAAGCCGTTTCGGAAGAATATAAAAAAGAACTCCGGGAACAGATGGTTGCTTATAAAAAACAGAAAGAAGAAGAACTGGCCAAAAAAGAAAAAGAATGGCAGCAGGCCGCCCAAAAAAGAGAAGCCGACATCAAGCAACAGGTGGAAGAAGCCTTGCGGAAATCCATTTATACCGATTTTGAAAATAAACTGCGGTTGCTGGAACAAAACAATAAAGAAAACGAGGAAAAACTAAAACAGGCCCGGGAACAACAACTGGAATTTTTACGAAAAGAACAGGAACTGAAGAATAAAGAAGCCGAACTGGAATTATCTGTACAAAAAAAATTACAGCAGGAACGGGAAAAACTAGCAGAAGACATTCGCAAACTGGAAGAACAGCGAATTGCTGCCAAAGAAACGGAATTTCAACTGCGCCTGAAAGAAATGGAAGAAAAGCTGGAAGCCCAGCGCAAACTTGCCGAAGAAATGAAACGCAAAGCCGAGCAAGGCTCAATGCAGTTGCAGGGGGAAGCGCAGGAACTGGCACTGGAAGAAATATTGCGGGTCGCCTTTCCGTTTGACGTGATCAGCGAGGTGGGAAAAGGTGTTCGCGGGGCCGATTGCATACAAACTGTGCGCAATGCCCTGGGACAGGAATGCGGAAAAATTATTTATGAAAGCAAGCGCACCAAAGACTTTTCCAACGACTGGATTGATAAACTAAAAGCCGATATGCGCAGCCTGGGGGCCGATATTTCACTGATTGTAACTCAGGCTATGCCCAAAGATATGGATCGTTTTGGTGAGAAAGATGGTGTATGGATCTGCCGGTTTGAAGAAGTAAAAGCTGTCGCCTATATGCTGCGGGATGGCATCGTCAAAATCTTTAATGCCACCAGATCGCAGGAAAACAAAGGGGATAAAATGCACATGCTGTACGATTACCTGACCAGCACCGAATTTGCCGAGCAATGGAAAGCTATCCGGGAAGGCTTTATGAGCATGAAGGTTTCCATTCAGAAAGAACGTGATGCTATGGAAAAACTATGGAAAGCCCGGGAAAAACAACTGGAAAAAGTGTTGCTAAACGCAGCGCATATCCGCGGGTCTATTGAAGGTATTTCCGGAATGGACTCCGTAGACCTGAACCTGCTGGAAAACGGAAATGACCAGTTAGAAGAATAAAGCAAACGGGCACTATTTTACAACCCAGCAAAGCACCAGGTGTTCAAATTGAGTGTAGTGAACTGTAAGGGCCGTATTTGCTTTCAAAAAAGTACTTTCCATTATTTCTGGTGACTCGTGAAGTTTTACCAGCCGAATGTGCTCACTGAAATCCACCCCACCGTCTCCA
Organism: Chitinophagaceae bacterium; assembly: GCA_035760665.1. Lineage (GTDB taxonomy): Bacteria > Bacteroidota > Bacteroidia > Chitinophagales > Chitinophagaceae > DASTSN01. The sequence goes on along the minus strand of DASTSN010000031.1, from coordinate 90,342 downwards.
TACCATTTAAAAACAGCTTCTTTGGCTGACCAAAGCAAAGTTAAAAGTTGCCTGTTTTGGTCTGCCGGACGCGACGGGCCAGTGAAATCGATTCCCCTACCGGCCACCTGGAAAATACGAATCTCTTCCGGCGACAAAAATTTCGTTGCCAGTCTTTCAATTTTCTCTACCGGGATTTCAATATCAATACCTACCCGGCAATCCCTGCTGACGATGGCCGCTGCATAATCACCACAGTGAGAAATGGAAAAATGATATTGCTCATTGGGTAAATAGGGCTTTCGAGTATCGGCAATACGGATCAGTTCGTAAGGAAAATCGGGAAACAAATATTGCAGTAAAAATCGTCCCGCCAGGTGCTGCAGGCGCTTAAGCGGATGAGTCACATCGCGGTGCTGTGGTACATTCCCTTTAAAAAATTCCTCAGTCTCCTCGATCTTCCAGATGCCCAGCCGGGTAGATTCGTTGATTGGATGTTGATAAAAAATAGGCACTAATTCAATTTAAGATTTAAAATTGCAGATTTAATTGTCATCGCAGAAACTTTTTTAATAACCAGTCATGATTCTTTCCGATAAGCGCATTCTTGAAGAAATGGGAAAAGGCACCATCAAACTGGAGCCGTATCACCGCGACTGCCTTGGCAGCAACTCGTATGATGTGCACCTGGGTAAATGGCTTGCCACTTACCGGGAGCATATTCTGGATGCCAAAAAACACAACCAGATTGAGTATTTTGAAATTCCCGACGAAGGGTTTGTACTCTACCCCCATATTTTCTATCTGGGCGTTACAGAAGAATATACGGAAACACATGCACATGTCCCTTTTTTGGAAGGAAAATCCTCCACCGGAAGACTCGGCATCGACATTCACGCCACTGCCGGAAAAGGCGATGTTGGTTTCTGCGGTCACTGGACACTGGAAATTTCGGTTAAACAACCTGTGAAGGTGTATAAGGGTATGCCGGTTGGACAACTCATCTACTTCCCCGTTGACGGAGAAATTGAAATAAAATACAACCAGAAAAAAAATGCTAAATACAGCGGCCAGCCCGATAAGCCCATCGAAAGCATGATGTGGAAAAACATATTCTGAAATCAAACGTATCCTTTCCGTCACAGGCAGGCCGGAGACCAGCTTCTATCTTGCAGGCATCATGTGGCCGCATTCAATCGCCAGATTGTAAAGTTCAGTATTGCAGCAAAACTAACCCAGGCAATGTAGGGAACAAGCAGCCAGGCGGCAGCGCTGCTGATTTTTCCGAAAGCAAATATCGTTAGCAAAATCAATAGCCATAATGCTACAATTTCAGCAAATGCCCAGCCAATCTGGTGCTGGCGAAAAAAGATGAAAGACCAAAAAAAATTAAAGATCATTTGCGCAGCAAAGAGATACATGGCAGTATTTTTCACACTGGAATCAGCAGCTGACTTCCAGATTAAGAACAATGCAATCCCCATCAGTATGTAGAGGATTGTCCAAACAGGACCGAATAACCAAGAAGGCGGATTCCACGAAGGTTTGCGGATTGTTTGATACCAGCCGGGAATTTCAGCAGACGTAAACAAGCCGCCCGTAATACCAATCAGCAGGGGGATAGCTATTGAGATCACAAGTTTTACAGTAGTGCTCATACCAAATCAACAACCAGGCGCTTTGATTGTTTACAGCGATTCTTTACCAAATTTTCGCTGGTAAGCGATCAGGAAAGCAACGACCTGGTTATAGGTTTGTTTTCCGGCAGGCTGGTTATTGGCTTTGAGGTAATTTCCATAAAACCAGGTAATCACCGGTTCCAGCGGATTTGCATATCTGTCAAAAAAACGATTCAGCTCGGCATAATCTTTTTTTACCTGGGGATGCAGGTTTTCCAGAAAGGTTCGGGCGGTTACCGAATCTTTGCGGTATAGTTCACTTATCGCATAGTTATACATGTCAAAATACACGGAGTAGCGGAACACCGGTGAGGGGTGTACACGACAGGCCAGAAAACCGGAAAAATTAGCTTCATTCTCTTTCGCATATCCTACCTGGTGACCAATTTCGTGGCAGGCCACGTATGGTTGCATAAATACGGGTACCGTTGTATTTACCTGGGCCTCACCGGAAAAAGGATTGTAATATCCCTGGAACCCAAGAATATTGCCGGCATAACTAAACAGCGAGGGTTTGATGGAGGCCGGTCTGTACTGTAAAAAAGCATACCGCCCGGAAGCCACCCGGTAGGCCGTTACTGCCTCACGAAAAAGATTTCTTTTTTTATAAAAGGTAACCCGCTGACCCGAATCTGCCAGTGGCGCATAGTAATTAAGTCGCTCCTGCAATACACTGGTCAGCGAATCCAGTTCAACGAGACTGTATTTTGTCATGCTAAGTTGTAACTGGCCTGCAATACCCACCCGGTCGTAGTTGAGCCCCCAAAGCAGATTGAACCAAACGTATACAAAGAGAAAAAAGAATGCGAATTGTTTCAACCCGGCTGCCAGGTATTGACGGTTTATCCTTCGGCGGAAAATAGCTTTTCCCAATTGCACTGTTTTGACTATAACCACCACCAGCAGGAAACCGTAAAATAAATCCCCCACACTAAACGGAATCCAGCCAAACAAAAACCGCTGGGCGCCAGAGATGTAGGGATAAAATCCATAGGTATAATATTGCTCTATCCAAAGCGGGTACAAGGCTGCCAGTTTTATCAGTACAGCCATACTGCAAAGGAAGACCCAGGTACGGTTTTTCATCAGCACCGAAAAGAGGCGGGATAAAAACTGTTGCAAGTGTTTAGATTTTAAGTAATTTCAAATCAGGATGTTAAGTTAAGCAGTTCAGCCAAAAAATCTTCAGACCAGGCTTCATTTTTCCGATTATTCCCTTACCTTTGCAAATTCTTTAAAATTTGTGTTCATGAGCCATCGCCGGGAATATGAGATAGCTTTTGTGGGACTAAAACCGGGTGTTCATGAATACAATTACGCAATAACAGACAAGTTCTTTGAGGAGTTCCAGCAACAGGATTTTCACAACTGCCAGGCAAATGTAAAATTGCAGTTAGACAAAAAAAGCGGCTTCATGCTGCTTAAATTTGAAGTTGGCGGCACCCTGGAAGTTACCTGCGATCGATGCAGCAGTAATCTTCCGCTGGAGTTGTGGGATGAATTCAACATCACGGTAAAGATGGTGGAAGAGCCAGAAGTGATGAATGCCCAGGAAGACGACCCGGATGTCTATTACATCAGCCGGGGCGAAAGCCACCTGGCAGTAGCCAACTGGATTTATGAATTCATCAACCTGAGTATTCCTATGCAAAAGGTATGTGGTTATGAAAAAATGGACGGACCTTATTGCAATAAAGCTGCCCGGGATATGCTCAAAAAAATGGAACCCGAAGACACAGAACCGAAAGAAAACCCGATCTGGAAAGGTTTGGAGAAATTCAAAAACCTGGGAGAATAATGATCGGCTTAAAAAAGATTTATAAAAATATTTTTAGATTTTAATTGTTGAGATATGCCAAACCCCAAACGCAGACACAGTCAGCAGAGAAGTGCCAAGCGCAGAACCCATTACAAAGCTGTAGCTGCCACGCTTAGTACAGACAGCACAACCGGTGAAACACACCTGCGTCACCGTGCTCATGTAAGTGAAGGCAAACTGTACTACAAAGGCAAAGTAGTGGCCGAAGTAGCGCCTGTGAAAAAATAAGACCGTATTCATACTAAAATTCTGAACACTGAAATAGCAGAACCGTTATTTTAGCGTTTGGAATTTTTATTTTTGCACACTGCAATGAATATAGCGCTTGACATGATGGGCGGTGATTTCGCCCCCACCGAGGTGGTTAAAGGTATTCAGTTATACCTCCGGGAAGAAACCCAACCGGCCAGGCTAACCCTGATTGGCAATCAGTCTCAGGTGGAAACGTTGCTGTCTGACTACCATATTAATAGCGATTTACTCAGCATTGTTCACGCAGACGAAATGATTGACATGCATGAACAACCCACCAAGGCGCTGAAGGAAAAACAACGTTCTTCTATTGCTATTGGTTTCCATCTGCTGGCAGGTGGCAAAACCGATGCCTTCATCAGTGCCGGCAATACCGGTGCTATGCTGGTGGGTGCACTATTCAGCATCAAGGCGCTGGAAGGAGTATTACGGCCAACTATTTCCACCATTATTCCCAAAGAAAATGGTAATACCGGCTTATTGCTGGATGTAGGGTTAAATGCGGACTGCAAGCCGGAATATCTGAACCAGTTTGCCGTTATGGGTTCAGTATATGCCCAGCAAATATTGGGCATCAGCAAACCCCGCGTAGCATTGGTGAATGTAGGAGAAGAAGAAGGAAAAGGGAACTTGCTGGCACAGGCGTCTTACCCACTGCTCAAAGAGAATCCGCATATCCATTTTACCGGTAATGTGGAAGGACGCGATATCCTGCTCGATAAGGCAGATGTTATGGTTTGCGACGGGTTTACCGGCAACGTGATTTTGAAACTGGCTGAATCATTATACGAAATCACAAACAGGAAAAATATACAGCACGATTTTTTCGAGCTCTTCAATTTTGAAAACTATGGCGGCACCCCAGTGCTGGGTGTAGCAAAACCCGTTATTATCGGCCACGGTATTTCGCATGCAAAAGCATTTAAAAACATGATTCATGTGGCTATTAAAATGATCGAAAAAGACGTGCTGGGAAAAATGAAAGAACAACTAGCTTGATATTGGCTCCTGCTGCAACTCCCCACCTTTCCTTAACTTCACAAGTATAGTCGTTAACCGGCGCTATTTCCATTTCGTGTATTTCATCAATTATAAGGTTGTGCAAGTCTTATTACCTTTAACATTCTTGTTGATATTTTTTTTGCCAGCCCGCAGCCAGCAAAGCAGGGAATTTTTACAACAAGAAAAAGGAAGGATGATTCCACGGAGTAAAACCGTGTATTTCCGGCTTGGCAATAAAACGGTTCCGGTAAAGATCATTTCGTATGGCCAAAAAACCGACTGGGTATTTATTAACCTGCATGATGATGAAACCTCTTCTGTGGATGCAGCAACACAACTGCTGCAGGCAACAGGTGGCATACTGATAAAACTGGAAAACCAACAACACCGCAATATCACATTCTGGCTGGCAAAGCGAGCATACAGCTTTGATCCAAACCGAATTTTTACACGAAAAGGTATTATAAATACCGTGCTGAAGCATGGCCGATATAGCAAACCTGCAGTTGATGAAATTGAAAAATTAGGAAACCGGATTTTACAACTGGTGCCGGCTACGGCAACATGTATAATTGCCCTTCACAACAACCGTGAGGGCCAGTATTCTGCCGCCAGTTACAGGGCCGGAGCGTATAAAACCACTGATGCACGAAAAGTATACCTGAATCCGCTACAGGATACAGATGATCTTTTTTTTACCACCGATGACATACTCTACGAAGCTTTAGCCAACAAAGGATACAATACGATTCTGCAGGATAACCAAAACTGTGTGAATGATGGATCGCTGAGTGTTTATTATGGTAAAAAAAAGTTCCGGTACGTGAACTGCGAAACCGAACGCGGGAAAACAGAAAAATATTTAAAAATGATTACAGATCTGTCAAACGTGCTGGACACTATCAAAAAATGACTTCCATTCAATGCAAATCAAAAAAGGCCGGCAAATATCTTTTTGCCGGCCTTTTCAGTAAGTTTAACCTGGTGAAATAACTGTTGGCGGAGAGAGAGGGATTCGAACCCCCGGACCTGTTACAGTCAACGGTTTTCAAGACCGCCGCATTCGACCGCTCTGCCATCTCTCCGGCGCAAAAATAGGTTTGCCGCATATACCAGCAAAATCATTTTGAAAAATACTTTTAGAAAAATCACAAAGGGAGATTGGCAGCATGTAAAAGACAACGCTGCTATGGTGAGCCTCAGTTGCTGACAACAAGTTTGCTTTCCAGGACAACTGTTTTCTCCGCTTCACAGCAGCCGGGCTTGTCTTTTAACTGAATTAAACACATAAGTAATTCGGTGGCTTTCTTTGCCTGCTCATAAGGAAATTGTTCTACAGATGCCATTGGTGGCTCCGCGAGATAATGCGTAATGGGCAGATTAGCATAACTCACAAAAAAAATATCTTTATTAATACGTAATCCCTGTGCACGGGCATATTTCATGGCATCCAGTGCTACATAATCGTTAAATGCAATCACTGCCGTTGGCCGCTTTTTCAGCGACAAAAGATGCTTTATTGCCTCTACGTTAGAATCGGGGGTAAGGTCTGACTTAACAATCATTTTTTCATCAGGCTTTATACCATTTCGCATCAACCCTTCCATGTAACCATCCAGACGTTCCTGTGAGGCATCCATACTTTCGGCCCCCTTAATAAAGCCAATCAGCCGGTGCCCTTTGCTTACCAGCCAATCCACCATTTTAGAAGAACTGATTTTAAGATCACAGCTTACAGAATACACATTCTTATCCTGCGGCACCCTGTCAAAAAACACTACCGGGATATTGTATTTAGTCAGCGCATCAAAGTGCGCATAATCACGGGTGTTTTTAGCCATTGAAACAATGATACCATCCACCCTGTGTTTGCGCATAGTGTCAACGATCTGCTTTTCCCGTTCGGTATCGTCATGCGACTGACCGATCAGTACCGTGTAATTATTCTGTACCGCAATATCTTCCACACCGTTGATAGCGATGGAAAAAAACTCTTCGCTCAGTTTCGGTACAATCAGGCCGATGGTGAATGTTTTTCCCTGCTTAAACGAAATGGCTGCCTGGTTAGGTTCGTACTGCAGTTCGGCTGCCAGTTTTTGCACCTGTGTTCGTGTACGCAGCCCGATGCTGGGATGATTGTGCAAGGCCCGGGATACCGTGGAAGCCGATACGTTTAAACGGCGGGCAATTTCTTTTATCGTGGCTGGTTTCTGATCCATGGCGTTGGTGAGGATGCGGTACTGCTAAAATACAGCACAAAAAAGGGTTTTTGATCAGCCTCCCGGTTTTCTTACCAAAATATTACACAAGCGGAAGAATTGCCCTGTTCGATTCTGCCCAAAACACCGGCTGACAGCGTTACCGGGCTGTTTTAAAATTCTTTTGAAAACCATTGATTATTTTGTAATTTGAGTGAAACATAAAACGATTGCCATATGAGCCGGATTGCCGACATTTTATTAAGAAAGGGGAAACATGCCATTGCCGTTTCGCCCGATACCACAGTAATAGATGCCCTGAAAATCATGGCCGAAAAAAATATCGGCTCCGTCGTTGTAATGACAGGTGATAAATACGAAGGTATTATGACCGAACGTGACTACTCCCGTAAAGTGATTTTAAAAGGAAAGCATTCCGACGAAACCAGGATTTCTGAAATTATGAGTACCGATTTACCTGTATTAAAACCAGAGGATAAAATTGAATACTGTATGCAACTAATGAGTGATAAAAATATACGTTACCTGCCGGTTTTTGAAAACGGGCGGCTGGCGGGCATCATTTCTATGAGTGATGTGGTAAAAGAAACGATTTTAATGCAGCAGGCCACAATTTCTCACCTGGAAAGTTATATTCACTCCGGATTATAAACAGATCTTATAAAAGCGCTTTGCAACAGGGTTTACCCTGTTTTTTTTTGCGCTGAGGCGTCAGATTGTTTTTCTTTCACCACTACCAGGTCTGTAAGTGATACCTGCATAGGCAGCAAGCCAATCTTTACGACAGCCCTTTTGCCGCGCAGTTCCATCACTTCGCCCACTTGGTGATTTCGTTTCATCTTTACCTTATCCCCTACTTTTACTTCGCCACCCACTTCATCATATTTCGACTCAATTTTTTTCTGCATCTTTCCGGTAGCCTTTTGTTCTCCGCGCCTGAAAAGAAGCGCTTCCATCTGCCTGATGACTTTCTTTTTATCCTCTTCTTTTTTCCACTCGAGAATCATTTGCTTCAGTTTTCGCTCCATATCCCTGAGCCAGGCTATGCGTTCTTCTGTAATGCGGTTTTGCTGTTTCAGTATTTCCACCTGCTGGCGGTGCCGCTCCTTATCCATCACTGCCTGCATTTCTTTTTTCAGCTTTTCATTTTCCCGCAATGCTTGTTGCAACTCTTTTTCCTTTTGTTCTATGCGCCGCAAATCCTGCTCGGTTCGGTTCAATAATTTATCTAATAAAAACTGGTCTTCATCAACCAGTGCCCTGGCTCGCTTAATCAGGTTTTTATCCAGCCCGATCCGCTCAGCAATGGAAAATGTATACGAACTGCCGGGCTTTCCCACGACTAATTGGTAAAGCGGCAACAGGCTCTTTTCATCAAAGGCCATGGCCCCGTTAAAGATTCCGGGCGTTTTATTAGCCATTACTTTCAGGTTCAGGTAATGGGTTGTAACAATTCCCTGTGCATGCTTACGGGCTAATTCTTCCAGGATCACTTCGGCAAAAGCGCCACCAAGGTTGGGGTCGCTGCCACTGCCCAGTTCGTCAATGAAAAACAGGGTTCGTCCGTTGGCATTTTCAATAAAATATTTCATATGCAGCAAGTGACTGCTGTAGGTACTTAACTCAAATTCCAGGTTTTGTGTATCGCCAATATGAATCATGAGCTGCTTAAAAATACCGAATTCTGAAGACGGATCTGCCGGTACCAGCAAGCCGCTTTGTACCATCATTTGCAATAAACCGGCTGTTTTTAACGTAACGGTTTTGCCGCCGGCATTTGGTCCGCTGATTACCAATATCCTGTTGGAGGGTTCCAGTGTAACTGAAACCGGAATTGTAGGTTTACCTGATTGCTGATTGTATAGAAATAAAAGCGGGTGATACGCTTTAACAAGATGTACCTGAGCTTTATCGGTAAGCAACGGAAATTCTCCTTTCATTGATAGCGCTAACAGGGCTTTGGCTCGGATAAAATCGTATTCCCCCAAAACGATATGGTAAGCACTTAACAAACCTGCATATTTAGAAAGTCTTGCTGTCAGTTCACGCAATACCCGGTACACTTCTTTTCTTTCTTCATTTTCCAGGTCAATGACTTCATTATTCAACTCAATGGTTTCCTCCGGTTCAATGAAGGAAGTGCGCCGGCTTTCGCTTTCTCCATGCAAGATCCCCTTTACAGTTCGTTTCTGTTCGGCCAGCACAGCCACCACCCGCCTGCCATTGCTGAAGCTTTCCTCAATCTCAGCCAGGTAACCTTGTTTATTCAGCCGGGAAAGAACCCGGTCAAACACTTTACGGAGTTCCATTCGTTTTCGGTATAAATTCATTCGAATGGAGCGGAGCGCATCGGAAGCATGATCAAGCACCTGCCCTGCGGCATCAATTACATCATCAATCAGTTGAATAATGGCTTTTTCATAATACGTATCAGCAATTACCTGTGCCAGCCCGCTATAAGCACTTCTGCGTTCGGCATCAAACCAACGGAATATTTTTTCCAGGCTCTCCGCCAGTTTTCTGATTTGCAATAGCTGTTCGCCCGAAAGTACGGCGCCTGGTATAGCCAGCAGTTTTAATTCGCCAGCAAGATTTAAAATGTAATCCTGCGGGAAATAAACAGCCTGTTGTAATAACAGCTTAAATTCGTGGCTTTGCCGGAGCTCCTTTTCAATGTATTCTTTTCGGGTATGGATGCGTAACCCTGCTGCTTTATGCTGACCATAACTGGTTTGGCAATAGCCGGCAAGCAGGTTTTTTATTTTATCAAACTCAAGCTGTTGTTGCGCAGATTCTGGGAAAAACTTCATATTTCAAAAAAGGCCGCATTTCTTGCGGCAGCAAAGGTAAATGTATTCCCGGGCTTCCATAAAGGCCGTTCTTGTTATTGCAGATTAATAAAAACCAGGGTTTTGTAAATACATCAACTTTCCACTGAAAAAATTGTTTAGTTGTTAACGAAATTTGAAAAAGGGAAAACTGTCAGGCAGCTTGCAAAGCCATGCTTACCAACTTTCGTACATTGCATTAAAACAAAAGATGTTTAAACCTCGAATCATAATGAAAACTGTTTTAACCGCATCAGTGGTGGCGCTGACTACTTTTCTGTCCTGCGCACAAAAATCATCGGATCATCAATCTGTCAATAAAATGAACAATACTCCTTACTCAGGCAAAACAGATACTGCTACATTCGGAACAGGCTGCTTCTGGTGCACGGAAGCTATTTTTAAAGAACTGGAAGGCGTGGTATCGGTTACCTCCGGCTATTCCGGAGGAACGGTGGCAAACCCTACCTACAAAGAAGTTTGCACAGGTGAAACCGGTCATGCAGAATGTGTTCAAATCGTATATGACCCGGAAAAAATCAGCTTTGATGAATTGCTGGAGGTTTTCTGGCAGGTGCATGATCCCACTACGTTAAACAGGCAGGGCGCCGACGTAGGCACGCAATACCGAAGCGCTATTTTTTACCACAATGAAATGCAAAAACAAAAAGCTGAAAAATACAAGGCCGAGCTCGATAAAAGCGGCGCCTTTGATAAGCCGATTGTTACGGAGATCACCCGCTTTGATAAATTTTACCCTGCAGAAGATTACCACCAGGATTACTACGCCAACAATAAAAACAGTAATCCGTACTGTTCTATCGTTATTCGGCCCAAACTGGACAAATTCGAAAAAGTATTCAAGAATAAATTGAAACACTGACGAAAAGCCCCGGAAATATCCGGGGCTTTTCGTTTATACAATATTCATAAAGGTATTCTTATTCCCAAAACCACACTGGCCTGTAAGCAAATGCCTTTGCTCCTCCCGTACTATTTCACCGCAAGTTTTTTATTAAAGGATAACACTTTACTGACTTCCACCCGCCCCGAATCGGATAGTAATTGCAGGCGGTAAAAACAGGCTGCCTCTGACAATTGTTTGTCAACGTAATGAAAATTGGTGTCTTTATTACCATCAAAATTTATCCAGAACTGGGCAATCGGTTTAAAGCTTTGTCTGGCATCCTTTCGTTCAATCACCACTGTTGAAATATGATTGTCCGGAACCAGCGACCATTGCAGTTCAACAGCTTTAGCGGATAAAGATCCCTTAAAAAAAACCAGTTTAGATACCTGCCTGGAAATTTGGCCGATCTTCCCCGAGGATAACGACGTTTGCAAGACAATATGCTTTATTGATTGCCGGGGGTGAGCAAAAACCAGCAGGAAATAAAGGCAAAGCAAAATGAGCAACACGCTTCTCACAAAAACCATACGGGTACCATTCGTTTTCATACCAATACATTTAGGTTACGAAATAAACACGAACGATTCTTACAGGATAAAAGAAAGGCTGCTTCGGAAGGATATGAGGAAAATTTGGATAAACTAAAAACCCGGGTGGGAAATTTCAGGGCCGGATTTATTAGTGGGTTGTGAACTCAACAAAAATATAGTTTATCATGCAGATTCGCAAGCATACACGTAAAACTACTATTAGCTAATCAAAAGCAATAAGCTTTATAATATACGAATTAAAAATAATATCAACTATTCAAAATACGCTTTGCGTAATTCCAGCATATTCAAACCATTTGGTGAAAAGCCCTTTACCTCCGGCTGCACCAGCCAGATGGCCTTGTCGTACCAAAGTGGCACAACCGGTGCATCCTGCATTACTAACTGATCGGCCTGCTGGTACAATTTATAACGGATCGTATCATTTTGCTCACGGAGTGCTTTTTCAAAAATTAAATCAAATGCAGGATTTTTATACCGGGTATAATTTGGCGGCGCCGGGTTTTTGGAGTAGAAAACAGACAAATAATTTTCTGCATCCGGGTAATCGGCAATCCAGCCTCCACGAAAAAAAGGTGCTTTGGAAGAGGCTGTCATTTGCAGCAACAAAGCCTTTTGCACAACATCCACCTGTATGGGAATACCGGTTTCGCCGAGTTGCTGGGCAATAAAATTGGCCATATCGGCATAGTTGGGAATCGTATACAGTTTAATCGCCGGCAGGCCTTTCCCATCCGGAGGAAAACCTGCCTCCGCCAGCAGTTGCCGGCTACGAACCGGATCAAAGTGATATCCTTTTACAGCTGCTGTGTCAAATGATGGCAGTCCGACGGGTACAAAGCCTGATTCGGCTGCTGTACCAATTGAATTACGGAGGTACAGCATCATCTTTTGCCGGTCGAAACCATAATTAATTGCCTGCCGGATTTTTTTTAACCGCGTGGGTGATTGTTGAACCAGCGGATTGGTCGTATCTACGAGAAAACCCAGGTACTCTATGTTCAGGTACGGATGTGTAAACAGGGAAATCTTACCAGCCCAGGCTTTTCGCAGGTTACCCCTTTTGGTCAGTACTTCATCTTTGAAAGAGGCATCAATATCATTTATAAAATCCAGCTGCTTCTGTCGGAACAAAAGAAACTCAGTAGCCTTGCTGTCATTAAAGCTAATATTGATCCCGTCGAGGTATGGCAACCGGTTTCCTGCACTATCAGTTTCAAAATAATGAGGGTTTTTCTTCAGCAGTAAAACCTGCCCTTCTTCCCAGGTAGTAAATTGAAAAGGGCCGGTGCCAACCGGATGACGCCGGAAATCATTCCCATATTTCTCAACAGCTTCCCGCGGCACGACCGAACAATATTGCATGGAAAGCACTCCAATCATTGGGCTGTAGGGATTACGCAGCTTTAGCTGAAAAGTGCTGTCATCAGGGGCTGAAAAGGGGTTTTTCTCTGCAACCTTATTATTAAAAATCCATGCACCCGGGCTGGCAGTGGCGGGATCTGTAATACGTTTAAAACTGTACACCACATCAGCAGCTACGAGGCGCCGGCCTTTCCCCTGCTGAAAGGCTGCATCGTCCTGAAAGAAAACATCTGTACGCAGGTGAAAGGTGTAGGTAAGCCTGTCCGCCGATATTTCCCAGCTTTTTGCCAGGAGCGGCGCCAGGTGCAATTGTTCGTCTACTTCAACTAATGTGCTGTAGACTTGATGGACTGCCCACATCACGGATTGGTTTTTGGCAAAAGCCGGATCAAGAGAGGCAATTCCACTCATTTCATTGTAATGAAAAAAATGCTTTTTGCTGCGTTGGTTATGATAGCATGATGCCAGCAACAACAAAGTGATTGCCGGAACAAAGAAATATTTTGTTAAACGGTACATAATTTCACTGCAGGAAATCTAAATTAGCGAAGTATTTCAATTCCCAGGCAAATAAGAACTACAGGAAGCATTCCTGATTCAAATAAAAATCATTCAATGAAAAAAAATTTAATGCTGCTCACGGCGCTGCTTACAGGCCTCTTCGTTTTTTCACAACCGCTGAACCATAAACGTGAATTTACACACCAGGATACGCTCCGTGGCAGCATCACGCCCGAACGTGCCTGGTGGGATGTATTGCGATACGACATACAGGTAAAGCCGGATTATGATACGAAATCCATTGGGGGAAGCGTAACCATCACGTATAAAGTGGTGAAAAAATGCCAACCGGCTGCCTGCCCTCTCATGCAAATTGACCTGCAGCAACCCATGAATATTACTAAAATTGAAGACGGCAGTCACGTTAACCGTTCATTTACCCGCGAAGGGAATGTTTTTCATGTCAGTATGCCCCAGAGCAAACTCAACTCAACACAGCAGGTCACGATATTTTTTTCGGGCAATCCGCGGGTAGCCGTAAACCCGCCCTGGGACGGCGGCTGGATTTTTACAAAAGATGCCAAAGGCCGGCCGTGGATGAGTGTGGCCTGCCAGGGTCTCGGCGCCAGTGTTTGGTATCCCTGCAAAGATCACCAAAGCGACGAACCCGATAATGGCGCTTCGCTTAGTATAACGGTTCCGGACACACTCGTCGCCGTTGGCAATGGACGACTTGCCGCAAAACAAGCTGCCGGTAACGGATACACAACCTGGAAATGGGAAGTGAAAAGCCCGATTAATAATTACGACATCATTCCCTACATCGGAAAATATGTAAACTGGACAGAGACCTACGATGGAGAAAAAGGGAAACTGGACTGCAGTTACTGGGTGCTGGATTACGAACTTGAAAAAGCGAAGAAACAATTTACCCAGGTAAAAGACATGCTGAAATGTTTTGAATACTGGATGGGTCCCTACCCTTTTTACGAAGATGGATACAAACTGGTGCAGGCGCCACACCTGGGAATGGAGCACCAGAGTGCGGTGGCTTACGGGAATAAATTTATGAACGGTTATCTTGGCAGGGATCTTTCGGGCAGTGGCTGGGGTAAAAAATGGGACTATATAATTGTCCATGAAAGCGGGCACGAATGGTTTGGCAACAATATCACTACAAAGGATATCGCTGATATGTGGGTGCACGAAGGTTTTACAGACTATACAGAAACGCTTTTTGTGGAATGCCAATACGGCAAAGAAGCAGCTGATGAATACACCCAGGGGTTGCGCAGGACCATTCAAAATACCAAGCCTGTTATCGGCACTTACGGCGTAAACCAGGAAGGCAGTGGTGATATGTATAATAAAGGAAATAACCTGCTGCATACCATCCGCCAGGTAATTAACAACGATGAAACATTCAGGCAACTGCTGCGCGGACTAAATAAAGACTTTTACCATCAAACGGTAACATCTGAGCAAGTGGAGCAATATATGTCTAAAAAATCAGGCAAAGACTTATCAAAAATATTTGAACAATACCTGCGCAGCACCAAAATTCCGGAACTGGATTATAAAATTGAAGGACAGGAAATCGCTTATCGCTGGACAAATTGCATTACTGGTTTTAATATGCCGGTACGCCTGACAGATAATAGCTGGATTTATCCTGTAACCAACTGGAAGAAAATGCCGTTAACCGATGCGCTGAAAAACGGACTTCAGGTTGATAAGAATTTTTATATCACTGTACGGGAAGCGGAATAACGGTCACTAGTTTTTAGCCAGCTCATCATTTTTTTCAATCCGGCCGGCACCGATGAAATGCCGTACATAGTAAGGCTCAAACATATCGCTGATCATCACACCACCTGACGTGGAGGCATGAACAAATTTGTTATGTTGCAAATAAATACCCACATGCGAAACACCGCCACGGGTATTGAAAAACAACAGATCACCCTCTTGAAGTTCTGTACTGGAAATTTTTTGGGCAGACTTATATTGGTCTCTGGCAGTGCGGGGTATGCTGGTATTATAAAGCGCCGAATAAAACGACTGCACAAAAGCTGAGCAATCGATGCAACTCTTGGTCGTTCCCCCCAGGCAATAACGGGTGCCGTACCATTCGTCTATGTATTCGTATAATTTGATATTCGTCACCGCTTCTACGTCGGTATTCAGTAAAAGCGCATATTTAAACTGCAGCGGAGAAGCTTGTTCAATGGTTGTGGAAGAATTGGCAAGGTAGCCTTGCGATTGCTTTTTTGAAGTGGCTGCATTTTGCCGGCGTACAGTACCGGTTTTAGCCGTGGAAGTCTCCGGAGACACTTCAATATCCAAAAAGCGGGGCGTGCTGTTAACAACTTTAGTGCTACCGGAAACATCTTTACTGCTGCTCAGTGGTTTAATACTGGAACAACTTGCCAGTAAAACCACCATCAGCAATGCGGGAATCGTTTGTTTCATCATATTGGTTTTAAAAAGGATGATTTTTAGCGCCGGTTTAAAAATCGTGTAAAAATAACCATTGTTTCCGTCTTGCGCAGCCTTAATTTAAACGAAATTTGCCAAAGGAAAGTATGCATTTCCGGTTCTCCTGTAAAAGGACATCGTTGCCAGAGCTAATAAGTGAATCATTATAAGCCATGAACCCATGAAGTTTTCTCATTTACATGTACATACGCAATTCTCACTCCTCGACGGAGCGGCCTCTATACAGAACCTTTACAAAAAGGCCATCGCCGATGGTATGCCCGCGGTGGCAATCAGCGATCATGGCAATATGTTTGGTGTCTTTGAATTTGTAGCCGAAGCCTACAAACACAAAGACGAAAACGGGAAGCCCAAAGTAAAACCTATAGTAGGCTGCGAGTTTTATCTGACAGCCGACCGGCACCGCAAAACTTTTTCGAAGGAAGAAAAAGATCCCCGCCATCACCAGATATTACTGGCAAAAAATGAACAGGGTTATCGTAACCTGGTAAAGCTGACTTCGCTGGGCTATATCGAAGGCTTATACAGCAAATACCCGCGCATCGACAAAGAACTGATTTTACAATATCACGAAGGATTGATTGCCACCACCTGTTGCCTTGGTGCAATGGTACCACAGGCAATTTTGAAAAAAGGAGAAGCCGAAGCCGAAAAAGAATTCAAATGGTGGCTTGACCTGTTTGGAGAAGATTACTATGTGGAACTACAACGGCATAAACTTGCTGAACAAGACAGGGTAAATGAAGTGCTGGTAAAATGGGCAAAAAAATACAATGTAAAAATCATTGCCAGCAATGACTCTCATTATGTAGACCAGACAGATTTTGTGGCACATGACATCCTGCTATGTATTAACACCGGTGAAAAGCTTGCTACGCCGGCCCTTCGGGAGTTTACCGATGATGATGTACATGTGAAAGACAAACGCTTCGCCTTCCCTAACGACCAGTTTTATTTTAAGAACACGCAGGAGATGGTAGCTACTTTCCACGATTTGCCCGAAGCCATTGACAACACCAATGAAATTGTGGACAAAGTAGAACTGCTGGACCTGAAAAGAAATATTTTATTACCAGCTTTCCCCATCCCCGACGATTTCAAAATTCACAGGAAAGAAGAAATTGTTGGAAAAGATAAATTATCCCCGGAATCGCTGAATCAATGGGAATACCTGAAGCATCTCACCTACCAGGGTGCCAGGGAACGGTATGGTGACCTGACCGATGATGTGCGTGAACGCATCGAGTTTGAATTATTTACCATCAAAACAATGGGCTTCGCGGGTTACTTTCTGATTGTAAGTGACTTCATCAAAGCAGGCCGCGATATTGGTGTATTTGTGGGACCTGGCCGCGGATCGGCGGCAGGCTCAGTGGTAGCTTATTGTATCGGTATCACCAATATCGACCCGGTGAAGTACAACCTGCTCTTTGAGCGTTTCCTGAATCCCGACCGAAAATCAATGCCTGATATAGACACGGATTTTGATGACGAAGGCCGGCAGAAAGTTATAGACTATGTTGTGTCGAAATACGGCAAAAACCAGGTAGCACAGATTATTACTTACGGTACCATGGCAGCGAAAATGAGTATCAAAGATGTGGCAAGGGTGATGGATCTGCCGCTTCCCGATTCTAATGCGCTGGCAAAACTGGTACCCGAACGACCCGGTATTGAACTAAAACGTGTGTTGCATGCGCCGCTGACCGCCAAAGAGGGTGAAAAATCTTTATCAGAAAAAGAAGGCCTTGGCCCTGACGACCTGGAAAATGTAAAACGGTTGCGGGAAATTTATAATGGTGGCGACGCGGCTGCGAAAGTGCTTCATGAAGCGGAACGGTTGGAAGGATCCGTACGCAATACGGGCATTCATGCGGCAGGCATCATCATTGCACCCAAGGATCTTACAGAATTGATTCCCGTAGCCACAGCCAAAGATTCTGATTTGTGGGTAACTCAAATTGAGGGTAGCATCATTGAAGATGCCGGTGTTATCAAAATGGACTTTTTGGGCCTGAAGACCCTGACAATCATAAAAAATGCGCTGGCCCTTATAAAGCAAAACCACGGTGTTGAAATAGAAATCGATGACATTCCACTGAATGATGAAAAAACATTTCAGCTTTACCAGCACGGGGATACAATCGGTACATTTCAATTTGAAAGCAGCGGCATGCAGAAATACCTGCGAGATCTGAAACCAGATCAGTTTGCCGATCTTATTGCCATGAATGCCCTCTACCGGCCCGGCCCGCTAGCCTATATACCTAACTTTATTGATCGCAAACACGGCCGCGAAGCTATTTCATACGACCTGCCGGAAATGGAGGAATACCTGGATGAAACCTATGGTATTACCGTATACCAGGAGCAGGTGATGCTGCTGGCACAAAAACTGGCCGGATTTAGTAAAGGCGATGCCGATGTATTGCGGAAAGCAATGGGTAAAAAGCAAAAAAGTGTACTGGATAAAATGAAAACCCAGTTTATCGAAGGCGCTACAGCCAAAGGCCATCCCGCTGATAAACTGGAAAAAATCTGGACCGACTGGGAAGCGTTTGCCCAATATGCTTTTAACAAATCACACTCTACCTGCTATGCTTATGTTGCCTACCAAACCGCTTATTTAAAAGCGCACTATCCCAGCGAATACATGGCCGCTGTGCTGAACAATGCAGGCAGCATTGAAAAAATCACCTTCTTTATGGAGGAGTGCCGGCGCATGGGCATTCGTGTATTGGGACCAGATATTAACGAATCGCTGAAGGGCTTTGCGGTAAATAAAAAAGGGGAAATCCGTTTTGGATTAGGCGGCCTGAAGGGTGTGGGCGAGGCCGCCGTGGAAAGCATCATCCAGGAAAAAATATCCAACGGCCCCTTCCTCACTATTTTTGATTTCATCAAGCGTATCAACCAGCGCACCGTAAATAAAAAAACACTGGAAAGCCTGGCTTATGCCGGGGCATTTGATTGTTTCCCGGAGCATCACCGGGCTCAGTATTTTCATGTTGCCCCGGAAGACAATATGTCTGGACTCGAAAAAATCATTAAATACGGGCAGGTTTTGCAGGCACAAAACGCCACAGCCACCAATACATTGTTTGGCGATTTACCCATCACCATGGAAATTCCGCCACCCAAAATGCCTGATTGTGCACCATGGCCTCTCATTGTACAATTGGATCATGAAAAAGAAGTGACAGGGATGTTCCTGAGTGGTCATCCACTGGATCATCACAAATTTGAACTGAAGCATTATGGTATCACTACGCTCAGCGATCTTAATGAGTTTAAGGACACAATTGATAAACAGCCTAACCCGGGCCGGCAGTTCCGCATCCTCGGCCTGGTAGCCGATGCGCAGCACAAAATTTCCCGCCAGGGAAATAAATTTGGCAATTTTACTTTGGAAGATTATTCCGGCAAAACAGCATTAACGCTCTGGAGCGAAGACTATGTTCGGTATGCCACCTTCCTGCAACTGGGCAGCACCGTTTTCATTACCGGCTATTTTAAACAGCGGTATAACAAAGCAGAATTTGAATTCAAAGTAACCGGGGTGTCACTGGCTGAAACCGTCAAAAGAAATCTGACACGACAGGTAATTATTGAAACGCACCCGCGCAACATAACAAATGCCCTGATTGGCTTCGTGGAGCAAAATATGAAAAACTATCCCGGCAAAACCAGCTTAAAATTCCTGATCAACGAACCAAAATCCAACTTGAAAATCACGTTACTAACCATGGATAATGGTTTTGAAATGAATAACGAAATCATCGAATTCCTGGAAGCTAAACCCGAACTGGATGTACAAGTGTTAACAAACTGATAAGAAAAAGGACGTTTTAGCAGAAAGGTCGTGCAGATGACTGAGATCAATGACAACTTTTACACAACTTTGCGACAGGTCTGCATGTTAAGCATAATGGAGTTAAATTTGCAATTCCTGTTTAAACTTTAATATTAAAAAAATATAAAATGGCAAAAGAATTCACTGATTCCAATTTTCAAACTGAAGTACTCGCTTCTGATAAACTGACCGTCATTGATTTTTGGGCAGAATGGTGTGGTCCCTGCCGTGCAATCGGGCCGGTTATCGAAGAATTGTCTAAAGAATACAATGGCAAAGTGAATGTGGGAAAAGTAAACGTTGATATTAACCCCCAGTTAAGCATCAACTACGGCATCACCTCCATTCCCGCAATTCTTTTCATCAAAGAAGGAAAAGTAGTGGATAAACTGGTAGGTGCACAACCAAAAGCAAATTTTGTTAAAAAAATTGAAGCACATATTTAAGTGTTTCCTCTATGAAAAAATTAACCCCGTTCACAACAGAGCGGGGTTTTTTATTTTTTACCTCTTTCAACTTCGGCAATTTCACCCATTCCCAACGATGGAAGGATTGTGTTTGTGCCGGAAAAACACGGCAAATAAAACGGCAACCACCAGGGAATAACCGGCAAATGCTGTCCAGATACCATACCAGTCAAGGCTGTTATTGGCATTGGTGAAATAATTTGCAATGACAATCCCGCTGATTTTACTACCCAGCCAGGCGCCGAAGCCGTTTGTCATCATCATAAAAATTCCCTGCGCACTGGCCCGTATTTCCGGTTGCACCTGCGTATCCACAAACAAAGACCCGGATATATTGAAAAAATCAAATGCCATACCATACACAATGCAGGAAAGGATGATCATCCATAAACCATCTGCCGGGTTGCCATAGGCAAATAATCCGAACCGAAGCACCCAGGCCACCATACTAATAAGCATCACTTTTTTTATACCAAAACGGCGCAGGAAAAATGGAATGGCGAGAATAAATAGTGTTTCTGAAATTTGTGAAATAGACATAATGATTGCTGGATATTTCACAGCAATGGCATCCTGATATTTATCCACCTTAGCAAAGTCGTGAAGGAACGTATCGCCATATGCGTTGTTAAGTTGCAACGCGGCACCCAGCAACATAGCGAAAATGAAGAACAATGCCATCTTGGTATTGCGAAACAGCGAAAAGGCCCTGAAACCTAACACATCAATCCACGACCGCTTTTGCACATTCTTCCCCTCCGGAAGGCAGGCAGGCAAGGTAAATGCATATATTCCTAAAAATAGTGATGCTGCTGCTGCCACATAAAATTGACTGGCAGAAGTTTCGATGTGCAATAAGCTAACTGTCCACATTGCTGCGATAAAACCAACCGTTCCAAATACCCGGATAGGTGGAAAGTCTTTGATAATATTCATGCCATTTTTTACCAAAACCGAATAGGAAACCGTATTCGCCAACGAAATGGTAGGCATGTAAAACAACATGTACAATAATAAAACCCAAAAGAACAACTCAGGATCATTCACCTGCGGGATGAAATACAGGATAACAGCTCCCGCCAAATGGCATAATCCCAGCAATTTTTCCGCATTGATCCAGCGGTCGGCAATAATGCCGGTAATGGTGGGCATAAAAATAGCAGAGATCCCCATCGTGGAGAAAATGGCTCCAAATTCTGCACCACCCCATTGCCGGTTTTGAAACCAATACGCACCTATTGTAATCAACCAGGAACCCCACACAAAAAACTCCAGGAAACTGAGAAGGGTCAGACGAAATTTAATACGCATTCAGCAGGTTTTAAATCTTTGTAGCTAACGGGTGGTAAGATAAGTAATTTATAATTTCAAAGGTATTTATGCGCAACGAATCAGGTTGAAAAAGGGCAATGAATGATCCAATTCCAGTCATTGCGCTTGCAGCCTTCCAGAACTTTTTATCACCCCAATTGTTCTTTTTGCATCGTACTTTTGTGCAAATTTTCAAGGAATTGTATGGCAGATTTATTAACAACGTCAATGAACGGTACAACGGCAACCAGTGAAGACCTGCAGGCAATTGCCCTAAAAGTAAAAAATGCTGAACGAATCTCTGATGAGGAGGCGTTCTTGTTATTTGAAAAAGGCGACCTGCCTTTTTTAGGCGCTCTTGCCAATTTTGTGCGGGAACGGCTGCATGCTGATAAAACATATTTCAACAGGAATTTTCATATAGAACCTACCAACGTATGCGTATTTTCCTGCAATTTCTGCTCCTATTCACGCATTTATGCACACCGCGATGAAGGTTGGGAACTAAGCCTGCAGCAGATGCTGGATATTGTAAAAAAGTACGACGGTCAGCCTGTCACGGAAGTGCACATTGTTGGGGGTGTTCATCCCAAGATGAATCTTGAATTTTTCGGAGAATTGTTACGCTCCATCAAAGCCCACCGGCCCGATTTGCATATAAAAGCCTTTACCGCCGTAGAACTGGATTACATGTTTCGCAAAGCAAAACTAAGCGTAGAAGATGGATTGAAATTTCTCAAAGATGCCGGCCTGAATTCCATGCCCGGCGGCGGAGCAGAAATATTTGATGCGGAAATTCGCCAACAAATCTGCGCCGATAAAGTGGATGCGGAAGGCTGGCTGACAATTCATGAAATGGCACACAAACTGGGCATGCATACAAATGCTACCATGCTGTACGGCCACATTGAAAACTATCACCACCGGATTGATCACATGAGCAGGCTCAGAGCATTGCAGGATAAAACGGGTGGCTTCAACACATTTATCCCGCTGAAGTTCCGTAATCAAAATAACGATATGAGCACTGTGCCGGAAAGCAGCATTGTAGAGGATATGAAAATGTATGCGGTAGCCCGGATTTACCTCGACAATTTTCCGCACCTGAAAGCATACTGGCCCATGCTGGGACGGCAGAATGCTCAATTGTCACTTTCCTTTGGCGTGGATGATCTTGATGGCACGATTGACGACAGCACAAAAATCTACTCCATGGCCGGCGCCGAAGAACAAACACCCGCCATGACAACCGAGCAATTAGTCACCTTGATTAAACAAGCCGGCAGGAAACCTGTGGAGCGGGATACGCTTTACAATGTGATCAGGGATTATGAGAACAGCCCGGTTACCGCAACACCCAACCCGGAACTGAATTAACACTAACTTTATTTTTTTCAAACATAAATAGCCGGGACAACCCGGCTATTTACATTACAAGCACCTGCGGACAAACCCTTATATAACAAACCGTCTTCAAATGTTCTTAAAAAAATCTACATACCCTTCTGAATTCACTTTCAGCACAATGTTTTCACCGGGCTTTTTCATCAATACAAAATAGTTATCCTCATCTGCAAAAGGCTGATCAAATAAGTTCATATCCGTTTCGTTCGCCTGGTTATCGTCAAAGAAAATTACATCAGCCGGTGTGTAACCAGCATATTTCTTTTGAATATACCGCTGCGCATTCATTGGTAAATCGGTAAAGGTTTTTGCCGTTGTGGTACCTACCAGTTCATTGTCGGCATCGTAGTAGGCCGTGTAGGCTATGTTATTCATTGTAAAATGCGCCTCCTGAAATGCCTTTGTATTTTTCCAGGCAACATCCGTAGCGTTAGGAAAATCCATAAAAAAATGCTCTTTCGCGAAATAACTGATAGCAGCATTGTCGTGATGTTTTGCTTTTCCGTATACCGGCCCGGTAACTGCGCTACGGGTTCCGGCTGCCATCGCGAATGCAGATACATACACCAGCATCGCACACATCAGGATTTTGTTTTTCATAACTAAGATTTTTGTGGTTAAAAATATTTGACAAGACAAAACTATAACCGACGACTGGCAGATTCATGTCCTCGTCGGCCAACAGCCAGCCTTATTCGCCCAAGAACGTAAAACCTTCTTTGCGCTTTTTTAACACGAGGCTTTTATCCGCACTGAAAAAGTGGGAAATCGGCTTCAATCCTGATACCCTATAAGAATCTGTAAGATGCGTTGATCATCAATGCAGGGAAACTATATATTTGCTGAACTTTACTGAAACCAATTAAGCAAAAAATCGATGACTTTACTTATTGTAACTGTTTTGCTGGCGCTGATATTCGATTATACCAACGGGTTTCATGATGCAGCTAACTCGATTGCGACAATTGTTTCTACCAAGGTGCTTTCTCCCTTCCTTGCTGTGTTGTGGGCTGCAATTTTCAACTTTGCAGCTTTTTTTATTTTTAAAGAGCATAAGGTTGCCGGCACCATTGCCAATATTGTTTCATCACACTTGATCAACTTTCATCTTATTTTAGCAGCAACCCTGGCTGCTATTTCCTGGAATCTGCTGACCTGGTATTTTGGCATTCCTTCCAGTTCTTCGCATACACTGATTGGTGGGTTAATGGGTGCGGCAGTTGCTGCCGGCGGGTTTGCCGGGGTGAACAGTGCCCCAGTAGTAAAAGCGCTGATATTTATGGTGCTTTCGCCCATGATTGGCCTGGTGCTGGCGGCGGTTGTTACTGTCATTGTTATTCAACTAAGCAGGAAAAGTAAACCGTCTCGTGCCGAGAAAAATTTCAAACGCATACAGCTTTTATCCTCTGCAGCGCTCAGTCTTTCGCATGGTGGTGGTGATTCACAAAAAACCATGGGCCTGATTTTTACCGCACTTTGGTTTTATGCTAAATCACAGGGATCTGCTCAAAACCTCGAAGATTTTGTAATGCCGGACTGGCTACCGCTTGCCTGTTACGCTGCTATTGCCCTGGGCACTTTATCAGGTGGATGGCGAATTGTAAAAACGATGGGCAGCCGTATCACCAAAGTTACCCCACTGGAAGGTGTATGCGCTGAAAGTGCCGGTGCGTTAACGCTTTTCTTTACGATACTGCTTGGTATCCCGGTTAGCACTACGCATACACTTACCGGGGCTATTGTGGGTGTCGGCGCCACAAAACGGATTAGCGCTGTCAGGTGGGGCGTTACGATCAACCTGGTTTGGGCATGGATACTAACCATTCCAATCAGCGGTATCATTGCTATGTGCCTGTACTGGCTATTTAATTTTGTTTTTTAGCGCTGCAGTAAATTTTACCGCATTACCATATTACCACTTAAAGTTCCATGTAACAGCAGGTAAAATGGGGAATAATGATACCTGTTTTGCCTGTACCTGCAGATCGCCATTTTGCAAATTACCGGTTTGGTCAAAATAAATAAAATATGGATTCAGGTGGCTGTACACGTTGTAAATACTGAACACCCAGGAACTTTGCACTTTCTTTTTTCGTTTGGGTACCGGCGTGTAAGTTGCGGCCAGGTCCAGCCGGTGATAAGCGTCCAGCCTGTATTGATTGACTTTGCTGTATTCCTGTGTAAGTACGCCATCGATAAAGTAAAACCGTTCAGGTAAAGTGGTGGCATTACCGGTACCGTAAACAAAAACCGCTCCCAGCCTCCATTTTTTGTTCAGCTCATAATTTGCGACAACCGATACATCGTGCCGTCGATCGTATTTGGCGGGAAATTTTTCACCTTCATTTAAATCGGGGAATTTCCGCCAGGTCCACGATAAAGTATAGCCAATCCATCCATTCAGTCGTCCCCGGGTTTTATGAACAAATAATTCTGCCCCATAACTCCAGGCTTTACCAAAAACAAAATCGAGTTCCGGATCACGCAAAGATGGCGTGTACCCTTCTTTATAATCTACCTGGTTTCTCATATTCTTGTAATACAGTTCCAGCGAGGTTTCAAATTTATTATCATTAAAATTTTTGAAAAAACCTGCGGCATATTGCCAGCTGATTTGCGGTTTTACAATATAGGTACTGGGCACCCACAGATCGGTTGGCAATGTGTTACCAGAATTACTGACCAGGTGGATATATTGATAATTTCTGTTAATAGCAAACTTGAGTGATGTTTCATCATTTAACGCATACCGCACTGTGAGCCTTGGTTCCAGCCCGCCATACGATTTAACCGGCTCAAACGAATTATACGTTGTACTGTCAATTTTGTTGCCATCAGCATCCCGCTCAAACTTTGTAAACGGGCCAACCTGGGTAAAGGAACTCCAGCGCAATCCGTAATTGATTTTTATTTTATCACTTAGATCCCAGTCATCCTGCACATACAGGGCTGTTTCATTAGCGTATTTAACCGATTCATTGTTGGGCTGAAAAACAGTACTATCCTGTTGTCCGGAGACGACATTGGGAATGAATTTATGAAACGTGTACAGTCCGCCGAATTTCATTTTATGTTTTGGCAGGGGGTAATAGTCAAAATCAATTTTAGCATTACCATCCCTGATGCCGGAAGCCAGTGCAATATTGAAATCATTTTGTGCAGCAGCAAACCGAAACTTGTAATCGTTAAACACCAGGGTTGTATTGGCAAACAGTCTGCGGCTAAACACATGATTCCACCGAAGGGTGGCGGTGGAGTTGCCCCAGGGAATATTTGATTTAAACGAACGCTTGGCGTTATTGAAATTAAACACATCTCTTCCGAAGTAACCACTCAGGTATAAGCGGTCCTTTTCTGAAAACCGGTAATTCACCTTGGCATTCAAATCGTAGAAATAATAACCGGAGCCGTAAAATGCACTTGACTTACTGATGAATGGTTTCACCAATACATCCACGTAGGTTCTGCGGGCAGAAATCATGTAAGATGCTTTGTCCTTTTTTATAGGTCCCTGTATTGATAACCGGGAAGCAATCAGCCCAATGCCGCCATCTACCTGGGTTTTATTCATGTTCCCATCCTTCATAGCTATGTCCAGTACGGAGGAAAGCCGTCCGCCATATTGTGCAGGCATCCCGCCTTTAATCAGCGAAGTGTTTTTGATGGCATCGGAATTAAAGATTGAAAAGAAGCCAAACAAATGTCCCGTGTTATATACTACTGCATCATCCAGCATGATAAGGTTCTGATCCGGCCCGCCGCCCCGTACATAAAAGCCGGCATTACCTTCGCCGGCATTCCGCACACCCGGTAATAGCTGGATAGCTTTCAGCACATCCACTTCTCCCATAAAGGCCGGTATGTTTTTAATCTGGTTGATGGACAGATCGATTTTACCCATCTGGGCATTTTTGACGTTGGCGTCACGTCGTTTTGTATAAATCACTACCTCGCCTATTGATGCAGATTTAGGAAGCAACTCAAAATTGTACGAGACATCTTTGTTCAACGTAAAGATGACCGATTTCGATTGGTAAGAAACATGGGAGATATCTATCTCATATGTGCCCTGCGGCAAGGTGAGGGAGTAAAATCCATATTGGTTGCTGGCAACACCCTGTGTCTGGCCATTGATGGTAATTGTGGCGCCAATGACCGACTCTCCCGACAGGCTGTCCTTCACATAACCATTCAGGGTAAACCGCTCTCCTTTTTGATTTTGAACAGGAATTTGTTGTGAAAAAACGGATAAGCCCGATAAAAACAGCAACACGGCCGGTAGAAATTTGCACATATCCCTGACAACAAAATGAATAGCTATTTGGTTGAATCCGTCAGCATGAAATTCAATGTGTCTTTGGGGCTGCCACAATGAAGCATCTGGTCTTTTTGTTTTGGATCGCTTGTACCAAAGTAAGGATTTCGAACTTCCTTCGTGCTGCTTAACCAGTTACCGGCTTTATCTTCCCCAAAGGCCATCGGGCATTCCTGAAAGTACACTTTTGCCTGGTCGTAACGCACCGTCCTTAACAAATCGTAAATGTGCTGGGTAAGCGTATTGAAAGAAAGCCGTTTTTCTGCAATTGTAGGATCCATTATCAAACCAGCAATTTCCGCTTTTGCGTCGCCCCAGGGACCAAGCGCTGTTTCATAAATCAGCGTATCTTTTTTCAGTTCGTCCATTTTAAGACTGTCTAACGCTGTTTTCAGCGCATTGGCGTTTTTTGTAACAGCTGCCGTATCCCAGTTCACAAAAGCCTCTGTTAAACTGTAATATGCGTCCATCATTTGCAAGGCTGAGGTATTAAAAACAGGACTGTGCTTACTTACGGTCAATGGCTGAGGTTTGGGGCCGGCAGAACCAGTTTTTTTACCCTTAAATACAAATAGCCAGGCAACTGTTACGGCCAATGCAAGAACCACCAGGAAAATGAGAAATTTTTTCATCCGGAACGATTTTTATTTTCAATGGTAAGGTAAACCGGCTGGCTTACAAATGAACCGCAAATTTAAATCAAAGCTCCGTGACGGCGTAAACTATTATTTTTGCAGTTTTTCAGCGTATTGTCCATTGTTATGGGCAATGCATCACGGTAAAAAATATTATTGTAAAAAGATGCTGGCAGGATTAACGAATGTAACATTTGAATTTGGGGCAAGAACTATCGTGGAAAACGCCACCTGGCATATTCAGCCGGGCGAACGCATTGGCCTGATCGGATACAACGGCACCGGAAAATCCACGCTGCTGAAAGTACTGGTAGGCGAATACACCCCTTCTGCCGGCGTAGTAGAGCGCAGCCGCACCACCAGTATTGGTTACCTGCACCAGGATTTGTTGAGTTTTGATACCAATGATTCCATTTTACAAGTGGCGCTTGGAGCTTTTGACAAAATACTGCAACTGGAAAAAGAAATTGAACAATTAGGCATCGAACTGGAAAAAACCGGCGACGAAAAAATCCTGCACGAGTATACTGATAAACTACACGAACTGGAAACACTGGGCGGGTACAGCATTCATCACCGCACGGAAGAAGTGCTGCAGGGATTAGGCTTTGCTAATGCAGACCTGCAGCGCCCCTACAAAGAGTTCAGCGGTGGATGGCGAATGCGGGTCTTGCTGGCAAAAATGATTTTACAGCAACCGGATCTGTTGTTACTGGATGAGCCGACAAACCACCTTGACCTTCCGTCAATCGAATGGCTGGAAAAATACCTTCAGCATTACCAGGGAGCCGTGGTGATTGTGAGCCATGATAAATATTTCTTAAACCGCATGGTAACCAAAATTGTAGAACTCTATCAACAGCAACTGCACTCTTATAATGGTAATTTTGATTTTTACGAAAAAGAAAAAGCGATCCGTATTGAACTGCAGCAAAAAGCCTACGAAAACCAGCAGGATTACATCCGGCAAAACGAACGGCTGATTGAGCGTTTCCGCGCCAAGGCCAGCAAAGCTGCCATGGCACAAAGCCTGATGAAGAAATTAGAAAAACTGGAGCGTATTGAAGATACTGAACTGGAACGCCCCAACATCAAAATCAATTTCCGGCTGGATAAAACGCCCGGTAAAGTGATTGCAGAACTGAAAGATGTATCAAAATCCTTTGGTGCCAATACGATCGTTGAACATTCCTCTGCTGAGATAGAACGGGGAGATAAAATTGCACTGATTGGTGCAAACGGGATAGGAAAATCAACACTCCTGCGCATAATTGCCGGTACAGAATCGTTTGCCGGTGAACGAAAATGGGGCCACAATGTAGAAGAAAGTTTTTATGCCCAGCACCAGCTTGAATCGCTGAACATAGACAACACTATACTCGACGAAATGAAAGAGTGCGGCAGCCAGATGACCGAACAGGAACTGAGGGGATTACTTGGTTGTTTTCTTTTCAGCGGAGATGATACAGACAAAAAAATCCGTGTACTCAGCGGAGGCGAAAAGGCCAGGGTAGCACTGGCGAAAACCATCATCAGCAAAGCAAACTTTCTGCTGCTTGATGAACCGACAAACCACCTTGATATGCATAGCTGCGATTTACTGATTGAAGCTTTGAATAAATATGAGGGTACCATTCTCCTTGTAAGCCACGACCGGTACTTTGTGTCTAAAACCGCCAATAAAATCTGGGAAATCGCAGATCATCAAATCAAAGAATTCAAAGGTGGTTATGAAGAATGGGTGGAATGGAAACAGCGAATGGAAAAAAACGGTGTACCAGTTAAAAAGGCAGAGGACAAAAACCAGGAAAAGGCAACAACCATAACTCCACAAACCAGCTCAGCTGCCCCAACGAGCCCGGTCAACAAGGAGCAAAAGAAAGAATTACAAAAACAACAAAAACTCGTAGAGTCGCTGGAGAAAAAGCTGGAAGAATTAGGCGCTGCCAGGAAAAAGCTGGAAGACCAACTCGCTAACCCCTCTATTTACCAGGAGAAAGAAAAATTTCTGACCGCGGAAAAAGAATACAAACAGATTAGTGATGAACTTTTAAAAACGAATGCGTCTTACGAACAAGCTTTTGAAAAGCTGATTGAACTGGAAAGTAAATCAGTGTCGTGAGGTTTTTTCTGCATGTGATTTAATAAAATCGCTGACAAGGTAGCTCACCAGTTTGCCCGTTAGCTCATTCGTCCGCCCGTCCGACAGCCTTGCTGCCCCTTCGCAGATATGCAGATAGGCAGGCTCAGCCACCGCGGCGGTATAGGAAACATACCGGCGGGCATCAACCGCACTTACACCGGCCGGCGTCGCTGAGCTGCTCAGTGTATTCTCAATCGCGTCAAGATCCAGTTCAACACCACAGAGCGTATCATCTGTAAATGCTGCAGCATGCGCTACCGCCTGCATAAACGTTCTCTTTTCGTGCACAAAAATATCTTCAAACGTGATACAATCTATAAAGGGATTGTTCACAATATCCACCCGAAGGTTTTGCGGCAGGTAATTCTCCTGTAGTCCAACGATACAATACTTCTGCAAATACCCGTCTTCTTCCGCGTAGCGGAAAGCGTTGCCGCTGTGCCGTCCCTCCATCGGCCGGTAATCGCAATGGGCATCCAGATTAATGCAGTTAAGCTGCGCAAGTGGTATCCTGCCGGCTTTATGCCAGCCCTTTGCAGCGCCTTTCAGCAAGGGATAAGCATTGTTGTGTCCGCCACCAATGGCAATAGGTATTTTACCGGCACCGGTTATTAATTTGACCAACGATTCCACCTCGTCATCAATGCTGTGAACCGCATGGCGATAGGCCTCAAGTTTTTCTTCCTCTCCGTGGGCATTGGTATCAATCAGGTAAAGGAGATCGCCAAAATCAAAATGACCGAGCATCACCAGATCATCACCAGCGAGGAAATCATTACTCTGGATATTGAAAAAGGCCTGCAGAAACGGCACCCAGAGTGTATCGGCGCCTCCCACTCCTTTGTTCGCTTTAACCCCTATATCTTCAGGTATGCCAAACAGCACATAACGGGCCGGTGTTTGCTGCAGGAATATTTCAGCCGCAAGCGGATCATTGACACATAGCAAACGTTCCCCCAGTTTGGTTTCATACCGGCGTAGCCTGGTTAAGGAAAGAATATCCTGCTTGTTATAAAACTTGAAATGCTGCATAGTCTAAAATTAGGGATAAAAAGAATCCAACGGTCAGTACAAAATGAGCACATGATTTCCTGCAGCTGCAGTAAAATCGAATATCAGAAAATCGCCGACTCCTCAAATTTGCTTTCCTCTACCACTTCTTCTGCTTTCTTTTTGTAAAATATCATACCCAGTGCCATAATGATACTGGTCGTGAGAATGATGTAAAACAAAATTCCTTCGCTGAAACTATTCAGCTTAAACTGGGCCGGAATTTTGTAAAACAAGACGATGGTGATCAATCCGCGGGGGATGAAAAAAGATTCGGGAAACACATTGGTTCGCACAAAAAACTTCAGGTAAAGCAGGCGGATGATAAAAAGTGCCAGCACTATCAGGCTGCCAACTGTAATGATTTCGGTTTCTGTCAAAAAATTCAGGGTGATAGAGAACCCGAACAGAATAAAGAAAAAAGTACGAATCAAGAATGAAGATTCTGCCGTGATGGAATGCAGCAGAAGCCGGATGCCCTCTACCTGGCTGACAGGAAAATATTTTTGTAAAAAATTGATGCGGATTTTTTCCCAGTTATTAATCATCAGCCCAAACACCAGAATAATAATTAGTGAAGGCAGGTGCAGCATTTTACCACCGGAATAAATAACCACCAGCAAGGATAAAACCAGGAAGAATTTAATGTTCATTTTTGTTTTAGCCAATATGAGAAACAGGACGAATGACAGCAGCAGCGACAAAATAACTGATATAATAATATTGCCGCCAAACAAAGCCGCCGACTTCCAGGAAAGCACATTTTCAGCCGTAAAATAATTAAATGCGAGAATTCCCAGGATATCAGAAAAAGAAGCTTCATACACCAGGAATTCCTTTTTATGCTCAGTAAGCGGATGAATGCTTGGTATGACCACAGAACTGCTCATAATCGAAAGCGGGATAGCATAGACGAGGCAATTTTGCACCGGTTCCTGCAACCAGTAATTCAGGATACCGGTTACCAGCGCCGCCGATAAAATCAAAATAAATAAGGCAGAAAAAAAAGAATTCCGGATAAGTTTTAGTTTCTCCTTTCCTAATTTCAAATCCAGGCCGGCTTCCAGCACAATCATAATTAACCCCACAACGCCAAGTGCTTCTATAAGTGTTTCCGGGATACCAATTTGTAACTGGTATTTATCCGACACAAAGCGAAAACCGATACCGGCAAACAATAATAGCAACACAGAGGGTATACGGATGTATTTACTTATTATAGAAAATAAATAAGACAGCACAACGAGGCAACAAAGGCCTATCAGCAAAACTTCCGTATCAATTGTACCCATACTATTTTGAAATTAAAGGATTTTTTTTACAACCAGCTGCCGCTGATCATGACTTTATCAACAAGGCAGGAACCAAAGGAATAAGGAAGGTAAGCTAACGACGGCACAGGTTTCGTTAAAATAAGGTTAGCTTTTTTACCTGCTGTAATACTACCCAGCACATCACCCAGTTCCAATGCATAGGCTCCGTTGATGGTAGCGGCATTAATAGCTTCCGCTGGCAGCATCTTCATCTGGATACAAGCAAGCGATACAACAAAATTCATATTTCCGGAAGGCGATGACCCCGGGTTGTAATCAGAAGCCAGCGCCACCGCGCAGCCTGCTTCCAGTAATGCTCTCGCGGGTTGAAAAGGCATCCTCAAAAAAAAGGCAGCCGTAGGCAATAATGTGCAAACCCCTTGCCAGGTTTCACCCGTCGGCAATGCTTTTGCACCGCTCAGTAATTCAATTTCTGCGGCTGTAAGTGTTTCGAGATGATCGAGCGAAACAGCTCCGGTTTTTATACCGGTTTCAATCCCCCCGATACTGTTTAACTGGTTAACGTGCAGGCGTGGCTGCAGACCTGCCTGCCTGCCAGCGCGACAAACCTGCTCCGTTTCTTCAGGAGAAAAAAAGCCTGTTTCACAAAACACATCAATGTAATCTGCCAGTTTTTCCCTGGCGATGACAGGTAGCATTTCTTCAACCAATAACCGTATATAAGCTGGATGATTGTCTTTATATCCCAGCGGGTAAGCATGGGCACCCAGAAATGTGGCTTTTATGGAAAGTGATGATTTTTCTTTTAACCGTTTGATCACCCGCAGCATTTTCAGTTCAGTTTCTACCGATAAGCCATAGCCGCTTTTGATTTCTACTGCACCGGTTCCCGTCGCCGCAATTTCACCAAGCCGTTTCCACGCAGCTATGAAGAGTGCATCCTCTGACATTGCTGCCAGTTTACGGGCGGAATTTAAAATTCCCCCACCCTTTGCAGCAATTTCGGCATAACCGGCACCCCTGATTTTGTCAACAAACTCATCTTCGCGGCTCGCCGGAAAAACAAGATGGGTATGACTATCGCACCAGCAGGGAAGCACAAGACAGCCTGCCGCGTTTATATGATCGTTAAAATCGCTTACCTGATAACGAAAGGCGTCCATGCTACCGGTTTCTGTTATCAGTCCATCTTCCACAATCAGGTAAGCGTTATCAGTGCAGGGCAGTTCCGCCATTTCTTTCCCGTGCAGCAACCGCGTGCGAGACCTAACATTCACCAGTTGTTTAATATTGATAAATACCGTCGTTGGCATTACCTGCAATATAGGCTAAATTCATTTCTGTTTACAGCCGGAATGTCGCTTCTTATCTTACTAATAAAAAAGCGCCGCTGCTTCCCGCAACGACGCTTATAAAACCTGTTACTCAAATTTAATAAGGGAAAATAATCGTGTGGCTGTTGCCATTTAATCCCACCCAAACCAGTTTGAAATAATAAGAACCAGAGGGACAGGAAACCGGGTTACCGTTTGCGTCCAGGCCAAAAGTGATTGTTGCTGTAACGGTGCCCCTTGTATGTACCGCTGTTCCGCTTACCAACCTGAAATCACAGTCCTGACGTACCACCAGCGGATCCGTAATAGCACAGCTAAACGCATTACCCATGCGGTTAGTACCCCACACCAAAATACCGGTAGCTGCTCCTTCGGTATGCGTGCCACTTACTGTAATGACTATACCATTGTTATAGGTGAAGGTTCTTTGCTCGGCAATTTTCCATGTACGTTGTGTACCATCGCCAAAGGTAACCGACATGCCATCACTATTAATAGTATGTGTAATCGTACCATGCGATGCCAGTTCGGGTAATAAACCGCCCGTTACGTTAGTGATTGTTTTTGTACCGTTGATTGTAATGCTTTTGTTGTCACGAATCCGGGTAATTTTTAAGTTTTGCACCGTAATAGTCAAAACAGCGCCCTGGTCTTTCCAGTGCATGGATTTAGGCATGGATAAAATTACAACGCCAGTGCGGGTGCGGTTACCAAGACAGTTTGTACCGTCATAGGTAATTGTGATCGTTTTGGGGTCACCTGTTGTATCGGCCGTTACCGTAGCATCACAAATTAATGACTGCACTTTTCCGCTAATGGATGACTCTGCACTCACGGCAGTATTGGCATCATCGGCAATGGCATCCATTTCAGATGAAAACTGTTCCTGGTCGTCGGCCTGTACAGACAATTCGGCTGTATAGTCGGTATTCCCGGAAGTATTGCTGTTATCTTTTTTACAGGCAGTGAAAAAAATCGCCAGTGATACAAATAATGCGGAAAGTGAAAGGATCTTCATTTTCATAAAGTAGTTTTTTATTTTTTTGGTAATGTTCAGGAATAGACTTCCTACCATTCCATGGGTTTAAACGACTACCAACTTTTTTTATTTTAACAGCAGTCAGTTCCCGGTTTTGCAAGCATTACTTGCAGAAAGTTTACCTGTATGCAATCGGGAATATACGTGTGTTAAATGCAGATGCACACCCGCAATTCACCATCAGCCCGCGGTTGTAAAGCTATCCATTAGCTCCATGACGGTAACAGCCTCCTCTGCCGGACAGGGATTGTTGCTGTGGCCTAGAAAAAAATCAGTCACCAGGCGGATCATAGGTTCCTGTACATGCTGCAGTTTATCGAAGTGTAATTGTTTTGTCGCAGTTTTTGTTGTAACAGTTATCACAGACTCTCCGAAAACACTAAACCCAATACTGCCGTCCGACCCGGTGATCTCGCAATAATCTTTTTGCTGGCCGGCTGATACCGTAAAACACCATTGACCGGAGAAGACAACTCCGGATGCAAAAAGAATTTCACCTGCTACTATATCATCAGCAGCATACAAGCCAGCCTGGTTCAGTGAAAACCCTGCCGAAGCTTTAACGGCACCAAAAAAATAAAGCATCAGATCGAGCTGGTGCGGAGACAGATCATGAAACAATCCGCCCCCCGAAACTGCTGGGTTTACCCGCCAGCTCATTTTAGGGGTTTTTAATTCTTCCGGGGTAAGAGCAGCGCGGTAGTATTGCAGATTTACACAGCGTGGCTCGCCAATTATTTTTTGCTGTAGCAATTGACGTATAGTGATAAACATAGGCTGTGCGCGACGATAATGGGCAACCGTTAGTTTTCCATTTTCTTTTTTTGCAGCAGCAGCCATGCGCCGCGCCGATGCGGCATCCAGGCTCACAGGCTTTTCTACGTACACGGGTTTTCCTGCCTGTAAGGCTGCCAGCGTATATTGTTCATGCGAGGCAGGAGGAGTAGCCACATAAATTGCATTCACATCCGGGTCGTGGATCAGCTTCCCCGCATCATCGTACCACCGCGGCACGCCATGCCGGTGGGCATAGTCTTTGGCTTTTACCCCGTCCCTGCGCATAACAGCCACCAGCGATGATCCCGGGATTTTCTGAAAAGCCGGCCCGCTTTTTACCTCGGTTACATCGCCACAGCCGATGATCCCCCAACGGATAGCATTCATGGTCATTGTTTAAGTTATTAAAGTTATTGGTGAACGTCTTTCCGGGCAAAAAAGAAAAGACATTCTTTGCGAGGGTTGTTTACATTTGAATATGGAGTTTTTTGTAGATAAAGATTCCGTAGTCAGGAAAATCTGGGGCAGCAGCGATACGGTACTCTTTATTTTTGCCGGCGCCTCTGCTGAATTTGCCCTTAACAAAGCTGTCGACTGGTTATACTTTACCGGTCGTCTTCCTTCTGATCCGCTCGGGCGTTTGTTCTCTACAGTACGTTATGCGAGGGACATTGTTTTTGCCGAAAAAGAAGTAGCCTTAAATAACATTGATAAAATTACGGCGATACACAAGGGCGTTGAAGACAGCCGTGGATATAAAATGCCTGATTGGGCATACCGGGATGTTTTGTTCATGCTGATCCACTACTCCATCGCCTCGTATGAATTACTGGAAAATCGTTTAAGCAACGCAGAGAAGGAAGAAGTATTCCAGGTATTTTACCGGGTGGGTACTCGCATGGGAATACCGGCCTTGCCACAAAACTATGCCGGTTGGCTATCCGCACAACAACTGCACCTGCAAGAAGACCTGGCGATAAGCAATTACACAACTGACCTGTATCTCCAGTACAAAAAAAATCTTGGCTTTATGCGATACAAGATTTTACTGGAGACGCAAAAACTAATTGTACCGGAACGGGTTCGTGTATTATTAGGGATGAGAAAATTTTCATGGCTGCCACCCGTATTAGTCATTTATAAACTTTGTAAGAAAATAAAACTGGACGGCTTACTGAAAGCCATGCTCTTACCGCCTGCGTATAAATCGGAAATTAAAGCCCTAGACATAACATCTGCCTGATGTATCAATCAATTGTTACTGACCAGCTGCGCTTAAACGTATCCCGAGCAGCCAGGCAGTTTATCCCTTCTTTTTCTGTGAGTTGCTGATTGGTAGCTATACTGTCGGCAATGCCGCACCAGGGTTCAATGCAAACAAAGTCTGCATCATGGGCTGTCCAGATGCCAAGATATGGGAAGCCGGTAAAATCCACCGTTAGCTTTTCAGGTGCATGCTTGGCAATAATTGCCACACTGCCTGAACGCAGGTTTTTAAAGACAACTGCATCATTGTAGAACAGTTGTTTGGTCAACGGCAATATATTGTTGTTATTCAGCAAAGGTTCAGGATTTGCTTTCAGTAAACCTTCTGGCGTAATTGGCCAGCGGCCTGCTTCTTCAGCTTCATCAAATAGTAAAACATAGTTATTGTATGAGTCACCTGGTGAAAAAGGGACCGCAAAGGCTGGATGCCCGCCAATGGAAAAATACATATCTGCAGAACCTGTATTCGTAACCCGGTATTGTACCGATAACCTTTTCTCGTGTAACTGGTAGCTGATGCTCAGCCGAAACGGAAAGGGAAATACCCGTAAGGTGCTGGCATCACTTTCCAGCAAAAAAGTCATACTTGTGGTAGAGTTTTCCTGCGGTATAAATTCCCGGTCGCGGGCAAAACCATGCCTACCCAGCTGATAGGCCTGCCCGTTGAAATAATATGTGTTGTCTTTCAGTGCCCCAACAATGGGAAACAATACAGGAGATTTTTTGCCCCACCAGGCAGGATCACCCCGCCACATACACTCCCTCTGTTTTTCTTTGTTGTAAAGACTGCTGAGCTCCGCTCCCTTAGAAACAGCCGCTACTGACAAGTATTCGTTTTCAATCGTAAACATGGTAACAATATACAGTTAATTTGAGTGATTATAGCTGCAGACAATTATTCTTCCATTGAATAATTTATAAATGAACATGCACCGTGTAACAACTGCAGCAAAGAATGTTGCTTGCTAATTAATAAAATATTCACCAGCTGCTTTGGGAATCGATTTTGGCTTTAACTTGTGCATTGCCGGTATGTTTAAACCAACCGCTTTTTGCAGCATGAAGAAACGCGAAGGTTATATATCATGGGATGAATATTTTATGGGGATTGCGCTTTTATCTGCCAGGCGCAGCAAAGATCCCTCCACACAGGTAGGAGCCTGTATCGTCAATGATAAAAATAAAATTGTAGGGGCCGGTTACAACGGGCTGCCCATCGGCTGCCACGATGATGATTTTCCCTGGGGCAAAGAGGGCCAATTCCTGGATACTAAGTATCCTTATGTGTGCCACGCCGAACTGAATGCTATTCTGAATAATATCGGCATTGATTTGCAGGGTTGCAAAATTTATACAGCCCTTTTTCCCTGCAATGAATGTTGTAAGGCCATTATACAAGCCGGCATAAAAGAAGTGATTTACCTCTCCGACAAATATGCGCATACCGATATTTTCAAAGCTTCCCGACGCATGCTGGATACTGCCGGGGTTACCTACAGGAAGGTAGAAACTACTATCACTAGCCTTGTGTTATCTTACCAGCAGGAAGATGTATAATTCAATTCCTTCTGCCAGGATTTAACGATGACCTGATCTTACATTAAAAGGATATATCACTATTGATTTTTCCGTTTGGGTATGACCGTATAGCCTGCCATATTTCTTCGACCAGAATGAAAATCACATGACAATTTCGACAAACAACGAATATCCATCGATGTGAATGACATATCATTCGCTGAGCAGGGAGTTTTTTTCGATAATCAACTTTCTATTCCAGCTCTTATAGTTTATAAAAAAGTTTTATATGCATTGCTATTATTGACGATTGTGCCGATTTCTTGTCAGTTTTTCACAAAAAGGGCCGGCGGCAACATATTTGTGGAACAATTTATTATTTATTAAAAAACCATGCTATGATAAAGATGTATTTCACAGCAATGCTCCTGGTGCTGGTTCCAGGCTTGCTTTTCGCTCAGCAAAGGGAAACCGTTTATAGGAAAGATTCCAGTCGTCAGTTATTAAAAGCTGCATATAGCACCTTTATGCTGTTTTCACAGATGAATCAGCGTGAAAATTATCACTGGGCTAACGGTCAGGTTTGTACGCCAACTGGCCGGCAAGCAGGTGAACGACTAAGTCCTTATGTTCGTGTTTGGGGCGACTCGGCAGCAGTTGTCAGTGATCCGCGTGAGATTGAGATGGTGCTGAACCGGAAAAACGGGCAACAGGTTACCAGGGAAAAAACATACTGGTAGCCGTATTTTCCAAATAAAGCTACAGCATAAACAGTGAGCTTTTGTTTAGTGCAGGCAATTATGGCCAGTATGAATGTACTACTGCAAACCGACAGGCTATAATTTCACATACCGCTGTACAGTTTTTTCGCCCGTTGTTCTATTGTCAAAGCTAATAATATAAATTCCGGGATTCAGCGTGGGTAAACTCAAAGAGGGGGACGACAGCACCCCTGAAAAAAGTACCTGCCCACTGGCATCGCACAGGGATAACCGGTAGTTGCTGTAATTGCTGATGCCGGTTATTGTAATGGTATTGCTCCTGTTTGGGATCGGGTAGATACCAATTGAATGCTTGCTTCCGGGTGCCTGTACTGCCACAACCGTGGAATACACAAATTTCCCATCAAGATCCGTTTGCTTTAGCCTGTAATATACCGTTCCTGCAGGTGCTGCATCATCATAAGTAATATATTGGAGCTGCACGGTAGAATTACCGGCGCCTTCAATACGGGCAACACTAACCCAGTCGCTCCCATCCGATGACCGCTCCACGGTAAAGAAAGCATTATTGGTTTCTGTAGCGGTGCTCCAGGCGATTTTAATTTTATTACCTACAGGTGTAGCCGAAAAATTTATCAAAGTAACCGGCAAAGGAGTGTAAACAACAGGATAAGAAATAGTCCTGTCACTAATACCAGGGCCGTTAATCCTGATAGCAACTGTATTACAGTTTAATGAACTGACAGTCGCTGTTGAGCAATCACTAACGGACCTCCACGGATTTGACTGGCTGGTAACCGTACCATTGCTTTGACTTCTCGGTAAACTGAAGAAATTAGCATTCGTTCCACAACCTACATTACCCTGCAGCGTATACAAAGATCCGGGGATATTAGTACCGCGGAATAAAATTGTATAACTCAACTGAACGTTGTAATTGTAACCCCACCTGCAGTTTGTGCTGGATGAAGGCACTATGGCAACAGGCTGCACGTTAATATCTACAATATAGCCCTTGGTTGACACAACACTAATCTGTGCGATGGAATTAACAGAAAGGGTAAGAGATAAGCAGAAACAACTGGATACAAAAAGGATAGACTTTTTCATTTTAATAAGAATATTGGTTTTCTCTTGCACAAACCTAAGTAAAAACCCCTACTCATGCAAGACCCAACAAAGCTTATCTACTTGAGAAAAGTCAATTTTTTTCTAACCAAATACAGTCTTACAGGCGTTTCAACCCCGTAAACCTGCCGTTTCGCAGCGCTGTTTCTGATTGGTTTATGCAATTATGTTTAAATTGTCCAGCTTTTAAAAAAAACCAACCATGCATAAGTTCTTCTGGCTTTTTATGCTACTGTTCTTTTACACCACTGTATCGGCACAGGCAGACAATGAAATACAGGTGTATGCTTCTCCTATTACTGCAAAAAATGTCACGTTCCTGGAACTACACAGCAACTATACGTTCCGCGGCATGGACGGACTTATTGATCCCAAATCGGCTCATTATCTTAACGAATCGGTTGAGATCACACACGGATTTGGCGGCAATTTTGAAATGGGTATCTATTTCTTTACCGCTGTTGTGCCCGGCCAGCATTATGAATACCTGGGTACACATATCCGCCCGCGTTTTACAGCACCTGCAGCCTGGCATTTACCTTTTGGCGCCAGCCTTTCTGCAGAATTTGGCTTCCTGCGTCCCAGCGCTGAAGAAGATTTTATCTGTGAAGGCGAAATCAGGCCGATTATTGATAAGACATTTTCCAACT
Source organism: Chitinophagaceae bacterium (assembly GCA_035760665.1). Taxonomy (GTDB): domain Bacteria; phylum Bacteroidota; class Bacteroidia; order Chitinophagales; family Chitinophagaceae; genus DASTSN01. Next base: position 49,852 of record DASTSN010000031.1, on the reverse strand, counting down.
GGTATTTTTCATTTAACCCCAATATGGATTTTGCACTCACCGGTAATGACAAACACCTGGGCCTCACCCCGCAATTCAAAACCGTGTATACTATTCAGCAAAAAGTAGGTGTTGGGTTTGAATATTATGCCACGCTGGGTACCTTTCACAAAATTTTCCCCGGTGATGAACAGGAACACCTGATTGGCCCTATGGTAGATCTTTATACCTGGTCCGACTGGGAATTTAACAGCGGCTACCTGTTTGGCCTCACACCCGGTTCCAATCATGGGATTTTTAAATTGCTGGTAGGACACCGCTTTGGAAAGTAGCGGCCAAAGAAACGTTAAGTTCTGATCCAGGACTACCTTTGGCACAGATTTATCGTCTGATATCAAAAGCATCGTCTTGAATAAATTTATACTCACCATTTTCCTTGTTTTCCTGGCAGCTGCGTTTGCTCAGGCGCAAAAGATTGACAGCATTTTTTTTCACCTGTATACCGATAGCCTGAAAAAAGCTGTACATAACTATATTAATGTGGATGGCAAATTGTCCAATGGCCGCTGGCTTCCGCTGACAGAAAAGGAGATAAAATTTCAATCCAGTGCCGGACAGTTTGAAGGAAACGATCTCATTCTCCCGGCTGATTTCTCCGGGGAAAAAGTAACAGTCACCGCCACACTGAAGAGCAACCCGGCTTTGCAAAAAACAATTACCATTTGGGTAAAAAAGAAACCTGATGACGAGCTGCTGCCTTCAAAAGAAGATATTTTATACAACCGGCAACCAGGAAAACGGTCCCGCCATCAATCGCCGTAACAAAGCTTCTTATTGGTTTTTCACTGTACAAATACAACTATTCCGTATCTTTGCAGCGGCAGGTCTTACACGACCAGCTCCTGCTGAACCTCCCCAGGGCCGGAAGGCAGCAAGGATAAGTGGTTGTAGCGGTGCGATGTAATCAGCCTGCCTTTTTTTCTTTTACTCCCCAACTCCCGAAGGGGCTTTTTTATTACCAATCAGTTGATGTATGAAATTTTTTATTGATACTGCCAACCTCGCACAAATTAAAGAAGCAAACGAATTAGGCATTCTTGATGGTGTAACCACCAACCCATCACTGATGGCTAAAGAAGGCATTAAGGGTCAGGATGCCATCATCAATCACTACAAAACTATTTGTGAAATGGTGGATGGCGACATTAGCGCCGAAGTGATCGCCACCGATTTCGACGGAATTATTGAAGAGGGGAAAAAGCTGGCGGCCATTCACCCGAATATTGTGGTAAAAGTGCCCATGATCAAAGACGGCGTAAAGGCGATAAAATGGTTTACCGATAATGGAATCCCGACCAACTGCACGCTGGTGTTTTCTGCTGGCCAGGCCATTCTTGCTGCCAAAGCCGGCGCCAAATATGTTTCGCCCTTTATCGGACGAATTGACGACAGCGGCTGGGACGGTGTGCAACTGATTGAGCAGATTGCCCAGATTTATTCCATACAGGGTTTTAAGACAGAGATCCTGGCAGCTTCCATCCGGAATCCCAATCACATCATTCGCTGTGCAGAAGTAGGAGCAGATGTATGTACCTGCCCGCTGGACTCTATCCTCGGTCTTTTAAAACACCCGCTCACCGATATCGGTCTTGCAAAATTTCTGGAAGACGCTAAAAAGTTATAACTGCATTTTTGAGCAACTAAATTTACGGGCACCGGTCATCCGGTGCTCTTTTTTTTACCATCTCAGGGCCGCTGAAAGATAGAGCTCACTGATGTGTAACCGATGAGTTCATCAGCCCTTGCACCGAAGGGGCGATAATAAACAAGTACGGTATATGTATTCTCTGTATTCTCATAATTCCCTTCTGTATTCTCGTATGAAAATGCACCAGCGGCCGGCTGATTTTCCGGCACGGTTACATAAGAATAGTTATAATAGCCCTGCTTGAGAAATAATGTTTTTTCATATGCGCCTTTTGATTCATCGAAATCCATTTTAGCGGCATCATCAAACTCATAATTGGTAAGCTGGCCAAAGAGGTAAATATTTTTTCCGGAATAGGGCCTGTTACCCGGCGGGAAATAACTGAAATGAACATACGCATAATCACCCTGCCAGAAAGGATTCACGCTTTCGTAAGTTTCAATGGTAAAATGGCCGTTCAAATCACGGTAATAAATATAGGTCTCCATCCGCCGCTCTGCATCCGGCTTTACAAACACGTCGGTTCGGTCGCGTCCCTGGTCAATATGCACCATGCGGTCGCTCATGAGCCGCAAGCTGCGCAGGTCAATCCAGCGCCACTCTTTCCCGGCAGGAAAAGAGAGCAGGTTTTCATCATTGTATTCGTAATAATTACCACGATTAATGGTAGGCCTGTCGAGGTAAACAGCCGTTTGCCAGATTGTATTCTGCATGGCGACCACTTTAAGATCCTGCGGACTGAAATTATTGACGTTGCTATTGGTTTGCAAAATAATCTGCAATTTTTGATGTGTCCGGAAACGCTGTGCACTAAAGGGCTGCTGCACCTGTGCCGCCAGGGATGTTTTGGGATCAACCACCAGCAGTCGTCGCGTAAAGACCAGTTGGGAAGTGTCGCCATTTAAAAACACTTTTAACAGATAATTGCCCGAACGCGTGGGCACACAGTTACGATCCGGTACGGCGGCCTGGTAATGCGTGTATCGCGTAAAGGCAATGGACGACTGGCGATAATTGGTGATACGCACATCCTGGAACCCACGGATATAATCGAATGGATATAACATTGTGGGCGACCAGTCGGCATTGCGCAGTTCAAAGCTGTAGTAATACATTTTCACATCTGCATCCAGGTCGTCAAAATGCAGTTCCAGTTGGTCGTTACTGTTGAGTTTGATTACCGGATAAGCTGTCATATCCCCCGATTTGTAGAGCTGTACCGAGTGGATTGCTGACTTGTAAATATGATCGGGTATTTGCGCAAACGAAGTTGCGGCCAAAAGGACTGCGATAATAACAGGAAGTCGTTTCATGAAAAATGTGTGCAATCAGGTTTATTCAACAATATTGTGAAAATACCCGGAAAAAATGGATAAATCTTTTTACAGGGCTTATTTTTGAAAAGATAAATTACTGAATCTGAAGGTTGCAAATTTTATAGCAAATCGCGTCGCCTTTAACCGGCAAAAGTCATTTTCCCGGTTTATCATACGCCTGTCGGTCACGGCTACAGCCATCAGCGTGGCGGTCATGATTGTTACATTATCGTTAGTGAATGGCTTCCAGGCAACGATCAGCCAGAAGATGTTTAGTTTTTGGGGGCATATCCGCATTGATGATAAACAACCCATGAAAGCCTCCATTGCCGAAGAAATTCCAATTGAAAAAAACGATTCCGTTTACCAGGCTGTCAAACAAAATCCCCATGTGGCAGGCATTAACCCCTTTGCTACCAAATATGCCATCCTGAAAACCAAAGATGAGATTGAAGGCGTTTTACTGAAAGGCCTGGACAGCAGCTATGATTTTACACACCTGAAACAATTTATGCAGCAAGGCCATTGGCTGCAGTTTAACGATAGCACATACAGCCGGGATATTATTATTTCTACGTATACAGCCAACCAGTTAAAGCTAAAATTAAACGACCGCATCCTGATTTATTTTATTCGCCCCGATGGTTCCCTGCGGCCGGATAAGCTAACGGTGACTGGAATTTACAAAACCGGCATCGAAGACTATGATAAGATCTTTGCGATTGGCGACATCAAGCTTATTCAGCGCTTAAACAACTGGAAGCCGGATGAAATCGGCGGGTATGAAGTTTTTTTGCATGATTTCAATCAAATGGATCAAGTCAGCAATGAACTATATAATATGGATATTTTTCCGGTTACCTGGGATGCGAAAACGATCCGGGATATCAATCCTAATATTTTCGACTGGCTGAATATGCAGAACATCACCCGCAATGTGCTGATCGGGATTATGATCTTTGTGGCCGTCATCAACCTGATTACCTGCCTCATCATCCTGGTTTTAGAGCGGTTACGCATGATCGGTATATTAAAAGCACTTGGCGCCGGTGACTGGACTGTGCAGAAAATCTTTTTACAACACTCTCTCATTATCACCATCACCGGAATTGTTACCGGAGCTTTACTGGCACTGGGACTGCTGTGGCTGCAACAAACCACCGGCTTTATAAAACTGGATGAAGATGCGTACTACATGAGTACGGCAGCTGTAAAAACTGTTTGGTGGCAGGTGATAGCAATTTGCCTGGGTACCTTGTTTATTTGTTTTCTTGTGCTGATGATCCCCAGTATCATTGTCAAACGCGTACAACCCGTGAAAGCGATCCAGTTCAGGTAAGATGGGACAGGATAATGCCCGTGGCAACGGCGGCATTCAGCGATTCGGCCCTTCCCTTCCGGGGTATCGTAATACGTTCATTTGTTACGGCCAGGATTTTTTCATCAATACCATGGGCCTCATTCCCGATTATGATGATGCCTTCGTACAGTTTGGGCATTTGTGTCACATCCTTTCCATCCAAAACGGCTGCGTAAACACTGACAGGTTGTTGCTGTATCCAGGGCAACAAATCGGTATACAAAACTTTTACACGAACGATACTGCCCATGGTGGACTGCACCACCTTGGGATTAAACATATCGGCCGACGCCTTGCTGCACAGCACCTGGCTGATGCCAAACCAATCGGCTATCCGTATAATCGTGCCCAGATTACCCGGGTCCCGGATATCATCCAGGGCTAAGGTTATCGTATTTTTTGTATTAAAAGAATTTCCGTAATCCGGCTTTTGTACAACAGCCAGCACACGATTGGGCGTTGTAAGCTGCGATATTCTTGAAAGGTCGCCATCAGTAACTGCCGTAACATTGAAATGCTGCAACAATGCCTGCTGCTCATCGATCCAATCCTGTTGTGCATAAATCTGTTTCAACAAAGCGGGTGTTTCCTGCATCAGTTCCTGTACGATCCGCGGACCTTCGGCGATAAATACGGCCTCTTCATTCCTGAATTTTTTCTGGCCTAAACTTTGAATATATTTGACCTGCGATTTACTGAGCATATACCCTTACGCTATTTTATGTTACATGGCACCCCGCACACATACCGGCGAACTATTGGCGTTATCCTGGTGATTACATTGGGTGCATTTTTCTCGTCCTGTAAGATAGCGACAATCGTTAAAAAATACCCCCGCAACCAGCCCTTTGTTTATGAAACAAACATTGATCTCGTTGGCAAATATAGCAGGGAGGAAAAAAACGACCTCACCCAGCGGCTGAAAAATCAACTGGATGATAGTATGCAGGTCAGAAGTGTGAGTAAAGTGCTGTGGAACGAGATCAGGACACCACCCGCCTTTGACAGCAGCAGCGCTGAAAAATCTGTCAGTTATATGAGCCTGCTGTTAAATAAAATGGGCTATTTCAGGGACACTATCGGTTATACCACCCGTATAGATACGGCACGAAAAGACCAGTTACGCACTACAACAACTTTTATTGTCAAACCGGGCAAATTGGTGCGCATTGATTCTATAGCCTACACCATTAAAGAACCCAGCCTGCAGCGCCTGACGGATTCAACAATGACGGATAGTTATCTGAAAAAAGGTGGCTCTTTTTCCCAGGACACGATTGGTGCGGAACTGGACCGGCTAGTGGAAGTTTACCGCAACCATGGTTACCTTCGCATCACCCGCGACGAACTCGTGTGCGGCTGGGATACGCTAGATGCCTCGCTGCTGGAGCCAACGTTTGATCCCTTTGAGCAATTGCAGCAACTGGAACAAATTCGCCAGCACCGTGAAAATCCTACTGCCAACTTAGAAATCAGGCTGCGCTCCGGCGCAGACAGTTCCCGGCTGCGTAAATATTATGTAGGCAACATTACCCTGTATCCCGATGTTAGTGATGATACAACCGGTTACCTGAAACGGGAGCGCTGGATCGAGGGAATCAAAATCGTCCGCTACCGGAATCTTTTTAAGCTGAAATTCTTACCGGAAAATATCTATTTCCGCCGGGGTGATGTATACAGTCAGCGGCTTTATTTCAAAACCATTAACCGCTTTAATGCGCTGGGTGCCTGGCGACTGGTAAACATAGACCAGCTGCCGCGTAAGGGTACCGACTCTGTGGATTTCACAATCCGCCTGTCTCCCGCCCCCAAATATCTTTTTACCGCCAACCTTGAGGGAAGCCTGAACTCAGGTAATATTTTATCTGCCACTAACTTGTTTGGCCTGGGCATTAACGTGGGACTACAAAACCGCAATTTTGCCCGCGCCTCCAACCAATCGAATACCAATATCCGATTTGGCACGGAATTCAGCGCCACCAAAGGGCAACAATTCATTCAAACAAAACAGGCTAGTATTGGCTATGCCATTTACTTCCCGCGCAATATTCCTAATATGAAATTCATCCCCGAAAAATTCCGGGACAATTTCAGGACCGTACTTTCCACCAACGTAGCCAATACCGACCGGAAAGATTTGTTTAACTTAACAACAGTCAATGCCTCCTGGGGTTATGATTTTTCATGGCGTAACAGGAAGGAGAATGCCACCAAATCACTGAGCATTAAAATCCCGAATATTGAATATAATTTCCTGAACCGCCGCGACAGCTTGGATAAACTCATTGCCAACAACCCGTCCCTGCGGTATATTTTCAACGAAGGAATGATTGTGTCACTCTTCACGAACTTTACGCTGGTCAAAGAGCACAACCATTTCACGGATATTATGCGGTTGAATTTTGAAGAATCCGGCCTGCTGTCCGGCCTTATCAAAACCAGCATCTTTGACTCCCTTTACCGGTTCATAAAAATTGATGCAGACTACGGCCGGAAATTCCGTTTTAATAAAAGCGAATTTGTCGCCCGGATTTTTGCCGGCGTGGGGTTTGAATTACCAAGTCCCAGCGATACAAAGAGCAAATACCTGCCCTTCTTTAAACAGTACTTTGCCGGTGGGCCCAGCAGCATGCGCGGGTGGGGATTACGGCGTCTTGGCCCGGGTTCCACGGTTAAATATTTCAGCGAAGACCCGCTGCGCTCCGGTGATATACAAATTGAGGCAAACGCCGAATACCGCTTTTACGTAGCAGATGTGGCCGGTGTAAAACTTAACGGGGCCCTCTTTACGGATATTGGCAACGTGTGGTACCGGAAAGATAATCCAGACTATGCAGGGGGCACTTTTCAATTCAATAAATTTTATAAAGACCTGGCTGTGGATGTAGGCACTGGTGTACGGCTCGATTTCAACTATTTTCTGATCCGCCTTGATTATGCGCTGAAAGCCCGCAATCCGAGCCCGGAACCAGTGAATGTTGCCGGTCAGGGCAAATGGTTTTATGGCTGGGAACCTAAAACACTTTTACAAGGTGTGCTGCAGCTGGGTGTGAACTATCCGTTTGGTTATTGATGTCCCGAACGGATTTTCTTTTCAAAATCTTCCATGGAAACAGCATCCGACAGGTTAAACTCGCCAATCCTTGTTCTGCACAAACCACTCAGATAAGCGCCACAACCAAGCACCTGACCAAAATCGTGGGCAAGGCTGCGAATATATGTACCTGTTGAACATACAACACGAACATAAACCTCGGGCAGTTCAATCTTTTCTATTTCCAGACGACTGATTGTGACTCTCCGCGGTTCCAGTTTCACTGCTTTTCCCTGCCGTGCCAGTTCATAAACTCTTTTACCCCCTACTTTAATCGCTGAATGCGCCGGCGGCACCTGGAGAATTTCGCCGGTAAATTGAGCAGCAACATCGTATATATTTTCTTCAGTAATATTGCCCAGTGACTGCAAATTCTCCGGCTCACTTTCCAGATCGTACGTAACGGTGGTGGCACCCAGTGTAAACCTGCCGGTATACTCTTTCTCTTTTATCATCAGCTCATTGATCTTCTTGGTGAACCGCCCGGTACATACAATCAGCAGGCCGGAAGCCAGCGGATCCAGCGTGCCTGCATGGCCAACTTTTTTGGTGCGGGTAAGATTGCGGATTTTCCTGACCACATCAAATGAAGTCCAATGGAGGGGTTTATCAATTAACAACAACTGCCCCTCTTCAAAAATATTAGCCGGTTTGTTTTCCAACTTGATCAGTAATGGTAAGCTGCAAAAATACTAACCTACTGTCGCTTAAAGCGACATCCGGTTCTTTATTTCCAGGTATTTATTAACTGTATTCACCGTAAGCTTATCAGGACTTGTCAGGACGGAAAGGATACCGTTTTTATGAAGTTCTTTTACCATCAGCCTTTTTTCGTAAGCGTATTTTTCGGCAATGGTTTTTATGTAAATATCTTCCAGTGTGCTCGCTTGCTGATCAATCACTTTTGCAATCTCTGTATTTTCAAAAAAGATAACCAGCAACAAATGATACCGCGCCATTTTTTTCAATGAGGGTATTTCCCGCTGCAAACTTTCCAGTGACTCAAAATTGGTAAACAACAACAGTAAACTGCGGTGGGTAATCCGGTTACGCACCACCGAATACAATTTTTCAAAATCTGGCTCCATGAAATTTGTTTGCTGCCGGTACAAGGCTTCCTGCAGAAGGTTCATCTGGGCAGGCTTTTTGTCGGCCGGCAAAAATTGGTCTACCTGCTGCGCAAAGCAGATAAGACCCGCTTTATCCTGCCTGGTTACAGCCACATTACTAAGCACCAGCGTGGTATTGATTGCGTGATCCAGCAGAGTGAGCCCGTCAAAGGGCATTTTCATCACCCGTCCTTTATTAATGATGCAATAAATCTGCTGGCTCCGCTCGTCCGTGTAATTATTGACCATCAGTTCATGCTTACGGCCCGTTGCCTTCCAGTTGATGGTACGATAATCATCGCCCGGCACATATTCTTTAATCTGTTCAAACTCCATGCTATGACCTATCCGGCGAATCCGTTTTACGCCGGCTTCCTGCAACCGGTTGCTCGCTGCCAGCAACTGGTAGCGCCGCATTTGCTGGTAAGAAGGATATACTTTTACAACCTGTTCCGCCTGCAGCACATACCTCCGCTTTACAAGTTGCAGCGGACTGCAGACGTACACATTGATATCCCCAAACCTGTACTCTCCTCTTTGTTTTGGAAACAAAAAATAATCCAGTGTAGCAGATTGTTCTTTACCGATTTTACATTCCCGCAACCAGTTTCGATCCTGGAACTGAAAAGGCAACTCATCAATAACGGTTGCGGAAACAGGAAATGCATACTGGTTCTGAAAACTGAGGACAACTTTGTTGGCATCGCCATTACTTAACCGCTCTGCAACCAGCCGCCTGCCATAGATACCCCTTGCCTGGCTGTATAATAACAGACAGTCGATGCCTGTTGCCAGCACCAGCAATACCAGTAAAACATGCCCAAGTACAAACAAAGCTGTATAAAAATAACTGGTTACATACAGCAAGGCTGCCGCACCGGCTATGTAGTAAACGATTGTATGTAAATAAAAAGACCTGAGCAAGCGGAAGGATTATTTCGTTAGAGCATTTTTGTTAGTTGCATCACCTGGGAATTTCCATTGACTGGATGATTTGTTTAATCACCTCATCTTCTGTAATGCCTTCCATTTCTTTATCCGGAGAAAGGATAATACGGTGCCGCAACACCGATGGTACCACTTCCAGGATATCTTCCGGCGTCACAAAATCACGGCCATGCATGGCTGCTATTGCCTTCGCCGCATGCATAATGGCCAATGAAGCCCGGGGCGAAGCCCCCAGGTAGATTGATTTATGATTCCGTGTTTGCTGCACCAGCCTGGCAATAAACTGTAATAATCGTTCTTCTATTACCAGTGATTTTATCTGCTGACGCAATACGGCAACCTTTTCGGCTGTCAGCACGGGCCGAATGCTGTCGAGGACTTTTTGGTTGCCCAGTTTATGAAAAGCAAGCAATAGCTGAAATTCTTCCTCCTCGGTGGGATACGGCACCAGTATTTTAAACAGGAAACGATCCAATTGCGCCTCCGGCAGGCGGTAAGTACCTTCCTGCTCTATCGGGTTTTGTGTAGCCAGCACCATAAAGGGAGTAGCCATGGGGTATGTGCGCCCGTCAATAGTTGCCTGCCGCTCCTCCATGATTTCAAAGAGAGCCGATTGCGTTTTGGCTGGCGCACGGTTAATCTCATCAATCAACACAATATTACTGAAAACAGGTCCCCGTTTAAATTCAAAATTCACTTCTTTCGGGTTAAATACCGGCGTACCCAGCACATCCGAAGGCATCAAATCGGGTGTGAACTGAATGCGGGAGAAACCCACATCCATACTTTTCGCTACCAATTTTGCTGTAAGCGTTTTTGCCACCCCGGGCACCCCTTCAATCAGCACATGCCCATCGGCCAGCAAGGCCGCAATAATGAAGGTGATCATTTGTTCCTGCCCCACGATCACTTTACTGATTTCATCACGGATTGCCGTAACCGATTCCTGCAACTGTCCCAGGTCTGTTCGTTGTGCAAATAATTGTTCGTCCATGCTTGTTAGCTTGTTGTATGATAAAATAAATCTAATTCATGATAGAACGCGGCAAGCTGTGTGTCGCTCAGGGCCGGTGCTGTATGCAAAAAATTGATAAATGAAATAATGGAGCGCAGGCGAACCTCGTCGCAGCCCGATTTTAACTGTACGGCTTTGATAAAGGCTTCGTCCAGATTACCGGTTGCCAGCTTGTAAGTAGTCCGGATATGTTCCAGGAAGTACAGGCTCATTTTTTTTGCCAGGTCTTTGTGATCCTGTTTATCATAATAAAGCCGTCCAACTGTTTTTACAAAATCAAGTGAATCGTTGCGGGGCGTTTGCACAACGGGAATAAACCGCTGTTTTCGCCTCATCTCCAACAATACAAAAACCAGCAAGGTGATGATAGCCGTTAGTAATCCCCATTTGAAAGCCGGATACCGGAATAATACACTCAGCCAGCCCCGGCTGTCATCATTAAAAGCCCGGTTAAATAACTTGCGCAGGTAATATTCATCCCAAATCAGATTCTTTGTACCGGGCGGGATCAGGGATAAAACCTTTGCATAATAAGCCAGGTTATTTTTATGCAATAAAAAATAATTACTGAACGTAAGCGGTGCCAGGTGCAGGTAAATATTTCCATCCCCCGTTTTCAACTGGATGAAATTCGTCGATCCGTCTTCGTTGCGGCCTAATTCGCTGGTTACGGCTGTATCATATTTATAAAAATAACTGTTGAATTTCCTGCCCGGGTACACAAACGCGTTTACTCCTGCAAAAGGCGGCTGATTGAGTGATACCGTTAGCGAATCATCATCGCCAGCAAACAAATCGGCTTCTGTATTGGAGGTGCGGCAATGCAGCATATCCTGTGCCTGGTATGATAAAACCCGGGTGCTGATAAATACGTCATTTCCATGCTGCGCAAAACTGATCAGACTGTTCATTTCATCTTTACTGGCAAGAAATTGCGGAGAGATAATCAGTAAGGCCTGGCGTTTTTTTACAACGTACGCTGAATCCCAGTCACCGGGCGACTGGATATTGACAGAACGATTCACTGCAGGGAAAAGGTAATCCAGGGATTGAAAAGCAACGTAGGTGCCATAAGGTATCTTGTCCTTTTTATTAAACGTCAGGTGGTCATCAAACCGGTGCACTGTTTTATTGGCAGCCATAAACGTAAGTGTTAGCATGGCTGCGAGCATTAATACACCAATCAAATATGGAAGTAGTTTTTTCAAAGGCCGGTATTCATTTTCACTGTGAATTCTGTAAAATCATTTTTTATCCTGTCATATATCTGCCGGCTTACAGCAAATTGTCCATACCAGGCATATTCGTAATTTCTTACCAGTCGGAAAAAATCGTTGTAATACCCTGTATTGCGCAACTGTCCAAGGTAAAAACTGTTTGTTCGTTCCTGCTGGTATTGAATAAGGTTATTGGTTGCCAGGTCTTTTAACAACTGTAAAAACAACAATCGTGTTGCCAGCCGGTAATCAGCCGCCAGTTCAGCTTTAGCTATCCCGGCGGGGTACTCCATGCTGAAAATATTTTCCGGATTTTCGCCACCGGAGTTGTCATGGATGATTTTATTTCGCCGCCGGAAAATACGTACATCACTGCTGGCAAGGTACCAGATAACGACAGCAATGAACCCCCCGATAATAATACCCCAGGCCAGCACGCGATACCATTGCTGCAGCGACAGCCACTCCCAGAATGATTGTTTGGCCGCTGCCGGTTGCTGTTTCAGGACAGATGCATTGGCATACCAGAAAGCATCATCCCGCCGCAGTGCCGCCACAACACTGTCCGGTATTGTACCGCTGCGCAAGGAATCCTGTTCCGGCCATTGGTCCCGGCTGATGTAATAATTATATTTTGCAAAAACTGCCGTATCAGGTTCTTCTTCATCGGGAGGCAACAAAGTGCTGTCGGCCGCCTGTACTGCAACGGTATCGGCTGGCAGTGAGTCAGTTTCCTGTGCACGGAGCCGGGTACCCAAAAACAGCAATAAAGCGACAACTGGAAAGACAGGTATTTTATGTCGGTATAAAAACTTCATTCAGTAATTATGGAGTTGTTTCGCTGCTGATTGAGGATCGTTTCTTTTCCAGTATGATTGGGTACAAAACAAAATAGCCCGTCACAAATGACAGCGACAGCAGCAAGATCAGCAAACTGAGCCAGCGGGGCATTGCTGCATGCCGGGTCACAAAACCTTCGAAAAAAGCGGCAATGGCAAAAACAGGCACCAGGCCGATCACAATCTTTACCCCGTCCTTCGTGCCTCGTTTCCAGGCGGCAAGCCGTGTTTGTGTTCCGGGAAACAACAAACTCTTCCCCATTACCACACCGGCCGCACAGGAAATGATAATAGAACTGATCTCAAGAATTCCGTGAATGGAAATAACCAGCACCGATTGTAACCCGAACCCATGAGCGAAAAAAAACTGTTCAAAGGCACCAAGGCGCATCGCCTCCTTTATCATCGCCGTCACGCTAAAAATACCCAGCGCCAATCCTTTTACGAAATACATCAGCGAAACAATGATATTGTTAATCATAATGCCGACCCACATCCAGAAAGAATTACCGGAATTGTATACACCAAACGGATGCCCCTCCTGTATGTTTTTTTCGGTCATGTTTACATAACCATCGCCCAGCACATCCCGCACAAAGGTCTCATCATGACCGGCAGAGAAAAAGCCTACTGCGAAGAAAACCGTAAAAACAATAAAACTGAACAACAAGACAATATGATGCCGCCGGATGGTAAGGGGCAAATCGTATTTCCAGAACTTTGCCAGCCGGTTCGACTCCTCTTTCCTGTTTTTATAAATACCCAGATAAATTTTGGCCGCCTGGCTGTTGAGGAACCGTGTAACCTTGCTGCCCGGATAAAACGTTTTGGCATAAGCCAGGTCATCCACCAGCCGGGTAAAATTGGCTGCCATCTCATCTGCATCAAGGGCTGGCTGCTGCTGCACTTTTTCCCACCGCTGCTTATTCTTTTTTATAAAAAGGGCTTCTCGCAAAAAGGGTGAATTTGAATTTGTAAAATACAATTTTTATACACAGGTAAATTCACTCCGTTTAACTTTTTGCATCCAAAAAAGGTTAAATTGCTCCTATTATTGCGCCAGAGCAATTGTTTATGCCGAATATAAAAATTCAAACCAATTTTAATATCGACCTGGACTTTGAAACCGCCGAGTTTCACCGCCGGCTGATTGCCTGGGGAATTGACCTGTTTATCCAGGTTTTTTACGTCATCATCGTCAGCAAATTATTTCTTGCTTTACGCAACGGGAAAAGCTTTGATATAGACGACGCTTACGATTCCTGGGCCATCGGCCTTTTACTGATCCTCCCCTTTTTCCTGTATCATGTTATTTCTGAATTAACCATGAACGGGCAAAGTATTGGCAAAAGACTTATGCGCATTCGCGTGGTGAATGAAAATGGCGGCAAGGCCAGCATTGGGCAATACCTGATCCGCTGGCTGATCCGCACGTCCGATTACGCAGTACTGCTGGTGATCTTTTACCTGCCCTACACCGCTGTTTATGGATTACGTGCGGTTTACGCTATACTTGGATCTGTATTACTGCTACTGATTGATATTATACTGGTAGCCTCCACGAAAAAAGGCCAGCGCCTCGGCGATATTTTGGCTGGCACCATTCTCATCCGCACCAATCCTAAAGGCGCCATAGAAGAAACTGTTTTTTTGGAAGTGGCCGACGATTACAAGCCGGTTTTCCCCCAGATTATGCACCTGAGTGATAAAGATATTAATGCGATTAAAAGTATACTCGACAGTTCGCGAAAGAAACGTGATTATCAACTGGCAGCCATGGCCAGCGAAAAAATCAAAAACCATTTAAACATCGAAACTTCTTTATCCCCTTTTGATTTCCTGGATATACTATTAAAAGATTACAATTACTTATCAACAAAATAATAGCCCCACTGCAAGGGGCTATCAATACATTTCAACACAAACCGTTTACATCCGGCCCAAACCGGCACCCAGCAACGCGAACAGGATGATGATCCCGTAAAATGCCAGGATGATGATGGTGAGGATTCCCACGTACCGGAACATGATTTTCAGGTTTTGAAACGACGTATTTAATAGTTCCTGGTTATCTGCTGCCAGCGCCGCTTTCATTTTCGTAGCAAACCGATTTAAAAATAAACAGGGGAAAAAATAAATGGCTGCTATGACAAGATAAATAACCGTAAAACTGCCTGCCATGACATTTGTCATACCCGACATTTCGTTGAAGCCACTGGTTACACTACTAAATATTGCACCCGCAAAAATGCCCACCAGCACCAATAAACCACATAAAATAAATCCGACGATTGAAAGGAATTTTGCCCAGCGGGCAGCTTCAGAGAGGTGAGCTCTGCCGGTTTGATCAATGCTTAAACCGAACAGGGGTTGCTGTTGATTTTCTTCCATAAGTAAGTTGCTTTGGTTGTTTTAAAATGTGTTTGGCACTATTAAAATACTTTGCCCTTCCGGATTACGCAAATTTTTAAGCATTATTATGAGAAAATGCAGCACGTCACAGCCAGGCGGTGTTTAAGTCTTGCACCAGCCACAATGGTAGTAGTGAAATATGGTTTTGACTGCCGGCCTTTGATTTACTTACACTTGATAATTCTGTTTGCCGGTGCAGTTGCCGGCGCGGTAATGAGAAAGCCGCTGAATTTTATACCTTGCATTCAAAAACCATTCTCAGGTATTTATTAATGCGGCAGGCGGCTGCGCAGCAGCCCGTATACAAAGGTGCCGGTCATGGCAGCAACCAGGTATACAATAAAAACTGTATAGCCGCTCCCCAACAGGATGAACATTGGCGCCGGACAGGCACCGGCGAGTGACCAGCCCAGTCCAAACAGGAAGCCCCCGATAAGATAACGGGGAATACTTTTGTTTTTGTCTTTTATTACAATGGGTTGGCCCTGCAGGTTGCGCAGGTGCCGCCGCCTGATGAGTTGTACAATGATGATGCCTGCAATTACCGCCGAGCCAATGATACCATACATGTGAAAGCTCTGGAAGCGAAACATCTCATAGATACGGTACCAGCTAACGGCCTCGCTTTTATACAATACAAAGCCCAGCAGGATACCCACCATAATATACCTTGACATTCTCATGATTGCGTGTATTTACTAAACCCAGGGAAAAATAAACGGGATAACGAAATAGGTGACAAACAAGCCCCCCAGAAAAAATCCGGCAACGGCAATGAGGGATGGCAGTTGCAATGCCGATAAGCCACTGATTGCATGGCCGGATGTGCAGCCGCCGGCATAACGGGCACCGAAGCCCACCAGGAAACCGCCGCCGGCAATCATTAGCCAGCCGCGCCAGTTGAACAGTGCCTCCCAGGAAATAAAGCCCGGAATCAAGGGTACCGCTCCTGCCTTTACGTTAATACCCAGCCGGTCCAGGCTTTGCACGGTAGCCGGGCTTACATGCGCCACATCGCCACCGTAAGGAATAAAGTAATGCGAAGCCAGGTAACCCCCAAATACAGCCCCAAGAGCCACCAGCAGGTTCCACTCCCCGCTTTTCCAGTCGATTTTAAAAAACTCGTTGTACTTGTCGGCGCCATCGGCGGCACACATCAGGCGAAAGTTTTCGGAGATGCCAAACTCGTGGCCAAAGTACAGTAAAATAAACATTATCAGCGCCAGCAGCGGGCCCGCCACATACCAGGGCCAGGGCTGCGACAAGAACTGTTGCAGTTGTTCCAATAACTCTTTCATTTATATCGTTGTCGTTGGTGACGATTACATCCTGCCCTTCATCATCATATTCCAGTACAGCCAGGGCAGCCCGTACTTTTTCAGTATCCACATACTCCATTGCTCTTTAGTGGTGTCGACAAATCGTTTAATCAGCGGGTCAGTATCCCGCACGTTGCCGTACTTGAATTCTGCCAGCAGCATTTTACCATAGTCGGTAACAATAGGACAAGATGAATATCCTTCGTATTGTTTTTCACCAAAAGGCAGTTGTTTCATCAGGTGAATGATATTATCCACCACCACGGGGGCTTGTTTGCGGATCGCAGCGCCTGTTTTTGCCGTAGGCAGCGCCACCGCATCGCCAATGCCAAATACATTTTTGTACACCGGGCTTTGCAGGGTGTGGGTATCCACTTCCATCCAGCCTTTGTTGGGCCCCTCTTTATACGCAAAAGGTGAATGACTGACCAGGTCAGGAGCGGCTTGTGGAGGCGCCAGGTGCAGCATATCGTAATGCACTGTCACCAGGTTAGTGCCATCCAGTCTTTCGTGCGTCACCGCATCCAGCTGCGTAGGCTCAAATACCGTATTGGGCTTAATGTATTCAAACGTAATCTCCTGTTTTACGGGATCAATTTTAACAGGCTTGTAAAATGTTTTAAAATCAATATTGCGTTTTTCCACAATGCTGTTTAGTGTATCAGCAAATTCTTTCACCCCAAAAATGACAGTACCCGGCGTGGCAAACAGCACATTGGTTTTATCACGCAGACCATGCTTGCGAAAATAACTTTCGGCAAGGAACATGATTTTCATCGGTGCTCCCCCGCAGCGGATGGGCGTACCGGGCTGGGTAAATACCGCATTGCCCCCTGTAAAGTTTTTCAGCACCCGGAATGTTTTCCGCGGATCGAGGTAATTGCTGCAGACGGCGGGTGTTTCCAGGGCCTCCCGCAAGCCGGGCAGGGCATCCACATCCATTTTAATGCCGGCGCTGACCACCAGGTAATCATAAAAAATGTCCCCGCTTTTTTCGGTGGTTACTTTATTCGCTTCGGGAACAAACCCGGTAGCGCGGTCTTTGATCCAGTCAACCCCTTTTGGAATCAGCTTTTTCTCCTGGCGACGGGTATGCTGGAATTTAAATGTACCGGCGCCTACCAGCGTCCATGCCGGCTGATACCAGTGAAAGTCATTGGGCTCAATGATGGCCACAGCAATGTTGCGGTCTTTTCTTTTGAGCTGCGCGGCAGTCATAATGCCGCCGGTGCCACCGCCAATGATGACAACCTGGTAATGTGTTTTCATCGTAGTGAGTTTTATACCCCAAAATTATCCGGCGCCAGCCGTGGGGAAATTGATCTGCCTCATGCTGCCGGGTGAACTTCGTTGCCCCGGAAAATGCCGCTGGTCATACATTCATCGGTAAGCGTACCTGGTAACATGCTATTTTATATCGCTTGCCGTATGCATGCAGGTAAAAAGAGTTTTGTAAAATGGAAAACCTTGTGATGATTCGGTCTCTGCAGTCAGAAAAACACAATCGCTGTATTTGTTTCTTTTCTTTTTTTCAAGAAAAGGAAAAGAAAGATTGATTTAACAGGATAGTTTTTCTCCCTCCTTTCTTTTGTTTCTCCAAAAGAAAGGAGTAAAGAAAAGGAGCCCGAAATCGATGTACGGCCGATTTCGGAAGGCCTTGATTAAGCTGTTGTGCTACTGTAGTGAAAGACTTTAGGAATGCTACTGAACTTTGGAATCTTTTATTTTCTTTTTTGGAATTTCCTAACGGCCTTGAAAAGGTTTCGTGGCAAAGCAAGGTGAGCGGAGTGAGCAGCGAAAATGCTGTCTGAAGAGCGCAGCGACGAGTTCATTTTCGCCACGCAGCGAGCCGTAGTCTTTGCAGAAACCTTTTCACAGCCTTGAATTTTCTTTTGCTTCTTTTCTTTGTTTCAAGACAAAGAAAAGAAAGTAAAGCTTGATTTTAATTACTACCTCGGTACCTGTTTTTTGAGGCGGTAAGCAAGGCTGAATAAGCCCCCGCTTTGCTACGAAAATGCCCCTGCAGAGAAGCCCGGGCATGATTTTAATGTAAACCAATTGTTTACATATTAAACTAATGCTTATTCGTGTCGAATCCTGGCAGAAATGGATAAAAAAATATGGATTATAAGACAGACAAGAACCTTTGTAAGACAAGCAAGAAGCTTTGTAAAACAAACAATGGCCTTTGTAAAACAAATAATGGCCTTTGTAAGACAAACAAGAGCCTTTGTAAGACAGACAAGAGCCTTTGTAAAACAAACAATGGCCTTTGTAAAACAAACAAGAGCCTTTGTAAGACAAACAAGAGCCTTTGTAAGACAAGCAAGAGCCTTTGTAAGACAGACAAGAGGCTTTGTAAGACAAACAAAGACCTTCGCAAAACATGCGGGAGCCTTCGCAAAACATGCGGAGGCCTTTGTAAGACAAACAATTGGCCTTGTGCAACAGGCCCAGGCCCCCCACGACTATATTATATATACTACAAAGCCCGCGGGTGGCAGCAGCAGCAGCACAGCTTGCATTTTTTAAAAAAAGCTGTATTTTGTATTGACGCAAGCAACAATACAAAATGCGCAATACATTTATGATAAAAATCAATTACTTAAAAATTGGTAATAGTTGACTGTATTGCGTAAATTATAGTGTTAGCGGCAAGCATTTAGTGATAGTGCTAACTTAAAATTAACTGCGAAAATTCAACTACCAAACACGATATGTTATTTGACATAGAATTTAATGTTCACTCTGACGCAGGCGGTGGTGACCCAGACATTACAAGTCCGACACTTCGTTTGTATCATAAAATTCTGTGGAGCAAGCCATTGCCCAACGGAAAAGTTTTTGAACTAACAAATAAAAAGAGTGGAGCTTATTTGTATCATAAATCTGACTTGGGAGAATTCTTTTTAGGCAGCGATGCAATCACTCACTCATATAGACACCACAAAAGAAAAGAGTGGCTGACAAAACAAATTCAAAATGAAGTAAATGAACTTTATGACACAGGTTCATCAATCGGCTCCTTTATAATATTCCCTAATAACCGAGTTGATAAAATGCACACAATAAACCAAGCACGGGGAGTAATCAATTTAATTGACGACAGATTTGACTTGACATTAGAGTGCATTCGACTTTATTATTTAGGAGAGAAAAGCCCGCTTTACGACACAGCTTTGCGATATAAAAACTTCTTTGATTTATTTGAGACTTTTACTGGCTATGTAAATTTCTTTTTACTTAACGACCTTGTTGACGAGAACGAAAAAGTAAAATTTTATTTGCCGTTTGACAACTTCAGAACCAAACCAACATTTTCAAACGTTGACGACTATTTGACTTATAAAAATGGTGTGACGAATTTTATTAAAGCAAGGAAGGCAAGAATTGCAACTTATGTGAAGGAACATCTGACAGAACAATATGCCAGCCGCTAACATTACATTGGCAATATGGCGGGGCGACTCAAGAACAATCAGCGATACATCGCTACTCAGCTTCAGTTTCGGCAGACGAATAACGCCGAGCAGCAGAATTAACAATGAGCTTTTGTATCTTTAATCAGCAGCGGCACCGGGCGACGTAGCACGGAATACCGCCACATCGCCAATGCTTTAACGTTAGCCGCAATCGAAAATGACTTTTCCAAATGTTAGAGAGACTAATTGAAATTACCAACTCAGAAGATTTTATTCAGGATGGTCACATTGCTGTCAAAGAAGTCATTGCCAGACAAAGAGAATATGATTTACGGCTAATTTTCGATATTCAGTATTCAGTTGAAGAAATTACAAAGTTTCATTGTGAGATTTATTGTGAGGGCATTGCCTATACGACATCAAACAGACTACATGAATATAAGCGACCTTACAATCGTATCAATCTGTATCGTGACCATCCAGTGCTATGGAACTACGGGAGTTCCCATTTTTTAACACTAAAAGGCGTAGGTGTAAACATTGCAGAACTCTTAGGTGACTTGTTCCTTGTGCATGACAAGGCTTGCGGCAATTGGGTTGACTTTCATTGGTTGTTTAACACTGTACCAAACCGACTTGACACAGCAGAAGGCGCAATCATTGAAATACCAACAAAGCTTCTGGAAAGCTACGTACCAATTTTTGACAAACATAAGTTAACCTTTACTGTGATTGAGACTACGGACGTAAAGAATGAATATTCGGTTTTATTGTTTGGCAATCCTGACATTAGTCCAGACAATTACAACTTTGGACACCCATATATCGTTGCGGAAAAGTTTACGGAGACATTGAATGCGGCTAACACAAGTATTGGCGTTATGTCGGCAGACTGAACGCAGGTGCTCAACTTCAGCTATTTTTCAGCTTTAGTTCGGGCTGGACGATATAAAATGAACAGCAGAATATGTCATCAGCTTTTGTATTTTTACTCAACAGCGGTTCGGACTGACGTTTTCCAAATTCCGCCACAAACGCCAATACCTGTTCGTTGCATGCAATACTATTGAACCTCATGAAAATTTTGGTATTTGTCATTTTTGGACCTTTTATTAGTAATAATAAAAGTTTTGGGCAGACAGAGAAGTTCTTCCCAGGCAGGACACTCTATTGGACAAATCTTCAAACTCCAAAATTTCTCGACAGTTTAAAATCATTAAAACTTCTGACGTATAAAAACAAAGGAGTAGTATCTAATAAGATATTTTATAGGGAGATAAACGAGGACGACTCATTAAGAAAATTTAAGACAACTCTTGACTTTTATGAATATAAACTTCGTTGGAAACACAAAGGCAAGAAGCGGTTTTCAGAACGAGAGAAAGGGACGTTTTACTTTTATTACGGACATGCCGCCGCAATTTACATTGACAAATATTTTCAGAAAGAATAACTTCATAAAGCCAACCAATAATGTAATTTCTTTTTTGTTTGACAAGTACTGCAGGCAACAAAAGGCTTTGCGTCAGCGGGGCTGACGGGGTCGAGCATCAGCAGCAGTAACTCCGGTCAGCTGCATATCGGGATCAGCCCAACAGAACTCATCAACAGAATATGTTCTCATTTTTTTTATCTTTATTCAGCTTTGGTATCGGCGTCACGGACCAGGATATAGGCCGTCTTCGGCAGTACCGATCCGCTAGCGACGATCTTGTATAACACCTTATTTTACATAATCAACTGCTTCTGAATATGAAGACTGTTTTAAAACGGATATTGCTTGTCCTTGTAATAATCATTGCAGTCGTTTTTCTAGCCTTCAGGTTATCGCCGTATCCAGCAGTTTGGATCTTCAGGTACACATTCAATAAAGAAGCTGTTCGGGTTAACAAGGAGTTGGAAAAATATGTACCCGACAGCATAACAACTGTCAGCAACATTCACTACGATCAAAACGACCCGGACGCCTACATGGATGCCTACTACCCCATTCATTCCATAAAGTCGACAATCAAATTACCAGTGATTGTATGGACTCATGGCGGAGGTTTAATCTCGGGAGATAAGGAGCAATTGCGTAACTATTGTAAAATCTTAGCGGGCAAAGGCTATCTTGTTATTTCCATCGATTACAGCATTGCACCGAAAGGAAAATACCCTACCCCGATTCGACAACTCAACAATGCCCTGGCCTATATTTCATCCAATTCTGAAAACTTGCCTATTGACACATCTTTTATTGTATTAGCCGGTGATTCCGGCGGTTCTATGATTGCCGCCGCAGCGGCGAATGTAATTACGAGTCCCGCCTACGCCAACAGAACGAAGGTCCAACCCGGGTTACATCCCAGCCAACTCAAAGGACTGTTATTGTATTGCGGTATTTATGAAATAGACAACTTAAAAACAGAAGGTTTTTTTGGCGCTTTCCTGAAAACAGTGACCTGGGCTTATTTCGGCAAAAAAGATATTTCGAATGACCCGTACGTGAAAAGTGCATCCGTTACAAACTTTCTGACCGCTTCATTTCCCCCAAGTTTTATATCAGCAGGCAATAACGATCCGTTGTTAAATCAATCAAAACTTTTGGCGTCAAAGCTCTCCGCGTTGAATGTACCTATTGATACGCTTTTTTATCCAGGGAACTATACACCTGCTTTAGAACACGAATACCAGTTTACCCTTGACCAGGCTGGAAAGAATGCACTTGAAAGATCAATTACGTTTCTGAGATCAATCGAAAACCATCGCTAACAGCGGCTTGCCACTCTACCGACTTACAAAGCAGTACTGAACAAATGAATATGATTCAACTTTATCAATAAATTTAAGCTGACGGAATGCTAATGTCGGTACATCGGCAAGCGCTAATCCTTTAGGCAGTAACTATACGTTCATAAATACGAAATGACAGACAAAAGTAATTTATACCTGATTGGAAAAATTCCAGGGTATACTGAACATATCTCTCATCTTGTTTCAATGCTTCACTATGTAAGACATGGTACAATTTCAGCAATTCAAAAATTATCTGTTTCAGAACTTGATTATCGCAAAGACAAAGACAGCAATTCGATTGGTTCGCTGCTATTGCATATCGCAGCCGCAGAAGTGGGTTACCAGGCGGCAACATTCTTTAATCGTCAGTTGACCCCGGAAGAAAAGAATGAATGGGATACAGCGCTAGGATTGGGATACAAGTCACAGCAAGAAATTAAAGGCCATGATGTACACTATTACTTAGAGAAACTTGACCAGGTAAGGGCAATAACGCTTGCAGAATTAGCAAAACGTGACGATAAATGGCTGCTTGAACAAACATCATTTGGCGATAATAACAAAATCAATAACTACTTTAAATGGTTTCATGTATTGACACATGAAGTAAACCACCGGGGACAAATACGGACATTGATAAGACAAGCGAACCGGGATTTGGAAACAAAATAACCTGCTGCTAACAGGCGGCCTGGCAATAAACCAGGGCGACGAATTTTTTTCTCTGCTTTTGTTTGCTTCCGGTAGTTCACGATCCCCTGCTCATTAACCTTCCGCATCCCTCAGTCATGCATTCCTGGCAACAACGCATCGTTTCTTCCAGGTTCGGTTTTATTGTTTTCTTAACTTTACCTATACAATCTTTCGCTTTTGCCCCCCGTTTGAGAGGTGTCCCGCTTCAACCCGTTTGTAATAATTTTTTTTATTCTGTAAACCTGTTTGTATGGCAGATACCAACAACGGCATTACCGGCAATGACCGGGACCAGGGCCTCTACACCTACGATTCATTTGGCGGCACCAGTCGCCCTAACAATACTCGTTTTTTGTGGTGGTGCGCCGGGGCGCATCAAAAACTACTGCGGCAATTCCCTTCCGAACATAGTAAGTATAGCGGGCTGGGAGGCGTTATCCTGGCCACCTTTGTGCTGGCGGGCCTTTCCTCCGGTTATGCCATCTACAGCGTGTTTGGCAACTGGCTGTGGACGATTGGCTTTGCCATTACCTGGGGGCTGATCATTTTTAATTTTGACCGCTTTCTTGTTTCCACCATGCGCAAGTATGGCGTATCGCGGCGCAAACAGATCTGGATGGCACTGCCCCGTGTGGCGCTGGCCCTGCTCATAGGGGTTACCATTGCGCGGCCGCTGGAGCTGAAGATTTTTGAAAAAGAGATCAATGTGAAGATGACCGAAAACATGCACAAAAAAATTGAGCGCAACGACAGCCTGCTGCAGATCGAAAACACTGCTGTGCAAGCGGCAGCACTTGCCGAACGACAGCGGCTGACAACCCGAAAACTGGCGATCGAAGATACCCTGCATAACCTGCAGGCTGCATACGTGCAGGAGGCCGATGGCACCGGCGGCTCGGGGCAGCGCGGCATCCGGGAACTCACACAACTGAAAATGGATGCTTATAATAAAAACCTGGCCCGGTTTACGCCCGAGCTGGCACAACTGACCGCCGCAATACAAACGCAGGACAGCCTGCTGGCCGGCTCAAAAGCAGCCATGCAGGAAAAACGGAAACAATACGAGGCATCGTTACAAAACAATCTTGGATTCCTGGAACGAAATAAAGCACTTGCCGACCTGAGCGATGAGGAAAGCAGTGTTTTCTGGAGCAGCCTGCTGATTTCCCTGCTGATCATCCTCATCGAAACAGGTCCCGTCCTGGCAAAGCTGATGATGCCCCTCGGCCCATACGATATTGCGCTGGCGAAAGAAGAATTATTGCAAATGGCGGATGATGAAAATGCCATTCGCAAAAACAAGGAGATTTTATACGAAAAAAAGAAAAGCTTTTTCAGGAAGCAAAAAGAAATGTCGGAAGAACTGGTGGACAAACTAACGAGCCTGCAGCGCAAGCATATTGACCTGGAACTGGAAAAATGGGAACGCGGTGAATGGAACCCCAAAGATCACCGGGCCAGTATGGATGAAGTGATGCGGAAAATCAAAGAGCAGTACCAGTTTGGGGAAGAAGATATTTTATAAACAGCCCTTTGGCGGTCTCCCGGTTCTCAGCTGCGGCTGCCAAATAAGAGGCTGCCAATGCGCACCATAGTGCTGCCTTCTTCCAGCGCTGTTGGATAATCGCCGCTCATCCCCATGCTCAAACTGGTAAATGAAGGATACAGCGCCGCGTATTGGCGGTAAAGAGCATGCAGCCGCCTGAACTCATTCCGCACCAGGTCTGCATCGTTACTAAAACTGGCCATGCCCATCAGGCCCCTGATACGGGCATGTGGAAACTGTGCCATGACAGCTGGTTGCAAAGCAGCTTCCAGCTCTTTTTCATCAAAGCCAAATTTGGTTTCTTCCTGTGCGATGTGTACCTGCAGCAGGCAATCGATCACACGGTTATTTTTAGCTGCCTGCCGGTTAATTTCTTTCAGCAGGTGGAGGCTGTCAACCGATTGTACGAGGGAAACAAAGGGCGCAATGTATTTGACCTTATTGCTTTGCAGGTGCCCGATGAAATGCCAGCGGATGTCTGTAGGCAGTTGCGGTTGCTTGGCCAGCAATTCCTGCACGTAGTTTTCGCCAAAATCGCGCTGTCCTAAATTGTACAGGGCCATGATGTCGGCTGCAGGCTTTGTTTTTGAAACGGCCACCAGTATGGCCTTTTTATTATCCAGCTCTTTTTTAATTGCCTGGTACGCACCGGAGTTCACTGCCATGCTGCAAAATTACATTACAAAATTGAGCAGATTATTTTATGATGCCCCGGCTGATAACAATGCGCTGCACTTCGCTGGTGCCTTCATAGATCTGGGTGATCTTGGCATCCCGCATCAGGCGTTCCACATGGTATTCTTTTACAAAACCATACCCGCCATGTATTTGCACGGCTTCGGTTGTGGTCCACATCGCCGTTTCACTGGCATAGACTTTCGCCATGGATGAGCTGATGGTATAATCCTGTTCCTGGTCTTTTTCCCAGGCAGCTTTGAGGCATAGCAGGCGGGCTGCTTCGATGCGGGTGGCCATATCGGCCAGTTTAAAGGCGATAGCCTGGTGATTCATAATTTCTGTACCGAAGGCTTTGCGGGTTTTGGCATATTGCAGGGCCAGTTCATAAGCACCGGCGGCAATTCCCAAGGCCTGGGCTGCAATACCGATACGGCCGCCGGCCAGCGTCTTCATAGCAAATTTAAACCCGAAGCCATCAGGCCCGATACGGTTTTCTTTCGGCACTTTAACATCGTTAAATAAAATGCTGTGCGTATCGCTGCCGCGGATGCCGAGCTTGTTTTCTTTTGCGCCCACCACCACCCCGGGCCAGTTTTTTTCTACGATAAATGTATTGATGCCTTTGGAGCCTTTTGCGGGGTCGGTTTGTGCCATTACCAAATACACAGAAGCGGAACCACCATTGGTGATCCAGTTTTTGGTACCATTAAGCAGGTAATAATCACCTTTATCTTCGGCAGTGGTACGTTGCGAGGTGGCATCGCTGCCGGCTTCCGGCTCACTGAGCAGGAAGGCACCAATATAGAGTTCGCCATCCTTTTTGCCCTGCGCCAGCGGCACAAGGTATTTTTGCTTCTGTTCTTCTGTCCCAAACTCCTGCAGGCCGTAACAGACCAGGCTGTTATTAACGCTCATGCACACACTCACACTGGCATCAATCTTTGAAATTTCTTCCATTGCCAGCACATAGCTGATAGTATCCATGCCGGCGCCACCATATTCCGGTTTTACCATCATACCCAGGAAACCGAGGTCGGCAAGCTTCAGTATTTGTTCGCGGGGAAACTGCTGTTTTTCATCCCGTTCAATCACACCGGGCAGGCATTCGTTTTTTGCAAAGTCACGGGCGGCTTTGCGGATCATTTCCTGTTCTTCATTCAATTGAAAAAGCATACGGCTGTATCGGTTTAGTTATCTTAGTAACAGAAGCCGCAAAGATAAGGGCAAACGTTTTTTAAAATAACAATTGTTCGTTTTTATGAAAGCTTTTCCATGTCCCCTAAAACAGGCACGTATTTATTTCCAGATTAGTTCTGCAGGCTGCTGTCAAAAAAGCCTTCGTCCTTCAATATGGATACGGCTGGTACAAAATTGAGCAGGGATTTTTTTACCAGGTCGTACAGCTCTTCCCGGTTGTAACAGAAAGCCGCATGAATGGAGGAAAGTTTCAGGGAGTTAATCTTGTGCATCGCCAGCTGGGACAGTTGGTTCACATGATTGTCGATAAATAAAAACTGCTCAGCAATATAGCGCTGGTCGTCGAAGTACTGGTGGTGGTTCATAGCGTCAGGATATTGGGTTGCGGGAACCCGCCTACCGGGTTCGGAATATTGAACGATTTTGCTGCAATAAAATTGTGATAAACGAGCGGGTATTTGGGGGAAAATGCGCTGCTGGAAACCGGTGTTTTTTGTAAATCATTGATTTTCTATACCGATGGTTCCTGCTGGCTGAGGCAGTGAAAGCTACCCAGCCCCCAGATAATATCCGTGGAATCAATACCCACAACCTGCCTGCCCGGAAAACACTGTTGAATCAGGTCCAGCGCTATTTCATCCTTGCTGCAACGGTAGGTAGGTACAATCACTGCTTCATTAGCAATATAAAAATTAGCATACGAAGCCGGCAGCCGCTGGTCTTCCCAAATAACGGGATCGGGCATGGGCAGTTCGGCGATATTGAGCTGTTTTCCATTCAGCAGCCGCATTTGTTTTAACTGGCGCAGATTGTGCTGTAGTAATGCATAATTTTCATCACTCCTGTTTTCCTCCACCACGGTCAGCACGGTATCTTCGTTTACAAAGCGAACCGTGTCGTCAATATGCCCGTCGGTATCATCGCCAATGATGCCTTCATCCACCCAAAGGATTTGCTCAACACCGTAGTAATCACGCAAACAGGTTTCAATCTGCTCCTGGTTCAGGTTCGGGTTCCGGTTAGGGTTCAGCAGGCAGGCAGTGGAAGTAAGCAAGGTGCCTTTACCATTAAATTCCACGGAGCCACCTTCCATCACGATACCGGGGTAGAAAACAGGCAGCGCAAAATGCCGGGCAATCAATGTAGGGATCACATCATCCAGGTCATAAGGCGGGTATTTATTGCCCCAGGCATTATAGTTCCAGTCAACGATTACTTTCTTTTGCGAAGCGGATGGGTTAATCAAAAACGCGGGGCCATGATCCCGGCACCATGCATCATTCGTTGGATGAAAGAAAAACTCCACGTTTGAGAGATCTGCCTTTGCCTGCAGCAAAAAATCAGTAGCCAATGCCTTCATGGCTTCGTCTTGCACGTTGATCCGTACCTTTTCACCACGCGTCAGCACGCTGACAAATTCGCTGTAGCGTGGAAAAATGGTATTGATTTTACCGGGCCAGGAAGCCTCTTTATGGGGCCAGCTGAGCCAGGTAGCCTCATGCCGGGCAAACTCGGCGGGAAAATGGTAGCCCAGTTCGCGGGGTGTTTGTGCTGAATTCATTAGTTGGCTTCGTCGATAAATCGTTTGGTAATGGGTTGATAAGAATCAATACGCCTGTCGCGCATGAATGGCCAGTGCGTACGGTAACGATCCGTCATTGCCGTATCAATTTCCAGCACAATCACTTCTTCCCTGTCGTGCGATGCTTTTGCCAGTATTGAACCAAAAGGGTTCGCGATAAAGGAACCGCCCCAGAATTTCATAGCCCCATTTTGCTCAAAGCCTACACGGTTGACACTTACAACATGCACCCCGTTGGCGACGGCATGACTGCGCTGAATCGTTTGCCAGGCATTATACTGTTCTTCGTTGGTAGCTTCGTCCTGGGTGGTGGCCCAGCCAATCGCAGTAGGATAGAATAAAATCTCGGCGCCCATCAGCGATGTGATCCTGGCGGCCTCGGGGTACCACTGATCCCAGCAGATCAACACACCGATGGTTGCAAATTTGGTTTTAAACACTTTATAGCCCAAATCGCCTGGCGTGAAATAAAATTTTTCATAATAGGCCGGGTCATCAGGAATATGCATTTTCCGGTATTTGCCCAAATAGGTCCCGTCTGCATCAATCACTGCCGTTGTATTGTGATAGATTCCCTGCGTTCTTTTTTCAAATAAAGAGGCTATGACAACAGCACCAGTTTCTTTGGCAACGGCACATAACCGTTCCGTGGAAGGACCCGGGATTGATTCTGCCAGGCTAAAATTCGCATAGTCTTCCACGTCACAGAAATAGAGCGACGTGAAAAGCTCCTGGAGGCAAATAATTTGTGCTCCCTGCTGTGCCGCCTCTTTGATTTTCACTACAGCCTTTTCCAAATTGGCTTTTTTATCTGCGCAGCAGCTCATTTGTACCAGACCAACCGTTACTTTGGACATAGCTAATATTTTAGGAATTGCAAAAATAGCTGATACTGCGCATTCAGGAACCGTTGCTTGTTCCTTGCATTTTATTTTGACCAGCCGATAACAGGTTAATA
Source organism: Chitinophagaceae bacterium (assembly GCA_035760665.1). GTDB lineage: Bacteria > Bacteroidota > Bacteroidia > Chitinophagales > Chitinophagaceae > DASTSN01. The sequence goes on along the minus strand of DASTSN010000031.1, from coordinate 20,682 downwards.
CCGCCCCATTTGCTTCAGAAACGCCACATGCGAAGCAACGGCATGATGCACCCGTTTATATTCGATGTAAACGATTCCATATTCCTGGCAGGCCTGCCGGATGATTTTGCTGATGGCAGGATAATGTATATGTGATATTTTAGGAAACAGGTGATGTTCTATCTGGAAATTCAAGCCACCTACCAGCCAGCTCACCAATTTATTTTTTGTGGCAAAATTGGCTGTTGTCTTTAACTGGTGAATAGCCCATTCATCTTCCATTTTGCCGGTTGCGGCATCAGGAACAGGGAACGAAGTATGTTCTACCGTATGAGCCAGTTGAAAAACAAGGCTCAGCACCAGGCCGGCAACCAGGCAACATACCAGGAAACCCACCAGCCAGTCAACAAAACCAACACGGTAGATTGGCAATGCAATAAATAAAAATGCATGAAGCAGTTTAAAACCCCAAAACGAGAGATGATCACTCACATGCATTTTTTTTAGTGGCACAGGGCCAATACGGCGCAGGAAATACTTTTTGTAATCCGAAACAAACACCCAATACAAATACAGCAGCGAATACGCTACCCAAAAATACAGGTGCTGATAACGGTAGAGTTTATGAAATTTTTGCGTTTCGCAAAGGCGCAAAAAGGGTCTTGCATCAAGATCATCATCCACCCCATCAACATTGGTGTATGCATGATGAATAACATTGTGCTTCATATTCCACATAAAGCTGTTACCGCCCAGGAAATTCAGGGAGAAAGCGGCAAACTGGTTAACCCACCTGTATTTACTGAAACTGCCGTGGGCACCGTCGTGCATGACATTAAAACCGATGGCTGACACCAAGCCCCCCAGGAGCACACATTCAGGTATGGCCCACCAGGTGGAAGGCGTAAAAAACACCAGGTGAATATAGATAAACGCAAAGGCTACCATTAAAATTACAGCCTTCATAAACAATTTGTAATTGCCGGTTGTGGAGTGACCGACTTCTTCAAAATAATCGCTAATCCTTTTTTTCAGTTCGCTGTGAAAAGAGTGAGGAATACTTGTAAACTTTGGAACAGACATTCAATAACAATTAATACAAAAACAATAAGCAAAGGTAACCTTTCTTATCAATAAAACAATGAATCAAAAAGCTGATTTCCGTTAAGAATTAAATAAACAACAAGAGGTTATGTGTATACAATTTGTATTATACTTAAACCAATTATGTTTCGTTGAGAACCAGGGCATCCAGGTTTTTGATACCAATCTTTTTCTCTGACAAAAATCCTTCAGCATATTTCACGCCAATTCGTTTACCCAGCATTCGTGCCCGTGCAATCACACTATCGAGGAAATCAGGTGTGGAAATATACGTTTGTGGTCCTTCGCTACTTTCTGCGCCGGTATAAAACTGGGTGCTGTAGGCCTCGATGGCTTGCATGCGCTGCTCGAACACATCGCTGATATCTACGAGTATATCAGGCTCGTGGTACCAGTCCTGCAGGTATTGCAAAAAATATTTCGGGCGCCACTTCGGTTGCAGGTTACCGTTTTCATTCCGGGTTTCAATTTTTGCCAGGCCGGACAAAAAACAAGCGTCGCTGATAAGGTGGCCGGCTCTGCCATGATCGGGATGGCGATCGCTGAGCACATTGCCAATGACAATTTCCGGCTGATACTTGCGTATAGCCGCAATAAGCTGGCGCTGATGTTCTTCATCGTTACTGAAAAAACCATCACGCATTTTTAAATTTTCCCTCACCTGCACTCCCATGATCATCGCTGCACGGGAAGCCTCCTCGTAACGTGTTTCAATGGTGCCTCTTGTTCCCAGTTCGCCCTGCGTAAGATCAATAATGCCTGCTTTTTTGCCTCGTTTGATTTCGCTGATTAATGTACCCGAACAGCCCAGTTCCACATCGTCCGGGTGCACACCAATGGCCAGTATATCCAGTTTCATTTGGTTCATTGCGTTCTTCAGTTAAAAATTGCGTTCTTCAGTTAAAAATAATGTGCAAAGGTATTGCATTGTTCCGAGAGTGGGATGATAACCGGTCTTGCAGTTCGTACACCGCGAAAACTGTCATTTCCGGTATGGATTATTGTACCACACACCATCAATTTCTTTTACAATATTTTCAATCTGGCGGTCGGTTTTATCGTGCAGGTCCCAGGCCTGTTTCAGACTGCTTCCAAAGAAAAAAGCCACGGTTTGATAAAACCTGGCGGTGAATCCACCCCGGTATTCCTTGATGATATCATAACAGTTGTTTCCGGTCTGGCGGTTGATCAGTTTCATTAAAATTTTTCCCTGGTAAATAGAAAGATTCGACAAGGGGTCGGCAAATTGTGCTTTCAGTTCTTTTTCGCGGGATTTAATGTAGTTCTTTCGCTCCCGGTTCGATGTCATGGAAACCATGTGTGCATTCATATCATTGAGCAGGTAACCGGCTGTTCGGGCATACGGATAGGTAACGTACACGGCATTGCGCAGTCTTGTCCATTCCTCCCGGTAGCGGGCCAGCCATTTTTCGGGTTTATTAGACACCCAGGCCATCTCGAGTTCTTTATAAGGCATCAGTTCTCCTTGGTACCAAATGGCGGAAACAATGATCGTATCATCTGGCCCCCATTTTTTTGCACGTTCTGATAACGGTGGTGGATTGAGTGGAAAAGTTGCCGCAGAAGTATCGGGCTGCTGTGCTTGGGAATGAGCGCCTTGTACTGCCAGCAATCCGGCAATTACCAGCATCACCAAAAGGGAACGGTATCGCAACACAGCCCTTGACATAGGTTTCTTAAAACTACAAAAAAGCAAAATGATTTTAAAACCAGGACAGTGAAACTACGTGTTTTGCTGTTTAGAAAAATCTAAATTTTCTGCCTGCCTGTTGAGACGGTTTAGCTCGTTACGGCGCATAACGCTGACCAGGAAACCGGCAACCATGACGATGACACCCAGCCATAACACCCTGATAAAGGGGAATTTATACGCCTTTAGCGTGACATAATCCATTACCGAAGTGGATTCTTTCACACCCAGTTCAGCTTTTTGACCATCCACTTTATTCAGTTGAAGCACGAGGCTTTCAGCAGCCACCGTATCGGGAATGGGGAGATAGGTTCCTTTTGTAAATGCCAACTTTGGTTCTGCTGTATAACTGGTATTATTCTTTGAAAATATTTTCACCCTAGCATCATAAACAGCATCTCCCGGGTCAAAAATATCAGTGGGCAAGTCATCCCGGGAACTGATTCTTTCCAGCACCATAAACCCTTTGGAATAAAAAATGGTATCGCCAACCGATGCCGGCCTTTCTTTGAACTGTGCAGTATCCTTGTTTTTTTCCGGGTCAGGTAAAGAAGTGATATATGTAAACACATCATGATCCCAGTAATGTTTGGAATCGGGGTTCGCCATCAGGCCTTCATTCCCTTTGTAATTTACAAAGGCATTGGGCATCAGGTTGAACTCTTCTTTACCGTCTTTACTTTTGAAGTGTATTTTATAATACCAGAGTGGCTTTTTGGGATTAGCAGAATCACTCACATAGGTTACCATGTATTTCCCCATATCCATCGGCACACCTTTGATCAGCGTGAGGTTTTCACCGGGATTTTCTTTACTGCCCTCGCCAAAGTTGAAAAAGATACCGCTGGTATTATAGGATAAAATTTCTTTTTTGGAAGAAGAAATCAAAATCCCAATCAGCATCAGCGCAAAGCCAAGGTGGGTGATGGAACCGCCTGAGAGCTTCAGTTTCCCTTTCATCCCAATCCAGATATACGACAGGTTTGCCACGGCTGCATACACGCTGCTGACAACCGCCAGCCAGATAGCCGCCAAAAAGCCTGCCCCGTGTTTGTCGTAATTAATATTTCCAAATGCCAGGATTAGCGATGCCAGTACGATGGAAACGATGGTTGGCGCTAAAATTTTTTTACGGAAAAACCCGGGCGCTGTTTGTCTGTATTTCAGGTACTGGGTAATGGCTGTTAACGCCCCCACTACGATCGCTACAAAAATCTGCACACGGTTGTAAGCAAATTCCACATCCTCCGGTGCTGCGATATTGGTGCCAAACATTTTGTTCACAACAGGTACTGAAGTTTTGCCAATGATGACAAGGCCGGCAAGAAAGAGCACCAGCGAACCAATAAACATCCAGAACTCTCTTGAGGATGTGCTTTCTTCTTGCTGTACTGTGGGGATATTTTTGTAGTTCCGGAAAAACAAAACAAATGCCGGCACAAGGAATACAATCATGAGGATAATCAGATGATAAAAAAGTGAATTCCCCTCGCCGGTAAAGGCATGCACCGAGGTATCGCCGAGAATGCCGGTACGCGTTAAAAACGTAGAATACAAAACCAGCCCGAAGCAAAAGATAAAAAACAAGTAAGTGGCTTTCAAGGCACGACCGGTATGCTTGTATATCAGCAAGGTATGGATACCGGCCACCAGGGTAAGCCAGGGCACCATGGAAGCATTCTCCACAGGATCCCATGCCCAGTAACCGCCAAAAGTGAGTGATTCATACGCCCACATTCCCCCCATCATAACACCTAATCCCAGCACGGCTGCAGAAAACAAAGCCCAGGGCAACGCAGGTTTAGTCCAGTCGCCCAGTTTGTTTTTCCATAATCCGGCAAAGGCAAAGGCAAAAGGCACAATCGTGGAGGCAAAACCCAGGAATAACACGGGCGGGTGAATAACCATCCAGTAATTTTGCAACAAAGGGTTCAGGTCGTTGCCGTCCTTGATAAATGTCAGGTAATCCGGCCTGGAAAAAATTGGGCCTGCCGATTCATTTCTTAGCAGTACAAAAGGATTGGAACCAATACGCTCCCCAAAAAAGTAAAAACCAATGATCATGGTGGCCAATGCAAACTGGGCAAAGCTGATCACTGTCATCACCGGCGCCTCCCACTGCTTACTGCCGCGGATGAGGAAAAGTCCCAGCATGCAATGCCAGAAGGTCCACAACAAAAAGCTACCCTCCTGCCCTTCCCATACACAGGCGAGCAAGTATTTGGCTTCCAGCGAAAGGCTGCTGTGCTGCCAGGCATATTTATATTCAAAAAGGTGATTAAAATTGATATAAATTAAAAGTACAATGGTGGCAAATACGCCAATGACATCGGCAAAAAAAGCACCTCTTGCCAGGCGTTTCCAGCTTTCCTTGTCTGCATCTGTTTTAGCATTTGCTGATTTGAAATAGGCAAATGTGGCTATAAAGGAAGCCACAAGAGAAAGCACGATAAAAAAGTGGCCGAACTGGCCGGGCATTAAATGCTCACCAATGTAATCCATCCTGGTTTAATATTTTACTTCTTCCGGTTTGGCAGGAGTCGTGTTCATGGTAGTCGGCAGATTTTTTTCTGCCATTTTCATATCATCCTTGTACTTGCTGGGGCATTTCATCATAATTTCTTTGCATTCAAAATGATCGCCCTGCATGGAACCTTTCAACACCAGCCTGTCGCTGTGTTCCAGGTTATCCGGTTTCGGATTATGATACACCACTTTCACCGTTCCGCCCAGCGAATCTATGGCAGTAAAACTTAAATAGTTTGGATTGTTTAACGCATCGTATTGCACAGGTTCCCGTGTATCCAGTTTGGCAATCAGGTGCACAAATTTCCCGGGTTTGCTTTTGGCCGTCTCAATCGTGTCGTAAGTGGCTGTGGTTTTCAGAAAACTGATCAATACAGCGATCGCAGCCGCTATCAAAACCAGTAAGACTATGTGAATTTTTTTCATCGGTTTATTTATTTTGGTCACCGCTCTTCGCAGCTGAATTTTTGCCGGATGCCTGCTGTGAAAAACTGCCAGGGTAATGCTAATCAATCAGTACAAATGATTAGCAAAAGATGCCAGCATTTTTATAACAACTCTAACAGCATGCAAAAGTAGGTCAAAAAATGTGATAAATAGTTTAAAAAACAGCTGCTTCGTCCTGCTAGCCAACTTTGTTTTTTCCAATTTTTTGCAACAGCACGCCCGTCAAATATCCACAATGTGCCACATCATTTTGCCGCAATGGTAAAGGAGTTTAACTTGCAGGCTTTTAAAATCACCTCTGCGATGACTGACCTTTCGCAATTTGACCCGAATGCTGTAGGGAATCCCGAGAATAATATTTTTGGTTTACCTCTATCCGAAGAAGACGCCCGTATTGTGATTATCCCTGTTCCCTGGGAGGTAACCGTTAGTTCCCAGGCCGGTACCGCCCGTGCGGCGGACCATATATTCAGGGCCAGCCTGCAGGTGGATGTTTTTGATCCTGAATTTCCGGAAGCCTGGAAGCAGGGTTTTTTTATGCGGCAGCCGGATAAAAAAATATTGCTGAAGAGTGATTACCTGCGCAAAGAAGCGGAGTTATACATCGATTACATATCACGGCAGGAAGATGTGGCAGAAAACCTGTTTATGTTCAAAACATTGAACGAAGTTAACGAGGGCAGCGAATACCTGAATAACTGGGTGTATGAGCAATGTAAAGCCCTGCTGAACCGAGGAAAACTGGTGGCCGTTATAGGCGGCGATCACAGCGTGGCGCTGGGCAATTTTAAAGCCATAGCCGAAAAACATGGTGACTTTGGCATTCTACAAATTGACGCGCATTGTGATTTGCGGGAAGCCTATATGGGATTTACCTATTCACATGCCAGTGTGATGTATAATGCCCTTAAAGAAATTCCCGCACTGAAAACACTGGTACAAATAGGCGTACGTGATTACAGTCCTGCCGAATGGGATATTGTAAAAAACAGTCATTACCGCATCATCACCTATTTAGACCGCGAAATCAAACACCGGCAGTACGAAGGACAAAGCTGGAAACAAATTGCCGAAGAAATTGTAACCAAACTCCCAGAAAAAGTACATATCAGTTTTGATATTGACGGGTTGAAACCGTCATTATGCCCGCACACCGGCACACCGGTACCCGGCGGTTTTGAAGCCGAACAAGTATTTTACCTGATCAATAAAATTGTTGCCAGCGGCCGGAAAATTATCGGATTCGACCTAACTGAGGTTGGTGTTGGTGAATTGGAATGGGACGCCAATGTAGGCGCACGGGTTTTGTTTAAATTGTGTAATATACTTGTTGCATGCAACAGTTAACGGAACAGCACCCAGCACCCGGCAAGCCCGTTTACGAACTGGTGCTGAAAAACGATAAAATACAGCAATACAACCGGATCAGTTTTTTTATACAAGTCATTAACATTCTTTTTTTCGTGTACATCAGCTTTAGCGCCACCGGCAGATCTCAAAAAGCGATTGCAGCAGCTGCCGTACTGGTAACATTTGGTATTCTCTTTCTCAAATTTTTTCACCAGGCTTTTCAACAAAACAAATTCTTTTTTACAATAGGTTTTAGTGCCGCGACAGTTTTTGCAGTAGCCCTGGGACAATATTGGGCTGCCGCGCTGAACCTGCTTTTTTTGCTGCTTGAGCGTCAATCACAAAAAACCATCCGTGTTTCTGTAACCAACGAAAAAATTATTTATCCTTCTTTGCTAAACCGCACAATCAAATGGACAGAGCTGAACAATATGGTATTGAAAGATGGTATGCTGACCATTGATTTTCGAAACAATAAACTGCTGCAGGCTGAAGTAGACCTGGATACTGCACTGCCGGATGAAGCGGACTTTAACCGTTTTTGCAGGGAAAAACTGCATCGTGCCGGATAATTGCCGAATTTTGCAGGCAATTTACTACTGATGTTAAAACAATCACCTTATATTCTCTATTCAGACGGCGCTGGTAATATTTTTGAAGATACATCGCTCTTTGCCACCGGCCGCAGCGGCTGGGATGCCTTGCCGGTTCCGGAAAAAGATTGGATCGAGCTCCCGGATGGCGGTCAGCTGTATGAATTGCCCGGCAGAAGAGGTATCGGCATTGATGTGAAAACAGGCGAGATGCGGCTTTGTGAGAAAGGCTGGGCCGTTGCGGCCTTTATTCCGCCGGCACACACCGGTTTTTATTTAGCCGCCTATGAAACAGCACCCGGCGCACCAACGTTACCGCTTTTTTGTTATACTGCCGTTGGCTGGCAGAAAAATAAATTTTATGTACCAGCTACCCGCATCGAACAGGATATACGGCAGGATTGTGAAGGATACGACCAGCAAAAGGTGGAGTCCGGCGTGCAACAATTACTGCAAGCATACCCGCACAACAGGCTGGTGGCGCATCTTGCCAACAATTGCGCATTGACGTATCATTGCCCGGCCGCCAGAAATTATTTTTTGCAGCGCTGGGAGTGCCCGGTACCGGCATCACCGGCCTGTAATGCCAACTGCGTTGGTTGTATTTCCTTACAACCCGATGAAGAACCGATTGTATCCACCCAGGACAGGCTCAGCTTTAAACCAACGATGGAAGAAATTGTGGAGTATACGGTTCCCCACCTGGAAAGCGCCCCCTATCCTATCATTAGTTTCGGACAGGGCTGCGAGGGAGAGCCCTTGCTGATGTGGGAAACAATCCGTGACAGCATCCGCGAGATCAGGAAACACACAGTAAAAGGCAGCATTAATATCAATACCAATGGGTCGAAACCTGAAGCAGTAAAAGCCCTCTGCGAAGCCGGCCTGAATTCCATCCGTGTCAGTACCAACTCAGCACGACGGGAAATTTATATGCCTTATTACCGGCCCAATAATTACGACTTTGATGATATTGTGGAAAGCCTCAAAATTGTAAACAGTTTTGGCGGCTGGACTTCGATTAATTACTTTGTCTTTCCGGGCATGACTGACAGCGTGGAGGAATACGAGGCCCTTAGAAAGCTGATAAAAGATACGGGCTTGCGTATGATCCAGTGGCGAAATTTCAATATCGATCCGGATTGGTATCTTGGAAAAATTGGTGTAACCCAGACCGGCGAATGCCTTGGCGTCAGTAATTTGTTACAACTCATCAGGGAAGAATTTCCTGCTCTGAAATTTGGATATTTTAACCCGCCAATCGAACGGATAAAAGGACGATACGAAGTTGATTTTGCCCATTAAATTCATGCATGAATTTTTCTGTCACCAAACGAAACCATTTCACTGGCATTGGCCTGGCTGTTCTGGCTACATTCATTTGGTCCGGCAATTTCATTGTGGCACGTGGCGTAGCGGGTAAAATTCCGCCTGTCAGCCTTGCCTTTTTCCGCTGGCTTACCGCGTCGCTCGTGTTACTGCCTTTCTCTTTCAAATACCTGCGAACAAACCGGGAAAAAATCTGGCAAAACCGTAAACTGATTATTGCCGCTGCCGTCACCGGTGTATCACTCTTTAATACGTTTGTATATATCGCCGGGCATTACACTTCTGCCATCAACCTGGCTTTGATCGGCACAACTTCCTCGCCAGTCATGTCAATTATTCTTGCCCGCATTTTTCTAAAAGAAAAAATCGGATTTTTAAAAATTGCTGGTATGATCACCTGCCTCGCCGGTATATTATTACTGATGAGCAAGGGCAACTGGCAAAACCTCCTGGGATTTACATTTTCCGCCGGTGATGGATGGGTGTTACTGGCAGCTTTTTGGTTTGCAGTATACAACATTCTGGCCCGAAAAAAACCGGCCGATCTGCCAGCCATCAGTTTTTTGTTTTCCACTTTCTGGATTGGTACAGCATTGCTGTTGCCTTTTTACCTGTGGGAAAATTCTATTCAGCCAGCGGTAAACTGGAACCCGGGCCTGGTGATGGTAATCCTTTACCTGGGGGCAGGCGCTTCTGTGTTATCGTTTTTTCTCTGGAATATTGCTATTGGATACCTCGGCGCTGGTCGTACTGCCCTTTTTGGCAACCTGATTCCCTTATTCAGCACGGCCGAAGCCGTTTTCTTTTTACATGAAAAATTTTTCCCGGAACAACTGGCCGGTATGCTGCTCATTTTTTCCGGCCTCCTCGCAGCGAATGGCACACTGTTTTTTTCACAAAAGAACAGGCAATTGCCTACGAATCGTTCAGCATAGTTTATCATTTGTCATTGCAGGCAAACCAGGATACTTAATTTTACGGGCTGCGAATCTTAACATTTCTTATATCGCATATTGTATAAGTTGCATGGACTTTGATTCGTTAATAACAGGTGTGTAAAAAAGCAGCAGCACCGGCACAACAGTAAAAGTTACCTTTGCATGGATAACGCCTTATACATGACAGATCCCTTTGAAGCAAGAAAAAATACGCAGGCATCGCTGATTACGGCTGCTTTTACCGGCTGTATGTTGCTGCTGATGTTTTTATTAAAATGGCCACTCCCCACCCTGCCCATTCAACCCAAGGAAGACGGCATCCTGGTTGACCTGAATATCCCCGATGAACCGGCATCCACTGTTCTTGGTGGCGGTGGCGGCGGTGGTAATCCTGTTCAGGCCTCTGGCGAACGAGGCACTGCCTACTCACCACCACAGCAAGGCACAAACGAAGAAGTGAAAGACATGGAAACCGACGATAATGATAAAAGCACGGTGCCTGTCATAAAACCAGATAATCCCAAGCCGACTGCGACAAAAATTAATGATAACACAGCCTCAACAAAAGTTAAGCCTAAGGCGGTAGTAGAAACGCCGGCACCACCCAAGCCGAAAGCTGTCTTGGGCCGTACAGTAGGCGGTACAGGTAAAGGTGGTGGCGTGGCAGACAATTATGATAAAAGTGGTGGCAGTGGCACAGGCAATGGTGTGGGAACGGGCAGTGGCAGCGGCGGTGGCACAGGCACAGGTGCAGGTGGCGGCAATGGTTCCGGCAGTGGCACTGGCGCGGGCCCGCGAAGGGTAAGCGGAAACCGGGTGGTGATTAATCCAAAATCAATGGATGCCGGAGAAAACCTTCGGGGAAAGGTATTTGCCGAAATAAAAGTGTCTCCAGACGGTATCGGCACCTTTATCCGGGCTACAAGAGGCTCTACCTATACCAGCGGCCAGGCAATTGATATTATTAAAGAATGGCTGCGCCGTAACAGATTTAATAAGGCGGATGAAGAATCAACCGTAGTCTATGAATTTAATTTCTTATTGGGCGGATAACCAAAAAACCAACCGTAAAAAAGCAACCTGCAAACGGGTTGCTTTTTTTTGCTGGTAAATTATTCCAGCCGGCTAAATTTCCATTTAGCGATTCCTGCTACTTTTGCGGCACATGAACTACGAACAAACCATTGACTTTCTCTATACCAAACTGCCCATGTTCAGCCGCATTGGTGAACTGGCCATTAAAAAAGAACTGACCAATATCCGCGAGTTGTGCCATATACTGCAGGAACCGCAAACAAAAATCAAAACAGTTCATATTGCCGGCACCAACGGGAAGGGCTCTGTGAGTCATATGCTGGCGGCCATTTTTCAAACAGCCGGTTACAAAACAGGCTTGTACACCTCACCACACCTGAAAGACTTCCGCGAAAGAATAAAAATAAACGGCGAGATGATCAGCCGCGAATTTGTCACGGATTTCACCCAGCAACTTATTCCCGAAATCGAACGCATACAACCTTCTTTTTTTGAAATCACGGTAGCCATGGCCTTTACCTTGTTTGCCAATGAACAAGTGGACATTGCGATTATCGAAACAGGACTGGGCGGACGGTTGGACAGTACCAATATTATCACGCCAGAACTTTCTGTCATCACCAATATCGGTATGGATCATATGAACCTCCTGGGTGATACACTGGATAAAATTGCCTTTGAAAAAGCCGGTATCATTAAACAGGACGTTCCCGTTGTGATTGGAGAAGTACTGCCGGAAACCATCCCTGTATTTGAAAAGACGGCCCGGGAGCGGAACGCAACCCTGAACATTGCCTCGCAAAAACGCCAGGCTGTGGACTGGTCCTGGCAAAAACAAGTACTGACAGTAGAGGTAGCCGAAGAGCATAAAACAGACCATCATCTTTTTCAGCTTGACCTGCCTGGCATTTACCAGGTGAAAAACCTACTGACTGTTCTTGAAGCCATTGCCCAGTTAAAAAAATCAGGCTGGCACCTGCCTGACGAAGCTGTTACAACAGGTTTACGACATAGTAAAAAAATAACGGGCTTGCATGGACGCTGGGAAATGATTCAGCAACACCCATTGGTGGTGCTGGATGTAGCACACAATCCCGATGGCATCAGGCAACTAACAGAACAGGTTGAACTGACCAGTCATACCAGCCTGCATATCGTGCTGGGCGTGGTGAAAGATAAAGACATTGACGAAGTGCTTTCCTTACTACCAGCGACAGCTCAGTATTATTTCACAAGGGCACAGATTCCACGGGCTCTTGACGCTGCTGAACTCCAGGCAAAGGCACTGGCAAAAGGTTTACACGGAGCAACTTACCCGGATGTAAATACTGCACTGGCTGCGGCAAAACAAAAAGCGGCGAAAGGAGACCTGGTGCTTGTTTGCGGCAGTGTTTTCCTGGTAGGAGAAGTACATTATTAAGAAGGATTACAACACAAACTCACCCATTTTTTCCAATCCATAAAGCAGGCAACTAACGTGCATGCCCTGCATGATTTTATTGTCCCGCAGCAGTTGTTTCACTTCCTCCACAGTAAGAAAGTCCAGTTCGATTTCTTCTCCTCCATCGAGATTTTGTTCTGCCACTTTTTCACCGCCAGTTGCCAGGAACATATACATCAGGTTATTATTCGTAGAGGGATTGGCAGAAATTTTTCCTAAAGATTTAATAGATGAAAATTTATACCCGGTCTCTTCCAATAATTCACGGGCAATGGCCGCTTCCGGATTTTTGTCTGTTGCATCCATACATCCTCCCGGGATTTCGATGCACACATCGCCCAGGGCATGGCGGTATTGACGAACCATAATGATTTTTCCGTCTTTGGTTACCGGCACTGCCGTAACCCAGGTTGGAAACTCATACACATAATAAGGAGATATAATTTTTCCATCTGCCGTAAGACAAGTGTCTTTTCGAACAGTGAACCATAAGTCCTTGAACAGGTAGTTGGAAGAAAGTAATTTCCATTTTAAATTTTTCATAATCCTGTCTGTTGTTTGATAAGCCTATGCAGTTAAACTGAAAAGATACAAAAGACAGAGGAAATTTACCAGCCCATTCGTTCGCGCAGCGAGGTAATATGCGCTACATGATGCTTGCCATGCCACGCATATAAGCCCAGAAAAGTCCAGAGGCGAAACGTCTTTTTGTGCTCTGGATGGTAAACGGTACGGTTGTTCCAGTCATCATCACTCACATACTTCAAAGCTTCATGCCAGCGTGTATGCAGGGCGTGCAACAAAGTGAGTGAAATATTGATAGGAACTTTGTGCACATCATTCATTTCTGCCCATAATTTTTCATCATAGGGTTTAATCACGGGGTTATCTTCAGTCAGTCCCAGCTTGAACCGGCAGTAAGCATTTATATGACTGTCCGCCACATGGTGAACAACCTGCTGCACCGTCCAGCCACCTTCGCGGTACGGTGTGAGCAACTGACTTTCATCCAGGTTTATGACAGCATGCTCCAGCTGATGCGGTAAAAACTTCAGGTCCGCCAGCCATTCGATTTTTTGTTCAACTGAAAACGGACGGGGAACATATTCCCCAATGGGATAACGAAGGTCGGTCATAGCAGCAGTTCAATTTACAAATCCATTTAATCTTCCCGTAAAGCATGGCCCGTTAAATTGATAAACACATCCTCCAGGTTTGCTTTTTTAACTTCTTTGGGTCGTTCAAATCCAGAATCAACCAATTCATCAATCAGTTTATCAGGAGAGGCAAGGGCAATGATTTGTCCTGCATCAATAATTGCCACCCGGTCACAGAGATATTCCGCTTCATCCATATAATGCGTGGTGATGATAACCGTAGCACCTCTCTCGCGAATCGTTTTGACCAATTCCCATAAACTCCTGCGGGCCTGCGGATCGAGGCCAGTCGTGGGTTCATCCAGGAATACAATGGTTGGTTCATTAATCAAGGTGGTGGCAATGGAAAACCGTTGCTTCTGGCCGCCACTGAGTTTTTTGTATTGCACTTTTGCTTTATCCTTGTCCTGGATTTTTTTCTTCTCTTCCGGGCTTACAGCTGGATCTTTTAATTTTCTCCTTTCCTCTTCAGAAATCGTCAGGTTTACCATCCGCAGGATATCATAAGGATCAACCTTACGGTTATAAATCCCCGCAAACAAATCAATGAGTTCTACAAGGTTTAACCCCGGATAATAACCGCTGGCCTGTAATTGCACTCCAATGATTTTTTTAATCTCCCCGGGAGCTTTATCCAGGTCAAAACCGCCGACAATCACTTCCCCGCTGGTTTTTTCGCGTAGGGTTTCTATAATTTCCAGGGTAGTGGATTTTCCGGCACCGTTCGGGCCCAGCAGTCCAAAAATTTCTCCTTTATACACATCGAAACTGATCCCTTTAACCGCCCGGAAGTTGCCGTAATCTTTTATAAGATTATTTACCTGTATGATCTTTTCAGTCATGAATACAAATTTCAGCCTGAAAGATACAAACAAACAGTTTTACAAAATTATTGTTCATCTGAGCAGCAGTTCCATTTTAACATCTGCCGTGGTAAAAGGAGAATTGGTCACTTCCACATGCCGAAAGCCATACAGGCTGTACAAATGAATGGCTGCCTGCAGTTGATGATTGGAAAATAGGATGATTTTTTTTGCAGATAGCATCTTTGCTTTCTCAATGCAGGTATTGATGAGCTGCTTACTGATGCCCCTGCCCCGGCAGGCCGGTGCGACGGTCATTTTTGCCAGTTCATATACTTCGTGCTCTTCTCGCAGCAGTGCGGCCGTACCAATCACAGATTCATTTTCCATGGCAAGCCAGATAAAGCCACCTCTGTCTAGTATGGTACTTTGGGGATTATTTAATACCAGTAAGTCATGGCTTTCGGTAAGATTGTATTCATGCAGCCATAACAAATTCAGTTCCCTGAACGCCTGGTGATAGTTGGCCTGGTATGGGATGATTTGCACCATTTTCTCATTGACAAAAGTACGTTTTGAACCCTGGTAAAGTCCAATTCTTTTATGCATGCTGTAAACAAGCTTCCAACTCCTCCATCATACCCTTACTGCCTACAAAAAAAGGCGACCGCTGGTGCAGTGCCTCAGGTTTTATTTCCAGTATACGCTCCTGCCCGTTGGTAGCTTTACCGCCGGCCACTTCGGTAATAAATGCAAACGGATTACATTCATACAAAAGCCGGAGTTTGCCGTTGGGTTTATCTGTTGTGCCCGGGTACATAAAAATACCGCCTTTAATGAGGTTGCGGTGAACATCCGCCACCATACTTCCCGTATATCGCTGCGTATACGGACCACCGCTATCTGTCGTTTTATGCTGGCACCGATCGATATATTTTCTCACCCCGGGAGCATAGCCAAAAAAATGCCCATGGTTAACGGAATAGGTTTTACCAAACTCAGGACAACGGACATCAGGGTGACTAAGGCAGAATTCCCCGATCGATGGATCCAGCGTAAACCCATTTACGCCGCGACGTGTACCGTAAACCAACATGGTAGAAGAACCATACACAATATACCCCGCCGCCACCTGGTGCAATCCGGGCTGTAAAAAATCATCGAGGTTGGCGAGGCTGCCTTTGTGCGTCACACGCCGGTACACACTAAAAATAGTCCCGATCGAAATGTTTACATCTATATTGCCGCTTCCATCCAGCGGGTCAAAGAGGCAGACATATTTTGAATTTTTACTCACTGCATCATCAAAAGCCACGTAATCATCCAGCTCCTCGCTGGCAATGCCGGCACAACTGATGCCATGCTGCAGCACGCCCATAAACTGGTTGTTGGCAAACACATCCAGCTTCTTCACATCTTCTCCCTGCACGTTAATAGTGCCTGCATCCCCGAGAATATCCACCAGCCCGGCTTTGTTGACTTCCACATTCACCCGCTTTGCCGCCAGGCCAATATCACGCAGCAGGCTGCTCAGTTCACCAGTGGCATTGGGAAAATTTCTTAGCTGCTGAATGGTAAATTCGTCCAGCGTCAGGACTTTTCTGTTGATAGGAATCATAATGGCAAGTTTTAATAACAGTTGTTAGTACAACAAATGTAAGGTTAATCGGGCTGGATTTCAGTTACCGGTAAAAGACAACCTAAGAATACCCGTCACTTTCTGCACACAAGTTTGCATAGCCTATCTTTGACCGCCAGACAGGAAGTGTAATAAATATCAGTTATGAAAGTTTTCAAATTTGGCGGCGCCTCGGTGAATAGTGTGGAGCGCATTAAAAATGTCGGGGATATTTTAAAATTATATCCAAACGAAAAACTGCTGGTTGTGATTTCTGCTATGGGAAAAACCACCAACGCCCTGGAAAAAGTAGTAGACGCTTTTTACCAGGAAAACAGGCAGGAAGCGTTGCAGTTATTTGAGCAGGTAAAAAAACAACACCTGACCACAGCCAAATACCTGCTGGTTACCAATTATCTTGCCTGCGAGGAACAACTCCGAACTATTTTCACTGAAGTGGAATGGTTGCTTTACGACAAACCCGTTCGTGAATTTGATTACTACTATGACCAGGTAGTCTGCGCCGGCGAATTACTTTCCACCTCCATCATCAGCGCCTGGCTGAATGAAACCGGATTACAAAATATATGGGTAGACGTGCGGGATGTTTTCAGAACAGATGACAGGTTTCGTGATGCCGGAATAGACTGGCCCATTACACAGGAAAAAGTGAAACAAATTATCCTTCCCTTGTTTCAACAAACGAATATTGTTTTAACACAAGGGTTTATCGGCGCTACCGATGAAAACGAAAGCACGACGCTGGGCAGGGAAGGCAGCGATTACAGCGCGGCGATTTTTGCCAACTTACTGGAGGCTGAAAGCCAAACCATCTGGAAAGATGTGGAAGGCGTCATGAATGCAGATCCCAAACAATATCCTGCAGCACAGCTAATCGCCGAACTGAACTATACCGAGGTCATAGAAATGGCTTACTATGGCGCCCAGGTCATTCACCCCAAAACCATCAAGCCACTTCAAAACAAACAAATTCCCCTTTATGTTAAATGCTTTCTCGATCCGGGATTACCCGGCACCGTTATAAAAAAACAGGCACTTAAAAACCTGCCGCCTATAATTGTGCTAAAAGAAAAACAGGTGATGATGCAAATGAAATCAAAAGATTTTTCATTTGTAGGTGAGCACCATGTAGGCTCTTTGTATCACTTGTTCGAAAAACTGGGCATCAAACCGAATCTTACGCAAAATGGCGCTATCACCTTTACCTGCGTACTGGATGACCGACCCGATAAAATTGAGAAACTGGCGCTGGAAGCCTCTGCTCTTTTTGACGTGGAGGTTATGAAAGCATTAGCCCTGCTCACTATCAGGCATTACAATCAAGCAGTGTTTGAAGAACTGACGGCCGGGAAAATCATCCTCCTGCGGCAGCAAACTCAGGAAACCATCCAGGTATTATTGCATACTGCAACGACTTGAAAATACAATACGGTAACCGAGCCGGTAATCTCATAAAGCCCCGATCGTGATCGTTTGCACCATTTTTTTGGCAACAGGTTTATCATTCAGGAGTGCCGGTTGCCAGGTTGGCATCGCTTCCAGGCGGGTAATCAGTTCGTCGTTGTAGTCATCATTGCCCCCTTTGAGTACCTTGAAATTAACGGGCACCCCGTCTTTATCTACAATAAATTCTACCTGTACATACGCTTTTGTTACACCTGTCGGTAAATAATCCGTCATATCACGTCCAAGTTTGTCGAGGTATTTCATAAAAGCTTCTCCCCCACCGGGAAACTGGGGCCATTGATGTACAGCGCCTGCAAGATCGGCAACTGTGCGGATACGATGTTTTACAGCTTGTTTTTTTGCTTCAGCTGCGTTTTTCCCCGGGGATGTTTTAGCCGGCGCACCATCCACAACGTAGTCGCCCTTGTCTGTGGTCATTACCACCGGCAACTGGTGATATTTTTCAAAATAGTCAAATGCCGATTCCAGTTCCATAGAAAATTTCTTCAGGTCGGCATCGTCTCTTGTCAGGTTATTTAAATATTCAACACTTTTTTTAATATTATACCTAACCGGAAAAATATGCACCGGTATAAAATCCTGTCCCATGTCTTTAGCATGGGCAGCGAGGATGTACACCTCATCGATCTGGTTATCTGTAAGCGGGATACAGCCTACTGTCACACAACTTCCATGAATATAAATGCCCCCGCCCGGTTGGTAGGCATCGCTCAAAATCCTGTCGGAAGCATTGGGATAATTAATACCCAGCGAGAGGTAATAATCGCTGCGGGGATTGAATTCATTGATATAATAAAAGCCTTCCGGCACCTGGAAATCACCTTCCATTCGTTTGGGGCCAAGGCTGCCGGCCAATGCACAAACTTTGTATGTTTTAAACAACCGGAAGGGCTGGTTGATTTCATCTTTCACCCACACTTCCAGCTGACTGTCGTATTTGAAAGATCGTATATAAATGTATTTAGCAGGCCATTTCAGATTTTTGGCTGCAAACTGCTTGCGCAGGGTGTCTTCTTTGCGGCTAAGTGCTTCATTTGGCCGCTGAAACGTTTTTTGATAATCGATAAAGGAAGAATATGCAGAAACCGAGGTTTGGGCAATGCCGGTAGTTGCAAATGCCAGTGTACACGCTGTAATGCCCAGCAGGTTTTTCACATACGAATGCATAGTGGTAGAACGGAATTAAACGGACTTTATTATAAAAATTATTCTGCCACTATAAAGGTAATCGAAAAATATTATTACCCCGGCTCCTGCATAAAAAATTATAAATTACCCCGTAAGGCTTGCTCTCTTTCAATGGCTTCAAAGAGTGCTTTGAAATTGCCTTTTCCAAAACTTTTAGCGCCCTTGCGCTGGATGATTTCAAAAAACAGCGTGGGCCTGTCTTCCACCGGTTTGGAAAAAAGCTGCAGCAAATATCCTTCATCATCACGGTCAACAAGGATCCCCAGCTCTTTTAATGGTTCAAGATCCTCATCAATTGTGCCTACCCTGTCCAGCAGGTCATCGTAGTACGATGACGGCACCTTCAAAAACTCCACGCCCCTGCTTCGCAAGGCAGTAACCGTTTGTACAATATCATTGGTAGCCAGGGCCACGTGTTGCACACCTTCGCCGCGGTAACACTCAAGGTATTCTTCCACCTGTGATTTTTTCTTTCCTTCTGCCGGTTCATTAATCGGGAATTTAACATAGCCGTTACCGTTACTCATCACTTTGCTCATCAGTGCGGAGTATTCGGTGGAAATGTCTTTATCATCAAAGCTCAGGATGTTACGAAAGCCCATCACCTCTTCGTAAAACTTCACCCATTTGTTCATCTGGTTCCAGCCAACATTACCCACGCAATGATCAATATGCAGCAGGCCTGTTTCGGTAGGATGAAAATGCGGGTTGTTCCAGGATTTGTACCCTGGCATAAATGCTCCCCGGTAGTTCTTGCGCTCAATAAACAGGTGCACCGTTTCCCCGTAGGTATGAATACCGCTCATCACCAGTTCGCCATTGTCGTCGGTAAGTTTGACAGGCTCAAGGTAGCTTTTGGCACCGCGGCTTGTTGTCTCCTGCCAAGCAATGGTGGCATCATCCACCCGCAATGCCAGCGATTTTATTCCATCCCCGTGCTGGTAAATATGATCGGCAATGGTATTGCCAGGTTGTAACGGAGTGGTCAGCACCAGCGTAATTTTATTTTGCCGCAACACATAACTGGCGATATCTTTTTTACCCGTTTCCGGTCCGGCATACGCCAAGGCCTGGAACCCGAAAGCACTCATGTAATAATGCGCTGCCTGCTTGGCGTTGCCCACATAAAATTCTGCATAATCAGTTCCCTGCAGGGGAAGAAAGTCGGTAGAGGATTTTTGTTGAAGGTTGTTGGCTGTCAATGTTTCCATCGGAATATTTTTTTTGAATAATGATAGTAGCTGTTTTGTTACCAATTTTCTCTGAGGAAATTGGCCTTTCCATGTTATAAAAGCACGGCATTACAGGAAAAAATCATGATCCATAGCGAGGGTCTCCATCAGCATGGAAAAATCCCTTCGCTGATCGCCAAAAAGTTTATGAGGATAATCTGGACGCATGTGGTACAAAATTAACAAAGTCCCTGATTATTTTGTCAAGACATCACAACGTGTGCCTGCGATCTGCCATCCCTTATCTTTGCGGCATGGATAATCCTTTCAGGCAAAAAAAAATAGGTATTCTTGGTGGCGGCCAGCTTGGCCGTATGTTATTACAGGCTGCCGCCAATTACCCCGTGGAAACTTATGTGATGGAAAACGACCCGGAATGCCCGGCAGCCCATTTATGTCATCATTTTACAAAAGCTGATATACGCGATTTTGATGCCGTGTACCAGTTTGGTAAAGGACTTGATGCTCTTACCATCGAGATTGAAAATGTAAATGTTGAAGCCCTGGAGCAACTGGAGAGAGAAGGCGTGACCATCATTCCGAAACCCGCCGTACTGAAAACGATTAAAAATAAAATTCTTCAAAAACAATATTACCAGCAATTTGAAATCCCTACCGCACCGTTTGTCATCACAAACAACCTAACTGAACTGAAAACGCATGCCCAATTTTTACCGGCGGTGCACAAGCTGGCAACTGGCGGCTATGATGGAAGAGGTGTACAGATTATCAAATCCACAGAC
>DASTSN010000030.1:0-27248 GCA_035760665.1 Chitinophagaceae bacterium | reverse complement strand
CCTGCAGGTTGAATAAATATTCATCGGGGATTTTTTGCTCATACAAACGGTTTCGCTTCTTTATATTCTGCTGTAGTTTTTGTACCGGCGCATGCAGGTATATGAGTATATCGGGCTGAATCAGTTGCTGGTGAATGATATCAAATAAGCGCTGGTACAACCGAAATTCATCCTCCGGTAAGTTCACTTTGGCAAATAACAGGCATTTTGTAAACAGGTAATCAGAAATCGTCAGGCTTTGAAACATGTCTTTTTGCTGCAACAGGTCTTTCAATTGTTTAAACCGTTCAGCCATAAAAAACAGTTCCAGCGGAAAAGCATACTGTGTCGGGTTTTCGTAAAACTTGGGCAAAAAAGGGTTGTCGGCAAATTCTTCCAGGATCAGGCGGGCATTGTAATGCCTCGACAGCAGGTGTGCCAGCGTTGTTTTTCCGGCGCCTATATTTCCTTCTATAGTAATGAAGTGATATTGCATAATCAATATAATGTGCTGCCCCTTGCAAAACGGGACGTGAAAGTAAAGCAAATGCAGAAACACGCTTATTCCCGCTGCGTAATTGTGGAAAAATCAGGCATATTTTTTCACCGCTAACGTGTCGGGACATACTGCTAACAGTTCCGAAATATTTTTTTTCAGCACAGGATGCATCACTTCTGCGGCAATCTCGGCCAGCGGCACCAGCGCAAACCGTCGGTTTTGCAGTTCGGGATGCGGGACTTTCAGGAATGGATACCTGTAAGTTTCTTCATTAAATAACAGGATATCAATATCTATTATGCGTGGGCCATACTTTTCTTTTCGCACACGGCCCATTTGTTTTTCTGTTTTTAAAATTTTCCGGATCAGCTGCGCTGCTGTGAGGTTTGTTTCTGCAAGGATTGCCTGGTTCAAAAAAGAAGCCTGGTCGGTATTGCCCCAGGCCGCTGTTTCATACACAGCCGAGGTGTTTACAGCCTGAATGCCTTGTTTTTTCAGCAGGGAAATAGCGTTGGTAAGGTTTTCCAGCCTGTCACCCATATTACTGCCCGTTAATAAATAAGCTTTATTCATAGTTTAAACGAAACCCGTCGAAAGGGTCAAATATCTTTATTTTTGAATGATTCAAAGTAGCAAGGATATGAAGAGTTTTTTTAAAATATTTTTCGCCAGTTTATTGGCCCTGATTGTTTTTACCTTGATTATATTTTTTTTCGTGGTGGGGTGGATCGGTGGTGTGGCCAGTAAAAATGCCCCGAAAGTAGATCCTCAATCGGTTTTGGTGATTGATCTTGGCCAGCATTATGCCGAACAGGAGCAAGATTACCCTTTTTCGATAGTCAGCGGAGATTTTGAAAAAAATACCCCAGGTTTGTATGATGTATTACGGTTGGTAAAGAAAGCAAAAACTGATCAGCACATCAGTGGCATTTACCTGCTGGCGAATGGCAATGGAAATGGTTTTGCAGCCAGTCATGAACTGCGCCAGGCGCTGCAGGATTTTAAAACGTCCGGCAAATTTATCATCGGTTACGGCGATATGATGACGGAGAAAGCATATGGCATTGCGAATATTGCCGACAAACTCTACGCCAACCCGCAGGGATACGTTGAATGGTCTGGTTTTCATGTGGAATATCTGTTTTTAAAAGGCACGTTAGACAAATTGCAGATTCAGCCGCAAATATTTTATGCCGGAAAATTTAAAAGCGCTACGGAACCATTCCGCACTGATAAAATGACGCCGGAAAACAAATTGCAGACGACGGCCTGGTTATCGGATATTTACAACGATTTTTTGCGCACCACCAGTGAAGCACGGAATATCGATACAGCCTTGCTGCACCAGTGGGCAAATGACGGGGCTATTCAAAATGCACAGGATGCTTACCGTTATAAACTGGTGGACGGTTTGAAATACGATGATGAGGTAAAAGATGAAATCAAGAAACGGATTGGTATTGGTAAATATGATAAGATCAATTTTATCAGCATTAACAAATATGCCGCTACCGGCGGATTTAAAAAACTTACCGGCGACCGGATTGCCTTAATTTATGCCGAAGGAGATATTGTTGACGGAAAAGGCGGGCAAGGAAAAATTGGCGGGGAAACCTACCTGCAGCTTATCCATAAAGCCCGCCTGGATAAAAGCATCAAAGCAATTGTTTTCCGCATTAATTCAGGCGGCGGCAGTTCACTCGCCAGTGAAAAGATCTGGCGGGAACTTTCGCTGGCCAAAAAAGAAAAGCCGGTTGTGGTCAGTTTTGGAGACGTGGCTGCATCGGGCGGTTATTATATTTCCTGTGCTGCCGATAGCATTTTTACTGAACCAACCACGATTACCGGTTCCATCGGTGTCTTTGGTATTATTCCCAATATGGAGGCCTTTTTCAAAAATAAACTTGGTGTCACTTTCGATGGTGTAAAAACCTCGCCTTCGGCTGATGCCGGTTCCATTTACCGGCCGCTGACGGAGAAAGAAAAACATATGATGCAGGCGCAAATTGAGCAGATTTATACCCAGTTTAAACAACGGGTGGCGGAGGGGCGGCGAAAGGATACAGCCTATATCGAGAGCATTGCCCAGGGCCGAGTGTGGACGGGGCAACGGGCGGTTGAACTTGGACTGGCGGATCATTTCGGCGGTATTCAGCAGGCTGTTGATTGTGCAGCACGCCTGGCAAAACTGAAAGACTATCGCGTAAAAGAATATCCGGTACAGCAAAGTTTTATAGATCAGCTGCTGGGGCTGGATGATGAGTACAGCCGCAGCAATCCGATCAGGAAAGAGATTGGTGAAGAAAATTATCGTATATATGATGAAATTCAGCAGGTACGGGAGATGACAAATACTGTGCAGGCCAGGCTACCGTTCCGGTTTTTTATTCATTAATGTGTTTCAAATACCTTTGCACCTTCAATTGAACGCTGATGTCAAAGCCGTATAGTCAGTTTCAGGCCTTATGGGCCATTACAAAAGCCAGCCTGAAAGCTATTTTTAAAAGTCCGCAGTCTGTTTTTTTTAGTTTGTTTTTCCCGATTGTGCTCATCGTGGTTTTTGGTGCGCTAAGCCGTGGTGGTGGTGTTTCCGTAGATATTGCATTTGATCAAAAGACGGATACCCTGAACCCGGTGTATTATGCCATAAAAAACTCACCAGTTTTCGATATTGTGAAAGGTACAGCGGCCGATCTTGAAGACAGGATGAAAAAAGGACGCATTACAGCCATCCTGGATGTAGAGAAATTACCGGCTGACTCTAACAATGCAAAATACGATATTCATTACCGTTACTCATCGGCTAACCAGCGGGAATTGCCGGCACTGCAGTTATTTCTGAATAGTGTGGTGAACCAGGTAACCCAGCAACAAAATGGTACAACCAAGGTTGTAACTGTTTCCGGCGAAGAAGTACCCGGGCGCATTTACAAAATGATTGATTTTTATTTGCCCGGGATGATTGGCTTTTCCCTGATCGGTGCTTCGGTCTTTGGGGTGGCATTTTTGTTTTTTGGATTACGGGAAACCCTGGTGCTGAAAAGAATGTATGCTTCCCCCGTCAAAAAGGCTTATATCGTTATCGGGGAAAGCCTGTCAAGGCTCATCTTCCAGATGACCACCGTGGTTGTCTTAATTCTGTTTGGGAAATACTTTTATAATTTCACGCTGGCCAACGGGTTGCTCACGTTCCTGGAATTGCTGGTGCTGAGCCTGGTGGCGCTCATGGTTTTTATGGGATTTGGATTTATTATCAGTTCGGTGGCAAAAAACCAAAACGTCATACCGATCTATGCAAATATTTTCATGTTTCCGCAGTATTTTCTTTCGGGTACATTCTTCCCAAAGAATGCCCTGCCACAAAGCATACAATGGCTTGTGGATATTTTACCATTGACAGCCTTAAATGACGGGTTACGAAAAGTGGCTTTTGAAGGTGCCCACCTGAACGATTGCTGGAAGCAATTGCTCATTATGGGTGTTTGGGGCGTTATAGTATATGCTGCTGCCGTAAAGGTTTTCAGGTGGGAATGATCCCGGTATATACCCAGGTCCGCAGGCTGTTTTCAGCAATAATTAATTTGAATTCAATAAGCAGTTGGTATGCACTTTATCAGGCTTGTATTACTGAGCATATTTTTTCTTTTCCTGGTCATAACGGGTATTTCATTGTTTATTCCCTCTCATGTTCGTATTTCCCGGGCAACGAATCTTTCCGCTGTGTCCGGCTCTGTGCTGCAGCAGGTTGGCGATGTAACGAAATGGAAAAACTGGTACCCTGGTTTATCAGGAAGTGAACCAATTACCTTCAGCATTGTTGATAGTTCCCGGATGATCTTACAGGGTACAACCATTACCCTGAAAGAAAAAAGTGACAGCGGGGTGATCGCGGAATATCAAACAGCGTCGCACCGCCCGGTCATCAGTACCTGGAAACTTATCCGCTACAGCCAGTCCGATTCCCTTACCCTGCAGTGGTATATGGATTTTCATTTGCACTGGTATCCGTGGGAAAAGTTTTTCAGCCTGGTATACGATAAAATGTATGGTTCACAAATGGAGGTGGGGTTAAATAACCTGAAAAAAATAACAACATCGCAATAAAGTCATTTTGCTGACATTGAAACACGCCAAATTCTGTAACTTCATTTTCTATTAAAAAAAATTTTCTTATGAAATCAATGTTTTTGTTGATCCTTGCGTCTGCCACTATGTTGGTAGCCTGCGGCCAGCAGGATAAATCTAAACGCCCCAGCCCGCCTGCAAAAGCCACGGAAACCCTGGCGAATGGTACCATGCTGTCCATCGATTACAGCCAGCCTTCTGTAAAGGGAAGAACAATTGGAAAAGACCTGGAACCGATGGCCGGAAAGGTTTGGCGTACCGGTGCCAACGAAGCCACTGTTTTTGAAATCAATAAAGATGTAAAAGTAGAAGGTAAACCGCTTCCGGCCGGTAAGTATGGATTATTTACCATTATGAACGGCGATGACTGGACAATCATTTTTAATAAAACCTGGAACCAGTGGGGCGCCTTTAATTATAAAGAAGCGGATGATGCGCTGCGTGTAAACGTAAAAGGAAAGAAAGCGCCGGCATTTGCAGAAAAAATGACGTTTAAGATTTCAAAAGACGGAACCGTTACCTTGTTGTGGGGTGATCACGAAGTTGATTTTCACGTAGAGTAAGTATTTGTTAGAAAATAGTACACGAAAGCCGCAACATGTTGCGGCTTTCTGTTTACCGGTGCAGTAGTTTATCAATAGTGGCATAAACCTTCTCCAGTTGTACTGCTGTAATACAATAGGGCGGCATGATGTACAATGTATTACCCAAAGGTCTTAAAAGTACACCCTGCTCCAGGGTCTGCTCCATCGTTTCCTCTTTCACTTTATCTAAGTACTCCTTTTTATCGGAGTGCAGTTCAAATGCCAGGATGGTGCCCAGGCTTCGTACATTTAGAATGGGTTGCCCATAATTGGTGCGTTGCAGGTGCTGTACAAATTCACGGTTTTGTTCTACCAGGTATGCGATATTTTCCTGGCACAGCGGTTGCTCCAACAATTCCAGGCTGGCTAATGCAGCGGCACAGGCCAGTGGATTTGCCGTAAAGGAATGGCCGTGAAAAAAAGTACTACGCAAATTGTTGTCTAAAAAGGCTTCAAATATTGTATGGGTGCATGCGGTAATTGCCAGCGGCAGGCTGCCGCCGGTCAAGCCTTTTGACAGGCAGATAATATCCGGCTTTTCCGGCACATAATCCGAAGCAAATAGTTTTCCTGTCCGGTAAAAACCGGTCATCACTTCATCCGCTATGCAAATAATACCTTCTTGCTTACAAAAAGTAAGTATTTTTTGCAAGGCACTGGCATGGTACATCCGCATTCCCCCGGCGCCCTGCACCAATGGCTCATAGATAAAACAGGCAATTTCAGCAGGATCAATAGCCGGCATCGTAAACTCCGGCGATTCATGCAGTTCCGGCAGGTTCACAAATACAACGTCGAAGAGAAAATCATTGAAGGCTTCAGTAAATACCCCCCTTCCACTAACGCTCATAGAACCAAAGGTATCACCGTGGTAAGCATGTGTTAAAGCCAGCACTTTTGTCCTCTGGTGCTGCCCCTTGTTTTTGTGAAACTGGATAGCCATTTTTATTCCTACTTCCACCGCGGTGGAGCCATTGTCGGAATAGAAAATGCGCGAAAAATTTCCTTGCAATAAACCGAGGATTTTCTCTGCGAGCCGAACGGCAGGTTCATGCGTACAGCCTGCAAAAATCACGTGTTCCAGTTGTTGGGCTTGTTCAAAAATTTTTTGTGCAATAAACGGGTGAGCATGCCCATGTATATTGGTCCACCAGCTGCTGATTGCATCAATGTATTTATTTCCATTTTCATTCACCAGGTATACACCCTCTCCCTTTACCACTGGGATCGGTGCCGCCATGGTTTTATGCTGTGTGTAAGGATGCCAGATGACCTGTTTATCGCGTGCTGTGAGTGTTTTTGTCTGTTCCCCCATGCTAAAAACCTTTTTATAGCTATCGTTTGTTTATGTTATTCCATGTCAAAGCTATTTGCTCTCCATTTATCAGGCTAAAAAATTTTGGATGACCGGTTTTAGCTGCAACGAATGTTGCTGTTTCTTTGTCAGCCTTACAGAAATGATGGATTATAACCGATTGGTCAGGGATTGCCTGCGGAACAAACCCGCAGCACAGAAAGAACTTTACCAGCATTTTGCAGAAATTATGCTGGGGGTTTGCTATCGCTATACCAAATCGGTGAACGATGCCGAGGATGTATTGCAGGAAGGGTTTATTAAAGTGTTTCGCAGTTTGCATCAGTATAAAAACGAAGGGGAACTGGGCGCCTGGATTCGCCGGATCATGGTGAATACGGCGTTGAACTTTCTGAAACGAAATAAAAAATACCAGGGAGAAATGTATTTCACGGATGAATACCTGCATCCTGTAGCTGATGAAAATCCCGAAATGAACTTGCAGGCAAAAGAACTGGCCGGACTGATTAGGCAGTTGCCGCCGGGCTATCAAACAATTTTTAATCTCCATGCCGTGGAAGGCTATTCGCACGTGGAAATAGGCGAAATGCTTGGTATCAGCGACGGGACTTCCCGCTCGCAATATGCCCGTGCAAGAGCCTTGCTGATTCGCTGGTTAAACGATTATTCCATGAATATTAAAACGGAAGCGTATGCCAGAAAATGAATTTGAGAAACAGGTTCGGCAGACCATGGAAGCTTTCAGGCTACAGCCCTCCGAACCTGTGTGGCCTGAAATTGAACGACAAATCAGGGAGAAAAAACGGAGAAGGCTTGTTTTCTTTATTCCCCTGCTGGCCGGTCTGCTGCTGCTGGGATACGGAGGGTATCGTGGATTAATAGGAAAACAAAACAAGCTGTCTGTAGTAAAGCAAAATAATGTACAACCCAATGGGATCGAAAATCAGTTTCCAGCCGGACAGCAATCAAATTTACCTGGAGATAAAGTGCAGCAGTCATTACCATTCACTCATCAATACTCAAAAGAAATTACAAAGACGCTAAATAAGGAGGTGAATACCCAAAAAATCCGGAACGTAAACCATGAACTTTTCATTCAAAAACAAAAGGATAGAGGAACCGGTGATTATGCAGAAGCAATAAGCAAAAAAATAACAGCAATTAGTAACAAGCCATATAAAGCTGCTAACAACAAGATTGGCAAGTTAAACGATCTCGATGCATATACTGTAGCCACTGATGAAAAGCTAGAGAACAGAAAACAGTTCATAAGCAAGGTGATGTTAGTAAATATTATCCGGGAGGATAGTGGCAGCATGCT
Source organism: Chitinophagaceae bacterium (assembly GCA_035760665.1). GTDB lineage: Bacteria > Bacteroidota > Bacteroidia > Chitinophagales > Chitinophagaceae > DASTSN01. Next base: position 19,425 of record DASTSN010000030.1, on the reverse strand, counting down.
TCTCCGGAATATGATGATGGATTTACATCTGGCCGGAATAACAACAGTACAGAATGGAACGGTTCGCCATCGAAAAAGACTGAACTGGGCTGTTGATTTATCGGCTGGGCTATCAAACAGGAGCCAACGTAGCGCTGGTATTTTCTCTGCTAATACAGCTTCTTTCAATAGCAGGCAACCCGCGGCAGGTGGAGTGAACGGATTTGCCATTACGCAACCATCCGGTGTTCAGCCTGGTTTAGGCCTGAAAGCCGGTATCGTTGTGAAAAAGGGTTTAAGTTCAGGGCTGTCCATTATTACCGGGCTTCGATATACGTACCTGAGCGATAGGATCAACATTGGCAATACCGTTTACGGTAATTTTCGTTCCAATAACGGTAATTATTACAATTTGGCTGTACAGCCGTATTCAGCCGGATTTCAGGCCCGGCAATACAATAACCGTTATCATTTTATAGAACTGCCTGTGACAATACAGACTGCTATCAATAAAAGAAGCCGGTATCCGCTGTCGTGGGATGTGGGATTATCTGTCAGTCGTCTTGTGGCTACTAACGCTTTATTGTATGATGGAAGTAATGGCGGATTTTATTACGAAGGGAAAAATGCGATGAAAAAAAATATAGTCAACTTTGTAACAGGAGTCAGTATTTCTTTTGGCAGGAACCAGCAGCATTTATGGCGTTTTGGACCTGAGGTATCATTAGGGCTTACTCCATATTTAAAAAATGGGTACAACAAACAGGCCTATCCTCTGTTCGGCGGACTTAAAATCAGCTATCTATTGGGTAATCAAAAGAAGAATTAAGTTCAGGACTGCTGAATGAACCGGATGTTACGTTGCAGGCCTTTCCACTTTGCTCGTTTTAAGGGTGAATGCCGGAAGAGTTTTCGAAATGCTTCTTCCGACATGGATTCCCATTCCTGTGTTGTGAGATTAAGTATTTCGGGGATTGGCATAAATTCTTGTTCGTTAGTTGCCGTTGAAAAGCGGTTCCATGGACATACGTCCTGGCAAATGTCGCAACCGAAAATCCAGTTGTCAAACTTACCTTTCAAGTTATCCGGAATCAGGAGATCTTTTAGTTCAATCGTGAAGTAGGAGATGCATTTGCTTCCATCGATTACTTTATCCGGCAGTATGGCGCTGGTGGGGCAGGCGTCAATACATTTCCTGCAACTGCCGCAGTAATCTTTGGCAAAAAGATCATCATAGGCAAGTTCAAGATCCGTAATTAAAGTGGCGATGAAGAAAAAAGAACCTTTTTGTTTGGTTATAAAATTCCCGTTTTTGCCAATCCATCCAAGGCCGCTCCTCGTGGCCCAGGATCTTTCAAGAACAGGGGCACTGTCTACAAATCCCCGCCCGTTAATCTGCCCGGTTTCCTGCATCAACTCCTGTAAAAAAAAATTGAGTTGTGAACGAATCACGTCGTGGTAATCTTTGCCAAAGGCGTATTTAGCAATCTTAGGGCTTCCTGCCTGTTGCCTGTGTTGCGGATAATAATTTTTTAATAGAGTGATTACTGATTTTGCACCGGGTACCAATTTTGCCGGGTCAATGCGCAGGTCAAAGTGATTTTCCATGTATTTCATTGATCCGTGGAAATCCTTATGTAACCATTTTTCCAGCCGCCTTGCATCTTCTGTCAGTGGTACGGCTTTGGCAATACCGCAATACTCAAAACCAGCTAGAGCAGCCTTTTCTTTGACGAACCTGGAAAGTTTTTCTGTATTTGGAAGCATGAAAATAATAACATCAAATTTATAGTTTATTCGTTTTATATATTGCTTAAATGCGGTATCATATTTTCGAATAAATTTTTCAGGATAATTTCTGTTGTAAAATCAAATTAATTGTTGAAGGATAATTTTTTCAATATATTCATCGTCAAAAAACGATTATTGCCATGGGCCAGCTTGTCACTAAAGATATTCTCGTCTTTCTCTTTTATTTTGTTATTGTTGCTTTGTATGGATACTGGATTTACCAGCGAAAAAAGAATACCCATAATGATTCGAAAGATTTTTTTCTGGCCGAAGGCTCACTAACGTGGTGGGCCATTGGCGCATCCCTGATCGCCTCCAATATTTCGGCTGAACAATTTATTGGTATGAGCGGATCAGGATTTGCCCTTGGCCTGGGTATTGCTTCTTATGAGTGGATGGCCGCGGCTACATTGATTATTGTAGCGATATTTTTCATGCCGCTCTACCTGCGGAATAAGATCTATACCATGCCCCAGTTTTTGCGCCAGCGATATGACGGCAGGGTGAGTACAATCATGGCTGTATTCTGGTTGTTGTTGTATGTTCTCGTCAATCTTACATCTATCATTTATCTTGGGGCTTTAAGTCTGCAACACATGCTGGATGCGCCTTTTATGTGGTGCGCCCTGGGGTTGGTGGTATTTGCCATCTTCATCACACTGGGCGGTATGCGGGTGATAGGATATACAGATGTGATCCAGGTATTCTTCCTGATACTGGGCGGGTTGGCCACCACGTACCTGGCACTGAACCTTGTTTCAGACAAAGTAGGAACGGGCGCCGGAGTTATGGAGGGGCTTAGCTTGTTGAAACAGAAAGCCCCGGATCATTTTCACATGATTTTTCAAAAAGGAAAATACCTAGTACACGACGGGCAAGGTGGTATGCAGGATCCGTGGCAACAACTGCCGGGGCTTGCTGTTCTTATCGGCGGTATGTGGATTGCTAATCTCAGTTACTGGGGCTGCAATCAGTACATTACACAAAGGGCACTGGGCGCCAATCTTCCAACAGCCAGGCGGGGATTGTTATTCGCAGCTTTTTTAAAGTTGCTGATGCCGGTGATAGTTGTTCTGCCGGGCATTGCCTGCTATGTATTGTATAATTCCCATGCCGATCCGCATATTTCGGCAGGGATCATGGAGGCCAATGTGGTAAAACCAGATAATGCGTATTCCATATTATTAAATTTATTACCTGCGGGTTTAAAGGGGCTGGCTTTTGCGGCCCTTACCGCTGCTATTGTAGCATCCCTGGCTGGTAAGGCAAACAGTATCTCCACTATTTTCTCCCTTGATATATATAAGCGGTTTATTAATAAAGATGCCGATGATAAAACAGTGGTACGAACCGGCCGCTGGGTTGTAATCATCGCTTTTGCAGTGGCGTTGGCGATTGCCCCGGCATTAAAAAGTTTTGGACAGGGGTTTAATTATATCCAGGAATTTACCGGGTTTATTTCTCCTGGAATTTTAGCCATGTTCCTGATGGGATTTTTCTGGAAACGGTCAAACTCCAATGGCGCTATGGCCGCTACGTTAATCAGTATACCCCTTTCGGCAGTTTTGAAATACACTGCTCCGTCACTTCCTTTCATGAACAGGATGAGTATTGTGTTCATTGCTTGTTTGATTTTAATCATCATTTTCGGCTTGTTGGATCCGAAGTCAAAAAATAACCCGAAAGCGCTTGAAGTAAAAGCGTCAATGTTCCGCCTGCCCGTTGGATTTGCCGTGGGTGTTTTGCTGGTACTAGGCGTAATAGCAGCTCTTTACCTGGCCTATTGGTAAGCAAAAATCCATTCATTGTATCCCTCCGTTCCCTGGTGCTGCAAGCAGAGCACGCTGAAGGATCACTGCCGCAGCTACGGGACACAAGCAGACTGTACAATAAATCAGATGACATTTTATCCGTACCGAAAGGGAGCTCCTGATTGGGTTGCGGCGGAGTATTGCAGAAACCTTTTTCCGGCTGTTGGGTGTACTAGCTGGAATAGCTTCGGAAAATGTGATTTTTAATCAGTGGTTTCATAAATGAAGCATGCTGAATGGTGGCTTCAGGTAATTTGCTATTTTTAGTAAAATAGTTGAGGTTTTCGAAAATATAGTGGAAGAGATAGTCAAGAGGTTCTGATAATTTCGAAGCGGGTTTCTTTAAATTGCTGCTGCCATATGTTATTACTTGGAATAGATGTGGGTACTTCCTCTGTTAAGGTTGCCGTTATAAATGCTATGACACAGGCCTGCCTGGCTTCCGTTCAATACCCGGAAACAGAATCGCCTGTTTTGGCTAGGCAGCCTGGCTGGGCCGAACAATCACCTGATATGTGGTGGGAGCATGTGCAGCAGGCCATTCGTAAGGCACATGCGTTGGGTAATTATGATCCGCAGCAGATAGGTGCTATTGGAATAGCTTATCAAATGCATGGCCTGGTGACAGTAGATCAATCACAAAAGGCATTACGCAACGCCATCATTTGGTGTGATAGCCGTGCCGTGCAGACCGGCGATCATGCTTTTCGCACCATTGGTGAAAAAAAATGCCTTTCTCACTTACTGAATTCTCCTGGGAATTTTACGGCCTCAAAACTTGCGTGGGTAAAAACACATGAACCCGACGTGTACAGGCAAATCGATAAAATCATGCTGCCCGGTGATTTTATTGCTATGAAACTAACCGGCGAAATTACAACCAGTGTACCGGCACTGTCAGAGGGCATTTTCTGGGATTTTAAAAATGATGCCTTATCAAAAGATGTGTTTGATTATTTTGGTTTCAGCAAAACGATGATCCCCGGCATTCGGCCGGTTTTTTCAGAGCACGGCAGGGTTCGGGAAACGATAGCGAAAGCATTATCCCTGAAAGCGGGTATACCTGTGTGTTATAAAGCGGGCGATCAGCCTAACAATGCACTGTCCCTGAATGTGCTGGAACCCGGCGAAGTAGCAGCCACTGCCGGAACTTCTGGCGTGATTTACGGCGTTAGTGACAAGCTAACCTTTGATCCCCTTTCGAGAGTCAACACATTTGCTCATGTGAATTATGAAAAAGAACTGAAACGACTTGGTGTATTGCTTTGTATTAATGGTACAGGGATACTCAACCGCTGGATAAAAGAAACGATAGCCGGATACAGCGACTATGCAGATATCAATCGTGACGCTTCAACAATTACGGCAGGTAGTGAGGGTTTGCGCATGCTGCCATTTGGCAATGGCGCCGAACGCATTTTCGAAAATAAATTAATCGGGGCACAGCTTCTCAATATTGACCTGAACCTGCACAGGAAAGCGCATATTTTCCGGGCAGCGCAGGAAGGTATTGCTTTTTCATTTCGATACGGTCTGGATATTATGCGGGAAAGCGGAATGCATCCGCGAGTGATCCGCGCCGGTAAAGCAAATATGTTTTTAAGCCCGGTGTTCCTGGAAGCGTTTACTAATGCTACCGGTTGTACCGTGGAGTTGTACAATACTGACGGCGCCATTGGCGCAGCAAGAGGTGCGGGTATCGGGTCAGGATTTTATTCCTCTCTGAAAGAGGCTTTCTCCGGCATGGAAAAACTGTCGGTGATCGGTCCCGAAAAATTGTTACAGGAACAGTATGAAGAAGTATACCGTTCATGGTTAAATGATTTAAACAAGTTTACCAGGTAATATGGTGCAGACTGGTCTGGCATATGGTAAATGGGAAAAACGCTGGCATCCTCTGCGGCGTGAATGGATCGTCTATGCGGCACACCGGAATAATCGTCCCTGGAATTTTGATAAAAAAGAACAAGCGATTACGTCACCATCTTACGATCCATCCTGTTATTTATGCCCGGGAAATCAACGAGTCGGTGGTATTCAGAATCCGGATTACAAAGATGTTTTTGTGTTTAATAACGATCATCCTGTGGTGGGGTTAGATGCTCCGTTTATTCCTGCAGCTGATCAGCAGTTGCACAATGGCCTGTACAGCCGGCAACCTGCGCAGGGGATCGCAAAAGTCGTCTGCTACGATCCTAGGCATAACATTACGCTGAATGATTTGCCGGTTGAAAAAGTGGCGAATGTCTTCAAAACACTTCGGGAAGAGATGATCTTTTTTGCCAAACATCCTTCCATAAAATCCGTACTGATTTTTGAAAACAAAGGAGAAATCGTTGGGGTTTCCAATCCGCATCCGCATTGCCAGATTTATGCAACTGATTTCATTTTTCATGTGGTGGAAAAAGAATTACTGGCTATGGAGGCATACCGGAAAGATAATGCCGGGAATATTTTTTCAGCTATTATTGATGCAGAACGAAAAGATGATATCCGCATTATTGCAGAAAATGATACAGCCATAGCGTTTATTCCATTCTTTGCGCGGTTTGCCTATGAAACATATATTTTCCCCAAACGAAAACATGCAACCCTGATCACCATGACGGATGAAGAACTCTATGGACTTGCACAAGTTTTTCAAACCGTAACCCGTAAATACGATAAGAATTTTCAAACCAGTTTCCCTTACATACTGGCCTTTGCGCAGGCACCGGTGAATGGTATTGAATATAAGGATTACCATCTGCACCTGATCATTTGCCCGCCGCTTCGCCAGCCGGGAATCATGAAATATCTGGCAGGACCGGAAACCGGTGCAGATACCTTCATGGCCGATACTATGCCTGAGGAAAAGGCAGCCGAACTGAGGGCGATAAAATTATGAGCGATTTTTTTTCATATAGCAAACCTGTTTTTACAGCTTCTGCCCCCGGCAGGATGGATGTGATGGGGGGCATTGCTGATTACAGTGGCGCTTTGCTGCTGCAGTTGCCGATTGCGGCTATCACAACCGTGAGTATCCAGGAAAGGGATGATGATCTGTTTTATTGCCGTACGCAGCTGTCGTCTTCAAAAAGGTATGATTACCAAATCAGCTGCGAAAAAATTGCTAATCGTTCGTATGCAGAAGCAGGCCGTATTATTAAAGAACAGGAGGGAGGTGACTGGGCAGCCTATCTGCTGGGTTGTTTTATAGTGCTGCAGCAGGAAAAAAATCTGCCTCTTTCCGGAGCTAATATCCTGGTGCGTTCGGCAGTGCCCTGGGGAAAGGGTGTTTCATCTTCCGCCGCATTGGAAGTAGCAGCAATGAGTGCAATCAATGAAATGTATCAGCTGGCATTGAATGAAATAGAATTACCGCTGCTTGCGCAGCAGGTGGAAAACCAGGTTATCGGTGCACCCTGCGGTTTAATGGACCAGCTGGCTGTCTATCTTGGACAAAAGAACAAGCTTCTCCCGTTAATTTGCCAGCCGCATACGGTATTTGATCCCATAGTCATTCCTCGTGGAGTTGGATTTTGCGGCATAGACAGTGGTATTCGTCATGCCGTATCGGGTACATCTTATAGCGATGTACGGACCAGTGCTTTTATGGCGTACAGCCTGATTGCACAGGCAGAAGGCGCTTCAGTACAGGATCTGGAACTTGCAAAAAGGACAAACGATTACGCTCACTTACCATACAATGGTTATTTAAGTAATATTCCGGTATCTGTATTTGAATCCTCATTTAAAAAAATATTGCCAATTAGCATCACAGGAAAAGATTTTCTTGAACGGGCAGGTTGTTCCATTGATAATGCAACGGTCATTGATCCGGCTAAAACGTATTATCCCCTGCCCTGTGGCCGGCATCCTGTATACGAAAACTTCCGGGTGAAGCAATTTTTGCTGGGGCTGCAGGCGTTTGCAAAACATCCTGATAAAACAGGCCTGTTAACCAGCCTCGGGGAGCTGATGTTGCAAAGTCACAGCAGTTACAGTGCTGTCGGTCTTGGGAATCGTTACACAGATGAACTAGTGAATATGGTGTTGGAAAAAGGGCCTGCGGCAGGAGTTTTTGGAGCAAGGGTGAGTGGTGGCGGCAATGGCGGTACTGTTTGTGTGCTATTTGCCGGTAAAGAGGGAAAACAAACTTTAAAAGAAATTTATCTCTGTTACAAAAAGAAATCCGGAAAGAATGTATTTTTCTTTTCCGGCAGTTGTAACGGAGCATTTTATTTAAATAAACAAGAAAACTACATGTCATGACTATTACATCAGGTACCAAAGAGTTTTTTCCTGGTATTGGAAAAATTGGTTACGAAGGACCGCAGAGTGACAACCCGCTGGCTTTTAAGTGGTATGACGAAAACAAAGTCATTGCCGGTAAAACCATGAAAGAGCACTTGCGCTTTGCCGTGTGCTACTGGCATACATTCTGCAATACGGGGGGTGATCCATTTGGTCCGGGTACCAAGCAATTTCCCTGGGATAGCTCAGCAGATCCTGTACAAAAGGCCAAGGACAAAATGGATGCTGCCTTTGAATTCATTACCAAATTGGGAGTTCCCTATTACTGTTTTCATGATGTAGACCTGGTAGACGAAGGAGCGTCTTTATCCGCCTACGAGGGGCGCCTGCAGACGATGGTGGAATATGCGGCACAAAAACAAAAACTCAGTGGCGTGAAATTATTATGGGGTACAGCTAATGTATTTTCCAATCCACGGTACATGAATGGGGCAGCTACAAATCCTGATTTCTCTGTGGTGGCACATGCAGGCACGCAGGTGAAGAATGCACTTGATGCAACAATTGCGCTGGGTGGCGAAAACTATGTGTTCTGGGGTGGCCGGGAGGGTTATATGTCGTTACTGAATACCAATATGAAACGTGAACAGGAGCATATGGCAAGATTCCTGACAATGGCCAGAGACTATGCTCGTAAGCAGGGATTTAAAGGCGTATTTTTTATAGAGCCCAAGCCTTGTGAACCCACCAAACACCAGTACGATTATGATTGCGCAACGGTTATTGGCTTTTTGCGGCATTACGGATTGGAGAAAGATTTTAAACTGAATGTGGAAGTAAATCATGCCACTCTTGCCGGGCATACGTTCCAGCACGAACTGCAGGTAGCTGCGGATGCGGGGATGCTGGGCAGTATTGATGCCAACCGCGGCGATTACCAGAATGGCTGGGACACTGACCAGTTTCCGGTGAACCTGAACGAACTGACCGAAAGCCTGCTGATAATCCTGGAAGCCGGCGGTTTTGCCGGGGGCGGTGTGAATTTTGATGCAAAGACAAGGCGGAATTCTACCGACCTGGATGATATTTTCTATGCACATATCGGTGGTATGGATGCTTTTGCGCGGGCACTGGTGATTGCCGATAATATTTTGCAAAAATCACCCTACAAGAATTTTCGCAAACAACGGTATGCCTCCTTTGACAGCGGAAAGGGAAAAGAGTTTGAGGAAGGTAAACTGCAACTTGAAGATTTACGTGATTTTGCTTTGGCAAATGGTGAGCCAAAACAAATCAGCGGGCGCCAGGAATGGCTGGAGAACCTGATTAACCAATATATCTGAGTTTTTATCCAAAACCAACTGTTATGAAATTTCTGACGACTGTTGACTGGGTCATCGTATGTCTTTACCTGGCTGTTATCGCCGGTATTTCAATCTGGTCGATACGGCGCCGCAAGGACTCGCCAACAGATTATTTCCTTGCCAACCGCAACCTTGGTTGGTTTGTGATCGGGGCATCAATCCTGGCATCAAATGTAGGTTCGGAACATATTGTAGGACTGGCGGGTACGGCTGCCCACTCCGGTGTGGTGATGGGTCATTATGAAATGCATTCCTGGGTAGTGCTGACCTTGGGCTGGCTATTTGTTCCGTTTTACATGCGGAGTATGGTGTATACCATGCCTGAGTTTCTTGAAAGGCGTTACAACGGAAAGGCAAGGCAGTTATTATCCATTATCCAGTTGCTAAGCTATGTAATAGCCAAGGCGGCTGTTACTATTTATGCAGGTGCACTGGTGTTTAAATCGTTTCTGCCGGATATTGACTTTTGGACAGGTGCTTTTATCCTGGTGGCGATTACAGGGGTGTACACAATTATGGGCGGATTGCATGCTGTGATGTATACCGAAGCTATCCAGGCTTTCATTTTATTGGGTGGCTCGCTGGCACTTACATTTGTCGGGTTGCATCATGTGGGCGGCTGGCATAACCTGGTGGCCTCTGTGCCAAAAGAAAAACTCAATATGTTCCCGCCATTATCTGATCCGGATTTTCCCTGGGCGGGTATTTTATTTGCATCACCAATAGTAGGCTTATGGTACTGGTGTACCGATCAGCATATTGTGCAGCGTTGCCTGGCTGCCCGTGATGAAAAGCAGGCCAGGCGGGGAACCATCTTTGCGGCTTACTTAAAGCTGTTCCCTTTTTTCATTTTCATGATTCCGGGTATTATTGCTTTTTCACTGGCGCAGCAGGGTAAACTTGACCTTCCCAATACCGATCAGGCCTTTCCCACACTGGTAAAAGCGTTGTTGCCTGTAGGGTTAAGAGGGTTGCTGGCTGGCGGCTTGCTGGCGGCATTGATGAGTTCCCTCGCATCGGTATACAATGCCTGCTCAACACTCTTTACAATGGATATTTATAAGAAAATGAAACCTGGAGCAACCAATAGGCAACTTGTAAATGTGGGTAGGATGACAACTGCTGTCGTAGTGCTGTTAGGGATGATCTGGATTCCTGTGATGGAAAAAATATCCGGTGTTTTATACCAATACCTGCAAAGTGTGCAATCGTACCTGGCGCCACCAATAGCCGCTGTTTTTTTGTTTGGCGTTTTTTCCAAACGTATTAATGCCAAGGGAGCTTACACAGCCATGGTTACAGGCTTTATCATAGGTATACTGCGCATTATTATGGAGTTAGTAAAAGATCACCTTGGCGGAATTTTCTATGCATTTGCCACGGTCAATTTCCTCTATTTCTGTATTATGCTTTTTTTGTTATCTATTGTTGTAATGGTGGTCGTAAGCCTGCTTAGTGAAAAGCCCTCTGCGGCACAACTCAATGGATTAACATTTGCCACTACGGTGGCAGAAGACAGGAAAGCAAGCCGGGCCAGTTGGTCAGCTGCCGATGTTATACTTTCCCTGATTGTGGTCGTCATCATCATAGCAGTGTTTATATACTTTTCGCCGCTGGGTATTGCAAAATAATTGGAATGCAGTGAGAAAAGCTGGGTGTACTGCTTATTGGCAGGTGGCAGGAAACAGTTCGTCGGCAACGGACTTGATTTGCGTATCAGCCACCGCTTTGTCCTCGCTCAGTAAAGATTTTACAAAAACGATGTAAGCGTATCCCCGGCAATAATCCACTACCGGCCAGGTGCCAAAAAGGCCCGGGCAGGCCAGTGCGGTGGCTTTGCCGGCTGCATTTTTTTCCAGTATCCAGCTGCCCAGTGCATAATCGTACCCTTCCGCAACTTTTGGTGCATATCGTTTGACGACATCCGGGTGAGTTTGTAACTGCATCATTTCATCAACAGCTTTTTCACTCAGGATTTGCTTACCGCCGAATTTACCCTTGTTCAGCAGCATGGCCAGGAAGCGTATATAATCCTCTGCAGTGGATTGAGCCCCTCCTGATGGATTCACCGGTCCGCCATCCAGCGTTGTAAATGTTGTGCGGCGCATCCCCAACGGTACACATAGCTTTTGGCGAATCAGGATATCAAATCTTCGTTTGCTGATGATTTCAAGAATCCTTCCGGCAATATTAAGACCGATATTGCCGTACCAAAAATCAGTACCGGGATTGGCCCTGATTTCTCTTGCTGCAAATGCGTTAACTTCCTCTTCCAACGACGTGAATTTTTTTCGTTGGATTAATTTTTTGAAAAATTTATCCTCGTCATCTATACCGGTCATGTGCGAGAGGCAGTTACGGATCGTGATATAATTTTTACCATATTTCTCAAACTCCGGCAGCCAGCGGGTGATTTTGTCATCAAGCGATATTTTGCCTTCATCAATAAACATCATGACCAGTGCGGCTGTCAACCATTTACTGCAACTGGCGATGGGCGCCACTGTTTTGCTGTTAAAATCGCCCAGCTCTTTTTTATACAGCAGGGAGTCTCCTTTCCATACTAGCATAACGACATTATTTCCCAGCATTTTCTGGTTTTGCTTCAGGGTTTCGTCCAGCCGGGAAAAATTGTATTGCTGGCTAAAAACAGGCTGCAATAATAACAGGAAAAGCCCTAACAGACTGCATTTCAGGCAGGTTGAACTGATTTTATATGACATAGTTTCGGCTTCCCTTACCCGTTTAGCAGAATGAATGATTTTTGATAATAACATAGAACTTGTATTAGAGAATGTACAAGATTATAAAGATTTTAATTTGCTAACAATTAAACAAAATCCCCGGTTGGGGTACAGTGTATGAACTTAGGAAATTTTACTATAAAAGCTGCAGAAGTAGTGCAGCAGGCGCAACAATTAGCGTTTAATTCACAAAGTCCGGCGATTGAGACGGAGCACTTGCTGAAAGCTTTACTTGAGCAACAGGATTCACCGGTGGAATACCTGCTGAAGAAAAATAATGTAACAGTAAACCTGGTCGAAAGCAAGCTGAATGAACTCATTGATAAGTTACCCAAAACACCCGGGGATGCCGCCCAGCAAATTAGCCGCGAAGCAAATAACGTGGTATTGCGTGCCGGTGCTTCTTTGAAGCAGTTTAATGATGAATTTGTAACACCTGAGCACTTGCTGCTGGCCATTGTGCAGGGAAACGACAGCACTGCAAAACTGCTGAAAAACGCCGGGTTGACAGAAAAAGGATTAGTGACGGCCATTAAAGATCTGCGTAAAGGTGAAACAGTTACATCTCAAACGCAGTCGCAGGAATTTAATGCCTTAAACAAATATGCAAAAAACCTGAATGAACTGGCCCGCCAGGGAAAACTGGATCCGGTTATTGGCCGCGACGAAGAAATCAGGCGTACGCTGCATATCCTGTCGCGCAGAACCAAGAATAATCCGATACTTGTAGGGGAGCCTGGAGTAGGTAAAACAGCGATAGCGGAAGGCATTGCCCATCGAATAGTAAATGGCGATGTGCCGGAAAACCTGAAAACGAAAATTATTTATGCGCTGGATATGGGGCAGCTCATTGCCGGTGCCAAATACAAGGGCGAGTTTGAAGAACGACTCAAGGCCGTTGTAAAAGAAGTGGCCGGCAGTGAAGGAGAAATTATTTTATTCATAGACGAGATTCATACCCTTGTAGGCGCCGGTGGTGGTGAAGGAGCTATGGATGCCGCCAATATATTGAAACCGGCCCTTGCACGCGGAGAACTGCGGGCCATTGGTGCCACCACATTAAATGAATACCAAAAGTTTTTTGAAAAAGATAAAGCGCTGGAGCGCCGCTTCCAGAAAGTAATGATTGAAGAACCAACCGTGGAAGATGCAATTTCTATTCTGCGTGGCTTGAAAGACCGGTATGAAACGCATCACCATGTGCGTATTAAAGACGAAGCCATTATTGCGGCTGTTGAATTATCGCACCGGTATATTACCGATCGGTTCTTGCCGGATAAAGCCATTGACCTGGTGGATGAAAGTGCCGCAAAACTCAGGCTGGAAATGAACAGCATGCCCGAGGAACTCGATACCTTAGAAAGGCAGATACGCCAACTGGAAATAGAACGGGAAGCGATCAAACGCGAGGATGATGAAGTCAAACTCAAAGAACTGAATACAGAAATTGCTAACCTGGCAGTGCAGCGGGATACTCTGAAAGCTAAATGGAAACAAGAGAAAGAGCTGGTAGATAAAGTACAAAATGCAAAAGCAGAAATAGAAAGTCTGAAGCAGCAAGCCGAGCGGGCAGAGCGGGAGGGTGATTATGGGAAAGTGGCAGAAATACGTTATGGTAAAGTAAAAGAACAGGAGCAACGGATTGCCGATTTGTCAAAACAAATACAGGAGGGCGGTGAAAAACGCCTGCTGAAAGAGGAAGTGGATGCAGAAGATATTGCCGAAGCAGTTGCAAAGGCCACAGGTATTCCGGTTGCTAAAATGATGCAAAGTGATAAAGAAAAATTATTACACCTGGAAGAACACCTGCATGAAAGAGTGGTGGGACAAGATGAAGCAATCACTGCTGTTGCCGATGCCATTCGTCGCAGCCGAGCCGGGCTGAGTGATCCCAAAAAACCGATAGGATCATTTATTTTCCTGGGCACCACTGGTGTGGGAAAAACAGAATTAGCAAAAGCGCTGGCAGAATACCTGTTTGATGATGAAAGTATGATCACGAGAATTGACATGAGTGAATACCAGGAAAAGCATACGGTATCACGGTTGGTGGGTGCGCCTCCCGGTTATGTAGGCTACGAGGAAGGCGGGCAGTTGACTGAAGCCGTTCGGCGAAAGCCCTACAGTGTCGTATTGTTGGACGAAATTGAGAAGGCACATCCCGATGTATGGAACGTATTGTTGCAGGTACTTGATGACGGTCGGCTGACAGACAACAAAGGCCGCGTGGTGAATTTTAAAAACACGATCATCATCATGACGAGCAATATCGGCAGCCATCTTATCATGGAGGCATTTGAAAACGTAAACGAAAAGAATATTGAAGAAGCTTCGGCAAGGGCAAAAACGGAGGTGATGAACTTGTTACGGCAAACGATTCGCCCTGAGTTTTTGAACCGCGTGGATGAGATCATCATGTTCCAGCCACTTTTGAAAAAAGAAATCATGGGGATTGTAAAAATCCAGCTGAACAACCTGAAGAAGATGGTGGCGCAAAGCGGTATTCAGCTTGATTTCAGTGAGTATGCACTGGAATACCTTGCCGATCAGGGCTTTGACCCGCAGTTTGGTGCTCGTCCGCTGAAGCGGCTTATTCAGAAAGAAATGGTGAACCAGTTATCCAGGCGTATCCTTGCCGGTGATATCGATAAAACGAAGCCGGTGCTGGTTGACGTTTTTGACAATACCGTTGTTTTCAGGAACGAAGCAGCCCCATCACCGCAGCTAAAGGAAAAACAAGAAAAAACGGCATCGTAAAATAATTACTGGCTACTGATAAAAAAAGTTCCGGTTTTAACCGGAGCTTTTTTATTGCTGCTTTGCTAAGTCCGCTTTTACAAGATACATGCGCGGTTGATAAGCGCTGGTTAAAATGCTTTCACATATAATTCTCCAGTACTTATGGATGCTTTTTTCGTTTGTTACATCAGCGTCTTCATAAAAGTCTCCGCTAACAGTTACTTTTAATTCCAGCGCTGTTATTGAAGTAATTAGGGCTTTAAAATGGTTGGTCAGGATAATGCCATTGTAGTCTGCAAACTGCATAGTATACTCTACTGAAATGTTGGAATTTTTTTTCGAAATCAGCACAGGAAATATTAAAGATGGATGATGTATCGCTGTAGGTTCCAGTGGCAAGATGTTGTGAGCCGAAATTATTACTAAGAACAAGTTCAAAGCACTTTGTTTATCCACCATTTGCTGCAGCAACAATTACCGTCAGGCTTTCAAGACCTATTGCGATGTCAATACAGAAAACGACATTTTCGGCTTTTGTTTTCTTTATTTTGTCAAAGTTCAAAGAAAGATGATAAGTATTTTATCCGCTGTTATCTATACTGCAAGATGAGATGACGAAAATGATCAGTACAGTTACGAATTGATTTTTCGTAGTAAAGGATTTTTAGTTTCAAACAATATGAATTCATATTTAATAACGGGAAGAAGATTTTTCAATCCTTAGTCAACAATAATTTTTCAAAGCAATGCAACTTGAAAGTAATAGTGTACCACCTGATCGGCAGGTATGCTATAAAATGATTAATTGTGAATGCTCAACTCTTTACACGTTATTTCACAAGTAACCCAGGTATGCTTTTCCTGAATCGATACAGTATCATCAGCATCAAAATAAAGTGAAACAAAATAATGTTAGGGGTTCCTATCATAAATATATCAGCGCCAAAACCGTTTTGCAATAGTTGGTTCAGGAGCATTCGCTGATATAGCATGCCGAAAAGTAATGGCAGTACAGAAAACCCTGTTATAACCCACCAGCGGTTGGTCCGATCAAGTTTTTTAAAAACCAGGATAATAGGCGGCAGGCAGATGAGAGATACCAGCAGTACGTTTAGCAATTTTATTGTTATCATGTTGCCATCATCGCCCAGCAAAGTTTGTAACACAACTTTTTCATCACCTCGGCCGGTTAGTGCAGTAAAAATTCTTGCAAAGGGAAGATTGGCAAACAATATCGAAAAGCCAATTGATTTTCCTGACAGCCTACTGCATTTTAAAAACATGCATGTGCCCAACCACATCAAGGAGCAGGAAAACAGGGGCCCTGCTAAAGTGGCTAGAAATGCCCATGCCGGGTGATTACATTGTGCACAGGTATTCCAGACATTAAAATCACGGGTACCATAACAGCCACAAATTAAGTAGCCGGTATTGATATGTACTTGTTCATGCAGTTCCCCCGCAATCATGTTCAGGGCTATAAATGCCAGCAGGTATTTCCAGGTGATTGATAAGTTCATTTTTTAACAGTATTCAAAAAAGCAGTTTGTAAATACAGATACTGCTAAAGTACTGGGGATAGGATTTTTAGGCAGCAGAATTGAGGCGAACTGTTGAAAAGTTTGTATGAACTGGGTAACTGTTAAACCTTAGAATCAGTTTTTTAGTAAAAGAAGAATCCGGTCGTATGAAACGGCATAATGAATCACTGAAATAAGTATAAAAATCGTTGCCCAGCCGGGTTGCCCGGCACTTTTCAGGCACCAGCCGGCAGCTGAAAAGAGTAATAATTCCAGCACTAAACGGAGGATACCGGGTACTTCCACCAACCCATGGCCGTGATCTGCCGGCACACGAAAAATACCCCAGGCGGCTGCTGCAACCAATGGAAGGCCGGCCATTAATACATACCGCAGCCAGCCCTGCTGGGTCTTCCATGCCCAGTAGCCTACGGAAAACAAGATGGCTAGTTCAAGAAGGAAACGAACAGCCAGGTTGAAAGGATGAGTACTCATAAAAGATAAGTTAAAGATAGGCCTAGCGGGTAACCGGATGTAATTTTTGGCCAGTTAGCAGATTTCATTTTTTAATTGTATCTTTACCATTCTTAATGTTTTGCTATCTCTCTTTTGGGATCTGTCATTTCTTCCCGATTTTGTTGTGTACGCTTAACGTAAGGCAGGTAACGTATCAATCTGATTGATAGCCTTACCTAATTTTTTAATCAAATAGTTATACAGTGTCATTTAATGATTTACAGCTCATTGAGCCGGTACTCCAGGCTTTGAGCAAAGAAGGATATACCAATCCTACCCCTATTCAGGAAAAAGCAATTCCGGTGATTTTAGAAAAAAAGGATTTGTTAGGCTGCGCCCAGACGGGTACAGGAAAAACAGCCGCATTCACCATTCCTATTTTGCAGTTAATGCAGCAGCAGCCCTTGCAGGGTCAGGCTGCAATCCGTACGTTAATCCTTACTCCAACCCGCGAGTTGGCGATACAAATTGGTGAAAGTATCCAGGCTTACGGCAGGTTTTTGCAACTCAGGCACCAGGTCATCTTTGGTGGTGTCTCACAATATCAGCAGGTCCAAGCGCTACGCAGGGGTGTTGATATATTGGTGGCAACACCCGGTCGTTTACTCGACCTGATACGGCAGCGGCATATCTCGCTGGCCGGTATTCAATATTTCGTGCTGGACGAGGCAGACCGTATGCTGGATATGGGCTTTGTGCAGGATGTAAAACGTATTATCAGCTGGTTGCCGCAAAAAAGGCAGACCCTGTTTTTTTCGGCCACAATGCCGAATGAAATCAGGCAACTTGCCAACCTGTTGCTGAATAATCCTGTAAAAGTGGAGGTGGCGCCACCATCTACTACTGCAGATATGATTGAGCAATCTGTTTATTTTGTTGAAAAACAACATAAGCAGTCACTCCTGATTGAATTGCTGCGTAATCACTCGGCAGAATCAATTCTGGTATTTGCGCAAATGAAATACGGGGCCGACAGGCTGGCGAGAAATTTGAACAAAGCAGGGATTTCTGCTGAGGCGATACATGGTAATAAGGCGCAGCATGCCAGGCAAAAAGCTCTCTCGAATTTTAAGAGCAAACGCACCAGGATTCTGGTGGCAACTGATATTGCTGCCCGTGGTATTGATATTGATGAACTGGCGCTTGTTATAAATTATGAATTGCCCAATGTACCAGAAACCTATGTCCACAGAATTGGGAGAACCGGCCGTGCCGGTGCCAGTGGTTTTGCCATATCTTTTTGCGATTGGACAGAAAAAGTATTATTAAGCGATATTCAAAAGCTGATCAAGAAGTCAATTCCTGTTGTGAAAGGACATGTCTACGATGTGCCAGGTATGCACAGCGTGGCATCAGCACCTGTTTCAACTTCGCAGAGTGGCCGCAGAAGCCCGGGTATGGGAAAACGGTATGGGCGAACTTTTTCCCAGCGGGCATAAGCTTGGGCTGCTTGGGGAAGCGGAGATGGTTTTGAGATCTAAGACAGAAATGAATAAATCTTTAATAGGTGGCTTTACGCAGCGAAAACAGATTTTAAAAGGTCTTGTAACCCATAGAAAAGGATTTAACACCTGTTGATAAATTGTTTCTCCGGGAAAAGATTTTTCAGATATTTTTAATCAATGCAAGACCACTATAACCTTCTCCGAACCATTTTTGAAATTGTCAAAGACGATCCCCAGCCTGAAAATTATGCTTGTCGTCCCAGGGAACTTATTTTGCGCCGTTTCCAGGACTGGACAGTTATTTACCAGGAGCTGCGCATACTGGAAAATGAGGGCCTTGTTACAACTGAGCAGCAAGACACCCTGATAATCCGCATTACGGCTGCAGGCTTTGAAAAAATGAAAGAGCCGGGCAGCCTGGTGAATGAATCCGGCGATATAAACTAATAAAGTAAAGTTTAGCAGATATTTATCAAAATAAAAACGCCTCCGTACGGAGGCGTTTTCGTATAGAATATGTAATTACAAATCTGAGAGCTTACCGGGAGGAGGTACTACATTTTTCACCGGTTTTATTGATTTCAAATACAAGAAAATGGCTTTTACATCTGTATCTGTCAGGTTTTTAAAATTCGTCCAGGGCATTGGCGGCAGCAAAGGACGGCTGTTATCAAGCCCTTTAGATTTCCCTTCTGTAATTGCTTTTTTAAATTGTTCCTCTGTCCAAACTCCGATTCCGGTCGAGTCGGGGGTTATATTGGCAGCATAAGAAATACCCCAGGGACCGACTGCAGCCGTGAGGTCACCGGCAAATAATACAAAACCGTTTTTTACCACCGTTGAATCTGCTTTTCCCATTGGCCGTCCGGCAGGATAGCCAGAAAATCTCAGTTCCGGTATGATTTCCGGACCATGAGGACCCAATTTTTTGGGAGAATGACAATCATCGCAACCCATCACACTTACCAGGTATTCACCTCTTTTTGCCAGGCTGTCGTTGCTGATTGTAGTTTCTGTAATTGTCTTTTTCTCCCCGTTATCGCAGGAGAATAATGCTGTTGCAGCACAGGCTGCAATGATCAGCGAGGATAAGAATGTTTTTTTCATGTTGGTTTTTTTCTAAAATCAGGCTAAGATAAGCGGGGATGCTTTTTTTCATTTGCCTGGACGGTTGAAATGATAACAGATTAGGATGAATTGTATTTTTTCGTTGTCTAATTGTTTATAAAGTTGTAACGAAGTGAGCTGGTATAGCTAAGCGGAACGATTAGACGGGCATC
>DASTSN010000029.1:0-8186 GCA_035760665.1 Chitinophagaceae bacterium | reverse complement strand
GGTCAGGATGTTAAACACCTTGGTTTTTATCACCGCAATACCAAACAACACAAAACTCACAGGAAACAACAAGGCCGGCAGGTAGGTGAGCAAGTCAATGGCATGTTGATCCATGGCCTGCATCAGGATATCAGGGAAATTGCGGCTTCCTTGGTAGGGAAGCACAGCATTAAACCGGAAAAGGTTCATATGTCCCGCTGCACTCACACAGCCAATCATATTCAAGCTGAGTGCCCAGGCCGTTAGCACCGGCGGTCGCTGCTGTAACACTGCTGCCAGCCGGTACCCAACCGGTATAAACAGGAGAAAACTCAGCCACAGCACATTGGGCCAAACGGCATCAAGGCCTGGGAGTGACCAAAGCACAGCGCCGGCCAACCCGGTAACGGGTGCTGCGAGCAGTAACAGGGCAGTAGCGGGTTTATTAAATAAAAAAGCAATCATACGCAGGTATTTATTGTGAAGATGGCAGGTTGAAGGCAACCTGGCAACTCGTTTGTGCTCAGAACAGGGCAACCCTTTAATGGATTGTAAAAAAGGCTGCATAGTTTGTGGCAAGTGCGGCATCCCAGCAATGGCTACGGCAGGTATTCTTTTTTCCTTTCCGTTTGCTTCTATTCTGTGTTTTAAAAAAGAGAAGAAGGGAGAAATAAAAATCACTGATTTAGCAAAGCCTTGAAAGGAATAGACGCAGGGGGTAAACAAACTCATGATGCAAAAAATGAACAATCTTTCAATTTTATCTCCCGACAAGACTCTATATTTTTCCAGCCGTCGGCTTGCTTATCAGTGTAAGTTCATATCTTACGAAATGGGAATGTAAAAAGGTTACTGACCGTAACCAGCAAGCCCTACCGGGTAGCAATCAATGCCCGACCTTCAAAAACACCTGGCCGTTGTGCAAAACATATAAATACACCTTTAACCATAAACCAATGATTATGATGAAATGTTTTGCTCCCCTGCTGGCGGTATGGCTGCTGTTTTCCTGTAACAGCAGCAACGAAACCAATAATAACACTCCTACGGCTATTGGCTGCTATCCCCAAAAAACAACAGACAAAGCGTGGTATTCATCAGGAAAAAAAGCACCGCTTTTCACAGGACTGGAAGGTATTGACTTCAAAATTTCTACTTCCAGTAAAGAAGCCCAGGACTATTTTAACCAGGGATTGATGTTGTCGTACGGATTCAATCATGCAGAAGCAGCAAGATCATTTTTCGAGGCTGCCCGGTTAGATACAACCTGCGCCATGGCCTTGTGGGGTTATGCATTTGTGCTGGGCCCCAATTACAACGGCGGCATGGAAGATGATAATTATCAGCGGGCGTATGCAGCGATTGTAAAAGCCCAATCGCTTGCTCAAAACTGCACACCTAAAGAAAAAGCGCTGATTGAAGCACTGGCCTTTCGGTATGCAGCGCAGCCCCCCGCCAACCGGGCAGCCTTGGATGAAGCATACGCTACTGCAATGAAAAAAGTGTATGAGCAGTACGCCAAGGACCCGGATATCGGAGCCCTTTACGCCGAGGCATTGATGGATCTTCATCCCTGGGATTTATACGACAAGACCACGAAAGAACCGAAAGCCTGGACACCAGAACTGCTTGCGATACTGGAACACCTGATGAAAATTAATCCCCTGCATCCGGGAGCACATCACTTTTACATCCATGCACTCGAAGCCTCAGCTGTGCCTGAAAAAGCACTGGCCAGTGCCCAACTACTAAACACCCTGGTACGTGGATCGGGACACCTGTTACACATGCCCTCCCATATTTATATTAATACCGGCGACTATCACCTGGGCACACTCGCCAACCTGAAGGCGGTGGAAGTGGATAGCATTTATACAACCACCTGTCATGCACAAGGCGTTTATCCGCTCTCGTATTACCCGCATAATTATCATTTTTTGGCAGCAACCGCTACGTTAGAAGGCAATGCAGAACTGGCCTGGCGTACCGCAAAACAATTACAGCAGCATACTGCAACAGATATTATGGATCAACCGGGGTGGGGCACATTGCAGCATTATTACAGTATACCGTACTACATTGCCGTAAAACTGGGGATGTGGGATACCATTCTTGCCCTTCCATCCCCTGCAAAGGATCTTACCTATCCCAAGGCTATCTGGCATTATGCGAAAGGAATGGCATTTTTGGGAAAACAGGATATCGCGAATGCACAAAAGGAAATTGCCAGCCTGAAAAACCTGGCCGCCGACACCATGCTGCAACACCTGACCGTTTGGGATATCAATACAACGGCTGACCTGGTACAAATTGCTCTTAAAGTTATAACTGCTGAATTAGCAGCAAAGCAAAATCAATTTGACGGGGCTGTTACGTTGCTGAAAGACGCAGTAGCAATAGAAGATGAGCTCAATTACAACGAACCCCCTGATTGGTTTTTCTCTGTACGGCATCATCTGGGAGCGGTATTGATCAAGGCCGGAAAGTACAATGAAGCCGAACAAGTTTACCGGCGGGATTTGGAAATATGGAAGAAAAATGGCTGGGCGCTGATGGGCTTGTATAAGGTTTTACTGTTACAGAAAAAAGAAGCGGAAGCGCAACCAGTGAAAGCTGCCTTTGACCAGGCCTGGCAATATGCTGATGTGAAACTGGCATCCTCTTCCAGTATGATTGATTAAGCAATACACAAAAGAACAATCAGTCACCTATTGAAATAAAACGAAAAAATAATTTCACCAATACAAAAAAGGGGCAACCAGCTGGTAACCCCTTACTCTTTTTGTACAACTCACGTACAAATTATTGTCCCTGTTTCACCGTTAAAATATAACTGGGCAATAATCCATGTGCCTCCTGGTGGGTTTTGATAACGTTGCTGGAATCAGGGGCCTGCGATAAACAAAAAACCTTGCCTTCTTTTTCGTTGACCCAGTAATTAATAAAGTTTACCCCGTACTTTTTTTCTACCGCCAGGTCCTTTTTATGGGCACCGGCTACCGCCTCTGCAGTTACATTGCCCGCACCCAGCTCGTGCACATCCAGGTAAAGGTTATTGCTTCCTTTTAACTTAGCAGCCTGCCCGTCAGTAACCAGGTAGGTTTCATCGGGCAGCAAGCCGTGCGCCACCTGGTGCGTATGGGAAATGGCTTCTGCATTGGGCGCCGACGACAGGCAATAAATATCACCTTTGGCAGTATCCACCCAATACTTGATAAAGCTCACACCAAATTGTTTTTCAGCTGCCAGGTCTTTTTTATGAGCTGCGGCTACATCCGCGGTACTCACTTTACCGGCGCCCAGATGATGTACATCTATGTACAACTGTTTTTTTGTCTTTGTTTTTAAGGTCGTTTTGCTTTGCGCAACAACAGTCATAGAAATCAGGCTAGTTGCCATAAATAAAATCGGGAAAATCCGTTTCATACTTTTGGTTTTAAAAATGGTTAATTACGTTGTTCAATAATTAATGCAGGTGAATCAAAGGGTTTGTCCAGTGAAAGGCCCCTTCGGGATTATAGGCCCATACCCAGGCATGCAGCAGCCAATACGGGAAAGGTGAGTTTCCGTTCCATTCATCGGCATCGCCTGTAAAGCCTTCCGGTTTCGGCAGGTTGATGGGCACTGCATATTCTACAGCCACCAATACCAGCTGGTTATTTTCATCCCGGTTATACACCAGGATCTCTGGTTTGGCCAGGTCAAATGTGCTGTCGACCAGGTCGGGATTCATATAATGATGTCCCATTCCTTCCACATCCACCATGATGTCCTGGTAACCATCGGCAAGGGCATTGTTAACGTCTTTGTACCGGGCGGTGGCCGCACGGGCTGCCTGCAGTTCCAGTTGCGTAACGTGGTCAAGGTTCTTGTACCAGGTTGTCACATCGTCCTGTTTGTCTGCCTGTTTGGAGCAACTGCTGCATACGCACAACCATAGGCTGGCGCCCACCAGTAACAGCATGTTTCTGGCTTTGAAAACTGCCCGGTTTTTCGGGGGCAGGAACGGTGGCGCCGATGCATTGACGGCGCTGCCGTTTTTTTGTCTGTTCATTTCAAATTGTTGGTTTAAAGATTAATAATTCGATTAACGGCGCAAAGCTGCGATGAAATGGCAGGCCTGAAGTAGGGAACATTCCCTATTTTAGCAGTAGCACACCCTATTTTATAACCATGCGGCTAATCGAACGAGACGGGTTCCTTCTTTCCCTGGAGGAACGCTTCACGCAAGCCCTTCGCGGGGAAGGGCATACCGTTTTCGTATGTGGTGAGGCAGGGATTGGAAAAACATCGCTGGTAAAAACCTTCAGCCGCTCCGTGGATAAGCGCTGCGCCATTTTCCTGGGCTCTTGCGAGGCCTTGTTTACACCCAGCCCGCTGGCGCCGGTATATGATATTTTATTTCAGGTCAGTAAAGAAGATCCGGCTAAGAGCAATGCCATCAGGGACCGGTCCGTTTTATTCAACACGGTTATGTATGCCTTGCGAAACCTTAACCAGGCAAGTATCGTTATCATTGATGATATTCACTGGGCTGATGAAGCCACGCTTGACTTTATTAAATTTCTGGCAAGAAGGATAAGCCAGCTCCGTTGCTTGTTTTTGCTCACTTACCGGGATAATGAAATCCATTTGCGGCATCCGTTGCGCAATGTCCTCGGCCAGTTAACGCCGGGATCCTTTACCAAAATGGAACTACCACCGTTGTCAAAAGAAGCCGTGTACGAATTGGCGGCCGCCAAAGGATTACAGGGAGAGAATATTTACAGCATTTCGGGTGGAAATCCTTTTTATGTCAATGAAATGCTGCAATCCTATACCGCGGTGATTCCCGACAATATCCGGGATTCCATCCTCTCGGCATTTAATGCCTGCAATGAAAAAACCAAACAGGTATGGCAAATGGTATCGGTTTTGCCGTCAGCGTTGGAATTGAAGTACCTGGAAAAAATGTTGCCGCACTACAGCGATGAGCTGGCGATTTGCCTGGAAAAACAAATTTTGGTGATTGAAAAAAACGCCATCGCCTTTAAGCATGAGTTATTCCGCCGGGTGATTGAAACCACGGTGTCACCCCTGCAAAAAATAAACCTGCATAAACGAATACTGGAAATCCTGCTGCCAGCCTTTGAAGAAAAACAAGAGCTGGAACGGATTGTGCACCATGCCAAAAATGCCAACGAACGCGAATGGGTGTTGAAGTATGCCCCCATTGCTGCCCGCAAAGCTGCCGCACTGGGAGCCCACCAGGAAGCATCCAAGTTATTTTTAACAGCGATCGAATATGATACCGGCGACAATCAGCAACAGTTGCTAGAACTGTACGAAGCCTATGTGTACGAATGCTATCTCACCAGCCAGATACCGGAAGCCATTCATTACCAGGAAAAAGTGCTGGCGGCCTGGCTGGCCACCGGAAATGCCGAAAAAATTGGTAAGACCCTCAGGTTTTTATCAAGATTGTGGTGGTTTGCCGGCAACCGGAAAAACGCTGTCAATTACGCGGAGCAGGCGATACAAGTATTGAAGGACGAGCCGGCCTCGGACGTAAAAGCGATGGCCTTTAGCAATATGTCTCAGCTCAAAATGTTAGCCGATGAAGTAAATGAGGCCGTTTACTGGGGGAACCAGGCCATCGAAATGGCAAAGGCCTCCGGCAACCAGGAAATTCTTTCCCATGCGTTAAATAATGTAGGCTCCTCATTAATGATTATGCCGGGACAGCAGGATCAGGCACGCGAAATGCTGGAGCAAAGTTTGTCCATTGCCGTAACGTATGAATTTTCTGAGCATGCTGCCAGGTCTTATACCAATCTCGGTAGCGTCAGCGTCAAATTAAAATGGTATGACCTCGCGGAGAAAATGCTCAACGAAGGCATCCGGTACTGCGAGGAAAGAGACCTCTATGCCTGGTCGGCCTATATGCTATCGTGGAAAGCTAGACTGCTACTGGAAAAAGGAAAATGGGAGGAGGCTGCGGCCGTTGCAGAAACCCTGCTGGGTACCATTATCAGTCCGCCCACCCGGAATACCGCCCTGGTGGTACTGGCACAAATAAAATTACGAAAAGGGGAGGAGGACGCATTGCCTTTACTGGAAGAGGCAAAATCAATCGCCTTTGCTACAGCAGAAATACAACGCATAGCCCCGGTGCTTACAGCATTCCTGGAATATGAATGGATTACCGGTAAACAAAAATTGTTACCGGCCGAAATTGACCAGGTGGTTTCGCTGGTGCTGAAAACCGATAACCATTTGGAGAATAGCGCTTTCATGTTTTGGCTTTGGAAAGCCCGGCACAAAGAAACAGGCGATTTCCAGTTACAGGAAGGCTACCGGTTACTTAAACAAAATCGCACGCGGGAAGCAGCAGCCTGCTGGAAAAAATTAGGATGCCCTTACGAAAGCGCCTTAGCGCTGGCCACCGGTGATGAAGAAAATAAGAAAGAAGCATTAAACAGTTTACTGCAGTTGGGCGCAGTGGCAGTATATGAAAAATTAAAACAACAACTGAGAAACGAAGGACTGAAAAAATTACCCAGGGGAAAAAGACAAACAACCAAAAGCAATCCCGGCCAGCTGACCGACCGGGAAATGGCTATCGTAAAATTGCTGCACAAAGGAATGCAGAACAAAGAAATTGCAGAGCAGTTATTCATTTCTCCCAAAACCGTGGATCATCATATATCCTCCATCTTATTCAAGCTGGATGTCAATTCCAGGTCCAAAGCCGCCCAGGAGGCTGTCAGGCTGGGTATTATTAAAGAATCGTAATAGGCAGGCCAGCACAGTGAATGCAAATTTTTTCCACGGCCATTAGAAAGACTTCTATAAAAATAAAAACAATTCTGTTGATCCGGGTATTCCTCTTGCTATTCATTCTAGTATTCCAAACCTTCAATCACGGTGTTCACGAAAACGTATGTACATTGATCTCCAGGTGGCTTTTTTGTTACTTTTTTTAGGCAAACAAAAAAGTAATAAGAGACCGGAGATTCAAAAAACGGAGAGAGGATGATACCACGAAAAACCGGTAAAAGAAATATCAAAACGTTTGTAAAATAATCTGGGATGAATTGGAAAATAGTGTTTTCTTTGAACTTACTGCCTGCCATGCCGCAGGTATGGGAGCCCTGACCGCTTCCATAAAATGCCTGATCAAAACACATCATTCATGAAAAATTTCTTTTTCTTTTTATTGGTCGTAACGTCATTCGCTGCTTGCAACACGACTCCGGAAAAAAAATTTATTGCCATTCAAGGCATAGACTCCACGCGAAAACCGGGCGACAATTTTTTCTTATATGCAGATGGCAAATGGTATGATACCGCTCAAATACCTGCCACCCAGGCTGGTGTAGGCACATACATGTTTATGAATTACCCGCAGCGCCTGCGCCTGCAGCAAATACTGGACAGCGTGTCGCAGGCAAAAAACCAGCCAGGCAGCATTGAACAAAAAGTGGGAGACTTTTACGCTTCAGGCATGGACACAGTCACCATTAACAAACGCGGCGACGAGCCCATCAGGCCATTGCTGGCACGCATTGACGCCGTTAGCGATGTTCCATCGTTGCTGAAATTTGTGGCGGATGAAGAAAAACATGGCAATACTACCATCATCGGATTTTCAGTAGAGCCCGATCAAAAAAACAGCAGCATGAACATTGCGCAGGCCTACCAGACAGGTATTGGCCTTCCGGACAGGGACTATTATTTTAATACAGATGCCGCAACAGTAGTCATACAAGAAGCGTACAAAAAATACCTGGCGACCTTGTTTGAATTAACCGGCAGCGATGCTGACGCGGCGAAAAAAGCAGCTGACCTTGTTTATTCGGTAGATAAGCAACTGGCAGCATCGCACAGAACAAGGGTGGAACTGCGGGATGTAACGGCAAACTATAATAAAATAGCAGTGGCCGACCTGGAAAAAAGACAACCGCTAATTGGCTGGCGTAATTTCTTAAACAATATAGGTGCAAAAACAGATTCCATTGATGTGGGTCAGCCCGCCTATTACGATCAACTCAACAAACTACTTAAATCCATTCCGGTCAGCGATTGGAAAATTTACCTGAAAGCAAATTTGATCAGCAACTACGCCAATGTGCTCAGTCAGCCTTTTGTGGATGCGGCATTTGCTTATACCAAAGCCATCTCGGGACAGGCGGTGCAAAAATCACGCGGCGAAATCATGGCCAATA
>DASTSN010000028.1:0-5909 GCA_035760665.1 Chitinophagaceae bacterium | reverse complement strand
GCACTGTAATGAGGTAAAAAAGCAGGCTAACGACGATCGCAATATGCTGGTCAAGATGAAAATAACGGGCGCCTTCAACAAATACCACTTCCCTTGTTCCTAATCCGCCACCAAGCGAAATGGGCAGTACAGAAATGACCGCTGCCGCCAGGAAAATAAAAATCCATTCATGCTGCCATACCGGTAACCGCAATGCCGCCACAATAAAGTAAACACAGATCACCTGGAGCAGTTGTACCAGTAATCCCCAAAAGAAGGTGGGCCAAAAACCAGGAATAAAGTCTTTAAAGTAAAACACGACCGCATAATATAACGCAATAACGGCGATGGCAGCACCCGCTATTAAAGCCATCTGGTAAATGCGATTATCCAATACAATAAAACCATACACGGATAGGATAAGTCCTAGCGCCAGCAAACCACTGAACCTGTCGAGCAGTACGGCCGCGGTTGTTTTTTTATAAGCAACCCCGAAGCGGCGGGTTAGCAGGATGACTTTGTATGCATCGCCGCTGATGGCGCCCGGTAAAAACAAGTTATAAAACATGCCCAGCCAGTACAGTTTTATGTTACTCCATTCCGGCAGGTGAATGTTGATATTACGGAAATAAATGTTCAGCCGTACAGCTGAAAATAATTTGGAGAAAATAAAAAAGCACAGTGCTACCAGGAGCA
Organism: Chitinophagaceae bacterium; assembly: GCA_035760665.1. GTDB lineage: Bacteria > Bacteroidota > Bacteroidia > Chitinophagales > Chitinophagaceae > DASTSN01. The sequence continues at coordinate 5,234 of DASTSN010000028.1, read as the reverse complement.
ACCACCAGTTAGCCTTTTCCAGTGCATCAACTGCCTGCCTGAAATCAATTTTTTTTGAAATATACCAGAAGCAGACTACAGTGACAGCAACCTTCACCAGCAGTTTTATGAAACGACGCAGGGGCGATTCAGTTTTTTTTAAAGGAGCACCTTCCATTCAGTTTTTTATGCTTTGCTAAAGGATGATTAAATTTAGCAGGTTTAACACAACGGCTGCAAATAAACGCAATTCCATGACAAAAAAAATTATCCTGTTACCCCTCATTTTGCTTGTAGGTTTAGGCGCTTTTTCACAGGTCAGCAGGCTGGTAAAGGGAATGAAGATATCCCGGTCGGCAAATATCAAAAAGGGAGTTTACTCAATTAATGCAGATACAAGTTTGCAGCAGCCCGTTATTTCCATACACGGAAATAATATTGTTGTTGATTTTAATACTGCAGCATTAAAGGGAAGTGTTGGCCGCAAAAGACCTGATGAATTTTTTGGGCTGGCTGTTTTTATTCACGACAGTAAAAAAGTTACTATCCGGAATTTATCAGTGCAGGGATACAAAGTGGCATTGCTGGCAAAAAACGTGGACGAATTGGTGCTGGAAAACTGCGATTTCAGTTATAATTACCGCCAGCACCTGAACAGCACGCAGGAAAAAGAAGACTTGTCTGACTGGCTGAGTTACCATCATAACGAAAACGATGAATGGCTGCGCTACGGGACTGCCATGTACCTGCGGGGATGTAATAATGCAGTAATAAAAAACTGTAAAGTAACCGGCGGGCAAAACGCATTGATGATGATGGAATGCAATAATGCCCTGGTTTATAACAATGATTTTTCTTTTAATTCAGGGGTCGGCATTGCGATGTATCGGAGCAGCAGCAACCAGCTTCTGTACAACCGGCTCATCTTTAATGTGCGCGGTTATAGCGATGGTGTTTATTACCGCGGCCAGGACAGCGCGGGCATTTTGGTGTATGAGCAAAGCAATACTAATCTTTTTTATAAGAATAATGTCACCCATAGTGGGGATGGTTTTTTTCTTTGGGCCGGGCAAACAACTATGGACAACGGACAGGGTGGTTGTAACGACAATCTCCTCTATGCCAATGATTTTTCTTATGCACCAACCAATGGCGTAGAACTTACATTCAGCCGGAATAAAATTATTGATAACAGGATATTTGAATGCGATAACGGTCTTTGGGGCGGCTATAGTTATGCCTCAGTTATTAGCGGTAATCAATTTCGAAATAATAATACGGCCATTGCCATCGAGCACGGCCAGCAGAATGAAATTGCCTATAATCTTTTTTATAAAAACAAAATGGCCATTCACCTATGGGCCAGGGCTTCGCAGCCTGCCGACTGGGGCTATGCTCGCTACCGCGATACCCGCAGTCGCAACTATATTGTTACCAATAATAATTTTACGGAAAACGGTATCGCTTATGCAATAACAAGAACTGACAGCCTGCATATTTTTAACAATATTCACCGCGGGAATACAGAATTATTTAGGATTGACTCCACTGTTACCAATCTCGACACGCTCTTTAATGAAATGCTGACCGAACAGCTTTTTGATGATTCCTCCATACACATTCCGGTTATTGATAATCCAGCTGATCCCTTTAAAAACACATCACAATGGGCTGGTAGGAAAAACATTTTTGTTACTGAATGGGGGCCCTATGATTTTAGGTCGCCTATCATTTGGAATACCAATCCTACCGACACGGGAAATGTCCTGCAATTTGTCATTAAAGGGCCGGCGGGAAAATGGAAAATCAAGTCCTTTCGCGGAGTGGATAGTTTTTCCAGTACCAGCGGTAGCATACCGGCAGTCATCAGCGCCAAAAAAATGAACAGCAGCCGGACAGATATTCGCATTGTGCTGGAATTCACCGGTGAAAAAGTAGTTACTCCCTTTGGGCAAACCATACCAGCCGGAAAGCCCTATCAATTCATATTTCAAAAATTCTTCCAGCCTGTTGACTGGCAGGTGAAATGGTATGAACTGGATACAAGTGTTTATAACCCGGTAAAAACCGGTAAACTTTTTCCGGATAACTTCGTCCCGGTTCCTTTTAAAACGCAAAACGTCAAACAACTGGATTATGCCTGGTGGGGAGGAATGAATGCGGGGAAACAATATACGCAGTTTATTACGGTAGCAGAGGGCACAGTTGCAGTGCCGGATGGCAACTATGCTATCAGCGTTACCTGGGATGATGCCGTGCGGGTATATGTTGATGGAAAACTGGTGCTGGACGAGTGGAATCCATCCTTGTATAATTTTGATGAATCCCCGCACAGGCAGGTTGCCCTTCATCTAAATGGAAATCACACATTTAGAGTTGAACATCTGGAGCTTGGCGGCTTTGCTACGCTAGGGCTGAAACTGAAAAAAGTGCAATAACAAAAATGAAGGAACTGAAAGTTTGTGATTTCCTAGAAAATTCTTTCCCAACTATTTGGAGGATATAGTGCAGCATCCTACCTTTGCAACCCCAATCGGAAAATTGGGTTTTGACTATGTCTCAGCGAATTAGAATCAAATTACAGTCTTACGATCACAATCTGGTAGATAAATCTGCCGAGAAAATCGTAAAAACAGTGCGCAGCACAGGTGCCGTAGTTACAGGACCAATTCCCCTGCCCACGCGTAGAAAGATCTTTACTGTATTGCGCTCGCCGCACGTTAACAAGAAAAGCCGTGAGCAATTCCAGCTTTGCACGCATAAGCGTTTGCTGGACATTTATACATCTTCTTCCCGCACGGTAGATGCACTGAGCAAACTGGACTTGCCAAGTGGGGTAGAAGTGGAAATTAAAGCATAAAAGAGCCGGGCCTTAAAAAAGGCATGGCATTAGTTCTTATAAATGATTTTTCATCTCTCAATTTCGCTAACCGCGAAAGAAAAGAGCTCTGAAGTTTGAAACGCTCCAATGCGACATGTTTTGGAGTTTCACATATAAACAAGCCCTTCGAGGTTTGTTTATCGCCGGTACTTCCTCTTCCCATCTTGGGAAAACAAGGGAAAAGGTCGGCGATGAACCAGGATTGAAGACCAATCTTATATAAAAACAAAGCTGGTCTGTCTTGAACAACCTTGCGGGGAAAAACCGTAAGCAAAATGAAAGGTATTATTGGAAAAAAGATTGGCATGACCAGCATCTTCGATCCTTCGGGCAAGCAAACTGCCTGCACAATTATCGAAGCTGGTCCCTGTGTTGTCACCCAGGTACGCACAAAAGAAACTGACGGGTACAGCTCCCTTCAACTAGCCTTTGGTGACAAAAACGACAAGCACTCCACAAAAGCTGAAAAAAATCACTTCGCCAAAGCCAGCACGGCCCCCAAAAAATTTGTAAAAGAATTCCGGGATTTTTCTATCGAAAAAAATATTGGTGAATCTGTTACTGTTGACATTTTTTCCGAAGGGGAAAATGTTGATATCGTTGGCACCTCCAAGGGAAAAGGATTCCAGGGTGTTGTAAAACGCCATGGTTTCAGTGGTGTAGGTGAACAATCACACGGTCAGCACGACCGTCAGCGGGCACCCGGTTCGCTGGGTAACTCCTCCGATGCCAGCCGCGTTATGAAAGGTATGCGCATGGCCGGCCGCATGGGTGGTGACAGGGTCAAGGTTAAAGGCCTGAAAGTGGTGAAGATTTTCCCAGAGAAAAATTACATTTTGATAAGTGGTTCTGTTCCGGGCCACAATGGTTCAATCGTTTTAATCCAGAAGTAATATGCAAGTTGACGTTTTAAATATACAGGGAAAGAAAACAGGCAGGACCGTTGAGCTGCCGGAAGAAATTTTCGGCATCGAGCCCAACAACCATGTAATTTACCTGGCTGTAAAACAATACCTGGCTGCTCAGCGGCAGGGTACTCACAAAGTGAAAACCCGTGCAGAAGTAAAAGGTGCCAGCCGTAAACTGCACCGCCAGAAAGGTACGGGTGGAAGCCGGAAAGGGAACATCCGCAACCCGCTCTATAAGGGTGGTGGTACAATCTTTGGCCCGAAGCCTCACGGTTATGATATTAAATTGAACCGTAAGGTGAAAGACCTGGCTAAAATGTCAGCCCTTTCTTCCAAGGCAAAAGAAAATGCCATTGTAGTGGTAGAAGATATCAGCCTGGAAACGCCAAAAACTAAAACGTTTGTCGATATGCTGGGCAAGCTGAACGTGGCCGGAAAAAAAGCCTTGTTTGTAATGCCTGAGTATAATGATAATGTTTACCTCAGCTTTCGTAATGTGCCCACCATTAACGGCGCGTTACTCAGCGATGTGAACACCTATGATGTTGTTAATGCAGACGTGCTGGTTTTAACTGAAGCCGCTGCCAAGATTTTTGCCGAACAAGAGGCAGAAGCATAATTCAATCAATTAAAAAAGATCAGAGATGAAACTTTCTGACGTACTGATAAAGCCGATTTTAACTGAGAAAGCCAATGGGCAGCAGGAAAAACTGCGTAGCTACGCTTTCAAAGTAGCGAAGAAGGCTAACAAACTGGAAATTAAAAAAGCGGTAGAAAATTTTTACGGCGTAACCGTGGTGGATGTAAATACCAGCGTGGTGCCGGCAAAAAATAAAACCCGCTACACAAAAGCAGGATTTATTAGCGGCCGCAAACCCGGGTATAAAAAAGCCCTGGTGAAAGTAGCCGAAGGAGAAACAATTGATCTCTACGCTAATATCTAAGCAAATTCATTAATAGTAAGCGAGGCTGATAAGTTCGCAAAAAGAAGAAACAATGGCATTAAAAAAATTCAAACCGGTAACAGCAGGTACACGTTGGAGAATCGGAAACGCCTATGCTGAGGTGACCACCAACGAACCGGAAAAAAGTTTGCTGGAAACTAAAAAAAGCACAGGTGGACGTAACTCCTCTGGTCGCCTAACCATGCGCTATATTGGTGGCGGTCACAAAAAGCAATACAGGATTATCGATTTTAAGCGAGATAAGAAAGCTGTGGAAGCTACTGTATTGACAATTGAGTACGATCCCAACCGCTCCTCATTTATTGCGCTGGTGCAATACACCGATGGCGAGAAGCGATACATCATTGCGCCGCAGGGTTTGCAGGTAGGAACAAAGATTGTGAGTGGCGATGATGTAGCACCTGAAATTGGTAACGCCCTGCAATTGAAAAATATGCCCCTGGGTACCATGGTTCATAACATAGAAATGCAACCTGGTCAGGGAGGAAAAATTGCCCGGAG
>DASTSN010000027.1:0-6112 GCA_035760665.1 Chitinophagaceae bacterium | reverse complement strand
GGACATTGCACGGGAAAGTTGTACTGCATTTAGCAATATAGAATATGTGCGCATGGATATGTCGGCCAATAACCTCACTGTCACACCCTGCGATTTTGCGATTTGCATTAATGCCATCCTTACTGATTCGCTGAACAAACGCATCAACTTTTTTCAGTCGCTGTCGCTTTGCCTGCATAATGCTGGCGACCTGATCCTGGTGGTGCCTTCACTGGAATCGGCAATGTATACGGGCATGATCCGCGATCGCTGGAAGATTGACAAGGATAAATCCAGCACCGATACCTCGCCCCGCACTGCCATTCGAAAACTGAGAAACCTGAAACAGGGCAATGTGGAAATTGATGCAGTGCCCACCAAGCATTACCTGCAGGCCGAACTGGAATTGTTGCTGACGATGGAAGGATTCGCAATTCAGTCCATCAGTAAAGTTGAGTACAGCTGGAAAACAGAATTTACCAAACCTCCCAAATGGCTGCAAGCCCCCTATCCCTGGGATTGGATGTGCATCGCCAAAAAGAAAGAATAAACCGCTGTTTCAATAATAAAATTCAGCTTACCCCCACCTGTGGAAAATTTTCATGGGTGCTTGTCGTTACTAACAAGGATATTTATACATCAACGCCGCCAAATGGAAACAAACAAAGAACTTACTGCCTTGCTGACATTACTGGATGACCCGGACGAAGAAGTCTTTGGTGCTGTATCTGAACGGATCATTGATTATGGAAAAAATGTCATTCCCAACCTGGAACATTTATGGGAAACAAGTCCCGATGAAAATATGCAGGAACGGATTGAGCTGCTGATTCACCGGCTGCATTACCGTGATTTATCGGAAGACTTCCGGCAATGGAGTGTATCCGGGCATCACGACCTGTTGCTGGGGGCCATGCTGACCTGCAAGTTTCAGTACCCGGACATGTCCTCCACCCCGGTGCTGCAGGAAATTGAGAAAATCAGACGAAACATCTGGCTGGAACTTAACAACTATCTCACCCCGTTAGAACAGGTGAATATTGTCACCAGTATATTATACAGCTATTACTCGCTCAAAGGCAATGAAATCAATTACCAGGAACCGAATGATTTCTTATTGCATAAAGTGCTGGAAGCAAAAAGAGGCAACCAGTTAGGCAATGGCATCCTGTACATGATCCTGTGCGAGATGCTGGATATACCTGTAAAGGCCGTGAATATTCCCCAGCAGTTTATTCTGGCGTATTTAAAGCCCGGTTATTCCGATGAAAATCTTGCCAATCCATTGAACAAAGTGGAGTTTTTTATTGATCCCGCATCCGGGCAGGTTTTTACCTACAAAGAAGTGGAGAATTATTTTAACCGGATAGCAGTTCCCCCCGTTGGCGCTTACTTCAAACCCCTGCCCAATAAAAAAATCATCAGTCACCTGCTCAACGAATTTTCCAAATGCTTTGCAGAGGATAAAGAAATGTACAAACAGCAGGAAATCCTCAGCCTGGCTTCGCTTTTGGATTAAATGTGCGACCTTTGTGGCTATTTCGTCACATTTAAAATTGGAATTATGAAAGCGAACATTGGACTCACCGAGCAACATGCAACGGCCATTGCCGAAGTATTAAATGTGTTATTAGCCGACGAACAGGTATTGTATGCCAAAACCAGGAATTACCACTGGAATTATGAAGGCGGGAATTTCATAGAACTACACAAGTTTTACGAAGCGCAGTACGACGAACTGGCCGAGATGATTGATGAAATAGCCGAACGCATCCGCAAGATCGGGCATTATGCCCAGGGCCGCCTGAAAGATTATATCAAGGTGGCCAGGTTAACAGAGCCTGAGTATACCACGGATCAGCAGGTGCAGATCAAAAACCTGCTCGACGATCACGAAACCATCATTCGCCAGCTCCGGCACGATATTGACAAAGTGGATAATGAATACAAAGACGCCGGCACTACCGACTTCATCACCGGCATCCTGCAGCAGCACGAAAAGATGGCCTGGATGCTGCGGGCTTATCTGAAATAACGCTTCCCTTAGGGATTCTTTTCATCCAGCTTTCCGTACCGTTGATGTTTTAACAGCCAGGCGGCAGTCTGGTAATAAGCAATTGCCTGCTTTACCAGGCTGTCAGTCAGTGGCGTACTGACCGATTTTCCCGTACTGAAATCAGGTATAAATTCTTCTACCTTACGGGGCGGCATTTGTACCACCAGTTTACCGGCTTTGATATAACCCAGTCCCTGGTACGTACTGATGAATAACCGCTCATTGCCGGGTGGCAGGTGTAATACATCCTGCCCGTAGAATTTGGTCCTGTAGCGCAGGTTTAACAAACCCAGGATCGTTGGCGCCACATCCATCTGCGAAACCGGCCGGTCAATTGTTTGGGAAGGAATATTTGCAGGGCTGTAAATCAGCAGGGGAATATGATAACCTGTTACCGGCAATTCCACTTTTCCTGCCGCGTAGGCACAGTGATCGGCCACGATCACGAAGATGGTGTTAGTAAACCAGGGTTTCGCCGCTGCCTCCCGGATAAATTTCCCGATCGCATAGTCTGTGTATTTCACCGCCCCTTCCCGCACCTGCTTCTCGGGTGAGATATCGATCCGGCCCTCCGGGTATGTATACGGCCGGTGGTTGGAGACCGTCATGATCTGCGTGAAAAAGGGATGGCCTTTCTGGTAATTTTCATCCAGCTTTTTCAATGCCAGCGAAAAAAGATCTTCATCCGCCACGCCCCAGATATTGGCATAATGAATTTCATCCGGCTTCAGCGCTTCGCGGTCGATGACTTCATAGTTGTTATGGCTGAAATAATAGCCCATATTATCAAAGCTGCTGTAACCGCCGTAAATAAACTGGGTGGTATAGCCTTTTGCTTTCAGCAGGGCCCCCATGGAAAATAACTCTTCGTTATCCGGCCGGCGTACCACGCTTTGTCCCGGTACGGGCGGTATGGACAGCGACAGGGTTTCCAGTCCCCGCACTGTCCTGGTGCCGGTAGCGTAAAGGTTGGTAAAAAACAGGCTTTTGCCGGCAAGGCTGTCCAGTTGCGGTGTAATGTTTTGCGTATTGCCAAATGCCTTCATAAACGAGGCACTGAGGCTCTCCACGCTGATGAGCACCACATTATAGTGTTTTTCTTCACCGGGATAGCGGATGTCGCGTTCCAGGTTAAACACATCATTGCTGGTGAATGTTGCATACGGGGCTGCCAGTTCCCGCCGCACAATTTCAAAAGCCTCCCGATCCGGCAGCGTTTGATAAAATTTGTAAAAATCCAGCTCATTATTCAAGAAGGCCGCTCCAAACTCATAAATGCCATTCCCCGCCAGCTCGTTTGCATAATTATTGTTACTGAATTTTCGGTAATTGCTGTTCACCCCAACATACACGAGTACCGGCAACAGCAGCAAAGCAAAGGCTCCTACGGTACGCTGCGAAAAAGGAACTGACAGATCCACCGACCGGTCAATAGATTTGCGGATAGACCAAAACACCGGTATGCTGATGACCAGCACCCCCAGCACAATCCACAACACAGGGTACGACTCGTTGATATTCCCCACCACTTCATTTGTATACACCAGGTAATCCACCGCAATGAAATTATACCGGCTGCCAAACTCCTGCCAGAAGAAAAACTCGCTGACTGCATTAAACAGCAGCAGGTAAATAAGTACAAAGAAATCGATATACAGCACCCATTTGCGCCAGCGCTGGCGGAACTGAGCCCCTTTCCACAACAACAGCAGGTATACCAGGAACCGCAGCGCCACCAGCGCAAACACGGCGGGGGGTAAACTTTTATTGTATTCTTTGGGCACCAGGTTAAAAAACGCAATGCCCGCCAGCAGCGCTACATAGATGGCGATGGCCAGCCATTTCCACGCGGTGAGGTAAACCCGCTCGCTGGTAAGCCATATGTGCAGCACAAAGGGTATAACGAGATAGGACACTACGCAGCAATCGAAAAACAACCCAATGAAAAAAAGGCCGGCAAGATTGGTAAACGACAACCCGGCCGACGAACCCGAATAGATTGTCAGAAACAAACGTGTGGCAAAACTGATTATAATAGCTACAGCCGCGATACTGAAAACGGGCCGGTATTTGCTAAAGAGCGATAACCTGCGGTATTCCATAAAATGTACTAAAGCGACAAATTTACTGCATTCAAAAAGGATGCAATCACAAAATCTTTACCATTTGTTATTATACACACGCCCAACAAATAGCAGGATATTTTGTACATTCATTTATCCTTAATCAAAAACTTATTCCCATGTCTGGAAAGGATACCATTTTTAAAGAAACCCAGCAGGCTTCCGATTTCAAATTTGGCGAAAATGTTGTTTCTGTCTTCGACGACATGGTGGTTCGCTCGGTCCCTTTTTATTTGGAAATACAACGCATGATGACCGAGATTGCCGCCGACTTTGCCGTTCCCGGCACCAGCGTGTACGACCTGGGCTGTTCCACCGGCACCACCCTGCGCAACCTTGATACGGCACTGCCGGAAGATATCAGCTTCGTTGGCATTGATGATAGCCAGGAAATGCTGGAGAAATGCCGCCACAACTTGGAAGCCGGCGGTATTACCCGCCATTACGAGCTTAAGCGTGCCGACCTGAACCAGGGTGTGCTGCTCCACAACCCTTCGGTGGTGGTGATGTGCCTGACGCTGCAATTCATCCGTCCCTTGTACCGCGAAAAACTGCTCAGGGAAATTTATGACCAGCTGAATCCCAACAGCTGTTTTATTTTAATCGAAAAAGTGCTGGGCGAAGACTCGCTCTTTAACAGGCTTTTTATTAAATACTACTACGACTTTAAACGCCGCAACCATTACGACGATATGGAGATTGCGCAAAAACGCGAAGCACTGGAAAACGTACTCATCCCCTACAAACTGATGGAGAACCGGGAATTGCTTCACCGCACGGGCTTCCGCTATGTGGAAACATTTTTTAAATGGTACAACTTCAGCGGCATGGTGGCCGTAAAATAAATCAATCAACCCGCCGATGGTACAGCTTGGTAATTTTTTATTCCGCAACAGGAATGGCATTTTCCCCGTATTTTACCTCATGCTCTTTGTCCCTTCCTGGGAAGTGTTTCGCAACCCGGTGCTGGCCATGGTGATTGGCTTTAGTGTGACGGTGCTGGGGCAACTCATCCGGGTACTCACGATCGGGCTGGTGTATATTATTCGGGGTGGCAAAGACCGCCGGGTGTATGCCGAGAACCTGGTTACTACCGGCCTGTTTGCCCACTGCCGCAATCCATTATACGTTGGTAATATCCTTATCCTGGCCGGGCTGGGCATTGCCTCCAACTCCCTGCTGTTTATGGCGGTATTTACCCCGCTCTTCCTATTTTTCTGGCAGGCCATTGTACTGGCCGAGGAACAGTACCTGCGAAATAAGTTTGGCACCGGGTACGACGACTACTGCCGACATGTGCATCGCTGGCTGTTCAACCTGCAGGGTATTGGCGATACCCTGGGCAGTATGACATTCAAGTGGAAACGGGTCATCATCCGCGAGTACAACTCCACCTACATCTGGATGACCGGCGCGGTGCTGATTGTGATGAAACATTTTTATTTCCACAAGGAGCAGTTTGATTTTCATGCCAACCTGCCCGTATTTATCAGCCTGCTGGTCATCCTGGCCTTCCTGTACCTTTTTGCCCGCTACCTTAAAAAGTCCCGAATACTGGTCAGTGACTGATGGTTGTTTTACAGAAGGTATACTGTTTACTTCTTCCTCACCTTTCCTTTGCTTTCTTTCCCCTCCTTTCTTTTGTTTCTCCAAAAGAAAGGAGCAAAGAAAAGGAGACCGAAATCGATGTACGCCCGATTTCGGAGCGCCTTGATGTGGCTTTGGTGCTACTGTAGTGAAATGCTTTGGGAATGCTACTGAACTTTGGAATCTTTTTATTTTCTTTTGTGGAATTTCTTTTTGGCCTTGAAAAGGTTTCGTTGCAAAACAAGGCGAGCGGAGTGATCAGCGATTCTCCCTCCTTTCTTTTGTTTCTCCAAAAGAAAGGAGCAAAGAAAAGGAGCCCGAAATCGATGTACGGCCGATTTCGGAACGCTTTGATGAAGCTTTTGTG
>DASTSN010000026.1:0-8333 GCA_035760665.1 Chitinophagaceae bacterium | reverse complement strand
AAGCCGAAACGCTAACATCGCATTAGCAAAATGACAGTACGCTGAATATGCTTCCTTTTTGGGTAGCAGCTAAAGTTCCAGCCTACCAATAAAGCCGGGCATTAGAATAAACAATAAGCTTTTGTATCTTTATTCAGCATTGGTACCAGGCTGGACTCTCAATGAATACCGAAACATCGCCAATGCGTAAACGTTGGCTACAAGCTTAAACAACTTAAAATATGAAACTTTATTCCTACATCGTAAAAAGTGACACAGGTTTAGCACCTAATCCATTTTGGGGAAAGCTGACATTAAATGTTTGCAAACCTGATATTAGACGAACTGCATCGGAAGGCAATTGGGTTATTGGGACAGGCTCAAAAAATGTTAAATCAAAATCCGGCAAAATAATTGACTATTCCGGAAAGTTAGTTTACGCTATGAAAGTAACATCCAAAATGTCAATGAAGGAATATGATGACTATTGTAATCAAGAACTAAAAAAGAAAATCCCTTTCCCTGACAAAAAAGATTGGAGAAGAGTTTTAGGAGACTGTATTTACGACTTCTCAACTGGAACAGTTCCAAGACTAAGGAAACTTCTGCATAACGAAAACGATAAAGATACAGATTTAGGGGGAAAAATACACTTCTCTCAGACCACTTTTATTATTTCGGAAGCAAGGCAATAGATATTTCAGAAGAATTTCCATCACTTATTAAGAAAGAACAGGGACATATCATAATAGAAGATATAGACCTAATTGAAAAGTTTGAAAATTGGATTTCTCAATTTGAATTAAATAAACTTTACGGAAATCCGCAATTGCTTTGGCAAATTGAAGAGGGCGCCTATGAAAGTTGTAAAATAAAATGTGACAATTGATGTTTTGCAATATGACAAGTCAGCCACCAACAGCGGGCTTGGTAACACGCAACACCAACATTTGTTTTGCTACTGTGCAGCAGTCCCAGCTTGACAAAACTCTATTGAGCAGTAAAAATAAGCTTATACATTAGTTCATCATTTGGTTTCAGTTGTCGGCAGACGGAACACGGAATATCGCCACAACGCCAAGCTATCCAACGTTAGCGACATTGTAAAACGACACGACATTGAAAATTGTAACTTGGAATTGTAATGGAGCATTTAGGAAAAAGTTCAACAGTATTTCGGACTTTAACGCTGACATTTACATCATCCAAGAATGTGAAAACCCAGCCGAATCTGGGCATAAAGATTACATTAATTGGGCTGATAATTATTTGTGGACTGGCGACACCAAAAATAAAGGACTCGGGATTTTTGTAAAATCTGATTTTAAAATTGATAAATTAAATTGGACAAACAATTTCAAAAATCATGCAGTAAAACATTTTTTGCCTTGTAATATAAACAAGCACTTTGACCTTCTTGCAGTTTGGACACACAGAAACAATTCACCAAATTTTGGTTACATTGGACAACTTTGGAAATATATACAAGTCAATAAAGATAAGTTAAATGGGACATTAATAGTAGGAGATTTCAACAGCAACACAATTTGGGACGAATGGGATAGATGGTGGAATCATTCAGACGTTGTAAATGAATTAAAGGAACTTGACATTGTAAGTATTTACCACAAGTTGACAGGAGAACAACAAGGAAAAGAATCTAAACCGACTTTGTATTTTCAAAGGAACCTATCAAAACCTTATCACATTGACTATATTTTCGGTGCTAAAAAATTTGTGGAGCGAACAAAAGCATTTGAAATAGGAGAAGCAGACAAATGGCTACAACTTAGTGACCATATGCCAATATACTGTGAAATTGAATTGACTGAAAAATAAACAACGAACCGCTAACACCGCATGGGCAAAATGACGGTATGCTGAATATGCTTCCTTTTTGGGTAGCAGCTACAGTCCCAGCCTACCAATAAAGCCGGGCATTAGAATGTACAATGTGCTATTGAGTCCTTGATCAGGAGCGACACCGGGCAGGACCGTTCAATGAATTTCCCCACTTCGCCAATGCTTCAGCGTGATGTGCCGTCCTAATCTATATCCGGTCATATTCAACATCCCAGACTTTGCCAGCGGGACCCTACGCTATTTTTAGCACATGGCCAGGCACATATAATCCCGACACAAAGCCAACCTTGCAAAGAGCTAAAAATCTTATCGTCCAGCCCTGGGGAGAAACCTTGCCTGTAGCGGGCAACAAGCCTTTATAAAGAATAACAGTTAGAAATATCCGAATAAAACTATATTTTGTTGCCGGGTTTACACCCCTATTCACCCGTAAAATTCGTTACAATATGAAACCGTTCGCATTGATCCTCTCCATCGCCTTCCTATGGATACCTGTTTTTAGCTAAGTCTTCACCCAAATCAAGAACCATATAAAACAATTTATGAAATTCCGATTGTCCTTTATTTTTTCTGTTATCAGCAGTTTTTGTGTTTTTGCGCAGCAAACGCCGTTGAATGTTTTTGAGGATTTTTCAAATATTAATACACAGAAATGGCTCTCGCAAAAAACAGGTAATCAAAAGTATTACCCGGATAACGGGGTGTACATCATTGACCTTACCGGCGAAAAAGGCTGGGCCGTATCCCCTCATTTTAATGATATTGAATGGAACAATTTGTCAATAGAACTCTCCGTAAATGCACTCAGCGGTAACAGCCGGGATATTGGAGCCGGCATGCTATTTGGCGACATTAACAACAATAATAACTACCGTTTTGTAATCACCACAGATGGTCGCTACGGGTTTGGTATTTACCAGTCGGGTGGCTTAAAATGGATCAAACCATTTACCCCTACACCTGCCATACTGAAGGGTAACAATATTTTTAATGTATTAAAAGCAGAAATTAAGAATGGTTTTATTAAGCTATACATTAATAACAACCAGGTGGACAATATCCGCTTAGATACTCCAATATCAGGCGACCAGATCAGTTTGTATGCCGGTAACGGACAAAAAACAGCTTTTGATAACCTTTCGGTCAGAGGTTTTACGCAAAAAAAGATTGAAAACAACAACGAAACAACGCAGGTACAAAACGCACAAAAACTTCCTGCAGCCATTAAAGTAATTGCTGATAATAGCGGTTATCAAAAAATAAGTTTACATGACCTTCCAGTTAAAAGAATGGCATCCGGCAAGGTAAAAACCCCCTTGGTAATTATTGCCGATGAACAATACCTGGCCCGCATGAAAAACTTAGTGACATTGATGAATAACATTATCGATAATCAGGACGATAAGCCCTACTTTGTTTGGTTCGTTATTATCGGAAAAAGTAGCCCGGAAGAGAATTTAAAAGACTGGAAAAAAAATAATAAAAGTCTGTCTTATAAAAATGGTCAGTTATTGTTGGATGCAGATCAAAGCACCTACAACTATTTTGGCATATCATTTAGAGATCTGACCAGTAAAGCGAATGCCGTTTATTTTATGCTGGATGAAAATAATAATATTATCCATTGTGACAAGACGAGTAAATTAACCGAAGAGAAGCTGATACAAATGGCAAATTGGGCACAAAGTGGTGACATCAGTGCCAGCCGTAAATTATATTTTGATAAGGATTGGTTGCCCACTATTCAGTCTAAGGCCAGTTATTATCGGGAGATTACAACACTGCCACTTGGCAATGCTCATACTACTGCCAGTCTTGTTTTTAACCCAATCGGTAATTATCAGGTGACTGATTTTTACATTAGCGGGAAACCTCAAATGAAAGCTGCCTGTATCTCATTGTATCCCCTGGTATTTGATGGAGAAGTGAGTTATTATGATCAAAAAGGGAATATCCTTGAAGTTGACACTTATAATGCTAATAAAATTCGTGGTATCAAAACCTATTGGGACAATGGTAAGGTAAAATTTAAAGCTGATGCTGACGGGAAAAGCGGGATGATGAATGAAACAAAGTTTGGTTCTTGGAGTTCTTATTATCCCAACGGTAGTAAACAGGGTCAGGCGAATTATGTTGGAGGAAAATTAAATGGCAAGGCCAATGTGTGGGATGAAAAGGGTAACAAATTAGCTGATGTGAATTTTAACAGTGGCAAAATAGACTATTTCCAACCTTCAATATTGAATTTGAAGGTATGGACTGACTCTGTTGATATCGAAGAAGCTAAATTTTCAGATGGACTTCCGCAAATGGAACTAAAAAATAAGTATACCGGTGGCACAATAGTGACCAGCTATGACAACAACAATCGTATTTATACAGTTAAAGGAGTTGACACTCAAAATCCATCCGAGAATTTTACCTATACCTTCTATGGTACCAACATTTATGGCACTGGTGATTTACAACTACGAAGTATTAATGAAAATTATAAAAATGCTTCCGGTATCGTAAAATATCAACTTTCCATACAGTTTGATACAAAAAATTTAACCCCAACTGCAGTGACCGTAAAAAATCTTAGCGATGGTTTGGTATTAATAGAGGGTACGATGGGTACAAACGGAATAGCATACACCTATCGGAGATGGATGGATAACAGCAAAACTAAAACCAGCGAATTCAGGTATAACAATACTGCGGAATTAGCGAAGAATCTGGAAAAGAAAAACGATGGTCAGCTAACAGAAGAATCAGAATTGATTCAAACAGCTATTAATGCCATTACTATGCAAAAAGCTGATGTAGCAGCACTTCGAGACGACCTGAAGAATGCTTATATCAATGTATTTGAAATCTATATTAAAAGTTTGCTCCCGCCGGAGGACTAGCGGGCTCATTTCCTTTTCGACTATCGTGTTCCCCCGCCCTGGTTCGTGTCGCATGAGCCAGGGCAATGGGCAAATCATGCCGAGCAATAAAATCAACAAAGCGCTTTTGTAAGCTCCTGCCAGTCATACAATCTTCACCAATACACATGATTGAGTGTTGCCAACAGTGGTGCAACAGCGAAATTGAACCGCCAAACAGGTATTTTTCTGTAATTTCATTTTTTATATCAATCTCTACGAATGGGTTTACGAAAATCTGCTTTGTCGTTCCTGCTGGTGCGAGAGTCGGAAAGCAAGCTGGTATGGCGGTTGTTTACATTTGAGTTTTTCCAGGGCGCTGCCATTGCTATCGTCTTTACCACGGCTATCACATTATTCCTGCAGCAACTGCCTATTTATGATTTGCCCAGGGTTTTTGTATTATCTGCATTCCTGCTGTGGCTGGCTGCTTTTATCTATAATAAATTAGAGCATCGCTTTAGCGGCATACAAATGGTGCTGGTGGTGTTGCTATTTAATATGGCCAGCGTACTTACCTTCCTCCTGTTCATACGGCTGGAAACGCAGGCCTGGTTTCTGTTTCTCTTTCTTGCATCCTTTAATATTTTATACCTGCTGAACAACCTTGAATTTTGGGGACTGGCAGCCATTTTATTTGATGTACGCCAAAGCAAACGTTTATTCTCTGTGGTCAGCGCCAGCGATCTGCCCGCTAAGTTATTTGGTTACCTGCTGACGCTGCTGCTGGTACCAAAAATTGGTTCTGAAAACCTGCTCTGGATTGCGCTGGGCTGCATGCTCATTTCGCTGATATTATACCGGCCACTTACGCAGCTGCCCGAAATAAAAAATCTTAACCACCATGCCCATACGCCGGGACATGCCACCCACAGTGTAAAAGCCATCCAGGCAGCCATCACCGGCAATAAACTCATCCGCATCCTGGCCATTGTATCATTCTTTTCGCTTTGCTGCCTGCTGGTGGTCAACGTAATTTTATATGGCTATATCAAGCATGAATTTAAGAGCGATAAGCAGATGCAGGGTTTCTTTGCCATCTTCCTGGGCACTGTTCGCTTTATCACCTTATTCATCAAAGTGGGAGTTACCAACCGCCTCGTAGACCGCATTGGCCTGAAGCGTTCCCTGCTGATCACTCCTATTGCACTGATTGTATTGTGCCTGGCAGCTATTTATTTATCTGTTTACGGTCATTCTTACAAACCTGCCTTTTATTTATTTGGCATCATGGCCCTGGCGACTGATGTGCTGTGTGCCGCTGTGCAATTACCGGTGATCCTGGCGGCCATGCAACCGCTGCCCACCCACCAGCGACTGAAAGGCCACACGCTGCTGAAGGGATTCATGGATCCGTTTGCTTACCTGGCAATGGGGATCGTTTTATGGATTGTAACGGCGGTTGAACAAGAACCGGTGCCGGCAGTATTTGGCATTATATTACTGGTGCTGATTATTTGCTGGATTCTCACCGCCACAAGAGTGGATAAATATTATTCCACGGCCCTCACGGCTGCAATCCGCGACAACTCGCTCAACGGGCGGTTTATTTCTATTACCGATAAAGAGTCAACAGAGCTGTTGCTGGATAAATTAACGACCGGGCAGGATGTGCAATCGATCAGTGTGCTCAACCTGGTGTCTACGCAGGATACTGATATCACCGATTTCATCGAAGCGGGCCTCCGGCACAGCTCACCGGCTGTGCGGTTGCAGGCAATCAGGCTGGCAAAAGAAAAGCACGCCACCGGTTTATTACCCGATTTGCTGGCGCTCCGGGAAACCGAAACAAACCCCGGCCTGTTAGCTGAACTACTGGATACGATTGTCGTCATTGACCCGGCACAGGATTTTTCGTCCCTGATTCATCACCCTGATTTACAGGTAGCGCAACCAGCAGTGTGTACGACGCTGCTGCAAAATAGTGCTGCAGGTGCACAGGCTGAAAGAAAACTGGAGGAATGGTTTCAGTCGGGCGATCAGCAGCAGTTGAGCACCGCGCTGGAAGTGGCGGGAAAAACAAAAATCAGTAAATACCTCCCGCACATCGGTAAAGCCTTGCAGCATCCTGATCCCGCCATTCAATCCGTTGCCATCGCAGCAGCCGGCCAGTACGGCGATCGCGGACAGGTAGGTACTTTATTCAATCGTTTTATAGAAGAAGAAAGAGCCAACCCTGCGCTGGCAGCAGCATTAGTAGATG
Source organism: Chitinophagaceae bacterium (assembly GCA_035760665.1). Classification (GTDB taxonomy): domain Bacteria; phylum Bacteroidota; class Bacteroidia; order Chitinophagales; family Chitinophagaceae; genus DASTSN01. The sequence continues at coordinate 1,379 of DASTSN010000026.1, read as the reverse complement.
CCGATCAAACGTCGATCGAATACATACAGGATTACCTGCTGGGTACAAAATGCGAAGGCGCCACAGCCCGCAAACTGATCAGCTTGCTGGGAAAATTTCCACAGGAAAAAGCAACATTACTCTTGGAAGAATGCCTGGAAAAATTTCCAGCAAAAGCAAAAATGATCATTCCGGTTTTATCGCAGCGTGTAAACAGTCAGCCAGGCAAAGAAGACTTGTACAAATCAATTCTGAAAGAAGACCTGCAAGGCGCTGCTCACCTGCTGTACAGCCTCCATTTTTTAAAGAAAAAAAACAGCGATGGTTCGTTGCTGGCTGATGCCCTGGAGCTTGAGCTGACCGATATCCGCAACAATTGTTTTTACCTGTTTTCGCTCCTGTTTGATGCCGAGAAAATGAAACGGGCAAAAACAGGATTTGATCTGAATACCAAAGATTCTGTTGCCAATGCACTGGAACTCATCCAGGTGGCGGTTCCCAAAGAATTTGCCACGCTCTTTTTACTGATCTTTGAAAAAACAAATATTGACGATAAAATTGGCGGGCTGCAAAAAATCATGAAAGAACCGATGCTGACAGAATCATCCATCATTAAAAATATTATGTTTGATGTTGATTACAATTATAATCACTGGACAAAGTCCTGTGTATTATATTCGCTCAAAGGACAGCCGCTGCCATTCAATAAAGAATTTATTCGGCCCTATGCCCAGGCTGAAAACCGGGTGTTAAAACAAATGGCCCAGATTGTACTTTCCGCTAATTGACAGAAACAGGTTAAACCGAAACGATGAAAGCAATAACAGAGCAAACAGACTTATTATTAATCGAGCGGGTACTGCTGCTGAAATCATTATCGATTTTCAGGGAAACCCCTGAAACCATACTGGCTGAAATTGCCCACCTGCTGCAGCAGGAAGAAATTGAGGAAGACACACTGATCATGCGCGAAGGTGATGCCGGCAACTGTATGTACATTATCCTGCAGGGACACATTAAAATTCATAAAGGAGACCACACCCTGATTGTTTTGAAGGAAAAAGATTTTTTTGGAGAACTCTCACTGTTAGATACGGAGACCAGATCTGCCAGTGCCACGGCCGCAACGGATTGCATTCTTTACCGCATTGACCAGGAACCATTTTATGACCTGATGGAACAACGACCAGAAGTGGCCCGCGGTGTGATAAAAATTCTCTGTAACAGGCTTCGGTCAGCCAACCAGCAAATCAGCCAGCTCAGCCACAAACAGCAACATTGATAGCACGGTACTGCGATCAACTGATTTTTTTAATCAGGGGATTAAATGCCTTGGAAGAAACCAGCACCTTATCCCCTGCTGCCAGGGTTTTTGCTTCCTGATCATCAGCCACAACTTT
>DASTSN010000025.1:0-119543 GCA_035760665.1 Chitinophagaceae bacterium | reverse complement strand
TGGAAAATGGGGAAGCGCTGGTTTCCGGAATTCTGAAGGATATAACTGCAAAAAAACAGGCAGAACGCGAAGTGGCATTGCTCGTGCACAACACGCGGGAGGCGTATGTGTTACTGGATAAAAATCTCCGGATTATTTCTTTCAACAACCAGTTTTTCACGTTATATAAAAAATACCTGGGAAAGAAGGTTAAAAAAGGCGATGATATAATCAAATATGCCCAGCCTGAACGAAGAGAAATTGTTCGCCAACTGTATCAAAAAGTATTAACCGGCGCTGATGAACAGTCAGAAATCGTTATCTCTCTGCCGGATGGTACACAAAAAAATATTACCGTATTATTTCATCCAGCGCGGGACGAACAAGGAGAAATCATTGGCGTGTTTGTCACCACCATGGATATCACCGAACAGCGGGCATCAGAGTCGCGGGAGCAAAAGACGCAGCAATTGCTGCAGCAGGCCGAAGCTATTTCAAATGTCGGTAGCTGGGAGCTGAATCTTGTCGACCAGCAGATGTATTGGTCGGACGGGGTGTTCCGAATTTGCGGCTATGAACCCGGCGAATTTGCGGTAACCTATGAAAGTGCCTTGGCAGTTATTCATCCCGACGACCGCGACCGTGCCCTGGCACAAGTGCGGCAAACCCTGGAACAGGGAAAAGAATACCGCATTGAAAAACGGTTTGTAAAAAAAGATGGCAGTATCCGGCAAATTAGTTCCAGGGCTACACTGATACGTGATGCGAACGGGAAGCCGCAAAAACTGGTCGGCGTTTTCCAGGATATTACCGATATGCTGGAAGCACGCCGGCAGCTGGAAGAAAGTGAAAACCGCTACCGCACACTCTTTGAGCAGAATCCGGTGCCATTGTGGATTTATGATACAAAGACCCTTGCTTTCCTGGAGGTAAATGAAGAAGCGGTTCGAAAATATGGATATAGCCGCGAAGAGTTTTTGCGGATGACCATCCGAGATATACGTCCCGCAGAGGATGCCCATAAACTGGATAATATTACACGGACGGAAACCGGGTCAGCCTCTGTTTATCACGGCAACTGGCGCCATCTTTTGAAAAATGGTGAACTAATACAGGTGGAAATCACCTCACACCTGATCAACTACCGTGGCCGTACGGCCTCCTTGGTACTGGCCATTGATATAACAGCGCGGGAGCAAGCGAGAGAAAGTCTTTTAAAAATTAATAAAGATCTTGACCTGATCCTGCAATCCACCGATGAAGGCATTTATGGTATTGACGAAAATGGCTGTTGCACATTCATAAACCGTGCTGCGGCCCGCATGCTCGGTTACCAGCCGGAAGAGCTGATTGGCAAAAACATGCATGAAGCCTCGCATCATACCAAAAGAAATGGAGAACCCTACCCGGAAAGGGAATGCCCTGTTAACCACGCGAGGGGGTTGAAGCACGGTATCGTACTGGAGGATGAACTCTTTTGGCGATCGGATGGCAGCTCTTTTGATGCAAGGGTAACCTGCAACCCTATTATTGACAACGATAAGACCGTTGGTGCCGTCATTGCTTTCAGTGATATTTCTGAACAAAAAAAATTACTGGCAGAAGTGGCCGGCTGGCAACTGAAGCAGGAGGCAATTATCAACAGCACAGACGACCTGATCTGGAGTATCGATCCGGACTTCAGGCTGATTGTGGCAAACAGGGCTTTTATCCACCGCATATCGCATTATACAGGCATCGTGCTGAAGCCCGGCGATGATCTTTTAAACTTCGATACATTTCCCCGTGAGTTTATTGATTTTTGGAAAAAACAATACAAGCGGGCACTTGCCGGCGAGACATTTACCGAAGAAATATATACACCGGGTGGTAAAACCTACCCGGAAACTTGGGCTGAGGTCCGCTTTAGCCCTATTGTAAAAAATAATGTGGTAGAAGGTATTGCCTGTTATTCCAGAGACATTACTGAATCAAAAGAATATGAAAAGCAGCTGATTCATATTAACACGAAACTGGAAACAGCGCAACAAATTGCACAACTCGGATACTGGGAACTGAACATGGACCGGCAAACCTTGTACTGGTCCGATGAAGTGTACCGGATCTGGGGTGTACACCCTGGCCAGTTTACGGTGAACTTTGAAAATTTTTACCAAACCATTCATCCCGATGACAGGGCCGCATTTGATATCCTGCAAAAAAAAGCGCTGGCGGGTGAGGGTGTGCTGGATTTTGAGCACCGGATTATTTGCCCGGATGGCGCCATTAAATATGTGCACGAAAAAGGGTCTCTGATTTACGATGAAAATGCGAAGCCAATTCGTTTTGAAGGAACCGTTCAGGATGTAACAGAGCGCAGGATGGTTTTGCAGCTGATTGAAGAATCCGAACAGAAATACCGTAACCTGTTTGATTTTAGTCCCCTTCCCAAATTGATTTATGATCTGAAAACTCTGCAGATTTTAGAAGTGAATAAGGCAGCGGAAGATCATTATGGGTATACACGGAATGAGTTCAGGCAAAAAAATCTCAGGGATATGCGGCCATCGGAAGATGTGCCGCTGCTGGAAGGGGTGATGCAACAATTGCAGGAAGATCACGCCATTCGTTTTGGCCAGTGGCGTCATATAAAAGCTGATGGCAGCCTGATATACGTCGAAATTGTGGGTAATAAAATTTCCTATAACGGGCAGGAATGTATGATGGTGGCAATCATGGATGTGACAGAACGGCGGGAGGCCCTTGAAAAAATTAAGCAAAGCGAAGCCAACCTGGCTGAAGCCCAGCGGCTGGCAAAACTCGGCAGCTGGAATTTTGATTTCCAAAACGATAAACTGACCTGGTCCGATGAATTGTACAATGTTTTTGGGACAGATAAACAAACGTTTACAGAAACACACAGTTCGTTCATCGACCTGGTAGATGAAGCAGACAGGGAACGGGTACTGCAAACCAGCCGCAGCGCCCAGGAAACCGGGGAGTCTTTTACCATTGAATACCAGATTACCACCCCACAGGGCGAGAGGCGTATTATACAGGAGCATGGATACGGCCAAAAAGATGAGCAGGGACGAATTGTTCGCCTTTTCGGCACTGCACAGGATATTACCGAGCGCAAAATGGCCGAAGAAGCCGTCCGCCGCAGTAATGAGCGGTTTGAATATGTAACACAGGCCACTTTTGATGCCATCTGGGATTGGGAGGTAGCAGCTAACAAAGTTTACTACGGTGAAGGCTACAAAACTGTTTTCTTTCTGGATCCGGCCCTGCTGGAAACAGAAAACGATCCCTGGAGCCGCCGCATCCATCCGGATGATTTGTCCAGTGTGCTGCGTACACTGGAGGAATGCCTGCAAAATAAGGATGGCCATAACTGGATCGAGGAATACCGGTTTAAAGACGGGCAGGATGTTTACCGGTATGTGCGGGATAAAGCTGTTATACTGCGCGACGATAACGGAAAAGCCGTACGGGTCATCGGCGCCATGCAGGATATTACCGCTTTGAAGAAAGCTGAGCTAAAGCTGACGAGTGAACGCAATATGATGCGGACAATCATTGACAACATACCAGACTATGTGTATGTAAAGGACCATCAATACAGGCATTTGGTCAATAATAAAGCCATGGTCAGATTACTGGGCCGCGAAACCGAAAAGGAAACCCTGGGTCAAACACTGGAGGCCTTCTTTCCCCCGGATGTGGCGAAGCAATACCTGGATGATGATAAAAAAGTGATCGCTACCGGTGAGGGTGTTTACAACCGGGAAGAATATACCATAACTCCGGATGGCGAAAAGCAGTGGTTACTTACAACTAAAGTGCCTTTGCGGGATGACCAGGGTAACATTACAGGCCTGGTTGGCGTTACCAGGGATATCAGTTTTATTAATCAACAGCGCCGGGAAGAAAAACTGGTGAATGACATCATTTCCGCCATCAGCAAAAACGAAAGTTTTAGTATAGCGCTGGCAGATGCTTTGCGCATCATGGCGGCGGGTCTTGGCTACCGTATGGGCGAGGCCTGGGTGATGAATTTAAATAATACAGAACTGGTCCGCAGGGCATGCTGGATAGAAAATAGCACAGGAGCAGCGGAGCAGTTTGCCAGCCAGGATCGTATTCCTGCCGGTACCGGGTTGCCGGGGCTTTGCTGGCAGCAAAAGAAAATACTGGTGTGGAATGATCTAACGAGCAATTACGGCTTTTTAAGACGTGACATCTCTGTAAAAGCCGGTTTTACTGCTGCCGTTGGCCTGCCTGTCTTTTTCCAGGATGAAGTACTGGCTGTGTTGCTTTTCATGAATGATCAGCCCATCAGCACAAGTGAGGAAAATCACCGCATGCTGCAGCGCATTGCTCTGCAAATGGGTGTGGACCTGCAACGCAAGCGAACAGCAGATGAATTAAACCGCTTCTTCAACTACGCACCGGAATTGCTGTGCATTGCCGCTCCGGATGGATATTTTAAAAAAGTGAACCCGGCCTTTACACAAATTCTCGGCTATACTGAAACGGAATTGCTGTCACAGCCGTTTATGAATTTTGTGCACCCGGACGATATCAATAATACCGTTTCAGAACTCAGGGATGCAACAACGGGACGAATGGCACTATCCTTTGAGAACCGCTACCGCACCAAAAATGGCGAGTGGAGATGGATTTCCTGGAGCTCCTCGCCCCTGCTCGATGAAGAAGGCCTGGTATTTGGATACGGGAAAGATATCACACTTGCCAAAGAAGCCGAACTCAACCTGCTGATGTTTAAAAATGTAATTGAGAACTCCCGTGACGGCATTGGCATTATTTCCCTGGAAGGTCGGGAAACCTTTATGAACAAAGCTTTTTTTGACATGCTGGAGTACAGCCCCGACGAGTTACAAAATATTGGTGGGGCGCTGAATGTGTATGTGGATGCAGCATTGGGCCAACAAATGTTTGACACCCTGGTAGCCGGTCAATACTGGCAGGGTGATATACAATTAAAAAGTAAAACCGGAAAAATCCTTGATTTCTATCTCAGCGCCGGTCCTGTTTTCAATGCCAAAAAAGAAGTGATCGCTGTATTTGGCGTGCATACCGACATCAGGCAGCGCAAGCAAATGGAAAGGGCATTGCTGGAATACAATAGCCGCATAAATGCGATCCTGGAAAGTATTACGGACGGCTTTTTCTCTGTAGATAAAAACTGGACCGTAACAATCTGGAACAAAGAAGCAGAGAAATTATTGCATACCAAAAGCGAAACCATCATCGGTCGAAATTTATGGGATGTTTTTTCCAATGCAGAACCCTTAAAATTCTATTCGGAATATCACCGCGTGATGAACGAAAGCATTGCAGTGCATTTTGAGGAATATTTTGAACCGCTAAAAGCCTGGTTCGAAGTAAGTGCCTATCCGGCCGATGCAGGAATTTCCGTATTCTTCAGGGATGTTACGGAACGGAAAAATGCAGAAGCAGCCATACGCCTCAGCAACGAACGGTATACCATTGTTGCGCAGGCAACCAACGACTCCATCTGGGACTGGGATCTTCAAAAAAACGAAGTGTACCGGCCGGGAAAACGATTGGAGAACCTGCTGGGGTACGAAAATATCGAGGCTGCCGATGTGGACGAATTCTGGCGAAAACATGTGCACCCGCAGGACTGGGCGATGGTGACAGAAAGAAGAAACCGTATACTGGAAAATGTGCTTGAAAATTACTGGGAAGATGAGTATCGGTTCCTGAAACCGGATGGCGACTATGCGTTTGTTTACGACCGGGCTTATATCATTCGCGATGAAGAAGGCAGGGCGGTGCGTATGATCGGCGCTTCACGGGATATTACAAAAGAAAAAGAGCAGGTAAACGAGATCAGCAGGGTGCGGCAAAACCTGGAAGCCCTAATCAATACCACCTCCGATATGATTTGGTCAATCGATACAAATCTGCGGATCATTGCCTGCAACAGGGCTTACAGCCTGATGGTGGAACTGGTAACCGGCGAGCCGGCACAGGAGGGTGATAGCGTTTTGTCGGGCTATTTTGAGAATGAAATGTCGGATAAATGGCTTGGCTTTTACCAGCGGTGTTTGGGGGGAGAAAATTTTACCAGCAACGAATCTTTGTATAATCCGTCAACAGGTTCCGTCCGGCATACGATTGTTTCTTTTTCTCCCATGACCTCGCGGGAAGGTATAATCTATGGCGCCGCCTGTTATGCCAAAGATGTAACCGAACTTGTCAACTCTGCCAAGCAGCTCGAAGAATTAAACCAGCGGCTGCAGAAACAGGCAGCAGAGCTCTTCAGCTCCAATAAAGAGCTGGAGCAGTTTGCTTTTGTAGCCTCGCACGATTTACAGGAGCCACTGCGAATGGTTAGCAGCTTTCTGGAACTCATTGATAAAAAATACACAGCGAAGCTTGACGAAACGGGCAGGCAGTATATCCGCTTTGCCGTGAACGGTGCAGAGCGAATGAAAAAACTCATCCACAGCCTCCTGCAGTATTCCCGCCTGGGTTCTGCACCCGATGACCTGACGGCTACCGATATGAACGAAGTGCTGCAGAATGTGCTGGAGATACTGCGGGGAAGAATAGAAGTACAACAGGCAACTATTGAGGCTGACAGGCTGCCGGTACTGCCCCGCACCAGGCGTTCGCAAATGTTGCAGCTGCTGCAAAACCTTGTGAGTAATGCGCTCAAATACCATGGCGAGGAAAAGCCGCTGATTAAAATACGGGTAAATGAGGAAGTGGATCACTGGCTGTTTTCAGTGGGTGACAACGGGATAGGCATAGATCCGCGTTATACCGAGAAAATTTTTGTCATTTTCCAGCGCCTGCATAACAGTAATGAATACTCGGGAACGGGTATTGGCCTGTCAACCTGTAAAAAAATTGTGGAATTGTATGGCGGAAAAATCTGGGTGGAATCGGAGCCGCGCAAGGGCAGTACCTTTTATTTTACCATTTCAAAACAAACCAGCGATCCCCGATAAATTATGCAACAAGCCAATCCCGTGTTTTTAGATGGCGGAGGAGAAACCGGCGCCATTATCCGCTCCATCAACTGGGCCGACACGCCCCTTGGCAATTATGATCAATGGCCGCCGGGTCTTTGCACCGCGCTGAGTATCATCCTGAATTCGCACTTTCCCATGTTTCTCTTCTGGGGTCCCCACCTCATTTGTTTTTACAATGATGCTTACCGCCCTTCTTTGGGAAATGAAGGAAAACATCCTGCTGCGATGGGCCGCCCGGCTGCGGAAGTATGGCCCGAGATATGGGCTGACATAAAACCACAGATTGACCAGGTAATGAGCGGCGGTGAAGCAACATGGCATGAAGACCAGTTGCTGCCTATTTTTCGCAATGGCCAAATGGAAGAAGTGTACTGGACCTACAGCTACAGCGCGATAAAAGATGAAACAGGAAAAGTATCCGGTGTATTTGTCACCTGTAATGAGACAACAGAAAAGGTAAAAGCCGGGCAGGATCTGAAAAAAGCCTACGAAGAAAAAAACCAGATACTGGAAAGCATTTCCGATGGATTTTTTGTCACCGATCGTAATTGGACTGTAACTTACTGGAACCAGCAGGCTGAAAAGATAACCGGTGTGAAAAGAGACACGATTATAGGAAAAAATTTATGGCACATATTTTCCAATGCCATTGACACGCCTTTCTATACCTTTTATCTCGATGCTGTACGGCAAAACAAACCGGGTACTATTGAAGAATTTTTTGCGCCCCTGGATGTCTGGGTGGAGGAAACAATTTATCCGTCGCCACAGGGCTGCTCCGTTTATATAAAAGATATTACGCTCCGCAAAAAACAGGAAGCATCGCTGAATCAGTTAACCGGCGAACTGAGTAAAAAAGCTGAAGACCTGGAAGCGCAAAATGCAGAATTGCAGCAATTCGTATATGCTGTTTCGCACGACCTGAAAGAACCGCTCCGGATGGTTAGTAATTTTTTAAAGCTGCTTGAAAATAAATATGCCGGTAAACTGGATGACACCGCACAGCAGTATATTCATTTTGCCACAGATGGCGCCGTCCGCATGCGCATACTGATTGATGACCTGCTGGAATATTCCCGGGCCTCCCGCCTGCAGCCGGAAAAAACAGAAGTGGATACAGCGCAACTGCTGGCTGATATTATCAAACAGCATCAGCCGCTGCTGGATGAAAAGGAGGCCACTATCCACTACAAAGAGTTACCGGTTGTATATGCTGACCGAACAAGGCTGCGGCAGGTTTTTCAAAATTTAATAACCAACGCTTTAAAATATCAACCACCTGGCAGGAAACCGGTCGTAGAGATAACCGGCGAAAAGAAAAACAATCGCTGGCAGTTTTCGGTAACGGATAATGGAATCGGTATTGAAAAAGCATATTTCGATAAGATTTTTATGATCTTTCAGCGCCTGCATAACCGCACCGAATACCCGGGCACCGGCATCGGCCTGGCGCTTTGTAAAAAAATTGTAGAGCAGCATGGCGGACGAATCTGGGTGGAATCGGAACCAGGCAAAGGCAGTACTTTTTATTTTACGCTTTTGCAATAACTGTTACGGAAAGGCCTGAACGAAGTTTATGCGTTTCAGCAAGCCGGGTATTATCACAAATAGTAACCGGATTTTCTGATTGGATTAAAGTAAAAAATGTATAAAGGAAAAACACTATTCATGAAATTAAAAATAATATTGCTATGTTAAAGTTTTCGTCTTACTTTAAAATGAAATTTGGCATGGATTTATTACCACGAAGAACATTAATGGTTTGTTTATGAGGCCTGTACACATTTTATTAGTGGAAGATAACGAAGGAGACATCGTGTTAACCCTTGAGGCATTTAACGATGTAAAACTTCGTAACAAAGTAAGTGTAACAAAAGATGGGGAGGAGGCTATTAAGTTTTTAAATAAGCAAGGAAAATATAAAGACGCCGAAATGCCCGACATGGTATTGCTGGACATTAACCTGCCAAAAATTGACGGAAAAGAAGTATTGACGTACATAAAAACCAACGACCAGTTTAAAACACTGCCTGTTGTGATGCTTACCACATCTTCCTCGGAAAAAGACATCCAGGAATCTTATGCCGGCTACGCAAACTGTTATATCACTAAACCGGTGGATTTTACAAAATTTATTGAAGTGGTGAAATCGATAGAAAATTTCTGGATCAGTATTGTAGAACTGCCTCCAAAAAATTAATATGTCTGATGCTTCTGTAATCAAGGTGCTTCTGACAGAAGATAACCCCGGGGATTACCTGCTGGTGCAGGAATACCTTTCAGGCACTGCGCAAAATTTTATGATTTCCCGGGCTGTAAAACTTTCAGAAGCTATAGAAGTTTTGCAACAGGATCAGTTTGATGTAATTCTGCTGGACCTTTCGCTGCCTGACAGCCACGGCTTGGACAGTGTGCGGATCGTTCACGCTTATAGCAATAAAATACCAATTATAGTATTAACCGGTTTTGGCAATGAGCAATACGGGGTAGAGAGTGTTAAAATGGGTGCGGAAGATTACCTGGTGAAAGATGACATTAACAGTTCCCTGCTGGTAAAAGCTATTTTGTACAGTATAGAACGTGCACGGCTCCGGAAAGAAATGGACCGTCAGGACCGACTTTTCCGGGTGATTTCTGAAAACAGCCTCGACGGGAAAGTGCTGATTGATCCGGCCGGAAATATTCTTTATTGCACCCCATCTATCAAAGCAGTACTTGGTTATGAGAGTACCGAATGTGTCGGTAAAAATGAGAAAGATTTTGTACACCCCGATGACATCGGATTATTCTTTAGCTACGTAGGCCAGGTGATTGAAAACCCGGAAGACCAGCCAACATTTGAAGTGCGGGTGAGCCACATAGATGGTCATTACCGCTGGTGTGAAAAAACTGTTTTAAACCTGCTAAACGACGAATACGTTAAAGGAATTGTGTGCACTTTCAGAGATGTGACCGAACGGAAAAATGCCGCTGAGCAGATTGCCTCCAATGAACGTCGGTTAAGTTCATTGGTACAAAGCGGCTCCGACCTGATAGGCATACTTGATAGGGAAGGCAATTACAGTTATGTGAGTCCTACCAGCACACGGGTGCTTGGTTTAACCCCCGAGTTTTTTATCGGAAAAAATGCATTTGATTTTATACATCCGGAAGATTTACAGCGAACATTGGAAGAATTTGGTCAAATGCAAACGAAGTCGGCCATAAAAGTTGGCCCGTTCCGGTTCCAGGATGCCTGGGGCCAGTGGCGATGGATCGAAAGCGAAGTTACCAACCTGCTGGGTGATCCTGCTGTGAATGGGATTGTTGCCAACTCAAGAGATATTACAGAAAAACTGGTAGCTGAACGCGAACTGCGGAGACTGTCATTAATAGCCCGGGAAACCATCAATGCTGTAATTATCACCAACCCGGAAGGGGTAATCAGTTGGGTAAATGACTCGTTTACAACTATTACCGGATACACTTTTGAAGAAGTGATTAACAAAAAGCCTGGAGCGTTACTGCAAGGGCCGGAAACCGATCTCGCCACTGTACGATTTATGCGAGAAATGATCCGAGCACAAAAACCCTTTGAAGTCGAGATTATTAATTACAGCAAGGATGGTCGTAAGTACTGGATACAGATTCAGTGCCAGCCCATTTTTGATGCGGCAGGTGTACTGCAGAATTTTTTTGCTATTGAAACAGATGTTACCGAGCGGAAGCAAAACGAAGAGCTGCTGAAAGCTTCCGAAGAACGTTACCGGAGCCTGTTTGATCTGAGTCCCGCATCTATTTTAATCTGGGACCCAGAAACACTGCAAATAATTGAAGTGAATGAAACAGCAGAAAAAGAATACGGGTATAGCAAGGAAGAGTTTAAACGGATGACTGTCCTTGATTACAGGAATCCGGATGATTTTGCCGCTATCAAGGAGTTAGCGGAGTCGTTCGTGAAACAGGAACGTATCTATTTCAGGGGCATTTGGAACCATCGTAATAAAAGAGGCGAATTAATGAAAATGGATTTTGTGAAAAACCTGATCTGGTACCAGGGCCGTAGAGTCGTTCTGTCGCATGGTCAGAACATTACCGAACGATTACGCCTGGAAGAAACGCTGGAGGATGAACGCCGGATTCAGCAATTGCGCATAACCGATGCTGTGATTTCTGCACAGGAAAAAGAGCGAGAAGAAATTGGAAGAGAATTACACGATAATGTGAACCAGATCCTGGCCAGTTCCCGGCTTTACCTGGGATTGGTGAAAAAAGGGGATGCACAAACAGACCATTACAAATTCCTGGCTGAAACAGATAAGCTGATCAATCATGCCATCCAGGAAATCCGAAACCTTTCTCATGCCCTTATACCTTCGGCCATTTATGAAACGCCACTGGCAGAGCAACTTGACACGCTGATACGAAATATCAGCCCCGCCGCAAAGCTGACCGTATTAAAACAATATAAAGAGTTGAATGACGATGAGCTCTCGGGTAAGTTGAAACTGAGTGTTTACCGGATCGTACAGGAACAACTGAATAATATTTTGAAATACGCGAAGGCGAAAACAGTTTTCCTGCATTTATCACTACGCGATGGCTGTTTGCTTCTTTCTGTTAAGGATGATGGCATCGGGTTTGATACGTCACAGAAAAAAGACGGTGTAGGCCTGGAGAATATCCGCACCAGGGCAGCCCTTTTTAACGGCCAGGTAGATGTGATCTCATCACCCGGTCATGGATGCGAGCTCAGGGTTATCCTGAACCTTGATTAATGGCTTGCTTCAACAGGTTTCTCATCATACTTTCGGACTATGAATTCAGAAACAGGAAAATACCTAATGGCTGCCGGCTTCATTATCCTGCTTGCCGGAATTGTCATTTATTTTTTTCATGATAAGCTTCATTGGATAGGGCGTTTACCCGGCGATATCCGGATAGAAAAAGAAAATTTCCGTTTTTATTTTCCTATCACCACAATGATTATCTTTAGTCTCCTGCTCACCCTTATCCTGCGCATTATTCGCCGGTTTTAACCTTATCGCCTGAAAAATTCAAAAAATAGTCGGTAATTTTTTTAATTTTCGGAATACAACCCACAGCTTATGAGTGCTTCCTCTTCCCAGCGGTTTCTTGCCCTTGATATTTTTCGCGGCATGACGGTTTGCTTTATGATCATTGTCAACACACCAGGCAACGGACCTACCACGTATCCGCCGCTTGAACATGCTAACTGGAATGGCTTTACGCCAACAGATCTTGTTTTCCCGTCGTTTATGTTTGCCGTAGGTAATGCCATGAGTTTTGTTATGCGCAAATGGGCCGGCCTTTCCCAGGCCCAGGTGCTTACAAAAATTTTTAAGCGAACAGTTATTATTTTCCTCTTGGGGTTTTTAATGTACTGGTTCCCTTTTGTGTACTATAATGCGCAGCATCAGCTGGTGGGCAACCCGTTCAGCCATACCCGCATTATGGGGGTATTGCAGCGGATTGCGCTGGGTTATTGTTTTGCTTCGTTAATGATTTATTACCTAAAGCCGCGCCAGGTATTCACCATTTCTGTGTTGTTGCTCCTGCTGTACTGGGGGATATTGTTATTGCTGGGCGATCCGAACGATCCCTACAACATGCTTACCAATGCGGGTACCCGGCTGGACTTGTGGTTATTCGGTCCCAGTCATCTTTATCACGGCGAGGGAGTGGCTTTTGATCCGGAAGGTGTTTTAAGCACAATGCCTGCGATTGCCAATGTTACCTTTGGTTTTTTTGCCGGTAAATGGATACAGGAAAAAGGAAAAGACTATGAAGGATTAACCAAGCTGTTATTGGTTGGGGCTTTATCGGTGGTACTGGCCCTGTGCTGGGACTGGTTTTTTCCGATCAATAAAAAATTATGGACCGGCAGCTTTGTGCTGATCACCGTAGGCATTGACTGCATCATTCTCGCCGCCTTGATTTATATAACCGATTTCCTGCAGAAACGCAAATGGGGCTATTTCTTCGAGGTGTTTGGAAAGAATCCGCTGTTCATTTACCTGCTGTCGGAACTGGGCGCCACCATGCTTTATTTTATCGGCATTGGCGAAAAGCACCAAACGTTGTATTCCTGGCTGTTCCAGAATATATATAAGCATGCGGGTATGTATTTTGGCTCATTCCTGTTTGCCGTCAGTTTCATGCTGTTTTGCTGGCTGATCGGCTATATCCTGGATAAGCGTAAAATATATGTGCGGGTATAATTAGTCGTGAACAGGGGTAAGGTGTAAAATTTGTTCGGCAAAACGGTCGCATTCATCCGTTACCGTTTCCACGTCTTTAGACTTGATGTAGCTGCCAATAACATGATCACCGGCATTCGGGATAGCCTCTGCCCTTTTCAGGCTATCGGGCGTACCCAGCTCGCGAAACATTCTTTGCATGGCGGAAACCTTCACCACCGGATCCTGGTGGTCTTCATCTTTATAGTAATACAGCAGCAAAACGGGCTGTTTTACTTTTTCAAATACGGAAGATTTCATGCTGGTTTCCAGCAGTTCTTCCAGCTCCACCGCAGCTTCCATCCTGTATTTGCTGTACCAGTATTTTTTATAGATAGCGGTGGTATCCGCTGCAATATTGTACTTCCCTTTTACCAGGTGAGCAATCTGAAGTCCCCAGGGATTATTCAGTAGCCAGGCATTCGGGTCATTGATTTCTATATTGGGAGAAAGTAAAATAATACCGGCAATGTCCGGGTATTCCGAAGCCAGTTTGAGGGCCAGGGTGCCGCCGGTGGACGTGGATAACAGGATAACCTTTTTGCCGAGTTTGGTACCGACGGCATAGGCTTCCTTGGCAGAATTCCAGAGTTTGTCAGCCGTCAGGTTCACCATTGGCTCTGTGGTATCAATTCCGTGTTCAGCCAGCCTGGATAAGTAAAGATTGCAGCCGAATTTTTTTGCAAAATCCACGTGTACAGGATTGCCTTCTTCGTGGCTGGCCGAGAATCCATGCAGGTATACAACGGCATAATCGGTCTGATTTTTCAGGGAGTCGTTGAACCAGACAATTTTTGCCTGGTTGCCGGGTTTGACCTTGTGACCAGCTTCTTCATTGGCTACAAAATCTTCCAGTTGTGCCGGCTCATCCGGAAGGTCAGGGATAAATTTCCGGTACTGCGGGTGGGCGGGTTTCGGCCCCATCCAGTAAATGAGAATCAAAACCAGCAAAACAGAACAGCAGATTCGTAAAGCCCGCATCCGGAATTTTTTTTTAAAACTACTTGAAAAGCATTTTAATCCGGAATTTGATTCGATAAAAATTTATAAAAGGTTCTTTTCAAACAGTTTAGGAGAATATTAAACTTCTGGATTCGTTTGTTGCCCCCAGTTTAAAGCTGTACCTTTGCCGACCGTTTTGCAAAGCACCCCCTGAAGCGGCAAAACGGTAAATTATTTCGTTTTTCAATGCCGTTGCGTGAAGGATCAGGGCATCATACAATGGCTAAATAAAAAACTCCTCACAGGAGTCAGTGTATGGATATCAGAAATATCGCCATCATCGCTCACGTTGACCACGGAAAAACCACCCTGGTTGATAAAATACTGCACACCACAAAAGTGTTTCGTGATAACCAGGAAACCGGTGAGTTGATTATGGATAATAATGACCTGGAAAGGGAACGTGGTATTACCATTTTCAGCAAAAATGCAGCAGTAGAATACAAAGGCATTAAAATTAACGTGATTGACACACCGGGCCACGCCGATTTTGGCGGTGAAGTAGAGCGGGTGCTGAAAATGGCAGACGGGGTGATTTTGCTGGTAGACGCGTTTGAAGGGCCAATGCCGCAAACCCGCTTTGTATTGCAAAAAGCACTGCAACTGAACCTGCACCCGATTGTCGTCATCAATAAAGTAGATAAGCCAAATTGCCGGCCCGATGAAGTGCATGATGCGGTATTTGAATTGTTTTTTAACCTGGATGCCACGGAAGAACAACTGAATTTTCCCACCTATTACGGTTCGGGTAAAAACGGCTGGTTCAATGATTCGCTGACTCCGATTGACAATATTGAGCCTTTACTGGATGGTATTCTAAAACATGTGCCGCCACCCAGCGTCAGCGAAGGAACGCTGCAAATGCAGATCACTTCACTGGATTACTCTTCTTTCCTGGGGCGAATTGCCATTGGAAAAGTCAGTCGCGGCAGCCTGAAAGAAAACCAGCCCGTCTCTCTGGTGCAGGCCGATGGAACTGTTCGAAAAACTAGGGTACGTGAGCTGTATGTTTTTGAAGGAATGGGAAAGAAAAAAGTAACAGAAGTGCTGGCCGGCGATCTTTGTGCTGTAGTGGGTATCGAGGATTTCAATATCGGGGATACCATTGCCGACTTTGAAAACCCGGAAGCATTACCCGTCATCAGCGTGGATGAGCCCACGATGAACATGACCTTTAGTATTAACAACTCACCCTTTTTTGGCCGTGATGGAAAATTTGTTACATCCCGGCACCTCCGCGACAGGCTGATGAAAGAAACGGAAAAAAACCTGGCGCTGCGTGTACAGGATACGGATAACGGTGATGCATTTATGGTGTATGGCCGTGGTATTTTGCACCTGGGCATTTTAATTGAAACGATGCGCCGGGAAGGGTATGAACTGACAGTGGGCCAGCCACAGGTGATTGTGAAAGAAATCAACGGCACAAAATGTGAACCGTATGAAAACCTGGTGGTAGATGTGCCGCAAGAATTTGCCAGTAAAGTAATCGACCTGGTGACACGCCGCAAAGGTGAAATGCATGTGATGGAGACCAAAGGAGAAATGCAGCACCTTGAGTTTGAGATTCCCTCCAGGGGCCTGATCGGGCTGCGTACGCAGATGCTCACAGCCACTACCGGCGAAGCAGTCATGGCTCACCGCTTTACAGAATATAAACCCTGGAAGGGACCCATTCCCGGCAGGAACAATGGGGTGCTGCTGGCTAAGCAAAGCGGTACCACAACGGGTTATTCCATTGATAAATTACAAGATCGGGGTACCTTTTTTGTAGACCCGGGCGAAGAGGTGTATGCAGGACAGATCGTAGCGGAACATATAAAACCGGGCGACCTGGTGGTGAATGTAATTGAAGGAAAAAAACTGACCAATATGCGGGCCAGCGGGAGTGATGCCGCTACCAACATTGCTCCGAAAACGCTGATGACGCTGGAAGAATGTATGGAATATATCCAGCAGGACGAATGTATTGAGGTGACGCCTCATTTTATCCGGATGCGTAAGGTAATACTGGACGAAGAAGAACGGAAAAAACAAAGCAAGCGCATGAGTGCGGAGGCTGTCTAGCCTGGTTTCCGGTTTATTGCCTTTACCACCGTAAACTTTCGTTTGCCTGATATGTTGTAATTTTATATCTCATTCTGGTGATATGAAAAAGATAATGCTGATAGCGCTGATTGTATTTTTTTCCTGTGCAGGAAACGCTGTTTTTGCACAATGTTCCATTTGTACAAGAACAGCCCAGCAGTTGGGTGAAAAGCCCGCCAAAGGATTAAACTCGGGAATTTTGTACCTGGCTTTCACACCGTTTGCTATTGCCGGCTATGTAAGCTACCGCTGGTGGAAAAATAACCGCTGACACTAATGCTGAAATAATTTCGTATGAACCGCTGATTTGAATATCTCAGCGGTTTATTTTTTTGTGGCTGTCGTCACAAAAAGGTGGGGTCTTCGTTTGCTTGCACTGGCAAAACCAAATCTCTTCTTCCTGGTCAAACTGTACTTTGACACTTTTGTAGGGCATGCTATCAATGTTTTTGTGTTTGCTGTCGCAAAAAGGTTGCTTTTCGCTTAATCCGCAGGAGCACCAGGAATACACTTTGCCTGGTTCGGTTTTTACGATGGCAGGTTCACAGGCAGCTATGCGGGGTAAGTTTTCGTTGGGAATTATATCCATAGTAATGTTTTTAATTTAAAGGCTTTATTCGTTAATAATTTTTAATAAATGAATATAGATTGAAATCTCCTTTTTTTATGGCGCTTTCAATTTTTTCTTTTAGTTCTGTTTTGTCGATGTCTTTCATCCGCCGGCTGATAATTAATTGCCAGGCTTTTTCCGCCAGCAGCCAGTGTTTATTAGCGGGCAGGTGTTGTTTTTTTAAGTCATGCAAAAGGCAATTGAGTAATTCCTGAATACCCTGTTTTTGTGAAGCCACTGTTTTAATAACGGGTATTTCACGGTAATGTTTCGTAAATGTAGGGGCCAGCATGAGGCGCAGGTTTTTTACAAATAAGTCTGCATCGGGCCGGTCACTTTTGTTAACGACAAAGACATCGGCTATTTCCATCAAACCGGCTTTCATGGTTTGAATTTCATCACCGGCTTCCGGCACCAATACTACAACCGTTGTATCTGCCAGGCCGGTAATTTCAATTTCGCTCTGGCCTACGCCCACTGTTTCAATAATAATGTAGTCAAACGGCGCAGCTTTCAGCAAGTCGGTAATTTCAATAATTTTTGGATGGAGACCACCCATGGAACCGCGGCTGGCCAGGGAACGGATAAAGACAGACGGGTGTGTGTACCACTCGCTCATACGGATACGGTCGCCCAGCAAGGCGCCAAGGTTAAACGGCGAGGAAGGATCCACACACAATATAGCCACCCGCTTTTGCCGGCCAGCCAGTTCGCCTGTTAATGCATCTGTGATGGTGCTTTTGCCGGCGCCCGGTGGTCCTGTAATGCCGATAATTTTAGCTGTGCTGTTGGCGGGAAGCAGCTGTAATAACTGCTCGTATCCGGCATATTCATTTTCAATGAATGAAATACACCGGGCAATACTGCGTGTTTCGCCCTGCAAAACTTTTTGGTACAACTCCTGCCACATTGAATGGAAAGGGATGAAGTTATAAAATACTGGAGCAAATTAGTGATTGCGGAATGACCGGAGCAATTTTTATTTTTAAGGATACACGTACCTTCTCAACTTTTTGCTTTATTGGCAAAATACCTGAGTTGTAGTTTCCTGTATTTTAAATAGGTCAGTTGGGCTGTCTTAACGGCAACGACCCATCCAGCATAACCGTCCAGGAATCCTAAACGGAACAAATAGCCGTTCAGGAATGCCCAGAGCGGGCTGAACATAAGTTTTACCAGGCCATTTTTTTTACCCTGCCGGTAAAGGGCGTCAGCGGAAATTGTACTGAATCGTTCATTTTGTGCAGCGTGCTCCTCCACAGAATTGTATGAATAATGAAAAAGATCCCCCTTCAACCATTTTACGGGATAAGCCGCCTGCAGTTCTATTTTATCGTGGGGATTTATCCCGCCCCAGCGTCCGTACTGCTTATTAAACAGGCGCAGTTTCCTGTCGGGATACCACAACCCGTGGCGGATAAATTTTCCGCAATAATTGGTGCATCGGTTCATGCTGTAGGCTACATACGGAAAGTCGTTTTCTTTTTGTGCTGAAACAGTATTGAACAATTGCGGACTCAAGGCTTCATCGGCATCGAGCAATAACACAAAATCATGTGTTGTTTGTGCCAGGGCAAAATTCTTTTGTTCGATATATCCTTCGAAACGATGTTGTACGAATGTCACATTGTATTTTTCGCAGATGTCGCGGGTGCGGTCTGTTGAAAACGAGTCTACCACAACGATTTCATCGGCGAGACCGGCTACAGAACTGAGACACCGTTCAATATTGCTTTCTTCGTTATACGTGATAATAGCAACGGATAAAGGACGCATAAAGCAAACTAGATCTTTCTGGGTATAAAATTAACGGTATAATCGCCGTTCAATTGTGCGCAAAAAAATAATCAGTTTATTTTGAAAATAATTAACATTACAGCTGTATGACAAACTTCATTCCAATATTTCCGCTGGGCATTGTAGTGTATCCGGGCGAAGATTTCAACCTGCATATTTTTGAGCCAAGGTATAAACAACTGATTACGGAGTGCCAGGCTGCTTCCAAACCGTTTGGCATACCGACTGTTATTGAAAACCGGGTGCAGGATTACGGGTCACTTGCAGAGATTGTAGAGATAACCAAATTGTACGATAATGGTGAAATGGATATCAAATCCCGCGGATTGAAAGTGTTTCGAATATTGGAAATTATCAAAGAAATACCCGATAAATTATACAGCGGCGCCATTGTAAATTACCCGGAAAATTACGAACAGGGAAACCCGGACGTAATGCGGCGGGTGATGAACAGCGTACGGGAACTGCATAAATTACTGCACGTTACAAAAAATTTTAAAAAATCGGATGAAGAGCTGAAGGCTTATGATATTGCCCATCACGTTGGCTTTTCGCTGGAGGAGGAATACGAATTACTCGGACTGATGGATGAACGGCAGCGGCAGGAATATTTGAAAAGACACCTCACAAAAGTACTGCCCATGGTGGCGGAAATGGAGCTGCTGAAAGAAAAAATCAAACTCAACGGCCATTTTAAAAATCTTACAGGCTTCGATTTTAACGCGTAGCTTCGCTCTTTTTATCAAATCCGGAACGAATCACCAATGGCAGTAACACTTTGCTTTGATTTTGGAAACACCCGGTTAAAAGCAGCTGTTTTTGCTGCAGCTCAAATCCGGGAAATCATTGTACTGGAAAATGACTCTCCTGAAACGATTGAAAAGTTACTGTCACAGTACCGCCCGGTTAAAACCATTCTTTCATCAGTCATCAATCACAATCCTGCACTTGAACAGTTACTGGCGCAGCAAACCATATTTCATAAACTCACTTATCAGACAAAGCTGGCTTTTACAACACCTGTTGGCAAACCGGAAACCATTGGCGCCGACCGGCTGGCGCTGGCAGCAGCGGCCGTGTATTACTACCCGCAACAGCACAACCTGATAATCGGTATGGGCACCTGTATTACTTACAATTTTATCAATAAATACCACGAATTTCTGGGCGGCGCTATTTCACCGGGTCTGGAAATGCGTCTAAAATCCCTGAACCAGTTTACAGCAAAACTGCCACTGATAAAAGCTGACAGTAACGTGCCACTGATTGGGTATGATACGGCAACAAATATCTTGTCGGGAGTGGTGATGGGAATGGCCAATGAAATAGATGGTTTTGTGGAAGCCTACCGGCAAAAGTTCAGCAACTTTAACGTGCTTTTAACCGGGGGTGATATAGCGCATTTGGCACCGCACCTTAAAAGTAAGATATTTGCAGACCCCGATTTAATCTTTAAAGGTTTGTATGCTATTAGCGAAGTCAATAACCCTTAAGAAAATCAAGGCGTTAGGAATTGGTCACGGGTCAATCAACTTACTGCTTTTGAGTCTTATTGCGAGTGTTTCTCTGTCACGGGTTCAGGCCCAGGACAACTCTCCCTACTCCCGCTATGGGATTGGTACTTTAACACCTTCCACGAACGTGGTGAACAGGGCTATGGGAGGTATTTCAGCGGCCTACAACGATTTGTTATCTGTCAATTTTACAAATCCTGCCTCTTACTCAACGTTCAAGCTTTACCAGGAAGCCAGGTCTAAAAACACAATCTCCGGCCGGGTGATTCTTGATGCCGGTATCGATTTTAGCAACCGCACTTTGCGGGAAGGCACGCAACCGGATAAATTCACCTCTGGCGATGGTTATTTTTCTTATGTGCAGGTAGGTATTCCCTTGAAGAAAAACTGGGGCTTAAGTTTTGGTATCCGGCCTGTATCAAGGATTTATTATAAAATCAATCAGCAGGAAGTGCTGACAGATCCTAACAGTCATTTGCCGATCGATAGCGCTCTGACTCAATTCACCGGGGACGGAGGAGCGTTTCTTCCAACCATCGGCACCGGCTTTGCCATCAAAAACCTGAGCCTTGGCGTGAATATGGGCTACCTGTTTGGCCGTAAAGACTTCAGTTCTAAAAGAGGACTATTTAACGATTCTACCAATTATAAAGAAGGTAATTACGAGACCAAAACCTCTTTTGGCAGTATTTTCTTTTCTGCGGGCCTCCAGTATAAAATCAATTTAAACAAAACAACTACCCTTACACTCGGCGCCTATGGCAACATGGAACAGAAGCTAAACGCCTCGCAGGATATTATCCGGGAAACTTTCGTCAGGAACTCCAGTGGCGCAGATGTTACGCTAGACAGCGTGTACTCGCAAAAGGATATTAAAGGCAAAATTGTTTACCCTGCACATTACGGTGTCGGTATTACGTTTGAAAGAAGACAGGAAGACAATCTTGGGGGATGGTTGTTTGGCGTGGATCTTGTGCAAAACAAGTGGAGCAATTACCGATTTTATAATACCATTGATTCAGTCAGGGATAACTGGGAACTTCATATCGGTGGCCAGTTAATGCCTGCGCCAAAGAAAAACTATTTTAGCAATGTTGCCTACCGGGCAGGGCTTGTGTTTGGTCCCGATTATATTCATGTGGGGAGCAACATTTCACAGTTTGGTGTTTCCTTCGGTGTAGGGTTGCCGGTAACAAATTATAACAGGCAGGCCCCCGGGCAGTTCACTATGCTGAACCTGGCTTTTGAATACCTGAAACGGGGCAATAACAATAACTTATTAAAAGAAAATCTTTTCCGTTTTTCTGTTGGTCTGAATTTAAGCGACCTTTGGTTTGGAAAACGAAAATATGACTGATCGCAAGCATTCAATAACACTTCATTTTATAAAAGCAGCGGTTGTGGCAACCGGCTGCTTTTTTGTTTTGGGTTGCGAAAACGATCCAAAAATGATTGAGGACTGGAGTAAGAACAAGGTAATGGTAGAAGAGGGAAAAGATATAGTGAGTTACCTGAGCCAGTCTGGTGTGATGAAAGCAAAGCTTACGGCTCCCCTGATGTACCGGTACGAATCTGATACGGTTTATGCAGAGTTTCCACACTCACTGCACGTGGATTTTTATAACGACAGCACCCAGATAGAAAGCTGGCTTGATGCGAAGTATGGAAAGTATTTTGAAAATTTAAATAAAGTGTACCTGCGGGACAGCGTAGTGGCGATCAATATCAAGGGCGATACGTTAAAATGTCCCGAATTGTGGTGGGATCAAAACCAGCAAAAGTTTTATACCGATAAGTATGCCCAGCTGCATACAAAAGACAAACATATTTACGGAGGTAAAGGCCTGGAAGCTTCCCAGGATTTCAGGGATGTTATTTTTAAAGAGCCAACCGGGACGGTACTGGTTTCTGACAGCGGAATCCCCCAATAAACTATTTCACTTTTTCTTCGTTACCATTACCAGATAAGGTTATTTATTTACTTTTTAAAAAGCATTATTTATGGAATACAGGAAAATGGGCAAAAGCGGCCTGCAGTTAAGCGTTCTTTCCTTTGGCAGCTGGGTCAGTTTTCACAAGCAGATCGATGACAAAGCAGCTGATGAACTGATGGGGATAGCATATGACAACGGCATTAATTTTTTTGATAATGCGGAAGTGTATGCACTGGGAGAGAGTGAAAAAATGATGGGCCGTGTACTGAAGAATAAGCAATGGGACCGTACATCGTATACCGTGAGCAGTAAAGTATTCTGGGGCTGGCGCGGGAAGCAGAACAGACCTAATCAAACAGGGCTGAGCCGGAAACATATCGTGGAAGCCTGCCACGAAGCGCTGCAACGGCTGCAGCTCGATTACCTCGATTTGTATTTCTGCCACAGGCCGGATAAAAGTGTACCGATTGAAGAGGTGGTGTGGACCATGCATCACCTGATACAACAGGGAAAAATATTATACTGGGGTACCAGTGAATGGAGTGGCGTGGAAATTATGGAGGCGCACCGCGTGGCCCATCAATATGGACTGATTGGCCCATCCGTGGAGCAGCCGCAATACAATCTTTTTGAAAGGCACAAAATGGAAAATGAATTCCTGATGGTATTTAATACTGTAGGTATGGGCACCACTATCTGGAGTCCGCTGGCTTCGGGTTTGCTAAGCGGAAAATACAATGATGGTATTCCGGAGGATAGTCGTTTTGCTATACAAGGCTTTGAGTGGCTGAAAGACCGTTGGATCAAAGAAGGGCTTCTAGAAAAAGTAAAACAGTTATCTGCTCTTGCGAAAGAATTAGCCGTTTCCATGCCGGCGCTTGCCATTGCCTGGTGCATCAGGAATCCGCATGTATCAACAGCGATTCTGGGAGCCACCAAAAAAGAACAGCTCATAGAAAATCTTAAAGCGCTGGATGTGTTACCTAAACTAACGGATGAAGTTATGAGTAGGATTGACGCGATTGTACAGAGCAAGCCGGTACTGCCTGAATATTAATGCCATTTTCGGTTAATCCATCGAATAAAAAAGAGGTCGCTTTTTTTAGCGGCCTCTTTTGTAATACCTTTCAGGTTCATTGCCATTAACCAGTTGGTTTTTTTAAGGCATGGATCTTATAAAACCTTCAGGCGGTGTTTTTCAAACGGATACGGACTCCAACGGGACTTGGTGCTTTCATAGGCAAAAAGTTAACGGCTTGGATAGTCATCGGTTTTTCCAGGATTCAGAACTATTTCAGGACCAGGTTTTACAAGGATCAGGATATTGAATTTTTTATCCTTGCCATCAACTTCTTTAACAAAAATAATCTTCACATTTCTTTAGCACCAGCGCATAATTAACCAATTCTACCTGTACTGAAAATACGGGCTAGTACGTAGACTTACGAACTATTCTTGCTGTTTTTAGCCCGTCCTTTCCATATCTTCATGGTCTTAAATCATTGCTATGTTGTTCAAAAACAAAACTGTATTTATTACCGGCGCCAGCCGGGGCATCGGCAAAGCGATTGCCCTGCGGCTGGCCGGCCAGGGTGCCAATGTGGTGGTGGCAGCAAAATCGGTTGAAGAAAACAGCAAACTGGGCGGAACTATTTTTTCTGCGGCAGCAGAAATAGAAAAAGCGGGTGGTCAGGCATTACCTGTGCAGTGTGACATACGCTTCGAAGATCAGATACAGGATGCAGTGGAAAAAGCAATTAGCAGGTTTGGTGGAATCGATATACTGGTTAATAATGCATCTGCCATTTCATTAACTACCACGGAGGATACAGAGCCAAAGAAATTTGACCTGATACACGACATCAATGTACGCGGAACTTTTTTTGTAACAAAATCCTGTATCCCGTATTTAAAAAAAGCCGAAAACCCGCACATTCTTACACTGTCGCCCCCTATATCATTGGCGACAAAATGGTATGCAAACCACCTCGCTTATACACTTTCTAAGTTTAACATGAGCATGATGGCCATTGGCTGGTCTGCCGAACTGAAAAAATATCGTATTGCTTCCAACGCTCTATGGCCGAAAACAACGATTGATACGGCTGCAGTACGAAACCTGCTGGGTGGCGAAGCGCTGGCTAAGATGAGCCGTACCCCGGCTATCATGGCTGATGCTGCCAGTATCATTTTCAGTAAACCGTCTGCAGTGTGTACCGGCCATTGTTTTATCGATGAGGATGTGTTATCGGCTGAGGGTATTCATGATCTTACTCACTATTCCGTAGTGCCTGGTGCCAGCCTGTACAAGGACTTGTTTGTTGATTAAAAAAACCGCAGGTTCAGGCTGCGGCTTTTTGTAATGATAAAAAGTATTGAAGATTTTATTCCTGTTCTTCTTTTCTTTCCGGCCGCATCATGGGAAATAGTAATACATCCTGGATAGAGGGCTGATTAAGCAGCAGCATACAAATACGGTCGATACCGAAACCAATTCCTGAGGTGGGCGGCATACCGTACTCCAGTGCCCGCAGGAAATCGTAATCAATAAACATCGCTTCTTCATCGCCGCGTTCCATCAGGCGTACCTGCTCTTCAAACCGCTCACGCTGGTCAAGCGGGTCATTCAGTTCGCTGTAGGCATTTGCAATCTCTTTCCCATTGATCATTAATTCAAATCGTTCAACGAGCCCGTCTTTATCGCGGTGCTTTTTTGTTAGTGGACTCATCTCCACGGGATAATCAGTGATGAATGTGGGTTGTATGTAGTGCTGTTCACATTTCTCGCTGAATATTTCATCAATCAGTTTGCCTTTTCCCATCGTGTTGTCCACCTGGATATGTAATTGTTTACATATATCCCGCAACTGTTCTTCGTTCATTTTTGAAATATCAAAACCGGTGTGCTCTTTAATCGCTTCGAACATGGTTACCCGCCGGTATGGTGCTTTGAAATCAATTTCTTTCCCGTTTACCACGGCTTTGGTGGAACCATTCACGGCAATGGCTGCATGTTCCAGCAGCTGTTCAGTGGTTTCCATCATCCACAGGTAATCTTTGTAGGCAACATAAAATTCCAGGATAGTAAACTCCGGGTTGTGCGTGCGGTCCATCCCTTCGTTGCGAAAATTGCGGCTGAATTCATATACCCAGTCAAACCCGCCAACAATCAGCCGCTTCAGGTACAGCTCGTTGGCAATGCGCAGGTACATGGGTATATCCAGGGCATTATGGTGCGTGATGAATGGCCTGGCGGTGGCGCCTCCGGGAATACTTTGCAATACCGGTGTTTCCACTTCCAGGGCACCACGATTGTTTAAAAATTCGCGGATGGCGTTGACCAGTTTTGTTCGTTTAATAAAAGTTTCCTTTACCTGCGGGTTAATGATTAAATCAGCATAACGCTGGCGGTATTTAAATTCCGGGTCTGTAACGGCGTCAAATGTTTGTCCTTCTGCTTCCTTCACCACCGGCAGGGGTTTTAGCGATTTCGCCAGGATCGTCAGCTCTTTCACATGAATGGAGGTTTCACCGGTTTTGGTTTTAAATACAAAACCTCTCACACCAATAAAATCACCTATGTCCATGAGCTTTTTCCAAACGATATCGTAGAGAGTTTTGTCCTCTCCGGGGCAAATATCATCACGGCGTATGTAAAGCTGAATTTTCCCATGCGCATCCTGGATAACGGCAAAATTGGCTTTTCCCATATCCCGCACACTCATTATGCGGCCGGCAACGCACACATCGGAAAAAGCGTCTTTATTTTCTTCAGAAAACTGTTCTTTAATACGTTCAGAATAATTATTAACAGGATATAATGCAGCCGGGTAAGGCTCAATACCCAGCATAATCAGTTCGGCCAGTTTTTCCCTGCGCAGCAGTTCCTGCTCTGATAGATTTTGCGTTTGCATTGCTAAGAATTCAAAAATTTATTGGCTGATACATAAGTAAAAGCGGACAAAATTACGGGATGTGGATGGGGAAAACAAAAGGCTGCATATAGAAATGTATGGCCCCATTTGTAAGGCAAAATCAATAAAATTTAAATGTGTATCCAAGTGAAACGCCTGACCAGTAAGCGGTGTCCAGAACCAAAGACCGGGGTACAAAATATCTCCCTTTGTAAGTCTTTTTTCCATTTTCAATGGCGGTATCCATTGCACGGGAAAACACTGTTGCTCCCACGAGCAACAGTGTTCATTCAATACTTAAATTCTCTTAAGATTCTTCAGTTGGTCGTGTTATTAAGATTTTTGATCAATACGCAGCGCTTATAGCCAGGCTTTGGGTATCCTATTTTGATTATTCCGTAATTATTGTTTGTAGTCATAATTCTTTATTAAATGGCAAAATGGATTCCTGTACAGATCATCTATTGCGATAACTTTCAGCTCACTTGTATACAGGAAAGGCATATGTGAATATGCGGAAAAGGCAAAGGCTTCTGCTGTTGTTAAAGCTGTGGCTTTGATCAGTATTCTGTTGTTGGTGGCGCTGGCAAGTGCCTTGCTGACCATCTCCGAACAGTACATCCTGTCATCTGTGGTGAGATCAAATGCGGCATCAAACTGAATTCCTTTAACATACCAGCAATGAATAAGATCTTTTAGTCGTCTGATTTCATCCGGTTTCATGTTATAGCGAAAAATACCGAAAGCTTTATTAAACCGTGGACTGCAAAACTGTTTCAGTGAATCTTTCCTCAGCCTTTCACCGGGGTTTTCTTCTCCATTTACGATGTGAAATATATACGGGTACCCGTTTTCAAATAGCACAATACCCGCATGTGAATAACGCTTATCATACCGGTTGAAATTTTTAATATACCGGCTGGCCGGATCCTCGTTAAGCCGAACTACAAGATCACCTTCCTCCAATTTTGTTTGGCCTTCCTCAATCATTTTGTAAGCATCAGGCAGCTGTTTTTTACCAGCCTGTTTTATATAGCCTTTTGATACGATAACCCCACAGGCATAGGAAGCGCAAAAAGCGAGAAGTATAGTTATGAATGTTTTCATCGCCAGTTTTCTTTTTAATATGATACAATTAGTTCACTTCAAATTTGAATTGGTCTATACCAACACCTCTTGCGTTGCCCGGATTTTTTACAAAATGCCTGAATGCAATTCTTGTATCGATGTTTCCGGATATGCCTGAAAAGCTGTATTCATATTTTGTCCATGTTGTAGGAAACCCGCCGGGTGCCTGGGTCGAATTAATATCAAGCAGAACAGTATTGAAACTGCCGGTCGAGGTGATTGAATTCCCCACGTTCGAAGAGGATGATTTATTCATCAGCACCTGCATGCGGTCAGTGAAAACACCTGTTGTGTCCCCGCGTGCATAAAATGAAATCTTATCTCCGTTTTTTACAGAGAGAACCGGGGTAATCAACCAGCTGCTTATAGATTGCGTGGCCTGTTCTGCCGATAGAGAGGAGTACGCAAATTCCCCTTCGAAGTTTGTATAGGAATATGCGGTGAATCCATACCAAACGCCTCCTTTATCATAACCAAATAGGCCCTGGTCCCACTGAGCATACGCATTTGAATTATTTAATCCGGTATTATCTTTAACAACCCAGCCCTTTCCTGATAATCCATAAAAGTCAGTAAATTCTTCAGTGAACGGAATTGTGGTTCCGATGTGCGTAATATTCACGGGAGAATCCTTTTTGCAGCCATTGATCATTCCAATGGTCAGGCCGCCAAAACTTAGTGCAAGCAAAAAATACTTCTTTTTCATACTGAAATTTTTTTTGATTAAAAAATGATGTAAAAATTTATTCGCTCAATCGCATCCGGTAACAAAGTGAAAGGCTGACGTAATAATTGTTATAGATGAAGCAATTGCTTTTTCGAAAAACTGCTCTTTTGTACGTACTGCTACTTTGTGCAAATGTGTTGCTGATTTCATGATGGTTGGTTTTGTCGCATAAACCTACCATCGCAGCAAGCCGTTTTATAATTGAATTTTGCGTAAATGGATTCCCGGTTTGCAGTTTTTGCAACCGGGATCATAAACCTTTGATCATGAGAAAAACCCTTTTATCCGGTTCTTTGTGGTATGCTGGTGCCCGTGTTCCAGGTTCGAGAAGGGATTGTTGTTTACAATAAATTAGATTAACTTTCCTATGAGCAGGTTGACTTTTGCAGTTTTTGCAAACACCCATCACCCGACCAACTATGGCCTCCTACCAGGCACAGGATTTTTTGTTTCAGCGCATCAAAGAATTGCTTCCATCTCATATATCGCTGGTGGATGCTGTGGCAGAAACACTTCATGTAAGCTCCGATAGTGCCTATCGCCGGATTCGAGGGGAAACGCCTCTTGTATTGGAAGAGGCACGCAATCTTTGTACTCATTTTCATATCTCGCTAGATCAGATTTTGCAGGTAAGTTCCGATTCTACGCTGTTTCACACCACCCGGATTCATAATCAAAACTATAGTTTTGATACCTATCTTCAGGGCCTTTTGCAACAGCTGAAACTTATTGAAAGCTTTACGCACAAAGAGATCATTTTTCTTACTAAAGACCTGCACATTTTTGCCAATATGGTCTCACGGCCATTTTTTGCCTTTCGTTATTTTTTCTGGAATAAATCCATTGTTCAGCACCCGGATTTTGTTACCAGGGCATTTGATCCCGGTTGCCTCACAGAGTCAGTCATTGCGCTTTCAGAGGATATGACTAAAACCTATAAGCGCATTCCTTCCACGGAAATCTGGAATACGGAAGCAGTTAACAGCATTATTTTCCAGGTGGAATATTACAAAGAGGCCGGTTATTTTTCATCGGCCAGCGACATCAAAACAGTGTATGAGTCGGTGTTGGAAACACTTTATCATTTAAAGGAAGAAGTGGAAAACGGCACCAAATTTTTTCCCGGCGAAAATCCATCGCTGAAAAAACCAAACCTTCGTTTTTTTTATAACCGCATTGTGTTGGGCGATAATGCCATTGTGGTACTTACAGATGCTACAAAAACCGTGTACCTTAACTATGATGTGCTTAATTATATGGTAACACGAGACGAAAAATTTTGCAATGATACATACCGGGAAATGGAAAATCTCATCCGTCGCTCCACACAAATCAGCGAAACCAGTGAAAAGCAGCGAAATATTTTTTTCAATATCCTGGCAGCTAAGATTAAAGACAGGATCGTAAATGTATAACCTATACTATTGTGTATGGAAAGCGGTGATCTTCAACAAATGATTTTCAACATAGTGAAAAGTAAAATAGGGCCGCAAATGTCTGCAGCGGAGGAAATTGCAAAAGTATTGGCCATCAGTACCGATAGTGCTTACAGGCGCATGCGTAATGAAAAAAATATTTCGCTGGACGAATTGTATAAACTCTGCACATATTATCACATATCGCTGGATCAGTTGATGAATATACAATCCGGCGCCTTTTTATTTTATGGCAATTTGGTGGATAGTAAAACATTCCGGTTTGATGCCTACCTGAAATCTGTTATCAAGGATTTAAATTATTTCAACAGTTTTCGCGAAAAAGAGATGTATTACCTGTGTAAAGACATGCCCATTTTCCACCATTTTCATTTCAGGGAAATCGCAGCATTTAAGCGTTTTTTCTGGCTGAAAACTTACCTGCAGTTTCCTGAATTTAAACACCGAAAGTTTCGTTTTGAAGACTACCCGCAAGAAATGTTTTTAGAAGAACAAAAGGTGCTTGATTTATATAATCAA
Source organism: Chitinophagaceae bacterium (assembly GCA_035760665.1). Taxonomy (GTDB): domain Bacteria; phylum Bacteroidota; class Bacteroidia; order Chitinophagales; family Chitinophagaceae; genus DASTSN01. The sequence continues at coordinate 89,646 of DASTSN010000025.1, read as the reverse complement.
CTCCCAAGTGTTGAATTGTGGAATGTGGAAAGCCTGAATATTATTATACGCCAGATAGAATACTACAGAACAAGCGGTGTTTTTGAGTCTGATAAAGATGCTTTCGTTTTATATGAAACTACGGAAAAATTAATTGATCATTTAGAACAGCAGGCAGCCTGTGGTTATAAATTTAAATATGACGATAAGAGCCGCCAGGCACTGGGCGAATTTAAAATGTACTTCAACGAAGTGTTTCTTGGTGATAACAATATACTGGTAGTGCTTGACGGCGTTAAAACAACCATGATTACACACAGTACTATCAATTACATGGCAACGAGGGATCCTGTATTTACGGAAAATATGTATAAACATATTACCAACCTCATGAAGCGATCTACGTTGATCAGTTCAGTAAGTGAACGGGAACGCTCCAGGTTTTTCAGGATTTTAAAAGAAAAAATCAGTCATCGAAAAGCTGCATTGCTTTATTAAATCTTTACTCTGTATTTTATCCGCTATATATTCAAACAACAAAACGGAATCGTACCTTTAAAAAAAATTCTATGAAAAAACTTCTCCCGCTTGTTCTCATGGCTGCAGGAATCTTCAGTTCCTGCGAAACGTTGAAATTACCCACTGGTTTTCCCGGCACGGGTGTTACTGAAGCTGAAGCTGCTCAGGGCATTCGCGAGGCCTTGAGCCAGGGAGTAACCCAAGGCGTTGGTTTTTTAAATAAAACGGATGGTTTTTTTGGCAACCAGGCCTATAAGTTATTTCTGCCGCCCGATGCCCAGAAAATTGAAAATACACTGCGAAGCCTCGGAATGGGGAATATGGTGGATAAAGCAATTCTGCAAATTAACCGGGCCGCCGAAGATGCTGTCGGCTATGCCACGCCGATATTTGCTGATGCCATTAAGCAAATGACTATAGTGGATGCCCTGAATATCATCAGGGGCCCGAAAGACGCAGCCACACAATATTTCCGGGAAAAAACCACAGCAAAGCTGGTGGCGGCATTTACACCTTCAGTAAAGGGTTCGCTGGATAAACTGAATGCTACGAAATACTACACCGATGTGGTGAATACCTATAATAATTTTCCGACTACGTTTAATAAAATAAATCCGGATCTCACTTCTTATGTTGTGGGTAAGGCCGTAGATGCTTTATTCGACAGAGTGGCGAAGGAGGAAGCAAATATTCGCGAAAATCCCGTGGCACGCACAACAGAAATATTAAAAAAAGTATTTGGATCTGTTGCAAACCAGTAACTGATTAGGTAGCGGCTAATAATACTTGCCAGGCAGCCTGTACGTTACCCTGATCCAGCAGTATTTTTGCATAGTGATGAAGCTCCGTTTCCATTTCGTCGGGGCTTACACTGTAGTATTGAATAATTTGTTTAAGATGATCATCGCTGAATGCCGGATCAATAGCCGGCATCTCGCTAACATTAGCAAGCTGGCCCAGGTTATTACCGCTTAAAATCCGGCTCAGGCGGATATTTGCGGGCAATGCGTCTACACCAATACCCAGTTGCACATTAGGTTTTTCCACTTCAAACAGATTGCTTTCATCCACTTTGCAGTACCAGTTGCCACCCAGTCTTGCCACGTGCTGTATTTTTCGCTGGTCGAGTTTTTTATTTTCATCCAGTAAAGCGTCATCGATATGCAAGCGAAGCACTTCACATATAACAAGATTGCCGGCGCCACCTTCTGCGCCGAGAGACTTTATCTCCAATACCCGGCACTCCATCTTCACTTTGCTTTCTTTCACCATCGGCGGACGAACCAGGGTAGCTGGTTCTTCGGTAAAACCGGCTTTCGTAAATTCATTCACAGCTTCCGGGTATTCGCAACTGGCTAGTGAAACCTGCTGCACCATATCATACGTTACTATGTTAATTACCACTTCCGGTACTTCCTGTAAGTTATGCAGGCTGTGTTTGGTAGTATTATTGCGCACCCGCCGGGCAGGGGAAAAGATAACCACAGGCGGGTTGGATGAGAACATGTTAAAAAAGCTAAACGGACTCAGGTTTACCTGTCCTTGTTTATTGATAGTAGAGGCAAAACAAATAGGCCGCGGCGCCACTACATGCTGCAGGTAGTATTGCTTTTCTGCGGTGGAAAGATCGTTCAGGTCAAATTGCATCGGTCAAAACAGGTGAATGAAATAATGGCGATTTAAGCAGGCCTGGTGAGTTGTTTTATACTTTAGCCGGGTTACTATCCTTTTTTTCGGCAAGAATACTCCAGCTGCTATCTTCTGCAATAATGGTGTTCTGTAAAAGTCCCAGTTCGTCAATTTCCATTTCAATAACGTCGTTTGGTTGCAGCCACTGTTCCTGGTAGCCGGGGTCATGCAGTTTGCCCGTTCCATTTAGCTCCAGGAAGCAACCCGTGCCGACAGTACCACTGCCAATGATATCGCCGGGATAGAGGTCCACACCATAAGATGCCCGCTCGATGATTTCGGCAAAAGTCCAGTCCATATCGCCAATATTACCCTCGCTTACCTGTACCCCGTTTACTCGGCATTTCATTGACAGGTTCCAGCTTTTCCCGGCATGATTTTCTTTAGCAGGAATTTCAAATGACTGCAAATCATCCAGTGTCACCAGCCATGGTCCGGTTGCTGTGGCAAAATCTTTTCCTTTGGCGGGACCGAGATTTAAGAGCATTTCCTCCATTTGAAGCCGCCTGGCACTCAGGTCGTTCATGATCATTAAGCCGCCAATGTATTGATCGGCCTGTTCGGCAGGAATATTTCTTCCGTGTTTACAAATGACGATGGCGGCCTCCAGCTCAAAGTCAAGTTTTTCAAAATGGTCAGGCATACATCGCACTTCTCCCGGCCCCTGGATGCTATGATGGTTGGTAAAATAAAAGACCGGGTATTGATCAAATTCGGGGAGCATATCCACTTTCCGGTTTCTTCTGGCAGCGGCCACGTGCTGCCGGAAGGCATACCCATCGCGGCATGATGCAGGAAAGGGAACTGGTGCCAGCAATAGCATATCGTTAACCGGGATGCCTTTGTTGCTGGTTCGGGTACCTTCCCGGAGCAATAGTTCTCCTGCCTGCGCCACAGGAAATGCATCTTCCCAATAGTTCAGGAACATGCCCATACTGGTGGGCAGATCGGGATGGAGCACATCCATATCATACAATAATCCGTTGATCAGTACGGCCAGCTGATCCTGCCCTTCTTTAAGATAAGAAACCAATTTCATGTGACTGCTATTTGAATATGCTATACGAAAGCAGCAAAGGTAATTTTTTGTTTACTCATTATCTCATAATCAATCCTGGCTCTTTTAGAAATGCATTGCAAGTATCGGTCTGTATCCAAACTTGTTTGTACCTTTTGCGCATGAAGAAGATTGTTATGGCTTTTTTTCTGTTTTTCATTTGTATAACAGTGCTGGCACAACCCAGAACCGATGCGTTTCTCAGGCAGCTGCTCAGCAGCCATGCATCTGACTTACTGAAACAAATACTGCGTCAGCCCGATACATTTCGCTATCAGCTTATTTATACCCAAATAAACAGAGATAAACACAATAAGCCCCATTTTACAAACTATTACCTGAATGTTGACCGGAATCTTTATTTTAACCCGGCTTCCACAGTTAAGTTGCCTGCTGCACTGGTGGCGCTGGAAAAAATGAATAAGCTAAAAAGGAAAGGCGTGGATATTTATACACCCATGCTTACCGACAGCAGTTATGAGCGGCAGGTGAATGTGTGGACAGATACCAGTTCGGCTAATGGGCTGCCCTCTGTCGCACAATATATCCGGCGTATTTTTTTGGTAAGTGACAACGACGCCTATAACAGGTTGTATGAATTTGACGGCCAGCAATTATTAAATGCAAAGCTTTGGCAAAAAGGATACACCGATTGCCGGATTACCCGGCGCTTTGTAGTGATGAATGAAGACCAGAACCGGCATACCAATGCAATACGATTTGTAAAAAATGGCCGGCTGATTTATAAACAAGCACCGGCATTTAACCAACAGCCATTTGATTTTAGTAAAAAAATTTTTATTGGTAAAGCGCACTATGACTGGAACGACAGTCTGGTAGCTTCACCCATGGATTTTACCACGCACAATAATATACCACTCGGGGATTTACAGCAAATGCTGCAATCAGTGTTGTTTCCGGCCTCTGTACCGCGAAAAAAGCGGTTTCATATTGCGGAAAAAGACAGATTGTTTTTATTGAAATACATGTCTGAACTGCCTTCCGAAAGCAGGCACCCGGCCTATGACACGAGTGAATATTTCGACAGCTATACCAAATTCTTTTTCTTTAAGGCAGGCAGGCGCAAAATTCCGTCTTTCATACGGTCTTTTAATAAACCCGGCTGGTCATATGGTTTTCTGACAGATGTTGCCTATATCGTCGATTTTAAACACAATGTGGAGTTCATGCTGAGCGGCACTATTTATGTAAACAGCGATGCTGTACTGAATGATGACAAATATGACTATGATGAAATTGGATATCCATTCTTCAGGGAAACAGGTGAGATTCTTTACCAGTACGAATTAAACAGAACAAGAAAATACGCTCCGGATTTGCAAAGTTTTCGATTTGATTATACTACTGATCACTGATTTATACATTTGCAAATGAAATTCTCTGTATCTCTTTTTTTGCTGTTATTGGTTATTGCGGGCAGCGCTATGGTATTGTCCTTTAGTAATAAACCGGTACAGCAAAAACCGCAGGCATGGATACGCATTAACCAGCTTGGATATACCAGCAAAGGGATTAAAGTGGCTGTTTGGTGCAGTAAAGAACCATCGGAGCCCGGTAGCTGGCAACTAGTGGACGCCGCTTCCGGGAAAGTGGTATTTACCGGCAAGGCTGGACAGTTATTTGGTGCGTATGGACCTTTCAAACAGTCAGCTCGCCTCAATTTTTCGACGTTTACCCACCCGGGTCGCTATTACTTGCAGGCTGATGAAATTAAATCGCCGGAATTTCGCATAGGGGATGATGTATATGATGGAACTGCGGATTTTTGCCTCCGATATATGCGCCAGCAGCGCAGTGGGTTTAATCCGTTTTTAAATGACAGCTGTCATACCCACGATGGATACACTTTGTACGGACCTATGCCCGACAGCACGCATATTGATGTGGTGGGTGGCTGGCATGATGCCAGTGATTACCTGCAGTATGCTGCCACTTCCGCCAACGCTACATATCATTTGCTCATGGCCTACAGAGATTTTCCGGCTGTTTTTCCGGATCAAAAAAATGCTAGCGGGCTTGATGGGAAAAACGGAATTGCAGATGTACTGGACGAAGCAAAATGGGGACTTGACTGGCTGTTAAAAATGAATCCGCAGGACGACTGGATGTTCAACCAGCTGGGCGATGACCGGGATCACCGCGGCATGCGGATTCCAAAAGAGGATACCAATTACTACGGCCGGGGCTTGGAGCGACCCGTATATTTTTGCAGCGGCCTGCCACAGCAGCGCGGAAAATTTATGAATCACACAACAGGTGTTGCTTCCACAGCCGGAAAGTTTTCTAGTGCTTTTTCCCTCGGTGCCGAGCTTTTTGCTGCACGTGATAAAAAATATGCAAACCTTTTGCAGCATAAATCGGCGGCGGCTTTCGTTTTGGGATTGAAGAAGCCGGGAGCCTGCCAGACAGCCTCCGTTCTTTCACCGTATATCTATGCCGAGGATAACTGGACGGATGATATGGAACTGGCGGCTGCCCGCTATTATTGTCAGCAGGGGCATAACAATTTGGCACAACTCCCCTATGATGCTGTAAGTGGTTTGTTGCCAGGAAAATCAGTGCTTGAATATGCACTACAAATGGCCGGCGAAGAAAAAATTACCCCCTGGCTGGGCGCTGACACCGCCAAGCACTATCAGTGGTATCCTTTCATCAATCTTGGTCATTACGAACTGGCAAAAGAGCTTACAGGAAAACAGCGAAGCACTATTATCAGTTATTACCGGATGGGTATTGAGAAAGTGTGGAAAAAAGCAAAACACAACGCGTTTTACCGCGGGGTTCCGTTTATCTGGTGCAGCAATAACCTAACAACATCCTTTGCCATTCAATGTTATTGGTACCGGCAACTGACCGGTGATGACCGCTATTCGGAGTTAGAGCAGGCCAATTTTGACTGGCTCTTTGGCTGCAACCCGTGGGGCACAAGTATGGTATACGGGCTGCCATCCCAGGGCGATACACCCACTGATCCGCATTCTGCATTTACGCATTTGAAAAACTATCCTATTGATGGCGGGCTGGTGGACGGGCCGGTTTATGGTAGTATTTATAAAAACCTGATTGGCATTACCCTGTATGCCCCGGATGAATACGCTGATTTTCAAAGTGACCTCGTAGTATACCACGATGACTATGGCGATTACAGCACTAATGAACCAACGATGGATGGTACCGCATCACTGATTTATCTGCTGGCTGCAAAGGAGGCGGAAGCGGTACCAAAAAAGTAAAGGCCCCCGGTGCAGGGGGCTACGTCCGCAGTCACGGCGCTGTCATCCGCGGCGATACCACACAAAAACGGATAGCACTGGTCTTTTCCGGTCACGAGTTTGCAGATGGGGGTGCATTCATTGCACAATCACTGGAACAGGCACACGTAAGCGCATCTTTCTTTTTTACCGGTGATTTTTACAGAAATCCTGCATTTCAGCCGTTGATCCGGCAGTTAAAAAAGGCTGGTCATTACTTGGGGTCACATTCCGATAAGCATCTGCTGTATTGCGACTGGAGCAAACGGGACAGCCTGCTGGTGACAAAAAAACAATTCCAGGATGACCTGTTGCATAGTTATACAGAAATGAACAAGTACGGCATTCACCGGGATAACGCCCCGTATTTTCTCCCGCCCTATGAATGGTATAATGATAGCATCGCTGCCTGGACAAAAGAGCTGGGCTTACAACTAATTAATTTTACCCCCGGAACGCTCAGCAATGCCGATTACAGTACGCCTGATTTAAAAAATTACCGAGATAGCAAAACCATTTTTCGCTCAGTCATTAATTTCAGCAATGAGCGGGCAGCGGGTCTCAATGGTTTTATCCTTCTGTTGCACATCGGTACAGATCCGGCCAGAACTGATAAATTTTACCGGCTTTTGCCGCAATTACTGCAGGAACTAAAATTAAAAGGCTACCGGTTTCAAACGGTTGACCAATTGCTGCACCCCTGACAGTTGGGGCAGTAGTATGTAACAGACAAATTCATAAAACTTTATCTTTGCAACAGAAAGTGTACGGTTATGCAATTTGAGAAGATTCACAATAAAGGACAAGCCAGGTTATTTAAAAGTGATTACCTGGAGATGCTTACGAAAACTCATCCCCTAGTAATTTGGGGGATGTACCTACCGGTAATTGTGTATATGCTTTACTACAGTAACAGCAAACTGGAATTCCCGGCAGCACGAGTGGCACTGACTTTTTTTGCCGGCATGTTTTTCTGGAGTTTTTTCGAATATATTGCGCACCGGTTCATTTTTCACTGGGTTAGCGAAAATCCGCGGATTCAGAAATTCGCTTACACCCTTCACGGTAACCACCACCATTATCCGCGTGATAAACAGCGCTTATTCATGCCGCCGGTTCCCAGCATCATCATTGCTTCAGCTTTGTTTGGACTTATGTACCTGGCCTTGCGGCAAAATGCCTTTATGTTTTTCCCGGGCTTTATTCTCGGCTACCTGTTATATGGCAGTATGCATTATGCCATTCATGCCTGGAATCCTCCTTTTAAATGGATGAAACCGCTTTGGCGCAATCACCATCTCCATCATTACAAAAACGAGCACAACGGCTTTGGCGTTAGCAGTACGCTGTGGGACCATGTGTTCGGAACGATGTTCGATCTGAAAAAGGAAAAAGAGGATAAGGAAAAGGTGAAAGAACTGATGTTTGAAAAAAAACGGTAAGGATACCGGCGGTGTGACCCTGTTCCGCTTCGTTGCGTCGCAATCACTTTAACTGCCTGAGCGCTGCTCACCATTTTTCTTCATCACTCCAGTCATTATCCGGCTGGCGAAACTGCCGGCGCGTTTTTATTTTTTGTGCCTGTCGTTCGATAATCAGGCCGGCAATCATTTTCCCCGCATCCTGTTTCGTATTTTCTTTGAGTAAATTGCTGAGTTTAGCTTCGCTGACATCAATCCTGTACAGTAATACAACAAGTTTATTGAAATCATGGATGATCAGTTCATTGATATAAGCAGCAAGCTGCTGTCGTAGTTCATCCTCCGATAACTGAACCGGCAATTCCAGGGCCAGTTCTGTATTTATAGTTTGTATAATCTCGTGTTGGTTCATTCAATACTTTTCAATGATGCCCAGTCCAAACAGGGCAAAGTCATATTTCACAGGATCATGCCGGTCAAAACGGCGCAGGTGGCCGGTTAGCTCAACCGCGGCCTGCCAGTCGGCCTGTTTTCGCTTTAGTAAGTTAAATCTTTTTGCCACACGCAGTACGTGCAGATCCAGCGGGCAGATAAGCTGGGCAGACGATATGTTTTTCCAGATTCCGAAATCAACCCCTGAATGATCCTGCCGTACCATCCAGCGTAGGAACATATTTAGCCGCTTGCAGGATGATTTTCGTTCCGGTGTGGCAATATGTTTTTTTGTACGCAAGGGCAAATGCTCCAGCGAAAAAAAGTAGTGATGAAAACCGGTCAGCATTTTTTCTATGCTATCGCCGTGCATGGTGAAAGCGGTTTCGAGTGATTCGTGGCGGGAATAATGAAACTGCAAAAATTCAACAAAATACAACAGATCAGTACTATTGAAAGTACGATGCCGAAAAGTTGTTAATCGTTGTAATCGTGCCGGGCTGAGGTTCAGGCAGAAAGTATACGGTTGCATCTCCATCAATTGCATCAGTTCTCCTGACTTTTGAATGATGGTAGTGCGATTACCCCAGGAAAAAATGGCAGCAAAAAAACCGGCGATTTCAATGTCTTGTTTTTGAGTAAACAAGTGGGGAATAGAAATCGGATCACCAGCAATAAAAGAAGGCTGGTTAAATTCATCAGCCTTTTTGTCGAGAAAAGCTTTGATATCCGTCCTGTTCATGAACTGCAAAGATATGGCCGGCCGATGGCTTGTGACAAACCTGCAATCAAATAGGGTCTTTTCCGCGGATCAGCCGAAGAAGAATGGCGATGATGGCCAATACGAGTAAAACATGAATTAATCCGTGGGCAGAAAATAAAAAGAAGCCCAGGACCCAGCCAATAACCAGGATAATGGCAATGATGTATAAAAGGTTGCTCATCATTTTTATTTTATTGAAACAATAGCCGTACCAAAGTGACAAACGAAGATAAAAATATATGATGCCGGAAACAACCGTTTAACCAATGGCCTGTGCAAGGTCGGCGATCAGGTCATCCGCATCTTCAATGCCTACACTCAGGCGAATTAAAGAATCTGTCAATCCGTTTTTTATTCTTTCTTCCCGTGGAATGGAGGCATGCGTCATGGAGGCCGGGTGGTTAATGAGCGATTCCACACCCCCCAGGCTTTCAGCCAGCGAGAACACTTTTGTGGACGACAGTACCCGCATGGCAGTATCTACGCTGTCATCTTTTAGTGTAAAACTGATCATTCCGCCAAAATCACGCATTTGCCTTTTTGCAATGATATGATTGGGATGATCTTCAAAACCGGGCCAGTAAACATGGGCTACTTTGGTATGGCTGCGCAGCCAATGCGCAATTTTTGCTCCATTTTCGCAATGCCTTTGCATGCGTACATGCAGTGTTTTTATGCCTCGTAATACTAAAAAGCAGTCCATTGGTCCAGGTACAGCCCCACAGCTTTTTTGAATAAAGTATAATTGCTCCCGCAAATCGGCATTGTTCATCATAAGGGCGCCCTGTATAACATCACTATGACCTCCAAGGTATTTTGTCGCCGAATGCATCACCAGGTCTGCGCCAAGGTCAAGTGGATTTTGCAGGTAGGGAGAGGCAAACGTATTATCCACGCAAACCAGGATGCTATGTTGTTTGGCAATTGCTGCTACGGCAGCGATATCAGTGATATTCATCAGGGGGTTAGTGGGTGTTTCCAGCCAGATCAGTTTGGTATTGTCATTAATAAAAGGCTTGATATTGTTGGCATCCTGCATGTTTACGTAATGAAACGTAATACCAAATTTTTCAAAAATTTTCGTAAACAACCGGTACGTGCCGCCATACATATCACTGGCAGCAATTACTTCATCACCAGGCTTTAACAGTTTGATTACGGCATCGGTGGCTGCAACACCACTGCTGAATGCCAGCCCGTATTGCCCGTTTTCTATCATAGCCAGCGCATCTTCCAGGGCCTTTCTTGTAGGATTTTGACTACGGGCATATTCATATCCTTTATGTTTTCCGGGGGCTGACTGTACATACGTAGAGGTTTGAAATATCGGCGTCATGATGGCGCCTGTTCCGGGATCCGGTTCGGCTCCTGCATGTATCAGTTTTGTAGCAAGCTTCATATAGGTGATTTAAAAATTTATCGGTGTTAAAGTATACAGCTTTGTAAAAGCAATTTTTTGTTTTACGAAATAACTATTTATGAACAGTAGCAAAGATGTGAAATATTCAGCAATCTGTTTTCTTTGTACAGATAAATCAGCCAGGTTACCACTTATCCAGTACAAAAGCTGTTTAACAAAAGCTTAACCCCGCCGCGTCAATAACCTGGATTCATGATTCGCATGAGCGAAATATTTTTTCAATCCTTTTTTTAAACGCTTCAGTAAGCTTTATGATTTTTTAAATTCCTGTGCATCAAAACACAGCATTACCGGTGATAGATTTTCACTTGATGTGGCTGTGCTGCGAATGTAATTTAGCCCTGTCATTGAAACATATTTTTATCATTCATAAAACCTGAAGCCATGAAAAAATTAGTTTTTGCTTTTCTGTTAATGGCAGCTGTTTCTGTGAAAGCCACAGCACCTGTTGAAGTAAATGAGAAAGTTTTAAAAGCCTTTAAAGAGACATTTACGCGGGCCGAAGATGTAGTTTGGCACGAGCAGGATAATGTTTACCAGGCCAATTTCTGGCAAAACAATATCAACATCCGCGCTGTGTATGATGAGGGCGGTAACCTTTTACAAACCATCCGTTATTATTTTGAACGCCAGTTACCTCCCAATATTCTTGCCAGGCTGAAAAAGAAATATGATAACCGTTCAGTGTATGGTGTAACGGAGATAACTTCTGACAATGAAATCAGCTATTATATCACGATGGAAGACAGCCATAACTGGTACACCGTAAAATCAGATGCGTATGGAAACATGGAGCAAACGGAAAAAATGAAAAAAGCCGATCCGAAATAAAGTAAACTTTGCAGTAGTGGTGAATTAGTCATTCGCAATGTAAACCGCCTCCGGGCGGTTTTTTATATGCCTAAAAAGAGACCCGCGGAGAGATATTTCCAGTCGAAATTATTTTTCACATAGGCATCTGACGGTGCAATATCTTTCTTTAAGATTTCCGGTTTTAATATCTTTTCGTTCACAAGCCTTTTTTTGGCTGCCTGAATCAGTGCTTGCACAGATTTGTGTTTCATCCATTGCTGCTGGGGGGGCTCAAAGCCGACTTTGTCTTTTCGCCAGGTAATATTTTCAGGAAGAATATCGTGCATGGATTTACGCAGTATCCATTTTGTCCATCCATTCCTGATTTTCAAATGCGAAGGAAGGGAAAAAATAAATTCCACCAGCTCGTGTTGTAAAAAAGGTAACCGTATTTCGCAGGAGTGTGCCATCGCATTCCGGTCAGCATAGCGCAGCAATTCTTCCAGGCCGTTTATAAATGTGTTAAAATATAAGACGCCATTTAAATCAGCCATGACCGGGGTGGTATAGTAGGCTTCTTTACTTTGTAGTTTTATAAACTCGGCTGTTAAATCTTTCTGCCTGAGTGCATGCAAAAGATATTGTTTTTCCAGAAAAACAGCCGCAAACTCTGGGAATAGAGCGGCGAGAACATTTGAAAACCTGAATTTTTCGGTAACTCCCTTAGCCCATGCTGCTTTCAGTTCGCCACTGCGCAGCAGCTGACGCTTCCGAAATAATTCCTGCCAGTACCATTTATAATATTTCGGATAGCCCGCCAGTATTTCATCAGCCCCCTGCCCATCGAGCAATACTTTGATACCCTGCCGCTGTGCCAGTTCATACACTTTAAACTGTGCAACAATGCTGGCAGATCCAAAAGGCTCTTCCTGGTAATGCATGATGTTTTGCAAATCATTCGACAGATCTTCTGCAGACAGCGAAACCACGTGATGGCGACGGCTAAAATGACTCGTTACCTGTTTGGCATATAGCAATTCGTCCTTTTCAAAACCCGGGAAAGAGGCTGTAAAACATTGGTGGTTTTGCGGATCGGCTAACAGCGGCTGGCTTACAGCAACAACCGAAGAGCTGTCAAGTCCGCCACTGAGGCTGCTGCCGATTTCTACATCGCTGCGCAACCGTCGTTTTACTGATTGGCTGAATAAATGCCGAAACTGTTCGGCGGCCTCCGTTTCTGAAATATTTTTCTTTACGTTAGCAAGATCGATATCCCAGTATTTGTCAATCAGCATCTCTCCAAGAGGCAGGGAATAACTCATCCTGCTTGCAGCCGGTAACTTACTGATCTTATTATAAAATGTTTCGGAAGGTTCGAGCGGGTTACCGGTATAGCCGATGGTTAAAAAGTTAAAAAGCATTTTCAGGTTAGGCTCTCTGTTGATACCTGCTGCCCAGAGGGCTTTCATTTCCGAGGCAAATACCAGGCAGGTATCATCGAAATAAAAGAAAAATGGTTTTTCACCAAACCTGTCGCGGGCTGCAAATAACTGTTGTTCCTGCTCGTCCCAGATGGCAAATGCAAACATGCCATCAAAATATGAAACGCATTGATTTTTGTAAAGATCATATGCAGCCGCAATTACTTCTGTATCAGTTTGGGAAATGAACCTATAGCCTTTTTTCTGTAATGCTTCTTTTAATTCAAGGTAGTTATAGATTTCGCCGTTATGAATGATATGATAACGGTTCAGGTAGTTCATCGGCTGGCGTCCATTGGCAGAGGTATCAATGATGGCCAGCCGGCGATGGCCAAAAGCAACGGATTGTGCCGGGTTGATCCACCAGTCTTCCCCGTCCGGGCCGCGGTGCGCCAGGCAGCCTGTCATCTTTTTAATCTGTTCTGCCAGCAAAGAAGTTGCTGTTGTTGCTGACCTTTGCTGAATGATGCCTGCGATACCACACATACTATAAAATTCGGAATAACTTTCGGGATATGAAAAAATCCCCGATTGGGGATTTAAAAAAGTTATGCATTGTACAACCGGGTTATTTATCCAAAAAAGCAATTGGCAGCCGGGCTTCAACATTATCCCAGGCCATTATGAGGTTAGCGCCTTCTTTATCTTTTTCAAATACCATTGTAAAATATTCCAGGTGATTACTGGTTTGTTTAACAGGAATCGTAAACCGGTCAACATCCTTTCGAAAGTCTTGTTTTAGTCCCCATGAATCAATATTCTTATTCAATACGATTGTCCATTTATCAACCTGTGGAATACAATATATGATGTACCTGCCGGCTTTAATTTTTTTGTTTTGAATGGTGGCATTAGCAAAGAGGTCCAGTTCTGTCGCCTCGTTGGCGCCCAGGCGCCAAGGTTCGCCGTAATTTAGCAGGCCATGAAAAAGTTGACGTCCTTGCAAGTGCGGCCGGCTGTAGATAACGCGGGCAAATGGTTGAATGGTATCCGGATTGGCCATTTTCAGCATTGGGTAATCTACGGGAAAATAACTCATATCCATTGGCGAAACATCCACGCCGGCATAAGGGTTTGACCTGGCTTCGGGCTGAACAAATGTGGTGTCTTTTATCTTCAGGCGTGGTTTGGAATTGTTTTGAGCAGTATTGTCAACGCAGGATACCAGTACCAGGCAAGGGAGCAGCAATAAGAATATTTTCATCAGAAACATTTAGGTTATTTGGTTGATATGGGCAATTTCACTTCGTTATTTTCCCAGGCAATAGCAAGATCAAAGCCGCTGCCGTTTTTTTCAAAAATCATTGACAACGTTTCTATCGGTTCCGTTGTCTTTTGTACTGTTATGGGTATCCGAAGCAGATCATTTTTGGGATCGTATTTAAAGGCGCCCCAGGTATCTGTGTCTTTATTGAGAATGATCGTCCACGTGCCGGGATTAACCAATGCATACAGGGTATAACGGCCGCGGGATATTTTTTTACCGTTAATCACCACATCTTTATAAAATTCTATTTCAGTGGCTTCATTAGCTCCCATGCGCCACACCTTGCCATACTCCACCAGTTCCCCAAAAATCTTCCGCCCGTTGCGTTGGGGCCGTCCATAAATCACCCTGGCACTGGGAGGATCGGTTGTCTTTTCACTTATTTTCAGCAGGGGATAATTATTCGGGTAGTAAGACATGTCCATGGGCGATTTGTCCAGTGGAGGCATTTCCTCAGTAGTGGACTGTGCTTTGGCGACAATAAGCGTTAGGAAAAAAAGAGAGACGATACTGAGTAATTTTTTCATAATATCAATTTAGGGGCAAAAATAATTTTTTCAATTTTTTATACTCAACCGGACATCCTTTTTACTCAACACATGAGCAGACTGCAAGGTTTATGACGACAGCAACATATCCAGGCGTTGCCTGGCAAATATTTTCAGGGAGGGAAAAAATTGCTGGTAGAGCGTGCCCAGTTCTTCATAGTGTTGTTCAAAGAGCCGGCCGGCTGTTTCACTTTCTGCCAGGTAAGCCGCTCTGCGTACCACTCCGCCAAAACTATTTTTTGTACCCTGGATATTGCGATAATTATACAACCAGTTTTGAGATTTCATATAGGGAAACAGTAAGGAAAAATTGTGCGGTAACCATGTTTGGTGGTTGTCGAGGATTGTGTAAACTGATTGGGAAAACGACAGCAGGGAGTCTTGCGTAAATTCATGATTGTCGATTGCGAGGAAATGATCGAATACTACATCAACAAAAGCGCCGCTGTAAAGCCGGTACGCCGGCCGGAAGATTTCTTTCGCCAGTTTTGTGACTTCATGCTCATCGGTGAAAGTATCAATGGCCCGGTGCAGGCTGATACCCTGCTGTATGCGAACAGGATAATCAAATTTTTTTTTCCCTTTCACAAAATCGCTGATCAGGTTTCCCACTACAATCCCGGGAATGCCAAATGATAAATATGCGTGAGCCAGGTAATTCAAATGGTTTAATTATTCTTTGAATTTACAGTAAATACTGAACTGCAGGCACGCATCGTTCATGTCACCGGTTTATTGTGTATCGCTGCTATGCAAAAATGTTAAAATGTTCAGGCGGGCTTGTTTTTTTGTTGTTTTCTAAAAAGGCTGTAAGAATAGACGATCGGGATAACAACCAGGCAAAACGATCCTGCCATGAATACAACAATAGAAACCTTTTCTGGCAGGAAAGCCGACAGGGCTGCTAACAGTAACCCTCCGCCAAACCATATCCGGCCGCCTAACATGTGTGTACGGCGCCAGTTCTCTTCGCTTTCCAGTGTCCAGGGCAGCCTGAAACCGGCAAAATAATTGGGCTTGATATTATACATATAATTGCCCAGTACAGCCCAGAATAATCCCATAGCTGTAAAAATAAAGCGAATATTAAAACGCAAACCTCCGCCCAGAGCTGCATAAATAATGGTGCAGGAAACTACTGCTAGCAATACAGCGCTGGTGAAAGCAATGCGCAGCAACCTGTCTTTATTGTCCGATGCCCTTTTTTTCGGATCGAACCGGTAGGCATTACTGACTACTAAAAAAAGCAATACACTCATCAAAGCCAGTACACCGGTGGAGAGTACTAACTGGTTTTTACTGCCGAATTCATCGGGGTTGCCATGCAGGTCGAAATGAGTGGCAATTGTCTGCGGCAGTTGCTTCCAAACGATCCATAAAAATACCGGGGGTAGTGCTACGACCAGCCAAACGATTTTTTTCAAAAAGCTATTCATGATTATTTCTTTTTGGGTTTGAATTGCAGGAACCACTTCATGATTTCATCCACTACGGTAGTATTCAGCGAATAATACACATATTGACCTTCCTTTTTGGCAACAACCAGTTGCGCCTGTTTGAGCACATCCAGGTGGTGCGAAATGCTGGGCCATGTCATTTGGAAACGATCTGCTATCTCCCCTGCCGGGAGATCCCCTTCACGCAGCATCTCAAGGATAGCCCGCCTGGTAGGATCATTCAGTGCTTTAAATGCAGCATTCATAAAATTATTTCAATACTTGTATATTTAGACAAATATCTAATTAAAAATTTATATCTCCATTGGTTTCAAAATATTTTTTTTAAAAACTATCCGGAAACGTACACCTGGTTGACCAGTGGTGTTTTTTTCAGGATGTACGGTTTCGAAATAGCCGATCTGTTAACGCCGTTTAACACAAGCTGCCATTAATCATAAAGGGCTTGCTGCCGGTTGTAACCTATTCTACTTTTGTTCCGTCAAACAGAGCAAATGAAAATTTCATTAAACCTTAAATCAAATAATAACATGAAAAAGATTTTCGTTGTACTTGCCATGCTTCTCACTGTTAGTGCGTTTGCTGGTGAAGACAAAGTAAGCCCGAAAGTACTGGAAGCCTTTAACCAGGATTTTGTCAGCGCTCAGCAGGTAGAATGGACTGCCGGCCCCGATTTTTATAAAGCTTCTTTTGCAATGAACGGGCAGCAAGTGTTTGCTTATTACCGTGCAAATGGTGATTTGTTGGGGCTTACTCGCAACATTTCAACAGCCCAGTTACCGCTTCAGCTGCAAGGCAAATTGAAAAAAAATTATGATGGTTACTGGGTGTCGGGTTTATTTGAGCTGGCCAATACTGATGGCACCAGTTATTACATCACTTTGGAAAATGCCGATATTAAGATGGTATTGAAATCATCAAACGGAGGTAACTGGACTGTATTCCAAAAAAGCAGCAAGGCGTAGCAGTTAGTTTTGGTGTGTGGTAAACAACCCCCGGTCATCTGGCCGGGGTATTTTTTTAGGAGTGAACAGTGAAAAGGCTTTACTAAAATTCCTAATCGTTAATCTTATTAACAACCATGTCCGTTACTCACAAATGCTTTGCAGTACCCTGTAACCTGTTTTATTTTTACAGCGTCAAAATACATATTCCATTAAACCTTAAACCTTATTTTTATGAAAAGACTTGTAACGGCATTAGCCATGATCATGACAGTCGGTGTCTCAGCTGCATTTGCCACCGATGATGTAAAAGTAGACAAAGATGTTTTGTCAGCATTCCAGAAAGATTTTACCGGTGCGCAGCATGTAAAGT
Source organism: Chitinophagaceae bacterium (assembly GCA_035760665.1). Lineage (GTDB taxonomy): Bacteria > Bacteroidota > Bacteroidia > Chitinophagales > Chitinophagaceae > DASTSN01. The sequence continues at coordinate 72,232 of DASTSN010000025.1, read as the reverse complement.
GGTCCAAAGAGCAAAACTTCTACAAAGCCGCCTTTGTGCTAGGTGATACACGGGTGATTGCCTACTATTCAGAAGAGGCGGAGTTTGCAGGCTCAGCCAGAAGCCTGGTACCTGCGCAATTGCCATTAGCGGTAACCAGCCAGATCAGTAAACGTTATGGACCTGCCGACCTGGTAGAGGTTACTGAAATCAGTAATGACACGGGTACATCTTACAAGATCATGCTGGAAACAGCTGATAAAACCATTAAGCTGAATGCATTTCCAACCGGCCAACTGGTGCTGGTAAAAAAAATCAGGAAATAGTAAAAGCTGTTTATGCTGTCATGGAAAAGCCTTTGTGAGAACAAAGGCTTTTTTCTGTTAAAAATGTACTTTTGCGGCTCTTGCCGCATTGTCTCGACTTATTTCGATCTGAAGGCGGTTTATAAAACGGTTTTACAATGAATAAAGGACCTGTTTCACAATTTATTCAGCATCATTTCAGGCATTTTAATGCCGCCGCTTTAATGGATGCAGCCAAAGGTTACGAGCAGCATTTGCTCGAAGGGGGTAAAATGATGGTAACACTGGCCGGCGCCATGAGTACCGCAGAACTGGGCATCTCACTTGCCGAAATGATCCGCCAGGGGAAAGTAGATATTATCAGCTGTACCGGTGCCAACCTCGAAGAAGATGTAATGAATCTGGTGGCGCATTCTCACTACAAACGAGTACCTCACTATCGCGACTTGACGCCGCAGGATGAGTGGAATTTACTGGAAAACCACTACAACCGTGTAACAGATACCTGTATCCCTGAAGAAGAGGCATTCAGGCGCCTGCAAAAGCACTTGCTCAAGCAATGGAAAGAGGCGGAGGCAAAAGGAGAACGTTATTTCCCGCATGAGTTTTTATATAAGGTAGTACTGAGTGGAGAACTGGAGCAGTATTATGAAATTGACCCTAAAGACAGCTGGATTGTTGCAGCTGCACAAAAAAATATTCCCATCGTAGTGCCCGGGTGGGAAGACAGTACAACCGGTAATATTTTTGCCAGTTATGTCATAAAAAATGAGCTTAAAGCCAGTACAGTTAAAAGTGGTATTGAGTATATGACCTGGCTGGCTGACTGGTACCGCAATAATTCCGGCGGTAAAGGCGTAGGTTTCTTCCAGATTGGCGGTGGTATTGCAGGCGATTTTCCCATTTGCGTGGTACCGATGATGTACCAGGACCTGGAATGGCACGATGTTCCGTTCTGGAGCTATTTCTGCCAGATCAGTGATTCAACCACTTCTTACGGTTCGTATTCCGGAGCTGTACCGAACGAAAAAATCACCTGGGGTAAACTGGATATTCACACGCCAAAATTCATTGTGGAAAGCGATGCCACCATTGTTGCCCCGTTAATATTTGCGTGGATTCTTGGTTGGTGATTGTATTTTTCAGAGCATAAAAAAATGCCAGTCTGTAGAGGCTGGCATTTTTTATCTCATCGGATAATGGATATGTAACAATCTTACTATTCCCCGTTTTGCTCTTTCAGAATATCTTCTTTATTGAAAAGCTTCTTAAAATAAAAATGGTAAACTTTCTGGTTGGAGGCATCACCCATCGGGAAAGCATTGACCAGGGACCACCCCTGCAGTCCCATATAATTCAGTGCATCAGTTACAGAGTTAAACTTCTTCACTTTGCCACTGATTTCATCGCGAAGACGTTTGTCGCCGGAAAAATATTTTCGTTCTTCTCCAAAGTTGATATCAATGGTAACTTTGGTAGAGAAGAGCCGTCCCTGGGCTACCAGTTCGCAGTATTGTTCCACTTTTGTAGTATCCTGGCTGAAGACAGAAGTACCTGCGGCAATACAAATCATCAGTAATAACTTTTTCATAAAATAATTTAATAGTTAAAAAGAGCTTTCATAGCTATCAAAAAAGATTTGCAAATAAATGGAAGAAAATCGTGTATGCATAATCCGGATAAGAGTGTTAGCGATACAAAGGTTTTACTAACGTACTTGCATTTACTTTATCTAAGATAAGGCAAACAAAATGCAGAATCGAATTTGTTATTTAAAATAAATGTGAAAATACAGGCTGTAAGGGGTGTAAAAAAAATAGCTTCGACAATATACCGTCGAAGCTATTTTCATCAGCTTTTTTCTTTTCTTACTTAAAATCCTCTGGGCGATTCCAGTGGAATATCGCGTTTCAGCATATCATTTCTGTTGGCCATTTCCCAGGCGGTGTAGAACACCAGTTTGGCGCGTTTTGCCATCAGATTGTAATTGATTTTATCCGGAGTGTCGGTAGGTTTATGATAATCGGCGCCCAGCATACCATCATAGTAAAAAATGATGGGAACGCCTTTACGGGCGAAATTGTAATGATCGCTGCGGAAATAAATACGGTTTGGATCTTTCGGATCATTGAATTTATAATCCAGTTCCAGTTTTGTGTATTTTTTGTTCATGCCTTCGCTGATGGTTTTCAGATCTGTACTCACTTTATCATCGCCTACAACGTACACATAATTGGTGGAGTCGCCGTAATGACGGCTGGAATCCGTACGGCCAATCATGTCGATATTGAGATCAACCGTTGTTTTATCCATGGGAAAAACCGGGTGATCAGTATAGTATTCCGAGCCCCATAGTCCTCTCTCTTCTCCACTGTTCAGCATAAATACAATCGAACGGCGCGGGCCTTTGCCGGCTGCTTTAGCTTTTGCAAAGGCTTCTGCGATTTCCAGTACGCTTACGGTACCCGATCCGTCGTCGTCGGCGCCGTAATAAATCACGGTGTCGCGTTTACCAAGGTGGTCGTAATGCGCGGTAACGAATACATATTCATCTTTCAGATCAGTACCGGGTAACACACCCAGCACATCGGAGGCATAGGCAGTGGTAGTGGTTTTAAAATAGCCAAGGTCTACTTCGGCGCTGTAAATCTTTTTAGGCAGTTCAGCGGATTGCATTTTTTGTAAAATATCCTGCCCATCTTCGCCCATTATTTTTCCGGCTACTGCTGGAGAAGCTGAAAACACTTCTGGTGAAATGGTTTTGCTGTATTGTGTAAGCCGGAACTGGCCCTGGTCTGTCATGGCTTTGCGCGGGAAATCGTTTGAAATGACCAATACTGCTGCAGCTCCTTTTTTTTGTGCATTCTGCACTTTGGCAAAAATGCCGGCGGGTGAGCGGTAGCCCCGGAGGTTTGATTTGTATCCGGCAGGGGCGCCATCCAATATCAGCACAAGCCGGCCTGATACGTTCAGGTCTTTGTAATCATCGTGCTCAGCATCCACAATGCCGTAGCCGGCAAAAGCTACTTCCGAAAACTTCATTTCTGCAGTATACCCGAAGTAGGTAACAGGTGCATAATCGTCATTCAACAAAAATCCCTGCCCGTTAATGTTTAGTGTGGAACTGGTGACAGAATCTTTGTAAAGCGGATAGCTAAGCCGGTAGCTGCCATGATTTCCCGGTTCAAATCCGAGCGAACGGAAATGATTTTCAATATACGTTGCAGCCCTGTCCAAGCCTGGCGAGGGCGTGCCCCTGCCTTCCATTTCTGCAGACGCCACAATATGTAAATGATGGCTCAGGTCGGTGGCAGTAATTGTGTTGGCAAATGTAGACGGGTTCGCTTTTTTCTGGGCTGCGGCAAACAAGGCAGGCACCAGCAGAGTTAAAACAAGAAGTTTCTTCATGTGATGTATTTTAAAGAAAGAAAAAATCAAACTTACAGGAATTCATAAATTCCTGTAAAAATTATGATGAGTGGCGGAAGGTAAGTGATAACTTAAAAACAGGCAATTTTTCCCACCCTTTGTTCATGACGACCGCCTTCAAAGGCCGTTGTCATAAATAACCGAACCATTTTTTCAGCATCGCCTTCCCTGACGAAACGGGCGGGAATACAAATAATATTTGCATTGTTGTGTTCGCGGGCAAGTTTAGCCAGTTCTTCACCCCAGCAAATGGCGGCTCTTACGCCCTGGTGCTTATTGGCAGTAATGGCCACTCCGTTGGCACTGCCGCAAAGCAGAATACCGAAGGACGCCTCCGCTTTTTCCACGGCGCTGGCTACCGGGTGCGCATAATCGGGATAGTCAACTGACTCCTTTGAATAGGCACCAAAATCTTTGTAAGCCAGCCCCTGGCCCTCAATGAAAGAAATAAGTTCCTCTTTATAATCAAATCCCGCATGATCGCTGCCGATAGCAACCGGTTTGCTGAGGTCAAAAATGGATTGCATAATACACGATTTAGTTAAAGGTTATTGCCGCAGGTAGAATAAAACGAGACAGTAAAGTTACAAACTCCTTATTTTGTCAGCACGGTATTTATCAGCTCCACTCTTCTGCGTCTTTTTTCGCTTTGTCTTTATATACTCTGGAGGCTACTGCAATGCTGGCTTCATACAATACATACAATGGAATAGTGACCAGTGTAAGGCTGAAGGGATCCGTTGAGGGCGTTATAATAGCCGCTGCAATTAAAATGATGACAAATGCATGTCGGCGGTACCGTTTCAGGAAAGTTGGCGTGATAATACCGATTTTTGCCAGTACCATCACCAGCAAAGGCATTTGAAACAACACGCCGATTCCAACCGTGGTATAAATCAGGTTTTCCAGGTAGTCGGAAAACGTGGGTTTTATTTCGATCAGCGAACTGAGCGAGTAGGAAAAATAAAAATTGACCATGAAAGGTGTCAGAATGTAATAACCAAACGCCACTCCGAGGAAGAATAGGCAGGACACCCAGAAAATAACCCCTCTGGTTCTTTTTAATTCTTTTTCGGTGAGGGCCGGTTTTACAAATTTCCAGAACTCCCAGAACACATATGGGAAGGCGATAATAAAACCACCAACAAAAGCGATGGTAAAAGTGGACATGAACTGCTCTGTCATAGCCGTACTCAAAAAACTCACTTTTACATTATTAATGCAAAGAGCATCCCCCAGGTGCAGGGCATGACCGGCATCGCAAAGCCATTTGTACGTAATAAAACCCGGGTGTGCTGGTCCCAGGATCACTTTATCCACGATGCTTTGCGCATAGATAAATACGATGATAGCACCGATGAGCACAGCTATTACCGAACGGATAATGTGCCAGCGTAACGCTTCCAGATGATCAATAAATGACATCTCAGCCCCGCTGTCCTGATTCCGCCTGTTGAAAAAATCCAGTAAAGCCATTTTTTAAAAGTGGGGCAAAGATAAGGACTCTGTGAACTCAGAAACCGAACTTAATACCTGCATTTTCAAAGCGGTTAAAAAATCATTACAGCGTAATAAAAAAACCTCCCTGGGCCAGGAGGTTTTTTATTACCTGATGAAAAATGATTATTTATTTTCCAGCGCATTAGTAATCAGGAACAACAGGTTGGCGCGGTGCGCTTTTGTTTCCTCGTAGCCGGAAACGGCTCCTGTTAGCTGAAGTTTCAATTTCTTAAGTGTATACAAGGCAGCTGCTTTGGCAATATCATCATAACCGGGTGTTTTGGGGTCCATAATGCTAGCCACCGTTTCCACGAAGCGAGTTTGCAGGTTCTGCCGGTACACATTTACATTAGTTTTTAGGTCGGCTTCAAATACAGCTTTTTGCAGATCATTCATTACATCGGCCACACTATACTGATTGCCGTACAGGCGGCTGTTGGTCACCCGCTGCAAGGTGGCCGGATTTAAAATATGGGCAAGAGCAGCCATTTGGTTGTTCAGCATCGTAGCCGTAATACGGTAATCGTCGCCAGCTGCGTTTTGATTAAATCCGCGGCGCTGTAACTGCAGGTAAGAAAATAAAGGGGCATCTGCGCTAAACGCATTGGGGGCAAAAACATATTTGCTCAGGATGTTCATGGCTTTTTTCTGTGTTGCAATCGGAACAGGTGTGTAAGGTTTGTCAGCAGCATGTTGCTCCGGGTAACTCCGGTCAATATACACACCGCCAATGTAGCGGCTGACTACGCCAATCATCTGGTTGCGTTGCCCATTGAGGTAATTATAGCGTGCCCGCAGCTCAGCATAGGACTGCCCCGGTTTTATGTATTTCTCCTTTAGTTTATCCATTAGATTATTGAATAACTGAAAGCGCTCTTCTGCAAAAGTCAAAGCATCACTGGTCAGGTCAAAGACATTAATCCGGGGGTCCATACCCTTGCCCGGCGACCGCATATCATCCCCATCATTGCCAAAGGCCAGTTGCGGCTCATTGCTGCGGGACAGGATTTTTTCCAATGCAGGCTCTTCTTCCGATTTGCTGAAAGGCGTGTAGCCATAACCGATAGCCCACAGGTCGTAAGGCCCTGCTTTGGTCGTATAAAAATCTCCCTGCTTGCTTTTGTCCAGTGCGATATTAACGGCCGGGTAATCCATTACCGATCCGATCAGCCCGGTTTTTTGTGTCAGCTCCTTATTATTTATATCTGCCGGTGAAAGCATTTGGCTGGCTTTCATATTGTGATTCAGCCCTAAGGTATGACCCATTTCATGCATGACTAAATAGGTCAAAAACTGGCGGTGCAATTCCTTAACGGCTTCGGGGCTTGCATCCGCAATTTCCAGGGCTGTCAGCCCCGACATGAATTGAGCTTTCAGTTCTTTTGCCAGCGAGCAGGTATAGTACTGATCGTTTTGCGGTTCAGGAAATGTAAGCGGCAATGTAAATGAAGCGGTTGCTGTTTTTCCATTATACAGTTCATCAATCACCGGCGAAAAGGAAGCTGTGGACCATTCAACCGAAATATCAGCGCCAAGAATCTGGCCGGTTTCGGGATTCACAAAGCTTGGTCCGATAGCACCATAGGTGGGCTGTGCCGAGGCTACCCATCGAATGACATTGTACCGTAAATCGGAGGGATCCCAATTGGCATCATCGGGCATAATTTTCATTTGAATGGCATTTTTAAATCCTGCTTTTTCGAACGCCTCATTCCATTTCAGCCCAGCCTCTACAATGATCTGGCGGTATTCAAGCGGTGTGGTGTTTTCCACCCAAAATACAATCGGCTCTATCGGTTCGCTGATGGCTGCTGAAGGATCTTTCTTTTCAAGGTTCCAGCGGTTGATCACGTCTTTATACGGCACAGCGCTGGTGCTTGTCAGGTCGGTAATCTGCTCTGTGAAATAACCAATCCGCGGATCATCCCTTCGGGGTCTGAAATTGTTGTGCGGCATTTCAATGAATGAGTGCTGCATACGTACCCTCACATAACGCGGATCGGTAACTGCTGGTCCGCCGCTTACAAAGGCATTGGCATTGTCGTAAGCCAGGTCCACGAGTATATCCGTGTTTTTGGGAAATGAGCGAAGCTGGAAATATTTTGATTTGGCAATATTCAGGTTACCCAGGTTGAACGTGAAAAGCCCAAATATATTGGGAGGTGTAACAGGCTTTACGGGATCCATCTTTTCGCTCAGAAATAACTGATCGGCATTGATAAGATAACCGGTGGAGTCTTCTGCAGCAAATTTTTCGGAAAAAAAGACCGCTTCCGGCTTGTCTACATCTTTTGTTTTGCTGATGGGATTATCCGGGTTGTAATAAAATGAGGTGTTCACCTTTGTGAATTCCAGTTTGTCAAAACTCCGGGTAATTTTGAATACAAAATTGCTGCGGTGCATGCTCTGGTTTAAGAAAAGCGCATTTGGCCCGTTGAGCGAAAAGCTTTGATAAATGAATTCTTTCTCCAGCTGATTTTTATTGATATACAGCTGAACACTGCCGGTGGCGGTATCCTGGTAGAGTGTAAAAAGGCCTTCCGTTTTGCGGCAGCTTTTGATTTTATCCGCAATACTGAGTGTTTTTTTGACTTTTGAAGAATCGGTTGCAGGGCTGGGCGCTGCATCTTTTTTGTTTTTGTCCTGGGCTTGTGTGCCAAGTACCAGCAGGCCGGCCGCCAGCCAGGTCAGGATGTATTTTTTTCGCATAAGACAGTTTTAGTAAACTAAATATACCATCAAAAAGAAGCAGAAAACAATCTGATAAGGATGAATGCAGGTTTTCAGGGATGAAAACGATTTAGGGCTTGCAAAAGCCGGGTTATTTCAGCACTTTGAGTTTTACCATTTCAATACGGGTATCGCTGACATTCAGGATTTCAAATTCGTAGTTGTCAATAATAATTCGTTCTTTTTGCCGGGGGATGGTTTCGTGATAATTAATAATGTAGCCCGACAGTGTTTCGGATTCGGAGGCAGGAAATTCCAGTTCGAACTTTTCATTCAGGTAATCCAGTTCCAGGCGGCCGGCAAAAATGTATTCGTTTTCGGCAATCTGTTTTTCCACAAACTCTTCGGTATCGTATTCATCCTGGATTTCGCCAAAAATCTCTTCCAGCAGGTCTTCCATGGTAATAATGCCGGCGGTGCCGCCAAACTCATCTACCACCCAGGCAATGCTTTTGCGTTCCTTGCTGAATTTGCTGATCAGGTCAGTCACGTTCATGCTTTCCGGAACAGCCGGTATGGGCAGTAAAATGGATTGCACAGATGACGGATTTTTGAAAAGATCCAGCTGGTGCACGTAGCCAAGAATATGGTCAATATTATTTTCATAAACCACCAACCTGCTGAGCTTTGTGTCAACGAATTTATGTTTCAGCTCCTCCAGTGAATTCCGGATATCGATGCCAATAATTTCTTTCCGGGGTACAAGGCATTGGCGGATTTTTATTTTTGGCAGCTCCAGCGCATTTTCAAACAACTCGGTGTTCAAATCCTGTTTTTCATCATGGTCGTCTTTTGACTGGAGGAAAAGATTTTCCAGGTCGCTGTAGCCCAGCACCTGCTTTTCTTCGTTGATGCGCACATTGAAAATATATTTTAATACCCATTCTGATAATTGAATGAGTGCAGAGGCGATTGGATAAAACATTTGGTAAAAAAAATCTATCACACGGGCCAGGCTGCCCAGCATGGCATTGCTGCGGGCACGAAAAATGGCCCTGGGTATAAACTCTGCAAAGATTAATACCACAAATGTAGCCATGGTAATCTCTGCAACAATGCGAATGGCATCGGGAATCTTCCAATTAATTTTTTTACTGAAATAATCCCATACCGGACTCATCACCGTGCTGACTTCCAGGCTAAAAAAGCAAAGGAAAATGGCAAAACCCACCAATGTGGTTCCCAGGAACCTTACAGGCGACTCCATAAACTGGCCAAGCAACTGACCGGTAGTCCTTCCCTGTTTTTTCTTTAATTCTATGCCCAGCCTGTTGGCGCTGTAAAAGGCCATTTCAATACCTGCAAAGAAGCCCATCAGCAATAGGGTGAAGACAAACCAGAGGACCGTTTTCAGTTCAATCATACAACTATAAAGATACTAAAGGCTTTCTGAATTGATAAGTGCTGTAAACCACCATTTTTGTGTCAGAATCATGGACGAAATGAGAGGATTACTGCTGCAGAAAATTGCGGACCAGTTGTTCAGCCTCTGTGCAGGCTTTTTCCAGCTGGCTGTTAACGATGCAGTGGTCAAAATGATCCTTGAACGATAACTCGAAAGAGGCTTTGTTCACTCTTGCCTGCAGGCTTTCAAGTGTTTCGGTTCCTCTGGACTGCAGGCGTTTTTTCAGTTCTTCGATGGAAGGTGGTTCGATGAAAATAGACAGACAGGAGCCCGGGTATTGCTGTTGCACATGAATGGCTCCTTTTACATCAATGTCCAACAGGGGAACCTTGTCGTTATCCCAGGTCTTTTGCAACTCGCTTTTCAGGGTGCCATAATATTTTCCTTCGTACACCATTTCCCATTCTACAAATGCATTTTGATGGATTTTGTCTTTAAACTCATCAACTGTCATAAAGTAATAATCGCGGCCGTTTACCTCGTTTTGCCGTGGGCTGCGGGTTGCGGCTGATATTGAAAAGCTAAGATTGCCGGGAAATGTTTTCAACAAATATTGTGTGATGGAGGTTTTACCGGCTCCCGACGGAGCAGTGATGATAATGATTTTATGAGACGGGTGCTGTTTCATACTAAAATTGCCTGCAAAGAAAAGAAAGATCGGGCAGACAGAAGCACCTGTTCTTTTTAAAATTTTGCTTACAAATCATGAAAGAAAAAAGCTTTACGAATTGCAGGAATTCATATTCGCCTGATATCGGCTCCCAGTTTTTGCAATCGCTGGTCGATATACTGGTAACCCCGGTCAATTTGTTCAATATTTTGAATGATGCTTTTCCCTTCAGCACTAAGAGCAGCAATCAATAAAGCCACACCGGCACGGATATCCGGGCTGCTCATGGTGATGCCCCGCAGCGATTGTTCCCGTTCCAGGCCGATGACGACTGCACGGTGGGGATCGCACAGGACAATCCGGGCGCCCATGTCAATCAGTTTGTCAACGAAGAACAGGCGGCTTTCGAACATTTTCTGGTGAATGAGTACACTGCCCTTTGCCTGTGTGGCCACCACCAGCACAATGCTGAGCAGGTCGGGGGTAAAGCCCGGCCACGGATGATCGTATATTGTCAGTACTGATCCGTCGAGGAAGGTTTGTATTTCATAAATATCCTGTTCGGGAATATGAATATCGTCTCCTTTAATATTCAGCCGGATGCCCAGCTGCCTGAATTTTTCCGGAATCACACCCAGGTAATCTATACCAGTGCCTTTAATGATAAGGTCACTTTGTGTCATGGCTGCCAGCCCGATAAAAGAACCCACTTCTATCATATCGGGTAACATGCGGTGTTCTGTACCTTTCAGGTAAGAGACACCTTCAATAATCAACAAGTTGCTGCCAATGCCGTCAATTTTTGCACCCATGCGTTTCAGCATATGGCAGAGTTGCTGAATGTAAGGTTCGCAGGCAGCGTTGTAAATCGTGGTGATTCCGTTTGCCATCACCGCGGCCATAATGATATTGGCCGTTCCGGTAACAGAGGGTTCATCCAGCAGTAAATATGTGCCTTTCAGGTTGGGCGCCTGCAGGTGAAAGAAACCATCTTCGGGATGATACTGGAAAGTAGCGCCTAATTTTTCGAAACCAATGATATGGGTGTCAAGCCGTCTTCTGCCGATTTTATCCCCGCCTGGTTTTGGAATAAAGGCTTTTCGGTAACGGGCCAGCATGGGACCGGCCAGCATAACGGAGCCGCGTAGACGTCCGCTCTTGCTCCTGTACGCTTCGCTGTGCAGGTAATCTATATTCACATCATCGGCCTGAAAGCTATAACTATCCTTCCCCGTCCGCTCAATCTTCACATTCATTTCACCCAGCAACTCAATCAGCAGGTTTACATCCAGTATATCTGGAATATTGGAGAGCGTCATTTTTTCAGGCGTTAATAATACCGCGCTGATGATTTGCAGGGCCTCGTTTTTGGCACCTTGCGGGATAATTTCTCCGCTTAATTTTTTTCCGCCGTATACTTCAAATGCGTTCATAAAACATGCATAAGTGAAGCTGCAAGGTAAAAACAAAAAAGCTGAACGGTACAGCCCGTCCAGCTTTCAGTAAATAATTTATCCAGCAAGAAATTAATAGCGTTTCTTTTTGAATTTTCCATTGCCGCCCCGATCATTGCGGTGGCTGCCGCCGCGTTGCTGAAATTTTCCCCGCTGTTTACCATACCCGCCGCGCTGGCCTTCTTGTTGCGGACGAAAAGCTTTAACGTATGGCGTATTGGTAAATGTTAACTGGCCGTCTGTCAGGTTGGTCAGTTCACTTTGAATGGCGTCGTCGTGCACAATTTCTTTATGCCAGTTATTATACGCCAGCTTCATATAGTAAGCTATGGCATTAGCAAATCCTAATTTTTTATCGGGATCTTGTTCTTTCAATGCTTTATCAATCACCAGTTCAAGGTTTTTGCCCAGGTGTGAAAACCGGGGATGCCGTTTCGGATACTTCAGCGGCTCTGGTTTGCTTTTTAATGTTTCCCGCGTAGGAATGGGGTAAGGAGATTTAACCTCCAGCTTAAAATCAGAAATCAGGAAGAGATGATCCCAGAGCTTATGACGAAAATCTTCCACATTTTTCAAATGCGGGTTTAAAAAGCCCATTAATTCAATAACGGTCTGAGCGTTTCGTTGTCTTTTTTCAGGATCTTCAATGGTGAGCAGGTACTCAATCATTTTCTGAATATGACGTCCGTATTCACGTATGGCCAGGTGATTCCGGGTAGTGTTGTATTCCATAATAATAGGTGAAAAAGCAAATGTAAGTAAAAGTTCTGCTAATTATAAGAAATGATACTGCCGCTGTTAGCGGGCCCTTATGAACAAAATGCTGAAAAAAATAAGGGGCCCCGAACCAAGGCCCCTTTTACAAGCCACCATCCTCTTCCACCTAAGAGGTCATTTAATGAGAAGTTGATTGACACAGGACAGTTGGCTCGTTACATCCGTAACTCTTAACCAGTACATTCCTCCCTGTAACGTGGCAACTTGCTGATAACTGTCACCCACCACATCAACCTGTTTTTTGATCACTGTTTGTCCTTGTGCGTTGGTAATTTGTATTAATAATTTACCGCTTGTATTCTTATCAAATTTGATACCAATAACGCCGTTCGACGGATTGGGATACAAAGAAAATTTTGGAACGACGGATGTGCCAAAATCCACCAACTTAACAACACTTACCAGTACTTTTCCGCTGGCAAACTTTTGTTTTACCCGGAAGTAATACCGGCCGCCACTTTCTCTTGTAAAAAAATAATTATATGTAAATGTTGGTGTGCTGCCTGTTTGTTTTTCCACGATACCTGCTTTGTAAAAATTTGTGCCGTCCCGGCTGTATTCAATTTCGTAGTAATAGTTTTCCTGGTCATTGTTGGTTTTCCAACGTAACGATGCATGGGTATCATCCACTTTTTGAATGGAAAAATCATAAATGTTGATCGGCAGTGCAACTTTGGGGCAACGACAAAACTGAATTTTATAATTTACCCAACCGGATGTACCTGCGCCACCCAGCCAGTTGCCAGTTACAGATGTTTGCGTCTGGCTAAAAACACTATAGGTGTACGTTAGAGAGTCTCCTGCAGGGCCATAGAAAACAGAAAGGTCTGCACTGTCGGTAATCGTAATGCTTTTTGAAGTTGTGAAAATTGATTCAGGTCCCACATGAACATAGTCTGAACCAGCGTTAAATACCCCATCTGAAGGTCCCAGACTATAAGGTCCGTAAAGCTGATCTTCCATGTTTGTTAACGAGGATGCTAAACCCGGTCCGGAGATGGTATCTTCCCGGTGAAAAGTAGCCTGGGCTGTGTTGTTTGTGGGATCCTGGTTTTCGAATTGGAGTGTATTTAACGTACCGGCCATTGTCATCGTTAGCCTGGCACAGGTTACCATGCCGGTCGTGGGGTCAAATTTTGGAAATTTTAAATCGGCGGTAAACCGTCCGCTGGAAAAATTGATTGTTGTATCAAATGCAAGACTATCAACGATTTCCCCACCTGGACATTGAGCTGCTATTTTCAAGGAACTCAATACCCCAAAAAAAATAACCACTACGCCACGGAATCGGGTAAAAAATAGTTTCATAGGTCAGAATTTGGTTTTTTAGGATATTGGTTACAGGTATAAAATTATCATGAATATCATCGCTGTGCAATTGTAAAACTGCCCGGTTTCCGGCATGGTAAATCCTGTACATAAGTTGAATTTTTACGAGTTAATACTGCTGTTTTGGCCTGAAAAATCAGTGCATTTTTCGCGTAAAAGAATCGTGTATTTCAGGGTAATTAAACATACCGGGCAGGTAAAATTTCAGAGAAAAAAATGTAAAATTCCGATTGACAGACTGCTATTACCTTTGCATACCCCATGCGTATTGCAATTGATACACGTTTTTTGGAAAAAAATACACCGGTTGGGTACGAACAGTTTTTGCTGAAACTGTTTACCAGGCTGGCGGAACAGCTGCCTGCCCATCAGTTTATTTTTATAACAGACAAGCCCGCAGCTACAGCAATAAAACTCCCGGCAAATGTTAAGTTGCTGCAAGTACGGCCAATTGCAAAAGGCCCGCTTTCCTGGAAATGGTGGTATGAAGTAAAGCTGCCGGCCATTCTGCGGAGAGAGCAGGCAGCTTTACTGATCGCTGCCAGCGGTTTCTGTTCTTTACGGGCAACGGTTCCGCAATATCTATTTGTAAATAATGTATCGTTCCTCCAACATCCGGGTTTGTATAAAAAGTCCTTCCTGCAATTTTACAGCAAAAACCTACCTCGGTTTTTGAAAAAAGCCACAGCCGTTATTACTTTTTCGCAAGCTACCCGGAAGGAAATCCTGCAGCATTTTAAGGCAGCCACCGGCAAAGTAGAAATTATCCACGGTGCTGCCGGTGAACTATTCAAGCCGGCCGGTGATGAGGAAAAACAGGCGGTGAAAGCTGAATTTGCTAAAGGCAAAGAGTTTTTTTTACATACCGGGGAGGCGCCAACGCAAAAAAACCTGTTACTGCTGCTGAAAGCATTTTCTCTTTTCAAAAAGCGGCAGCAAAGCAGCATGAAATTATTGTTAACAGGTTCGGGTGTGTTGGCAGATAAAAAATTTAATGATAGCCTGAAAACTTATAAATACCGTGACGATGTGGTATGCACCGGCTACCTGCCAGCCCAAACATATGCAAGCCTTGTGGCAGCGGCTTATGCGCTGGTATATATTTCTCAACCCGGCGGATTTGGAATGCCGGTAATGGAAGCTTTGCAAAGCCGTGTTCCTGCTATTGTGCCTGCTGGCTGGGCTTTAAAAGAATTACCGGCAGATACTTGTTTGCGGGCAAATATGGAAGAGAAAGAGCAGCTGGCAGAACTACTGATGCGTATTTATAAAGATGAAAATCTTCGTAACAGGCTGATCAAAAGCGGGGAATCCATAACCTGGGACCTGCAGCAGGCTACCGATCAACTTATACAGCTTATCAGCAAAGCTCACACCACGGCTTTGGTTTGATTACGCTACCTTTGGCTATTTCAAATTTTTATATGAGTAACCAGTCAACTATTCAAATAGACGTACAACTTGATGCCGGCCGGGTGCCCGAAACAATTAGCTGGAAAGCTTCAGATACCACCATACAGCAGGCGCAAAAAGCAAAGGCCATGATGCTGGCTTTTTGGGATGGCGCCGAAAAGACGGCTCTTCGTATAGATCTGTGGACAAAAGAAATGATGGTTGATGAAATGACTGATTTTTTTTATCAAACAATCATGACGATGGCCGATACCTATGAACGGGCTACCCGCTACACAGAAATCGTTGAAGGCATGAAAAAATTTGCACACGATTTTTATGAAGCATCACGCAAAAAACAGCTGGCCGATAATAAATAAGAAAAACTTTTTGTTATGAACCTGGAACAAAACATTATGGCAGCGTTAAAAACCGCCATGCTTGCAAAAGATGAGAAAACTATTCGCAGCCTTCGCGCCATTAAGGCGGCTATCATACTGGCTAAAACCTCGGAAGGGGCTGGCGGCGAATTAAAAGAAGAAGACGAAATAAAACTATTACAAAAACTAGTTAAACAACGGAAAGATTCACTTGAAATTTACCAGCAGCAAAACCGTGCCGACCTTGCACAAAAAGAACAGGAAGAGATAGACGTGATCGAAAAATTTTTGCCCCGTCAATTGTCGGAGGAGGAACTGAAAGCAGCGTTAACAGCGATCGTTGCCGAGGCTGGTGCTACTGGTCCCCAGGATATGGGTAAAGTGATGGGCCTGGCCACTAAAAAACTGGCCGGCAAAGCTGATGGTAAGGCAATCTCCACTCTGGTAAAACAGTTATTGGCTAACTAAAAGTTTTTTGCCTGTGTCATCCATTCATATATGATAATTGACATCATATTCGCCGTGCTGATGCTGCTGGCTGTTTGGAAAGGGTACCAGCGGGGTTTAATAGTTGCGCTATTTTCCCTGTTAGCATTTGTGGTAGGCCTGGCAGCAGCTATGAAACTCTCTACTGTTGTTGCCGGATATATTGGTAAAACGGTTAATATATCAGAAAAGTGGCTGCCTGTTATTTCTTTCGTGGTTGTTTTTCTGCTGGTGGTGTTGCTGGTGCGGTTGGGGGCAAATCTGCTGCAAAAAACAGTAGAAGTAGCCATGTTGGGATGGGTAAACAGGCTGGGCGGGATACTTCTTTATGCCGCGCTTTACATTACAGTTTTTAGTGTAATTCTCTTTTATGCCCAACAAATTCGGCTGATAAAACCGGAAACGATTTCAGCGTCAGTTACCTATTCATTCATCAGCCCCTGGGGACCTAAAGCCATCAATGCTTTTGGGTCTGTTATCCCATTGTTTAAGGATATGTTTAACCAATTAGAATCATTCTTTGACAGTGTTTCTCATAAATTGCAGTAGTAACTGTAAAAAATGATTGGTTGACAATCAATTCAATACCATATTTGCGTCAAATCTTTTATTTTAGCAAAAATTAACTGCGGGAAGGGTACATGCAATATGAAATAAAACAACAGGACAAGTTCAGGTTTATTGAAGAAGGCGAAGGCGAGCCATTGGTATTGTTGCATGGTTTATTCGGCGCCCTGAGCAATTTTCAAGACCTGATTGAGTATTTCCGCCATCACAATAAAGTGGTGGTGCCCATGCTTCCTTTGTTTGATCTTGACATTTTGCATACCTCTGTCGGCGGCCTGGAAAAATTTGTCTATAAATTTTTAGAAGCAAGAGGTTATAAGGATATTCATTTGCTGGGCAACTCGCTGGGCGGTCATGTGGCATTGGTGCATGTGCTGAAGCATCCCGAAAGAATCAAGTCCCTCATTCTCACGGGCAGTTCCGGGCTATTTGAAAACGGAATGGGCGATAGCTACCCCAAGCGGGGCGACTATGAATATATCAAGAAAAAAACCGAGCTTACATTTTATGATCCCAAAATGGCTTCCAAGGAACTGGTAGATGAAGTGTATGCTATTACCAATAACCGGTTGAAAGTTATTAAGATCATTGCCCTGGCAAAAAGCGCTATCAGAAATAATTTAGGCGAGGAACTCAATCAAATTAAACAACCGACGTTATTAATATGGGGGAATAATGATACGATTACCCCGCCTTTTGTTGCCCGGGAATTTAACCGGCTCATCCCCAATAGCGAGCTGCATTTTATTGACAAATGTGGTCATGCGCCAATGATGGAAGTGCCGGATGAGTTTAATGCTATATTGCATAAATTTTTGAAAAAACTCAATGAGCCTGCAACAGTTAAATGATTGCACCTGTCTCATTGATAAACGCCGTTATCCATGTTAACACGTGAAATACATTCACCGTTGCTTCCTTCCCTACACTTGCAGGATAAGGTATATTATGCCTTGCAAATGATGAATGAATATCACGTGAGCCATTTGCCCATTACAGATGGTGAAAAATTCGTGGGCATCATCAGCGAAGATGACCTGCTGCAGGTGGATAATGACAATACTGAAATTGCCGGTCTGGAACAATCTTTTTCCAATCATGCAGTAAAAGAAAATGAGCACTTTCTCAAAGCTGTGCAGGTAGCTGTTGAAAATGGGTACAGCGTGGTGCCGGTAGTGAATGAGGACAATGAGCTGACCGCCACACTGGCGTATTCGGATTTGCTGAAGCAGGCCTCCACATTCATGAATATCAACGAACCCGGCGCCCTGATTGTGCTGGAAGTGGAAACCCGGAATTATTCCTTTAATGAAATCAATCGCATTATCGAATCCGGCGATGCACAAATCACCCAGTTAAATACCAGTTCAGATCCGCAAACGGGTCTTACGCAGGTAACGATCAAAATCAACAAGCTTGAAGTGTCTGATATTATAGCAGCATTTCAGCGGTACGAATACAATGTTAAATACTACTTTGGGGAGGAATTATATGAAAATGAGCTGCGCACCAATTATGACAACCTGATGAACTATCTTAAAATTTAAGCCCCACTTACCAAAAATTAACCCAAGCAATTAAATTTTTCCCTTATTTTATAAAACCTGCTATTAGCGTTTGATTGATGCCGTGTGCACTGAAATATCATGTATTGCTGGTTTTATTACTTGTTTGCTGTTGTTGCGCCATTGCCCAATTGCAAGAAAAAGGCCAGACCGTTAACACTTTTCCGGCCACTGTGCAACAGGGGTCACCGGGTGTTACCGACAGTGTGGCTGTTTATGCTCCCTTTGTGGTGCGCAATATCATCATCCGGGGCAACCGTAAAACGAAAGACAAAATTATCCTGCGGGAAATACCGTTTAAAAAAGGCGACCATTTTCAGTTGCAGGATCTCGTCAGGAAATTCGAAGATGCCCGTCGCCAGTTAATGAATACGACCTTGTTTCATGATGTGGTGGTAGCGCTAAAGGGATTTGAAGGGTACAATGTGGACGTGCTGGTGGAGGTCAAAGAACGTTGGTATATTTTCCCGCTACCATATTTCAAACCCATTGACAGGAACCTGAACCAGTGGATTGTAGAAAATAAGCTGAATTTCAACAGGGTAAATTATGGAATAAAAGTATTGGATAATAACCTGACCGGAAATAATGACAAGCTGAATGTGTGGCTGATCAACGGGTACACCAAGCAGGTTTCATTTAATTACAGCAAGCCTTATATAGATAAACAACTCAAATGGGGGATGAATGTGGGCCTGGGTATAGGGAAAAACAGGGAAGTCAATTATAATACGGTAAATGATAAACAGGTTTTTTATAAAGATGAAAATAATTTCGTTCGCTCTTTCTTCCGCAGCTACGGGGAGGTAACCTACCGGCGAGCCATAAAAACTACTCACCGTTTTGGCATCGCGTATAACGAAGAGCTGGTGGGCGACACCATTGCGAAATTAAATCCGTCATATTTTTCGCCGGGCCGCACTCGCATCCGGTTCCCGGAGTTGTATTATACCATGACGTATTTTGATCTTGATTATATTCCTTATCCTACCCGCGGCTATGCTGCCGAGTTAACGGTTGATAAAAAAGGGTTTAATAATATTATCAACCTGTGGCAGCTCAGCTTTAAAGGGTCGGCCAATTATCAACTTTTCCGGAAAACATTTTTGAATCTGAATGTTAACTCTACTGTGAAACTGCCTTTTAAACAGCCCTATTTTAATAAACAGATGCTGGGTTACGGCGACACCTTTTTGCAGGGATACGAATATTATGTAATTGACGGTGTGGCCGGCGGTTATCTAAAAGCCACGCTGGCACGACAGCTCTTTAATTTTAAGATTCGTATACCAGCCAATAAATATAGCACCATTGACAATATTCCTTTCCGGGTGTATGGTAAAATTTATGGGAATGCCGGTTATATTCATAATCCTCAGCCCGGACTGAATAATCTGACCGACCGTATGCTTTATTCATGCGGCATAGGACTGGATATTTTAACTTTTTATGATTTTACATTGAAGCTGGAGTGGAGCTTTAACCAATTAGGGCAAAACGGGTTATATTTACATAAGAAGTCTTTTTTCTAAACAGGCAGCATGAAGGTAGCCATTTACAGCCGTCAATTAGACGAATTGCAGTTGAATGATGTTCAACTTTTCCTGGAAGAACTCCAAAAACAACAAATTGATACGATTCTTTATCAGGCATTTTTTGAACAAATAAAAGATAAGATTCACCTGACGCCTGCACCCGCCACGTTTTCGCTGGCCGAACAACTAACCGAGGAAATTGATTTCCTGATTAGTTTTGGCGGGGATGGCACCCTGCTTGATACAGTAACCCTGGTACGTGAAAAAAATATTCCTGTTGTGGGAATCAACTTTGGACGACTTGGTTTCCTGGCCAGTATCGGTCGCGATGAGTTGTCAATGGCTGTAAGGTCGCTCGTAAGGCGTACGTTTGTAATAGACAAACGAACCCTGATGCACCTGGATGCCAATCTTCCGTTATTTGGCCAGGTGCCGTATGCGTTAAATGAATTTGCAATTCATAAACGGGATACGGAACCCATGATAAAAATTCATACATACCTGAATGGAGAATTTCTAAACACGTATTGGGCCGATGGACTGATTGTGGCAACACCCACCGGCTCTACCGGTTATTCGTTAAGTTGCAATGGCCCCATTGTATTCCCGGAATCCCGCAGTTTTGTTATCACCCCGGTGGCTCCTCATAACCTGAATGTACGGCCGATTGTTATACCCGATGACCAGATCATTTCGTTTGAAATTGAAAGCCGGTCGGAGCAAATTATTTGTGCACTTGATTCCCGCAGGGAAATTGTCAGTAAAGATGTACAACTAGCTGTTAAGAAGGAATCATTTCTGTTTAGCCTGGTGCGGCTGAATGAAAATAATTTTTTACAAACCCTGCATAATAAACTCACCTGGGGGCTTGACCGGAGAAATTAATTGTTGCCTCGCAAAAGAAAAACCGGATTTTTACGTTTTAAGTTCTATTGAAATCTTATTTTGCAAGTATGTTTAGGAAATGGCTGATAGCTTTTTTGGCAATCATTCCTCTCGGCGCTTTTGCGCAAAACTCCATCGTGCAGGAAGGTGAATTTGGTATTGGTTTAGGTGCAGCCCATTATTTCGGCGATTTAAATACAAGGGCACGATTAAACCGTCCCAAAATGGCTGCCAGTATTTTTTTCCGTAAAAATTTTGGGAACTATTTAGCCGTCCGGCTTGGCGCCAATTATGCCCGGCTGGGGTATTCGGATATTTACAATAGTTATAATGAATACATGTACCGCAGGAACCTGAGCTTCAACAGCAATGTCTGGGAACTGGCACTTCAGGGCGATTTCAATTTTTTCAGGTTTTTGCCCGGCGAACCCGGACAGAATTTTACGCCGTACGTGACGCTGGGCGTTGGTTTTTTTAACTATGATCCCTTTGCGTACCTGGGTGGTAAAAAGTATTACCTGCGGCCCCTGGGTACCGAAGGCCAGGGCAGTTCATTGTATCCCGATAGAAAACCGTACAGCTCTACTGCTATTTGTGTTCCTTTTGGAGCTGGTATCAAATATGCAATTAACGAACGTACTAATATAGGCTTTGAGGTTGTATACCGTTTTACCAATACAGACTACCTGGATGACGTTAGTAAAACGTATGTGAATCCTGCCGTTTTTCCTCCCCTTCCCGACGGAACCCCTTCGCCTGCTTTTTTATTAAGTGACCGTTCTTACGAAACCGGCGAACCCATCGGAATTCCAGGCCGGCAACGGGGCAACAGCCAGCAAAAGGACCAGTATGTCACCGCCCTTTTTTATGTGACATTTAATTTGCAGTCGTACAAATGCCCGACAGCCTACTGATCCGCTGCCCTCGCTGCCCTTTTCCGGTAATGAGATGAAGGGTGTTGTAATTTTACAGATTCGCCTTGTGTTGCTATATGCATAAAATTATCGGGACCGTATTTGTGGTGGTACTGTTATATCCGCAGGCCTTCTCGCAGCAGAAAAAGGGTGCAGGTACGGCTAAGCACCGCCTGTTGCTATTGCCTGTACTTTCACGGTCTATTGAAACGGGCTGGTCTTTTGGCGCTGCCGGTTCTTATACATTTCATATCAATGGTAATGACTCCTTAACCAGGACATCCAACCTCCAGGCTGTTTCATATTACACGTTAAACAAACAGTTCCTGGCAGCTGTTGACGGATCTGTTTACTTTCCTAAAGAGAAATATATATTGAATACGCATCTTTCGTACAGTTATTTCCCTGATAAGTTTTGGGGAATTGGCAACGAAACACCTGAAAGCAACAAGGAATCTTATTCATTTCGGCAGTGTTATGTATACCTGCATGGCCAGCGGTTAGTGGCACATAAGGTTTTCCTGGGTTTGATCTATGAATATCAAAACCTCATTGGCATACACTATAGAACCGGCGGATTGTTCGATCAGCAACAGGTTACCGGGCGAAATCCATATCACATTTCGGGACTTGGCGCCAGTTTTTCATTTGATAAGCGAAACAATGCATTTGCGCCGGATCACGGAACCTTGTTACTGGTATCATTTAGCCATTTTGATAAAATATTTGCTTCAGATTTCAGGTATTCCAACATGGTGATTGACTTTCGAAAATATTGGCCTGTTTTCCGCCGGCATGTGTTGGCTGCACAAGCCTATGGGTTGTTTAATGCCGGTAACGTACCCTTTCGAAGCATGGCATCACTGGGCGGATCGGAGAGTATGCGTGGCTATTACGACGGCCGCTACCTGGACAAAAACCAGTTGGTTTTCCAGGCAGAATATCGCCTGCCTGTATGGTGGCGTTTTGGTGCGGTGCTGTTTGCCGGTATGGGGGATGTAGCGCACAGGCTGAATGATTTTGACTTTTTGGATATGAAATATTCAGCTGGCGCTGGTATCAGGTTTGCTGTTAACCGCACCGAAAAAATGAATATCCGGTTAGACTATGGTGTTGGCGGCGGGCGGCAAAACGGCTTCTATATTCAATTTGGCGAGGCATTTTAGCAGTTTTCCGGGGCTGGTAATTTTTAGTGATCTCATTACTGCAGCCCTGAATTTATTACCTTTGTGCCCCTTTTGTTTAAGGGTTATTATGTCCGCGTTACTTGAAAAAATTGATAAAACAAGATTGCCCCGCCACATTGCCATCATTATGGATGGAAATGGAAGGTGGGCACGGGAGCAGGGACAAGACCGCTTGTTCGGCCACTACCAGGGCGTGGAAAGTGTCCGCAATATTGTAGAAGGATGTGCGGAACTGGGTATTGGATACCTGACACTGTACGCGTTTTCCACCGAAAACTGGGACAGGCCGGAGTACGAAGTAATCGGGCTGATGGAACTGCTGGTCAACACCATACGCAAAGAAGTGGAAAGCCTGCACAAGAATAATATCAAGCTGCATGTGATTGGCGATATGAGTATGCTGCCCGAATATGCCCGGAAAGAACTGAGTGAAGCGCTGGACATTACGGCCAATAATACCGGTCTTAACCTGATCATGGCCCTGAGTTATAGCGGCCGGTGGGAATTGCTGAATGCTGTGAAAAATATTGCCTATGAAGTGAAAAGCGGCAGGCTGAATGTAGAGGAGATTGATCAGGATACGCTGCAGCAATACCTGTGCACCAGCAATTTTCCGGATCCTGAATTGATGATCCGTACGAGCGGTGAATACCGGATCAGCAATTTTTTACTGTATCAGCTGGCGTATGCCGAATTGTATTTTACACAAGTTCGCTGGCCTGATTTCAGGAAGGAAAATCTATATGAAGCGATCATCGATTACCAGGGAAGGGAACGGCGATTTGGTAAAACCAGCGACCAGCTTCCCAAAGAGGTTGTTTGACCTTTTCTTTTAACAAACACTTTCAATATTTACCGTTAATTTGCCGCCGGAACAACGTTCCGGCTTGTCATAAAATCCAGAAAACAAGCTAATTGCGTCCCGGTACAGCCGGGGAGGAAAATTAAAGACTGACCAGAACAATCAATATGCAGCGATCATTACTCCGCTTTTGTGTAATTCTTTCCATGTTTTTGATGGGGCAGCGGGTTCTTGCCCAGCAGCCGGACACGACCAAACCCACGTCTGTAGATCCTAAATTGCTGGAATGGGAAAATGCCACCGTTCCTAAGGAATATGTCATCTCTCATATCAGCGTCGCGGGGATCAAATATCTTGACACCTCTATCGTTTTATCCATTTCCGGTTTGCAGGTAGGCGATAAAATCACCCACCCCGGAGGCGATAATTTTTCCAAAGCCATTACCAACCTGTGGCGGCAAAAACTTTTTTCTGATATCCAGATTTATGTTACAGCGATAGAAGGTAACCAAATCAGCCTGGAGCTCAATGTGCTCGAACGGCCCCGGCTTGGTGAGTTCAAATTTGTCGGTATCCGAAAGTCTGACCAGGATGAACTGGTGGGAAAAATCGGGCTGGTAAAACAGACGATCATTACCGATAATACAAAACGGCTGGCTGTTGAAGTGATTACCAAATATTATGCGGAAAAAGGCTTCAAGAACGTGAAAGTGAGAATTGAAGAAAAGCCGGACCCCCAATTTGTTAACTCCAATGCGCTGACGATATACGTTGACAAAGGCAAAAAAGTACACATCAATGAAATTGGTTTCTATGGAAATCAAAACGTAACGGATGCCAGGTTGAAAAAGCAGATGAAGGGCACGAAAGAAATGACAAGGTTTACCCTTTATCCTCCGCATGACAAGAGCCCGTATGGTGTGGATAAGAAAATGACTTTTGGGCAATACCTGAAGTCCTGGGGTTTTCTGTCGCCAACAAAAACAAAGAACCTTCTTGATCCTTTTTTCCGTTTCAAACTGTTTAGCTCTTCCAAGTTTGACCAAAAGAAATATGATGCGGATAAGGATAAAATTCTTAGTTATTACAATTCGATCGGCTACCGCGATGCGCAAATTGTGCAGGATACAATGTACAGCTCTGCAAACGGCAACCTGAATGTTGACCTGAAAATCGATGAAGGCCACAAATATTATTTCGGAAACATTACCTGGAAAGGGAACACCAAATATCCTGATTCATTGCTGAATACCATCCTCGGTATTCATAAAGGAGATATCTACAACCTGCAAACGCTCAACCGCAGGTTGGGAATAGAATTATCACAGGAAGGGGGTGATATCAGCGGCTTGTACCAGGATGATGGTTACCTGTTTTTCCACGTTCAACCGGTGGAAACCGCAGTTTACAACGATACGATTGATCATGAAATCCGGATTTCTGAAGGCCCGCAGGCACGTATTAAAAATGTGACCATTGCAGGAAATGACAAAACCAAGGATTATGTCATTCGCCGCGAATTGCGGACTTTGCCCGGTGAACTTTTCAGCCGTTCCGACCTGATTCGTTCACAGCGGGAACTGGGTCAGTTGCAATACTTCAACCAGGAGAGCATCAACCCGGGTGTGGTGCCTAACCAGGATGACGGTACTGTGGACATAAACTGGAAAGTGGAAGAAAAATCAGCCGACCAGCTGGAGCTTTCGGCTGGCTGGGGTGGCGGCATCGGGTTAACGGGTACCCTGGGTGTGACCTTTAATAATTTTTCAATCAAAAATATTCTGCACCGCGAAGCCTGGGATCCCCTGCCGCAGGGTGATGGACAGAAACTGAGTTTACGGTATCAGTCTAACGGCCGCGCTTTTAATTCTTATAATTTCTCCTTTACAGAACCCTGGCTGGGCGGACGGAAAAGAAATTCGTTAACCTTAGCCGTTTACAGCAGTAAGTTTTCCAATGCATTTGATCCATTTACCGGGCGAATTGATAAAGCCCGGTCCGATACAAACTATCTCAAAACATTTGGGGCCTCTATTTCATTGGGCAAACAATTAAAATGGCCCGACGATTATTTTACGCTCCTGTATGCAGTAAACTTCACCCGCTATAGTTTGGCAAACTATCCCATATTCCAGGGCCTGAGCAACGGAACATCAACCAATGTAAGTTTCAAACTGGCGCTTCAGCGTTCATCGGTTTTTGATCCCATATTCCCGCGCAGCGGTTCTAATTTTATGGCCAGTGTGCAGTTAACACCACCTTACTCTGCCCTTGATCCCAAGCTGGTAACCTCCAGCAATCCCTATAAACGGCCCGAATACCACAAATGGCGTTTTAACGCTGAATGGTATGTGCCGATTGGTAAGCCAATGGGGGCAGAAAAAGACAGGCAGTTTGTATTAAAACTGGCGGCGAAATATGGCTTCATGGGCCGCTACAATCGCAAACTTGATTTCTCACCGTTTGAACGATTCCAGTTGGGCGATGCAGGTCTTACCAATAATTACGGTTTACTTGGTTACGATATTATTGCACAAAGAGGATACCCGGTTTATGAAAGCTCAGACCCGAGTGTAAATCCTGATCAAAGCAGTGCCACGAATTTCTTTACCATTTTTAATAAATACCAATTAGAGCTGCGTTACCCGCTTGTCACCAACCCCGGCAGCACAATTTATGGACTTACATTTTTTGAGGCAGCCAACGGATGGTATGATTTTAAAGATTACAACCCGTTCCGTCTTCGTCGCAGCGCCGGTGTGGGGATGCGATTCTTCCTGCCTATGTTTGGCCTGTTGGGCTTTGACTACGGTATCGGATTTGATCGCATGCAACCGGGCGCCCGAACATTAAAAGACATCAGCAGGTTTACCTTTATGCTGGGCTACGAGCCGGAATAATGGAATAAAAACAATTAAAAAAATATATTGCAGAATATAAAATCAATCAGAAAGGCTTCGGTGCAGGACGGGATATATTAAAATAAAATCTGTTCAAAAAATCCGGGTATAAATGATGGGCCAAAAATTATCGGGTAACAGGACAATCAAAACCATGATAATTTTTACAACACAAACTACCCGGCCTTTAAAGCGAAAAAATATGCAGATGAAAAAACTATTCTTACTCGCGGGTTTTGCTGCAATGGCCCTGCTGTCACAAGCGCAGAAATATGCAATTATCGATACCAAATACATCCTCGATAAACTGCCAGAATATAAGATGGCACAAAAACAACTGGATGATATTGCAGCCGGCTGGCAAAAACAAATTGACAGCCTGCAGGCAGACCTGGACAGGATGTATAAAGATTACGATGCCGAGCAGGTCATGCTAAGCGAAGACCTTCGTAAAAAAAGAGAAGACCAGCTGTTTCAAAAAGAAAAGAACTTGCGTGATTTGCAGCGCCAGCGTTTTGGCTTTGAAGGAGACCTGTTTAAAACCCGGCAGAACCTGATCAAACCCATACAGGATAAGGTTTACAACGCAGTACAAAAAATCGCTGTGCAGCGCGGCTACGATTTTATTTTGGATAAAAGTGAGGGAATTACCATTATCTTTGCCGACCCCAAACTGGACAAAAGTGAAGATATATTACGCGAACTGGGGGTCAAAAATTAATTTTTTACCGGGCAACCAAAACCATAAAAAAAGAATCATATAAAAACACAATTTCAACTAAACATGAAAAAGATCATAGTTTCTTTTGTAGTAGCCATGGGCCTGTTAGTGGCAGAAAATGCTTCCGCTCAAAACAAATTAGGGTATATTGATGTCAATGAGGCTATTTCCATTATGCCGGAGATGGCTAAGATTGACACCCTTCTGCAGCAATTCCAGACAGATTCCCTGAATTCAACATTCGGCAGTCTGCTGCAGGAATATAATTATAAAGACAGCATGCTGACGAAGACGGACACAACTAAAATGCCGGTCAGTGTGAAGAACCAGTACAAACAAGATCGCGAAAACCTGATTTACCAGATTCAAAACTGGCAAAGTATTTCACAACAGGTTTATCAAAATAAGCAGGCACAACTTATTCAACCGGTTTATAAAAAAGTAGATGATGCCATCAAGGCTGTAGCCAAAGAGAATGGGTACGGTTACGTATTTGTGAAAGATGCACTGATCGTGATGCCGCCGGCTGATGATATCCTGCCGCTGGTCGCCAAAAAATTGGGCGTGAAATATACCCCGCCGGCAAAAAAATAAGTGTACCGGAAAAAAGTTATTTCAAATTATAGCCCCGCCTGAAGGCGGGGTTTTTTCTTGTATACGCTTTGTCCTGCTTATTTTTGTTCTATGCCAGCAACAAATCCGATTGGTGTTTTTGATTCCGGCTATGGCGGGCTTACGATATTAAAAGAAATCGTAAAAAAACTGCCAGGCTATGATTACATATATCTTGGCGACAATGCCCGTACGCCCTATGGAAACCGTTCTTACGAAACAGTTTATCATTACACCTTGCAATGTGTCAGTTGGTTATTTCAGCAAGGTTGTCCACTCATTATTCTTGCCTGCAACACGGCGTCTGCCAAAGCCCTCCGAACGATACAGCAAAAAGACCTCGAAAGAATTGCGCCGGGTAAGCGGGTTTTAGGTGTTATTCGCCCGACTTCCGAAATTATTGGTCAGTTTACTGAAAGTGGTCATGTGGGAATATTGGCAACAAATGGAACAGTTTCATCAAATTCATACCCGATTGAAATAGAAAAATTTTATCCCTCGCTTGTCGTGCACCAGGAAGCCTGCCCGATGTGGGTGCCGCTGGTGGAAAATGGTGAACACTTAAGCCATGGTGCGGATTATTTCGTAAAGAAAAATATCGGTCGCCTTTTTGATAAAGGGCCATCCATCGATGTGGTTTTGCTTGCCTGTACCCATTACCCTTTGCTGAAAGATAAAATTGCAGAACACCTGCCGGTGGGTGTTAAGTTGTTATCTCAGGGAGACATAGTAGCCAATAGCCTGGCAGATTACCTGGCACGTCATCCTGAAATTGAAAGTCAATGCAGTAAAAATGGAGAGCGAATCTTTTTCACAACTGATTCCACCGCAGATTTTGATAACCACGCAAAGCAATTTTTTGGCGAACCGGTCATTTCTCAGGCTGTTCAGATCGGTTAAGCACACAAAATAGTTTATAATCCATTAAAAATCATTTTTTTATGATTATCCGGCCAGCCAGCTGCCCGAATCTAAAAATGATTGGTTGCTTTCTTTTCCATAAAAATATAAACCTTTACCTTTGCCGTCCTTTCATCCCGCCTATGGTGGGAGGTGTGGTGACCTCCTGTCGGCGAAAAATGAAACCAGGTTCGTTCTCCCGGACCATATTTCAAAACGTGAAAAAAGCATTATAAGATGAAACGTACATTTCAGCCTCATCGCCGTCGTCGCAAAACCGTACATGGTTTTCGCAAGCGTATGCAAACTGCCAATGGCCGGAAGGTTTTAGCCAGCCGCAGGAAAAAGGGCCGTAAGAAACTCACGGTTTCCGATGAAAGCAGATTAAAATAAAAATTGTGCTGTTTTTACTGCTTAACGGCAGATTAAAGTGATTCATATCTATTTTTATAGCTCCTGTAACCTGCAGGAGCTATTTTGTTTTGATAAAAGTGAAATAAATCTGTGCAGCCGTGGCAAAGCAATTCACATTAGGCAAACAAGAACGGCTCAAGAGCCGGAAGCTGCTGGAGCAAGTTTTTCGTGAAGGAAAGGTATTTTCACAGTTTCCTTTCAAGGTATTTTACATACCAGTTAGCCATAAGCAACGCTTGATGTTTGGTGTGGGTGTTAGCAGAAAACATTTTAAAAAGGCAACAGACCGGAACAGGATAAAACGATTGGTCAGGGAAGCGTACCGGGTGCAAAAAAAAGAACTGTTACATACACTGGAAATGAAAAACAGGCAACTGGCTGTTTTTTTCATATATACCGGAAAAGATTTGCCTGATTTTGGCCTGGCAGCTGAAAAAACAAGTGTAGTTTTGAAAAGGCTTTGTGCGATAATTCATGAAAACGATTCTTCAACTACTTAGTCTTCCCTTCATTGCATTGATTAAATTATATCAATGGATTGTTTCCCCATTGCTGGGTGCCGGTAAATGCCGTTTTACGCCAACCTGCTCACAATATGCTGCCGAGGCATTAAAGAAACATGGTTTATTGAAAGGGGGCTGGCTCGCTATTAAGCGCATAGCCCGTTGTCATCCGTTGGGCGGTAGTGGGTACGATCCGGTGCCATAAAAAAAACCGCAGTTCACAACTGCGGTTTTTTATGACACTTAAAAAATTATTTGACAGCAGCTTCATACCGTTCGGTAATTTTTTGCCAGTTGATCACGTTCCAAAAAGCACCCAGGTACTCAGCCCTGCGATTTTGATATTTCAGGTAATAGGCATGTTCCCAAACGTCAACACCCAGCACGGGAGTGCCTTTCACTTCAGCCACATCCATCAACGGGTTGTCCTGGTTAGGTGTAGACACCACTTCCAGTTTTCCCTCCTTTACTATCAGCCATGCCCAGCCGCTGCCAAAGCGTGACATACCGGCATTGTTGAATTTTTCTTTGAATCCATCAAATGATCCAAAAGCTGCATTGATGGCCTCGGCCAGATTGCCGGATGGTTGGCCGCCTGCATTTGGTGCAAGGCTTTCCCAAAAAAAGGTATGATTCCAGTGGCCACCACCGTTGTTACGTACAGCCGTACTGATCGTTCCGGCTGATTTGATGATTTCGTCCAGTGACTTATTTTCATGCGGCGTACCGGCAATAGCTTTATTCAGGTTATCTACGTAAGCCTGGTGATGTTTTCCATGATGAATCTGCATGGTCAGCGTGTCAATGTGTGGTTCCAACGCATCGTGTGCATATGGTAACGCAGGTAATGTAAATGCCATAACTAAAGATTTTCAATGAACAATGATTTCTGCTAAGGATTGCAAATTTACAGAACATATGCCGATTTAACGGGTAGTTGTTATTTCGATAACCGGAATAAATCCCGCAACAGCGTATTTTATAAAAAATAAGTATCTTTCTCTGGCTGTTGATGTCCTGTTTGCACGTTAGCCGATGGTTGTAGGCTACAGCGCAAAAAAGTTAGAAAAAATTAATTTATGGGAAAAAAAATTACAGCCGGTTTTCTGTTCATTTTTATAGGGTTTATTATGACTGCTTTTACAGTATCACAAAAAGATAATGAACTGACGGAGGCGGAAAAAAAGGCAGGCTGGCAGTTATTGTTTGACGGTAAATCAACCAGCGACTGGCGTACGTTTAAAAACGGGCAAGACGACAGCTGGGAAGTGGTGAATGGGGAACTGCATTGTAAAACAGAAAATGTTCATCACCGGTCCGACCTTGTAACAAAAGAGCAGTATGGCAGCTTTGAGCTGCAAATAGACTGGAAGGTGGCAAAGGGTGCCAATAGCGGCATTTTGTACCATGTGCTGGAAACGCACAATGCTTCTTACGAAACAGGTCCTGAATACCAACTGATCGACGATTTGGGGTATGAAGAGAAACTGGAAGACTGGCAAAAAAGCGGAGCCGATTATGCTATGCACCCACCGGTGAAAATTGCGTCAAAACCGGCCGGCGAATATAACCATACAGTGATCGTGGTAAATGGCAATCATGTAGAACACTGGCTGAATGGTGAAAAAGTGGCTGATTTTTATGCCTGGACGCCTGACTGGGAGAAACGCAAAAAAGAAGGTAAATGGAAAGATTATCCTGATTATGGAATGGCAAAAACAGGCCACATAGCTTTACAGGATCACGGAGGCGGTATCTGGTTTAAAAATATTAAAATCAGGAAGCTCTAGTGCTGCTTTTTTAAGCTACCATTTATCGTTTGCGTTTAAAAAACGTTTTCATCAAATCACTGCATTCCTCTTTCAGGATGCCGCGTATCAGTTCTGTTTTTGGGTGAAAAGGCCAGTTGCTGCCGGCGGTTTTTTTGTACCCGTTTTTTTCATCATCTGCGCCATACACTATCTTTCCTATCTTACTCCAATAAAGGGCGCCAGCACACATCAGGCAAGGCTCAACCGTTATATAAATAGCAGCATCAGGCAGGTACTTGCTTCCCAGCGAATTAAATGCTGCCGTCAGTGCAATGATTTCTGCATGAGCCGTGGGATCATTCAGCCGTTCCACCATATTACGGCCACGGGCAATGATTTTTCCATTCATCACCACTACGGCACCCACGGGTACCTCTTCCTCATCAAAAGCAAGCCGCGCTTCTTTGAGGGCCTGCATCATAAAATACTCCTCTGTCATAACGTATCTTATTCCTTGGTAACACTTCCGGACTGTCCGGTTTTTCAGTAACAAACCAAGGTGTTATCGTAATTCTTGGGAAGTTAGTACATTTAAAAAAAGATCAGCGTATGAAACAGGCTTCCAGGAGGGATTTTTTAAAAACATCCACAGGATTCATGAGCCTGCTCTTTGCCGGCGATTTTTTAGCCAATAAAAAACAACAGCCACTTTTATCGTTTTCAACGCTTGGTTGCCCTGACTGGACTTTTGCTGATATACTCAATTTCGCAAGCCGGCACCGGTATAGCGGAATTGAGATCCGCGGTATTCAGCGGCAACTGGACTTAATAAAATGCCCCGAGTTTAGCAGTGCTGAACAAATTACCCGCACAATCCGCCAGGTCGAAGACAAGCATCTTAAAATCGTTGACCTGGGCTCTTCTGCAGAAATGCACCATACCGATAAAACTGAACGACAGAAAAACCTGGATGAAGCCAAACGGTTTATTGACCTGGCTGGAAAAATTAATTGTCCCTATGTTCGTGTATTTCCCAATAAACTTCCCGATGATGATGCCAGAGCGGCTGTGATTGATGTGATTATTGAAAACCTTGCAGAACTGGGAAATTATGCAAAAGGAACCAACGTGTCAGTGCTGATGGAGTCACACGGTGATGCTGTAAAGACAAAGGAACTGAAAATGATTATGGAATCTGTCAATCATCCGCAGGTTGGCCTGGTGTGGGATATTGTCAATATGTGGTCAGTTACCAAAGAACCACCGGCCCGGGTGTATAATGAGTTAAAAGCATACATCCGTCACACGCATATTAAAGACCTGGTATGGGTAGATGGAAAGGAAAAATATGTTCATGTTGGCAAAGGGGAAACGCCCATTTTTGAGGCAATTGATATACTTTATAAAAACGGTTATACTGGTTACTACAGTTTTGAATGGGAAAAGCTATGGCACCCGGATATTGGTTCGCCGGAAGAAGCGCTGGCTGATTATCCGCTTGTCATGCAGGCTCATTTTGCAAAGAAATGATTCGTTTTTTCATCAACCCATACGATCCGGAAGTATACTTTTCTTATTAAATTATTGCACAAATTTGATTTTTTCTCCGGTTTTTCGATAAACCCATTAACTTTAAAACTGCCTTATCTTCTTTTTTATTTTGAATAGTACGTACCGTTACTACCATTAGCCTGTCCAGTTTCGCCAGCAAAAAAACATTTATGACACAACCAACGATTGCCAGCCAACGACTGTACTCCCTTGATGCCCTTCGCGGCTTTGATATGTTCTGGATCATGGGAGCCGAAGAAATTTTTCACGGACTTGCCAAAGCCACGGGTTCGCCTGTTTGGGGTGCAGTTTCCACGCAGCTGACCCATCCCGACTGGAATGGCTTTCATTTCTATGACCTGATTTTTCCATTGTTTCTGTTTATTGCCGGGGTGGCCACTCCTTATTCTGTAGGAAGAGAGCTGGAAAAAGGAAAAACAAAACAGCAGCTGTTGTGGAGAGTGATTAAAAGAGGACTGATCCTGGTGCTGCTGGGTATTATTTATAATAACGGCCTGCATATAAAACCGCTCTCCGAAATCCGTTTTGCCAGTGTGCTTGGCCGCATCGGACTGGCTTATATGTTTGCCAATATCATTTACCTGTATACAAAAGAACGAGCCCAGGTCATTTGGTTTTTTGCGATTATTCTCGGCTACTGGTTACTGTTAAAATTTACAGCTGCTCCCGGTTTCGCTCCTGGCGATCTTACAATGGAAGGAAATTTTGCTTCTTATATTGATCGTACCATTTTACCCGGAAAGCTTTATTTAGGCATTCACGATCCCGAGGGCCTGATGTCAACCATACCAGCCATTGGCACCGGCCTGCTCGGCATCATTACCGGTAATTTTTTAAAAAATAATCCTGCAGCCAAAGCAAAGAAACCATTATACATGGCCATTGCCGGTATTATTTTCCTGGCACTTGCACAAATATGGAACCTGGATTTTCCTATCAATAAAAACTTATGGACCAGTTCTTTTGTGCTGAATGTTGGCGGTTACAGCCTGCTGCTGCTGGCGCTTTTTTATTACATCATTGATGTGCTGGGCCATAAAAGCTGGGCGTTCTTTTTTAAAGTTATCGGTATGAACTCGATACTTATATATATGTCCGGCCGATTTATAAACTGGCAATATTCTACTAACGGGTTCTTTGGCTGGCTCGGCCAATTGGTTGGCAACCCCTACAACGCTGTAGTGATGGCCATTTGCCTGGTGCTGGTGAAATGGGCCTTCCTGTATTTTATGTATAAGAAAAAGATCTTCCTCAGGGTGTAAAGTGTTCCTGAAGGTGTACATTTTTTGAAAAATTTCTTCCAGCAAGCAGAAAGTTGTTACAACACTCAGCGACAACAACGTGTTTTTCATTTTCCGGCAATTCGGTTTGGCGTAAATTACAGTTGACAAAAAACCGAACATGAGCCACACAACTTTTGCCGACATGCGGTCTTTTTTCGAGAAAGGATCAACACATGCCTTTTCTTTTCGCAAAGAACAGCTCAGGCTGTTCCGGCAGGTGGTGCTGGAACACGAACAGGCTATTTATGATGCGCTGTATGCTGATTTGAAGAAGAGCCCGGAGGAAGTATGGGCCACGGAGACCGGCTTGTTGTTACAGGAAATAAATTATGCGCTGAAACATTTGCGCAAATGGATGCAACCCCAAAAAGTGCGTACCAATCTGTTAAATCTGCCTTCGCGCAGTAGGATCTATCCCTCGGCAAAGGGCGTGGTACTCATCATCGGCACCTGGAATTTTCCCTTGCAGCTATTGCTGATTCCTGTTGTGGGAGCTATTGCTGCGGGTAATTGCGTGGTGCTGAAACCTAGTGAACATGCCCCTGCCACAGCAAGCCTGATTGAAGAAATGATGAAGAAAACGTTTCCCGCTGAATTTTTGCAGGTTGTACAGGGCGATGGCGCAGCAGTGATACCAGACATGCTGAACAGTTACCGGTTTGATCATATTTTTTACACCGGCAGCACCGCTGTTGGCAAAGCCATTTATCAAATGGCGGCTAAAACGCTTACGCCGGTAACCCTTGAACTGGGTGGAAAAGATCCCTGTGTAGTGGAAGCTGATGCGAATTTGAAGGTAGCGGCCCGAAGAATCGGGATTGGCAAATTTTCGAATGCCGGTCAGATGTGTGTATCGCCGGATTATGTGCTGGTACACGAAACAGTCAAGGAATTGTTCCTGCAGGAACTGAAAAGCTGCATCCGGAAATTTTATGGAGACGATGCCTCTGTAAATGATAATTATGGGAAAATTATTAACAGCCGCCAGTTTGACCGGCTTACCGCGTATCTATCCCAGGGAAAAATTGTGTACGGCGGGCAGCATGACCGGGAACGCCTGTATATAGCTCCTACAATCATGGAGGATATTACGCCCGGGGCGGGATTGTTGCAGGAGGAAATTTTTGGCCCCATACTGCCTGTTTTTGCCTTTAAAAACAGGGAGGAGGCGCTACGCATGATTGAAAGAAATTCTCACCCGTTATCTTTCTATCTATTCACCCGCAATCCGCAAACCCAAAAGGAGTGGATGACAAGCCTGCCATTTGGAAACGGCTGCATTAACAATACAGCCTGGCAATTTACCAATCACAATTTGCCGTTTGGCGGTATTGGTACCAGCGGCATGGGCGGTTATCATGGCAAACATTCGTTTGAGGTGTTTACGTACAAAAAAGCGGTTATGAAAACACCCACCTGGTTTGATCCCGCCATTAAATATCCGCCCTTTCAAGGAAAATTGAAATTGTTTAAACGAATTATACGATAGTGAGTAAAGCAAAAAATATTTACCGAAAACTAAAAAGACTCCTGCTTGTTATATCGGCAGTTGCACTTGTATTTTGGGGATATGTAGAAATGGTGAATTTAAAATCTCCGGCAATGACCACAAGACAAAAAGTATTAAAAGCTCTATACCCGGTCTTTACCGGGCTGCAGCGCATGCTGGGAAGCAAACAGCAAAACGTTCGCGTGAATGAAAAAAATATTCCGCCTGTGACGTCTTTTTATGATTTGCAGGTTTTGCTGAACAATGGAGACACGCTTGCCCTCTCGGCACTGCGCGGCAAAAATGTTTTACTGGTGAATACCGCCTCTGACTGCGGGTATACGCCACAATATGATGAACTGCAGCAATTGTACAGCGAATATGGAAAGGACCTGGTAGTGATCGGCTTTCCTGCCAACGATTTTAAGCAGCAGGAGAAAGGATCTGATGAAGAAATTGCCAGTTTTTGTAAAATCAATTTCGGGGTTACATTTCCATTGGCAAAAAAGAGCATTGTTGTCAGAAAACCCGGGCAAAACCCTGTGTTTGACTGGCTGACCAGCCACTCGCTGAATGGGTGGAATGATCAGGCGCCGGTGTGGAATTTTTCAAAATACCTTGTAAATCGGGAAGGTGTACTAACGCATTATTTTGCACCTGCAGTATCGCCTCTGAGCGAGGAGGTGACAGGTTTGGTAAAATAATGAAGAGGTGTTGAATAAGATGATTTCAGCTTTAATTATAAATTTAATAAAACCAATGTGCCAAGAGTAGTTTCAGGTAATTTTATTTCTTTGTTGTCTACATAAAAAAATATTTGTTCATCTATTTGTTGTGCTTCTTCATTTGTGTATAAACAATGATCGTTTATTAATTGATTTTGTAAATCATAAGTGCTTATAGGTAAATTTTCACCCCATCCTTTCAAGGATAGATACCTAATAGGAAAAGCGTTGTTTTGAAAAGTAATAAAGTCACTCATAAGTTTAGATTATTTTACCTGGCTTTCATATTCACGCCGAAACTCATCATATATTATTCTTAGAACTTTCATTCTGTCTTCTAAGTTATCAAATTGATTGGACAAGTTTATGATTTCTTTTTTACTGATTGATTGAATTTTCATATTAACCAAATAATTCTTGATTTCTTTTGATATATCATCTATCACTATGATAACCTTACCGTCAGTCATGCGTTCTTCATCAAAATTCAATTTAATTTCTGAATAAATATCATCAGCTACTTTTTTGCTGAAAAGTTTTAGTTTTTTTACTTGATAAACTACACCAAAGTTGGTAGATAAATCAACCCCCTGATCATATGCTGAAGTTCTCGTATCTCTGTAAATTTTACAAGCAAACTTTTCAAGGTGAACTTTAATTATTGCAAAGCTGAAGACCTCAAAGTTTGCCGGATTTAAAGAAATATTATCTGTTATAAAATCTGAAAATAAGACTAGATTGGAGGCAAGTTCAAACCGATATTCTGGTGCTGCTAATCTAGGGATGTCACCTATTTTGGCAGATATAAATTGCTTTATAGTTTTAGGAATCCACTGCTCCAGATGTTTTGCATTTTCTTTGTACGGATTTTGTAAGGTGAAATGCTTTTCCTTTACTTTAAGCACACCATATTTAGGTAAGTTTCGTACTGGATAAGCATCATAATATTTACCTCCAATATGAAGATCATGATTGAGATATTTTGAAAAAAACTTTACGGCATCCTTATACTCGTTTCTTATATCTTTATCAGTAAAAATATCTTTAGCCGATTCATTATATTTCTTAACTAATGCAAATGTGATAATGGGAAATATCAACTTAGTTTGTGATTTTTTAAGCATTTTTTGAATACTTTCTTCACAAAATGTTTTTGAACTAATATCTTTCATTAATGATTTTTTTGCTTATCCGCAGCTGTTGGCCATTGCAGCCATATCCACCTTTCTGGGTTCGAACTGGTAGCCGCTGTATACGCGGGTGATTTCTTCCAGCACAGCTTCTATTTCTTCCAGCGATTTTACAGTCACCAGTTTCAGGCGGTATTCCTTGATGTTTGGCAATCCCTTCAGGTAATTGGTGTAGTGCCGTCTCATTTCATTGATTCCCGGTATCAGCCCTTTCCATTCTACAGAACGAAGCAAATGCTTGCGAATGACATGTACCCTTTGTTCGATAGTAGGTGGTGGCAGGTGTTCGCCGGTTTTCAGAAAATGTTTGATTTCATTAAAAATCCAGGGATAGCCAATAGCGGCCCGGCCAATCATCACGCCATCCACGCCATATCGTTTTTGATATTGCAATGCTTTTTCCGGCGAGTCAATATCGCCATTGCCAAAAATGGGAATTTGTATCCTTGGATTGTCTTTCACTTTTCCAATCAGTGTCCAGTCGGCCTCGCCTTTATAAAGTTGTGCCCTTGTTCGGCCGTGAATGGATAATGCCTGAATGCCCACATCCTGCAGGCGCTCCGCCACTTCTTCAATGTTTTGGGAATGTTCGTCCCAGCCCAGCCTGGTTTTTACTGTAACAGGCAGCGAAGTGGATTTTACCACGGCTTCGGTTAAGCGCACCATCAGATCAACATCTTTCAGTACGGCGGCGCCGGCGCCTTTGCTCACCACTTTTTTTACCGGGCAACCAAAGTTAATATCAACGAGGTCCGGGTTTACCGTGTCTACAATTCTGGCGCTCATGGCCATAGCTTCTTCATCCCCGCCAAAAATTTGTATGCCAAAAGGCCGTTCTTCTTCAGCAAAGTCAAGTTTCATCTTGCTTTTGATCGCATCCCGGATGAGGCCTTCGCTGGAGATAAATTCACTGAACATCAGGTCGGCGCCATTGGCTTTACAAACGGCCCGGAATGGGGGATCGCTGACGTCTTCCATCGGCGCCAGCAGCAGCGGAAAACCAGGTAATTGTATGTTGCCTATTTTTACCATTCATCATTGCTTTCTGCAGCAATATGCCTGTTCAGCTTTCAATACTTATTTTTGGGCTGGCTGCACAAGGCAGTTTTGCAAATTTATTGACAATTAACTGAAATATTATGGCCTTCCCGGCTACCAAACGTTACAGCTACTGGGCACAATTGGCAATCCTGACGGGTTGTGTCAGTGTGGGTTTTTTATTGGCCGCATTGCTGAGCAGTGTTCCGTTGCTATTGAAAACAGACTTAAAAAGTTTAATTGGTGCTTCACCGGAAGAACTGACAGCCCGGCTATTTATTCCGGAAAACGCCGGCTTATTAAGGGTTGTACAATTTCTCTCTACCTTGTTTTTATTTTTTGTACCCAGCATCGTGTATGCACGTATTTGTCATCAAAAAGCGTTTGCACATTTGGGTTATCATCACCGGGTAAATTACCGCCAGCTCGCAGTGGTGATATTAATCATGCTTGCCTGCCTGCCGCTGGTTGGTGCGCTGGCCGATCTTACTTCAAAACTTCCCTTTTCCAAAGCCACTTTTGCAAAATTCCAGGCGGCAGAAGATGCTTATAATAAACAGGTGGCTATTATTGGCAGGATGGATAATTTCATGGACTATATTCTTTCTTTACTAATGCTGGCAATTTTACCGGCTTTGTTTGAAGAAACCCTGTTCCGCGGCGCTATTCAAAACCTGCTGAGCCGCTGGTGGAAGGCGCCTGTACTGGCCATTGTGGTAACAGCTTGCATTTTCAGTGCCGTGCACGGCTCCTATCTTGGTTTTCTCAGTAGGGCGGCACTGGGGTTTGTACTGGGCTGGATGTATTACCGCACCGGTAACTTGTGGCTGAATATTATTGCACATGCCGCCAACAATGCGGTAGCCATTACAGTTTTGTATGTAATGCGGCTGAAAGATCCAAAC
Source organism: Chitinophagaceae bacterium (assembly GCA_035760665.1). GTDB lineage: Bacteria > Bacteroidota > Bacteroidia > Chitinophagales > Chitinophagaceae > DASTSN01. The sequence continues at coordinate 32,998 of DASTSN010000025.1, read as the reverse complement.
GTGGATCTTTCCAAAGCCGATCCGCACTACCCGATGTGGTGGGGCATTGTGGCAGTAGCGTTTGTTTACGGATTGTTCTTTTTATTTGAAAAAGTAAGTAATTACCAGGTGAGCCAGCCCGGTAAAGAAATACTCATAGAAACGAACGACAACAACCAACCCCCGTGGACCCATACAACCGGTACCACTCAAAATGCATAACGAATCATGTCGCTAAACCTGCAAACCTTTAAAACCAGGGCTCTTACTGCTGCCGTTTTTGTACTGGTTATGCTGGCGGGATTACTGTGGAATGAATTGACATTTTTCCTGCTGTTTTCAGTGATTCATTTTGGTTGCTGGGCAGAGTACCAAAAATTAGCAGGGCAAATTGACCCGGATTACAGGCAAATCAGTCCTTTTCATCAGTATGGTGTAATGATTGCCGGCTGGTGCCTGTTGTTGTTTTGTACAAATGATTCTTACAGGGTTTTCGGTATCCGTCTTCACGAGCTGGGCTGGTGGCTGGGGCTCATTTTTATTTTTGCCATGCCTATCGTGGAGATCTTATTTGCCCGGCAAATTCAGTTAAAAAATATTGGCTATTCTGCACTGGGGTTAGTGTACATCTCTTTAAGCCTCGCATTGCTCATCAGCCTGCGCAGCATAAAAGATGTTTGGGCTACAGACCAGGGGCAATTATTCCGGCTTGGATTTATGATTCCCCTGGCAATTATTTTTTCTATCTGGATTAATGATACCATGGCCTATATCGTGGGTTCCATGATTGGGAAAACAGCTTTGTCAAAAATATCGCCCAAAAAAACCTGGGAAGGAACAGTAGGCGGCATGCTGCTGTGCGTGGTAGTAATGGCCCTTGTTGCCTATTTCTTACGGCTTAGCTGGGCCGATGCGGCAATCATTGCCCTGATAGCGGCAGTTTTTGGTACCCTGGGCGATTTACTGGAATCAAAATTAAAAAGAATGGCGGGAGTGAAAGATAGCGGACAGATTTTACCCGGTCACGGTGGTTTTCTGGACAGGTTTGATTCCCTGTTGATTGCCGTACCGTTTGTTTGGTTATATGTCATGCTCGTTTTACGATGAATGATTGTATACGGGTTCATTTATTATCCGCCAGCATGCAATTTCCTATCTTTGCGGTTCAATTTTTTTGAATGACTATTCACCGCGAAGGTTATACGATCATTGCATGGAGTACCATTATTTTTGGTGTCGTAAATATCCTGTCGTTTTATTTTCTCAGTTTTTCAGCGCCGGTTTTAAGCTGGCTGATATTTTTTGCAACGCTTGCATTGCTTGTTTTCATCATTTCCTTCTTTCGTATTCCTGCCAGGAAACTCACGATTGATGAAACAGCGGTGGTAGCACCCGCCGATGGCAAAGTGGTGGCGATTGAAGAAGTTCAGGCCGATGAGTATTTTACAGATAAGCGGATTCAGGTATCAATTTTTATGAGTCCGCTCAATGTGCATGTAAACAGAAATCCCGTTAGCGGGGAAGTGGTATACAGCCAGTATCATCAAGGCAAATACCTGGTTGCCTGGCACCCGAAATCCTCTACCGAAAACGAACGGCATACTGTGGTGTACAGGAAACAGGGTAAAGAAATTTTAGTGAAACAAATTGCCGGCGCTCTTGCAAAACGGATTGTAAATTACCTGCAGCCGGGTCAACAAATAGAGCAGGGTAACGAGATGGGCTTTATCAAGTTTGGTTCGAGGGTCGACCTGTTGCTGCCCTTAGATGCAAAGATCAACGTCAAAATCGGTGATAAACCACTTGGCGGTGTAACAGTGATAGCTACCTGGTAGCTTTTTTAAAAGATTTCCTGCAACTCCTGCAGCGAGTGGATGGTATATGTAGGATTCAAATTTGTTTGTAAGCGCTGGTGGTTGACGAACACCTGGTCAAATCCCGCATTCATAGCTCCAAGTATATCCACCTCCGGGCTATCGCCCAGCATAATACTTTCCTCTGGTTTTGCTTTGGCTTTTATAAAAGCATATTCAAAAATTTCTTTATTAGGTTTTAAGCTGTTTGATCCTTCCGACGTGATAACCTCCCTGAAAAAAGGTGTAAGGCCGGAATATTTCAGCTTACGGTGCTGTGTTGCTTCAAAACCATTGGTGATCAGGTGCAATCTGTAACCTTTTTCTGTAAGGTATTGCAGCACATCCAGTGTATGCGGAAAAAGGATGGTGCGGGTGGGTAATAAATCCAAAAAACGGGTACTCATTTCCTCTGCCAGCTTATCATCGCCAATTTTAAAATCCAGCAGGGCCAGCCGCATGCGTTTTACCCGCAGTTCATCCTGCTTTATAGCGCCGTTACGGTATTGTTCCCAGAGTTTTTCGTTATGTGTGAGATAATTTTTATGAAAAAGCCCGAAATCATCAACTCCTCTTTCTTTTAATTGTAATGTATGATACAGATCTTCCAGTGTAGCTTTGGCATTGGCTTCAAAATCCCATAACGTGTGGTCCAGATCAAAAAAAAGATGGCGGTATTTCATGTATAAATAAAAATGATCGGGTTAAAAAAATGCAAGTTACGATCTTCACCGCAAGCGGCGGGGTTTAGAAAGGATTCTTTAATTTAGAATTGAATAAGAAAATAGTTTTAGCAAATATGAATGTTGTTATTACCGGTGCTTCCAAAGGGATTGGCAAAGCCACTGCGGAAATTTTTGCTGCCAATGGCCATAACCTGTATCTGTGCTCACGCAGTGCGGCTGCCTTGTATGCTGCCATGGAAGAATTGCTGGTAAAATATCCCGGCATAACTGTGAAAGCTAAACCGTTTGATCTGTCGGAAAAGTTGCAGGCGCAGGAATTTGGTAACTGGATTTCAACCAACGGAATTGCCGTTGATGTGCTGGTTAATAATGCAGGTTTGTTTGAGCCCGGTAGTGTATTCAATGAGCCGGATGGCTCGCTGGAGAGCCAGCTGTCTGTTAACCTGTATAGTGCCTACCACCTGACCCGCACATTGCTGCCAGCAATGATGTTACGCAAAAGCGGTCATATTTTTAATATTTGTTCCATTGCTTCGTTACAGGCGTATAATAACGGAGGGGCATATAGCATCAGCAAGTTTGCCATGTATGGTTTTAGTAAAAATCTGCGGGAAGAAATGAAACCATATGGAATTAAAGTAACGCATGTCATTCCTGGTGCTGCATATACCGATTCCTGGAGTGGCAGCAGTATCAATCCCGAGCGTATCATGGAAGCTGCTGACGTGGCAAAAATGATTTATGCAGCTTCCCAGTTATCTGCTCGTGCCTGCGTGGAAGAAATTGTACTGCGGCCTCAGCTGGGCGATTTATAACCCGGCAGTAAGATTTAGCATCCTTTTATCCTCTTTTCGTCATCGTTTATTGCGGTATTCAATACTTTTATCATTCCGCTATGAAGCAGACAGGGCTTGCGATTTATTATCTCTTCTTTTTGCTGTGGCAGTTTCCTGTAGCTGCCCAGCTAAGCTTTCGTACTGTTGTACCCCAGGATGCTGTGGTGACCGGAGAACCATTTGAAGTGCAGTATGTACTGGAAAACTCCGACCAGGCAGCATCTTTTACAGCCCCCGCTTTTAAAGGTTTTCGTTTTGTAGCAGGACCTCATGTTTACAAAGGGTCTGTTATTCACCAGGGCGTTGTTCAGCCGCTAACCAATACCGTGTACACACTGGTGGCGTTAAAACCGGGCAGGTATCTTATCCAGGGAGCCGGGGCTATTGTGAACGGAACTGTGATCCGCAGTAATGATGTATTTGTAGAAGTGCTTACAAAAAAAGAAGCTCTTGCCCAAAACAAGCGTCATGAACTTTCAGCAAATAATGATTCGGAATATTTTCTAAAACCCGGCGAAGACCCGATCGAAAAAATACGGCGCAATCTTTTTTTAAAAGTACAGGTTGACCAGCAGCATTGTTATGTGGGGCAACCGGTGGTGGCTACGTTTAAACTGTATTCCAGGTTGGAGTCGCGGAGTGATATTATCAAAAATCCCGGTTTTTATGGTTTTGCCGTGTATGACATGGTGAATCTTTCAGATAAAGCGCAGGGAAGCGAAACGGTGAATGGGAAAACATTTGATGTACACACCATCCGTCAGGTACAGTTGTATCCCCTGCAGGCTGGGCAGTTTGTGATTGATCCCATGGAGCTTTCTAACAAGGTTGAATTTTCCCGGAGCGAAGTATATAAACAAACAGAGCAGGAAATAGCCGAAGGACTTTCGGGTAACGATGTGTTTACAAACAATAGCAACAATACAGAGGTTTATGAAAACACGCTGAAATCAGATCCGATCAATATCACCGTAAAACCATTGCCTGCCGGGCAGCGAGCTGATTCATTTAATGCTGCAGTGGGCCATTTTTCAATGGTGGCGCAACTCAATAAAAGCGAGCTGGCTAAAAATGAAGAAGGCACTCTTACTGTTACAATTACCGGTTCGGGAAATTTTATGCAGCTTAGCACACCGGCTATCAACTGGCCTGCAGGTATTGAAGCGTTTGAACCCGTTATTACCGATACTTTGAATAAACAGGCTGTACCTTTTGCTGGAAGCAAAACCTTCCGGTTCGGCTTTATTTCTTCCGGGCCGGGCATTTATCAAATCCCCGCAATTGTATTTCGCTATTTTGATCCGTCGGTAAAGCAATACAAACAAATCAGTTCTGCTCCCCTGCCACTCCAGGTAAGTTACAAGGAAAAAGAAACACAACTGCCGGATATTGTTGTAAAGCCCGTGAAGGAGTATTCTCAAAAATTTTTGTGGTGGGTGGCTGCTGGTGTATTTGTAATTGTTATGCTGCTACTCGGCATGCTGTTTTTTAAGAAACGATTCACGTCCCCGGAGGCAGCGCCTTCCCTACCTGCGGACAGGCAATCTGCAGCCGGGCCGATAACCTCATCGATAGATGATTTATTAACAGCAGCCCGCATCATGCTGCCTGCAGACGACCAGTCATTTTACCGGGAACTGCATCGTGCCGCCTGGAATTATTTTAGTAAAAAAATGAATTTATCCGGCAGTGATATGAACAAGCAAGGGCTGGAGAATAAGCTGGCTGCTGCCGGTATTTCAAAAACACTGATCCGAAATCTGCTTCATCATCTCAGCATTTGTGAAATGGGTATTTACACTGGCGTAGTGCCGATGAACCTGGATAAACAAACCGTATACATGGCGGTAAAAGACTGCCTGAAGCAGATAGATTCAACACTAACCTAAGGCTTACTCGGCATATTTATAACCAACGCCGCGTACCGAATGAAAGTATTTGGGATTGCGGCTGTCTTCTTCGAAATATTTCCTGAAATTCAGGATGAAATTATCGATTGTTCGTGTGGTGGGGTATACATTGTAACCCCATACAGCCTGTAAAATTTTTTCCCGGGGCACAACATCATTTTTATTTTCAATCAGCAATTTCAGCAGCATGGTTTCCTTCTTGCTGAGCTGAATTTTTTTACCTTCCCATGTGGCGGCTTCCTGCGCTTTAAAATCAATGGTATTGTTGCCAAAAGTATAGGTGTCGCCAATCGTTTCCTTATCCTGCAGTTTCTGGTTTTTTTCAATCAGTTTTTTTACCCGCAGTAATAACTCCTCCAGGTTAAAAGGTTTCGTCAGGTAATCATCGGCGCCCTTTTTCAGGCCCAGCACACGATCTGCACTGGTGTTTTTGGCGCTTAAAATAAGAATCGGCACTTCGTTGTTTTGCAGGCGTATATTTTGTGTTACATTAATACCATCCATCTCCGGCAGCATAACATCCATAATAATAAGATCAAAATATTCCCCGCTTACGGCGGCCAATGCAGCGGAGCCGTCATAAGCCGATGTGACTTCGTAACCTTCCAGTTCCAGGTTTAATTTCAGGGCTTCGTGCAGGTTCTCTTCGTCCTCTACCAGCAGGATGGAGTGTTTTTTATTTTTTACAGTCATATCAATGGTGAAATGTGACAACAAAATTACTGCCGACCGGTCTATTATCAGTTACTTCAATCGTTGCGTTATGATCTTTTGCGATGATTCGGCAAAGGTACAAACCAAGACCTGTTCCCGGTGCCCGGCGGGTTAATTCATCACCCATCCGGTAAAACCGGTCAAAGACTTTTTTCTTTTCCGCATCCGGAATACCCGGGCCTTCATCCATTACATGCAGCACAATGCGGCCCCCGGTTTCTTGTTGCAGCCGACAGCTAATCTTTTTTTCTTTTGGTGAATATTTTACAGCGTTTTCCAACAGGTTGTTAATAAGCATTTGCAGCAGCAAGGGATCACCGGTAACATCCATATCGGGCTCTATCTTTTCTTCTACCTGCCTGTCGGGATAACGGTTTTGAAATTCATGAAGGCAGTCTTTCAGCAGGTCCGATAAATCAATTTCCTCTTTGGATAACTTATACCCGCCAGCTTCGAGCTGCGAGGAGATCAGGATATTATTCGTCAGGCTGTTAAGCCGCGAGGTCTCCTGCAATGTCATGCGTAGCAGTTTTTGCTGCTTTTCCGGCTCAAGGGAATATTTCTGCAGGGTTTCCAGGTTGAGTTTGGCTACGGAGAGTGGTGTTTTTAATTCATGTGTCACAGCCATCATAAAATTCTGTTGCTGCTGCTGCATTTTAAACTGGCGGCGAACTGAGCGGTAAACAAATGCGGCGCCAACGAGAATCAGTATTAAGAAGGTGCTGCCTTCACCAATGTATTTGGCGTTGTTTCGTTTAAAGTCGGTGTGGATGTCGTTTAAAGTATTATTATAGGGAATTGGATTAGCGAGGCTGTCTGTTTTTTCTTTCAGCTGCCTGGTTTTCAGCACAGCCATTTCTTTATTTTGCCGCTCCAGCGAAATAAACCACCAGATTAGGGCAGCAACAATATATACGAGCAAGGACCAGTAGATAACAGATACCCTGAAAATTGTTTTTTTTCCGCGTACGGGCATGTGTGAATTTTAAAAAAGCAATACCTGTAAGTTAGGGTTTCTTTTCAAGCCGAAGCCCTACATTCAGTACATTTTCCAGCGGGTCTTCCCGCATAATTTGTTCAAGCATGAAGGTATAGGTGCCTGCTTTGAGCGTTTGCGGATTGGTAAGCGGAATACGGTGTTCATAAATATCATCCATGCCGCTTGCCAGCCAGCCTTTTTCATTGGTGGCAAGTGGTAACTCAAACCGAACATGCCGCAATGTATCACCCGGCGGTATGGAGTAGAGATTGATCCAGATATTGTTGTAGTTGTATTTAGCTGTATGCCGAATGACGAAATAGAGCTGGTAACGGGCCGTGCTGTCTTTTATGGTAAAATTGAATTCTGGTTTAAAACCACTGGCCCAGCTGTGCTGCGGAACGGTAACGTCTTTCTCATACAAATCAAGTGTGGTGCAGGAATCAAAAGAAAAACAAAACCCTGCGAGCAGGAATAATATTGTAAACCGTTTTTTCAGGAAAGGCATTTTGCAAAAGTAATGATCGGCCACGGAATTTTATAGCAGGCAATCAAAGAACGTTTAAGATTTGCTCTTTGGCTTTTTCCAGTTCATCTTTCATCATCACCACACATTTCTGGATGGAAGCATCATAGGCTTTGGCGCCGGTGGTATTGATTTCCCGGCCAATTTCCTGCAGGATGAAAGAGAGTTTTTTACCTTTTGATTCTTCAGGTTCAGCCAGGATCGTTTTAAAATAATCGCAATGGCTTTTCAGCCGCACCTGTTCTTCACTAATATCTATTTTTTCGATGTAGTAAATAAGTTCCTGCTCCAGCCGGTTGTTGTCATAATTTTCTTTTCCCACATGTTCTTCCAGCAGGCGGGTAAGGCTTTCGCGGATTTTTTGCTGGCGCAGGGGTTCCAGCTTGATCACTTCCTGCTGCTGCCGGGCAATATTATCGATGCGTAACAGCAAATCTTCTTCCAGCGATTTACCTTCTTCCAGGCGATGCACGTTCAAATCGTCTACCGCTGCCAGTAAAACTTTTTGAAATTGTTTCCATTCATCATCCGTCAGTGTTTCGCCTGTTGGGGTAATCACTTCGGGAAGTTTTACCAGTGTGCTGAGAATATGGGAAGCATCAAGGCCAAGTTCGTGAGAAAGTTCAGCCAGGGGTTTATAATAGGCTTTTGCAAGTTCGGTATTGATGCCGACGGGTTTTGCATTGCCGGTTTCTTTTAAGCTAATGCTGCAATCCACGCTGCCGCGACCCAGTTTTTCAGAAAGCATGCGACGTATGTCAAATTCAAATGGCTTCAGAAAATTGGGAATCTTTAGCTGCAGTTCAAACTGTTTTCCATTCAGCGATTTGATATCAATTAAAAATGTTTTGTCACTTACCCGCTGTTCTGTACGGCCAAAGCCGGTCATTGATTTTAGCATGCATTAAATTTAATGTTCGTAAAGGTATTTAATGAGGTTCTTTCCCGGCAATTTTTATTCGGATTACCCTTTTATTTCTTTACATCACAGAAATGCTCGTATAAAAATAAAAGCCCCGCAGATGCGGAGCTTAATATGTGGATGGGTTAGTAAGTACCGGGAAAAAAATTTCCCAACACAATATTATTAATAATTTTTCCCAACTAAAAAAATTTTTAGATAAATTTTATTCACATTTATTTTTTGGCTGTGGATAATAGCTGCCTTTTTGTAATAAAAAATGATTGTCTGTCCGCCTGTTTTTTTAAAAAACTGTTGGTATTGTATAATCAACATCTTTACGCTGAAGAAAATTATTACGATCATTTGCCAGATGATTACTGTCCCGATTGCAATACAGCGTAACTGTTAAAGCATCTTCTTTTTTTACCAAGGTAAAATTTCGAACAGCAAGATGTGGAAGCGCTTCCGATGTCGTATTGACCGGTTACAACAGAAACAGTATTAATCGGTGAGTCAAATCAAAGGGTTGTTACCTTTACAAAAAATTTATTTGTATGCGTTTTGAAAAACCTGTTGCAATCAGTTGGGTGGCGGAGTTTATCGGTGCGGTATTAGTGGGCAATGAATATGGAATGGCTACCGGCCTGAATGAAATACATAAAGTGGAAAATGGTGATATTGTTTTTGTAGATCATCCAAAGTATTATACAGCCTGTATACAGTCGGCTGCTTCTTTTATTATCATTAATAAGCAAACGGATATTCCGCCTGGAAAAGCATTGCTGGTGGTCGATGAGCCGTTTGAAGCGTATGTAAAACTGGTGAATTATTTTCGTCCTTTTGCACCCTCGATGAAGAGTTGGAGTGAAAGCGCAAAGGTGGGAGAAGGAACGGTGGTGATGCCCGGCGCTTATCTTGGTAATCATGTGACGGTTGGAAAAAACTGTATCATTCAGCCCGGCGTGATCATCCTGGATCATTGTGTGATTGGGGATCATGTCATCATACAGGCAGGCACCGTTATCGGTAGTGATGCTTTTTATTATAATAAAAAAGCCAATCGTGCTGTACAGTACAAAAAAATGCCCAGTTGCGGAAGAGTGGTGATTGAGGATAGTGTGGAAATCGGAGCGGGTTGTACAATTGACAGGGGCGTAAGCGGCGATACCATTATCGGGGCTGGAACCAAACTGGATAATATGGTCCACATCGGGCATGACACCGTGATTGGTAAAAATTGTTTGCTTGCTGCACAGGTAGGTATTGCTGGTGCAACGACCCTGGAAGATGAAGTAATATTATGGGGACAGGTAGGTGTAAGCAAAACGCTGACCATTGGGAAAGGTGCTGTATTGTATGCACAAAGCGGTGTTCCCTCTTCGTTGGAAGGAGGCAAAACTTATTTTGGTTCGCCGGCTATCGATGCAAAAGAAAAAATGAAGGAACTTGTCTGGATTAAACGAATCCCGGAGTTGTGGGAAAAAATAACAGGTCGTAAAACCGTTTAATATTCATCTGGCCAATAATCATACGGCAACTGATCGGCCAGGTTTTTCCAGCTCCAGTATCCCTGGTTTATCCAGTCACGCTGCTCATAAAAATACCCGTTCTCTTTAATATCAATAGCGTATTGCAGCTCTATGTAAGAAATTTGCATACTTACATTTTGGGGCAGGTTAAATTTTTTGATATAAGCAGCATTAGGTTTCTTTTTTAAATAGGTGACGCTGAATTTTCTTGGGTAGTACAGCTCCACTTCGTTGGTGCTGTCAATATAACCATAGTAAACTGAATCATACGGATTGGTTACCCGGTTGAATTTAGTGTCATCATTTTCATCCAGCAGATCGATTGCAAAACCATTTTCCTGCAAGCTGCTGTCATAATACGACCGTAAAAAATGAAGCCGGGACCCTTCGTATGCTGCTTGCCTGGCGGCAGCCCATTTCTTTTTCATTGCATCGGTGCTGTCGATTTCACTATAAAGGCAAAACCCCCTGTACAAGCTGAGGTTGGTTTGATAATAATAAACAAATGAATCCAACTGGTAGCGCAGGGTATATCCCAGTGCATAGTTGGTGATTTGTAAAGGTTCACTTGCCAGCACACGGAGTTTATTACTCTTTTTAAGTAAATAGAATTTTAATACGTCCGGGTTTTCAAGTTTACACTGAGCGGCGTTTGGAGTTGTGCCAATAAAATTGTCGGTAAAAAAATGCCCGTACTTTTTCCAGCCGTCAGGCACTTCGTTACTGCTGCGGATAATCACTTCTCCAAGGCTTTTATCTTCTTTGCTCATCGGAATTTCCAGCCTGTCGGTAGCTGCATTACTGATGCGGATCGTATTGGTTTGGTAACCCGTATAAGAAATGATCAGCTCGTACCCACCCGATTTCAGTTCCAGTGAAAATTCTCCCTGTTTATTTGTAATCGTTCCCAGTGTGGTATTTTGACAATATACTGATGCGCCCGGCAGCGGATCGCGGGTGGTTGAATCGATTACAATGCCGGTAATGGTAAACTGCCCGAAGCCGGCAATGGAATAGAAAACGAGGCAGATTGCCAGCAGGTACTTTATTTTTTTCATAGAATTGATTTGCCTTTAAAGATACGCTACAGTAACTATGCCTGCGGTGATTTTATTGCACCGAGGTATTTTTTACAGGCGCTTTCAATGCAAATTTCCAACGGTGTGAAGGAAAACCCCGGCAGTACAGTACGTAATTTTTGGTTTTCGAAATAAGTAGAGCTATTGGCTACCCGGGCACTTTCTCTGGTAAGCAACGGTCTTTTTCTGCTCACGAGCGATTTGATTTTTTCCATTCGCCAGGCTATTTCTGCAAGCAAGGGTGTTGCCAGCCGGGTGGGATGTTTTTTTCCAAAGCCATCTGCTATGCAATTAAATAGTTGCTGAAAACTCCAGTTATCGCTATTGATGATAAATCGTTCAGCACTGATATCTGTTTCCAGTAATTGCACGGCGGCTTTTGCCACATCCTCCACACCTACGAACCCGTTGACGCCGGTTGAATACCAGGGAAATTCGTCATAAACCGATTTGAAAATCCGGCAACTCGATGTAGTCCAGTCGCCATACCCAATAACGGTGCTGGGGTTGAGTATTACAGCCTGAAGTCCTTCGGCAATGCCCCGCCATACTTCCATTTCCCCGCGGTACTTGCTGATGGCGTAAGCGGTATTAGTGTTACTTTCTTCCCATTTTTTTTCTTCGGTAACATGGCCACCTTTAGCAGTTCTGCCAAGTGCTGCTACGGAACTGATATGTACAAGTCGTTGTATGTTTTTTTCCAGCGCTGTATTGACAATATTAGCTGTACCGGCAATATTTGTCTGGTACATATTCTTTTTATCCCGTTTGTCAAACGAAATGATGGCGGCAGCATGGACGACGGCATCTACAGAATCCATGGCTTCCTGCAGCGATACAACATCAAGAATATCTCCGTCCACCCATTCCACCTGCTGGAATATACTTGCGGAAATATAATTTGGCAGGTTATTTCGCCGGCGGATGGCTCGAACGGCAAAACCTTTTTCCACCAGTTCTTTGATAATATAAGAACCGATAAATCCGGTACCGCCGGTAACCAGTATTTTAGCAGGTGGGCTGATCAAATGAGTGTTGATTGGTGGCGAAGATACTTGTTGTTAAGATTTCCGGTTCACAAAGCATACTCGTAGTAGCCCTTACCGGTTTTTTTACCCAGTTCCTTTTTTTCTACTTTTTCCTGTTGAATGAAAGAAGGTTTCAGCCGTTCAGGTTTGCCAAGTTGTTCATACACTGAACAGCTAACCGTATAATTTACGTCATTGCCGATGAGATCCATCAACCTGAAAGGACCCATTTTAAAACCGGCAGCTTCGAGTAACGTATCAATAGTTGTATAACCGGCTGCAGCCATTTCCGCCAGCCGCAGGGCTTCGATATAAAAAGGCCGTGCAACGCGGTTAACAATAAAACCCGGTGAGTCTTTGCAGGCGACAGGCGTTTTACCCAGGCTTTTTGCCAGTGAAAAAATCTCTTCTTTCACAGCCGGGCTGGTTTTAGCTGTTGTAACCACTTCTACCAGCTTCATAGCATGAACAGGATTGAAAAAATGCATACCAATAAAGCGTGCCGGTGCTTCAATATCCGAAGCCATGGCGGTGACGGACAGCGATGAAGTGTTCGTAGCAAAAATGGTTTCAGCAGTATTTATAGCAGCCAGTTGCTGAAACAGTTTCGTTTTCACTTCCTGTTTTTCTACGATGGCTTCAATGATAAGATCCGCAACACAATGCTGAATGTTTGCAGTGAAAGAAAGTTGGCGGAACGCTTCATCTTTTTTCTCAGCTGTAATCTTGTTCTTCCCGACTAGTAATTGCAAACCGGCTGAAATAGCATCCCGGGCTTTGTCCAGTGCAGCTGCATCTACATCAAATAAAATTGTTGGAAAACCAGCTTGCGCGGCAGCCTGTGCAATACCCCGGCCCATGGAACCAGCTCCGCAAACACAAATGGATTTGATCATTATAAATTGTTAAGTCAAAGTGTAAAGGTAGCCCAAGTTTAAATTTATATTCGGTTGCATAGAAACTTTGATTAACTTATAAAAATTTTTGTCATGGACCTTAACCAACCACCATCTGAACAACAACCTGCAAATCCGCAGGCTGTTCAGGCAACAGCTCCTGCTATTCCGGGTAAATTGCCATCAACATTATCTTTCATTGCCGGGATATTATTATTTTTCATGCCGTTTCTTGATATAAAGTGCAATGATCTTTCCCTGCAAAAAGTAAGCGGTATCAACCTGGCAACTGGGTTTGAATTAAAAAGCACCAGCAGCAACAGCTTGTTTGGCGGCATTAATGAGGCTTTGCCGGGTCAAATGAATTCCCGCATTGGCAAATCTGATACCAGGGAAGCGAACCAATACGCGGTGATTGCTCTGCTGGCGGGGGTAGCCGGGTTTATCCTTTCCCTACTGGCGTTTCGTGGAAGGGGATTGTTGGGCGTGCTCCTTGGAGGAGGTGCTGCAATAGCGCTTATCTTGCTGATGGTTGATGTGAAGAAAAAGGTAAATGCGCAAATGCCACAATCGTCCCTGTCAGATCAAATGGATATGAATATGCGTGTGGCTGTGGAGTTTACACCCTGGTTTTACCTGGCCGTGCTACTTTTTGCTTTGGCAGCCTATTTTAGCTATAAATCGCTTAAGAGTAAACCTCCGTCTTCTTAACATCTGTTTGTATTAAAAAGGTTCCCGCTTGCAGGAACCTTTCTATAAAATAATCCGGTTGTGCTGTTTAATGAGCTTACACCGAAGCGGTAAACTGTTTCAGGAAACGAACATCATTTTCACTGAATAACCTTAGGTCATTGATGCCGTAAAGCAACATGGCCGGCCGCTCAATGCCGGTTCCGAATGCAAAACCGGTATATTTATTACTGTCAATACCGCAATTTTCCAGCACGTTGGGATGCACCATGCCACAGCCGAGAATTTCCACCCAGCCGGTATGTTTACAAACACGGCATCCCTTGCCGCCGCAGATGAAGCAAGTGATATCCATTTCTGCGCTGGGTTCGGTAAACGGGAAGTAGGAAGGCCGGAATCGGATCTTCACATCCTTGCTGTACATTTCCTGCGCAAAGAAATAAAGGGTTTGTTTCAGATCGGCGAAACTTACGTTTTCGTCAATATAAAGTCCCTCCACCTGGTGAAAGAAGCAATGTGCCCTGGCGCTGACGGTTTCATTGCGGTACACCCGCCCTGGGCATATAACACGAATGGGTAATTTACCTTTTTCCATTTCGCGTATCTGCACATTGCTGGTGTGGGTTCGCAGTAGCCAGTCCGGGTTTTGCTGGATATAAAATGTATCCTGCATGTCACGTGCCGGATGGCTTTCGGGAAGATTCAGGGCGGTGAAATTATGCCAGTCGTCTTCCACTTCCGGTCCGTCGGCCACGGCAAAGCCTAAACGCTGAAAGATGGAAACGATGCGGTTACGCACTAGGCTGATGGGGTGACGTGTGCCTACGGGAACCGGGTCGCCCGGCAGGCTTAAGTCCAGGTCAATCAAAGAAGGTTCCTGCCCGTTTTGTGTAGCAGATTTCAGCAACTCATATTTGCCCTCGGTAAATTGTTTGAATTCATTTAGCACCTGCCCAAACTCCTTTTTCCTGTCGGCCGGCACATTTTTCATTTCGCCCATCAGGGATTTCACAAGACCTTTGGTGCCTAAATATTTGATGCGGAAATCTTCCACAGCAGCCGGGCCAGTGGCGGTAAACGATTCAATTTCCCGGCGGTATGCTTCAATCTGTTCTAACAGTTGCTCCATGCAGCAAAGATAGGGAATGCAGGATGGAAACTTTCATGGGCCGCGGTAGGCTTTGTATTAGCGCGGTACGTAATGATTCTTTTGTTTTTTAAACAATAAAAGCAGCAGGGAGGGTAATACAATTAATAAAAGGGGCAAAGCAATGATGAAACCGCCGATCACGGAAATGGCGAGTGGCTGATGCAGCTGCGCACCGGTTCCAATGCCCAGCGCTATAGGCAACAGGGCAATAATGGCGCCCAGCGCTGTCATCAGTTTGGGCCTGAGGCGGGTTGAAATTGCATACACAATTGCTTCATCAACGCTATATCCTTTGAGCAGAATTTCCCTGAATTGCAGAAACGTGAATATGGCGTTTTCCCCAATGATGCCTACAATCATAATTAAGCCGGTGTAGCTTCCGACATTCAGGGGTGTGCCGGTTATATATAAGCCTAAATAGCTGCCCGAAATACCCAGTATGGCAATTAATAGAATCAGGCACGCTACGCGAAAATCTTTGAACAGGAACAGGATTACGCCGAATACAAGCAAGCTGGCCGCTATTAATATGATCAGTAACTCATTGAAGGATTGCTGTTGTTCCGCAAAGGCGCCCCCGTATTCAATACTGTACCCCTGCGGCAGGGCTATTTGGCCGGCAACCTGTTGCTGAATTTCCCGGATGGTGCTGCCCAGATCTCGGTTTTCGAGCCGCGCAGTAACGACTCCCATCATTTGCAGGTTTTCGCGTTGAATTTCTGCATCACCAGCGTTTAGTGTCACAGTTGCCAGTTGGCCCACTGGTTTGAGTTGCCCGTTGGGTAAAAATATTTGCAGTTGTTTAATGTCTTCCACGCTTAACTTTCGGCTTCCGGGGTATACTAATCGAATAGTGCTTAGTTGGTCTTTGTCATACACACTTCCGGCAATATTTCCTTCCAGCGCTGTTTGAAGCTGGTATTGCAGGCTGGCCGGTGAGATGCCGAACTGGGCAAGCGTTGTGGAATTGGGCTCAATGTCAATGGACGGGCCGGCAATGGTGATGCCATCAAAAACATCGGCTGTGCCATTGATCTTTTCAATAATACCGGCTACCTGCCTGGAGAGTTGTTGCAACCGGTTTTGATCTCTACCGAAGATTTTAATTTCGATGGGTTGTACAGATTCCATCAGGTCGCCAAGCATATCACCAATCACCTGGCCAAAATCTATGCGAAGAGCCGGTTGTGATTTTTCAATCTGTTCACGCAAGTCACTGATCACTTCTTCTGTAGATTTGGTACGGTTCTTCTTTAGCTGAATGAGGTAATCACCTCTGTTCGGTTCCGTAATAAAAAATCCCATTTGTGTGCCTGTTCTCCTGGAATAAGCCTGCACCTCCGGAACGGTAGCAATTATTTTTTCAACTTCCCGCAACATGCGGTCAGTTTCCTCCAGCGAGGTACCGGGCGGAGAATTATAATCCAGGACAATGCTGCCCTCATCCATATCCGGCAGGAAGCCGGTCTCCAGTTTAGGCAGAATATAAAAAATGGAAGCTAACAATACGGCTATCATACCAAGGCTGATAAGCGGACGGTGAATAAAGAAGTTTACCCATTTTTTGGGCTTCACCTGGTGCGACTTATCCTGGTTTTGCTTTGCTGCTGTTTTTTCAGGTAAACTAAACAGAAGATAAATTACCGGGAGTAACAGCCAGGTTACTAAGAACGAACAGGTAAGTGTGATGATCATTGTATTGGTCATCACTTTAAAATAAGCGCCGGCCACACCGCTCATTAATGCAAATGGTAAAAAAATAACAATCGTACTTAACGAGGAGCCTACCATGGCGGGAAAGAGATAATGGATAGCTTGCTGAACCAGGGAACGGGAAGATTCCTCCGGGTGCTCTTCATGTGTTCGGTGGATTTGTTCTACCACCACAATTGCATCATCAATTATTAATCCGATGGCGGCGGCAATAGCCCCAAGGGTCATAATATTCAGTGTTTGCCCCGTAACGTACAGCACAATTAATGTCAACGAAAGAATAAGCGGAATTGTTACCAAGATGACGCTGCTTGCTTTGAGTGACCTGAGAAACAAAATAGCAACAATAATGGCAAGCGCCAGCCCGATCCACAGGCTGTCAGTCACACTTTTTACGGCATCGTTTACAAAGCTGGCCTGGTCATAATAGGGTATGATGCGGATATCTGGCGGGATTATTTTTTTAAGGTCTTTTAGTTTTGCTTCCATAGCTGCCGACAACTCTGCAACGTTAGCAGAGGGCTGCTTGATCACAGCGATTAAAACCCCTTCTTTACCATTGGCATTGATTTTTACGTACTGTTTAGCTTCCTGTACGGCTATTTGTGCAATATCTTTCAACAAAACGATTCGCTGGCCATTGTTGCCGATCACAATATTTTCCAGTTGCTCTTTTGTCCGTACCGAGGCATCTGTTATGGTCAAATACATTTTTCTGAAATCCGACAGGTAGCCGTTGGACTGGATAAAATTGGTCTGATTCAATGCCGCAGCCACTTTCTCGGGGGTGAGTCCCAGCGTATTGATCTTTTGCTGGTTCAGAGTAATCCAGTATTCTTTAGTCTTACCGCCAATGATTCTGATTTCCGATACACCTTCTACTTGCGACAGGAACGGTTTGATGGTATACTGGGCCAGTAAATTCATTTCTATTGGCGATCTGTTATTGCTTTCCATTGAATAGCCTATGACCGGCAGTATCGATGGATTCATGCGTTCCACGGTGATTTGTACGCCCGGTGGTAATTCATTCCTTATTTCAGCAATGCGGGATTCAATTCGTTGCTGGCTGATATTAATATCGGACTTCCAGTCGAGGAAGGCAGATATTTCGCAACTACCCCTGCTTGTTATGCTGCGGATATCTTTTAAGTCAGGTACTTTTTTGATGGCGTTTTCCAGCGGCCGGGTAACGGTGATCATCATTTTGTCAACCGGTTGTTGCCCGTCATCTGCAATAACTTTTATTTTTGGAAAAGTGATTTCAGGGAAAAGTCCTGTCTGCATTTTGCTGTAAACGAATCCACCTGCCAGCAGGAGAATTACAATAATAACCGAGAATGGATTTTTATAGGTTACAAAAAAATTGCGCATGAGTTAAAATGGTGTTGATTTGGTTGGTAACTGTTTCGCATTTTTGCGGTTTTAGTTACTTACAGTTGTATTGATTGTTACCCTTGCGGTATCGGGCAGCCCGTAATTGCCGCTGGTGAGTATGCGAGCTGAATCAGCAAGTGCCGGCGAAACTATTTCAATGGCTTCAGCTGATTCGATTCCTTTCCGTATGGGAATTTTTACGGCAGTGGAATCATTGATCAGTTGCATGATCCAGAATTCCGTTTGTGTTTCATCCGTCAGTACTGCTCCCCTTGGCAGGGTGGTGCTGTTGGGCTGTAATTTTTTTACCAAACGCACTTTTGCAATCAGGTTTTCGGGGATCAGCTTTGTGCTATTGGTGGATATAACCAATCGTTGGGTTTGGGATACGGAATCAACCACTGGCAGAGATGACTGGATGCGCCCCTGGAATACAGTGCTATCGGGCAGGTATAGCTGCAGGTTTCGGTTTAGCGGCAGGTATTTTTTCAGTTCGTAGGGGAGGTCCAGCAAGAAGACAAAACTTTTACTATCAGTTATTTCCGCCAACTGCTCACCGTCCTGTACATAATTTCCGGCAGTATAGGTGAGTTGCGTAATATAGCCGTTCGAAGGAGCTGTCACTTTAATGGTTCCCTGGAAATGGAGGGAGGTGTCAAGGCTGTTAATGATGTTACCCAAAGCTGCCGCCTCTTTCGTTTGAATACTGAACAGGACTTGTCCTCTTTTTACAAAATCGCCAATATGCACATTTACAGACTGCAGGTAACCGTTTGCAGTAGCCTTTGCATAGGTTTTCAGTAAGAAGGCAGAAATGGCATTGACGTCAATAGTTTCCGACATTGCCTGTTTTACCGGATGGGTAACAGTAACCGGGGTGATGGTTTCAATATTTTCAGGAGCCGTCTCTTCAGGGGCCGGCTGTTTACAGGCTGCAAATAAAACAGCCGGAATAATGAAGGTGTAGATACACTTTAATTGCTTGCTCATTGTTTGTTCCAGTAATTCAGTTGATTAATAATTTGAAGCCTGTTGATGCTGTTAACCGTAATAATATTTCTTGTGGCTAAATAGTTGTTAATCGCCAGGATGTAATCAGCTATATGTACATCCCCCGTTACCAGCAATTTCCCGTTTGCTTCAATAAGCCCCCGGGAATATGTCAGCTGCTCTTTTGCCAGCGCAATTGTTTCAACAGCAGATTCCAGTTGCTGCAATAGCTGTGCTACCTGCTGGCTGTACTGTGATTTGAAAAAATCTCGATAGTTTTTTCTTGTTTGTTCTGCCAGGTTTATCTTATCGTGCTGCATTTTTTTCTGTTTCCCGTCATAAATGGGTACGCTGATTGTTATACCGAAGCTGGTGCCAAAATTTTTATACGGCAGGTATTGCAAACTGGAAACGAAACCCGCATCGGCATAGACGTTGACTTTGGGCTTATAGCTGAAATCGATACGGGCATCTTCGTTTTTCAGCAGTAGGCTGTCCAGCGAAAATTTTTGATAATAAACAGATTCTTCGATTCCAATTGGTTTGTCAATGGTTAATTCAGGTTCTGTCAAAGGCCTGAATGATGTATCGAATAACCCGCTTAAATAATTTAATTGTGCGTAATCATTTTCAAATTGAGTTTGCGCTTGTTTCACTAACAATTCTTGTTGCCGGAGCGTAACCAGAAAAGCCAGGTAATCTGTTTGCCTGTATACATTGGCGCGGGCCAGCGCTTTTAACAGGGTGTCTTCTCCGGATAATAAACGGTATACTTCATTATTGTACAGGTATTGCTGGTAGCTGCCGTAAGCGGTGATGTATTGAGCAGTCACAGTCTTCTGCAGGTCTTTTACAGAAATTTTCTGCAAAACTTCCAGCGACGCATTGGCCAGCCGTATTGCATTGAACTGGTTATCAAGATTTGATTTGCTTACCAATTGTTTTGAAACCGTCAGCAATTCATTAAAGTTACCAATATTAGACAAAGCCTCGTCATATCCATATCCGTGTATCAGGGGTGCGTAGGCATTTACACTGCTGGCATTCACCTGTGGCTTGTAGGTTGCCCGTATTCGGCTGCTGTCAATATAATTGCTTTGAACCTGGTTTGCATAATCTTTAAGTAAAGGACTGTTTTGTGCGGCCTTTTCAAGAAAATATGCCAGTGTGTTTTGCTGGCATATTCCTTCTGCAACCCCAAAGGATCCGACGATGAAGAGTAAAATTTTTTTAAACATAAATAAAAAAGTGAGCTGCTGAAGCCTGACTGAACCCTGCAGCAATTTTATTCAGCTGCCGATCCGTCGGCATTCATTTCAATGCTTTTCTTTTTGCCATTCACATTTACTGTAACCTCGTAAAGAGTTTTGCCTGGCTGTTCGGTTTGTTCTGCCAGGATTATTTTACCTGACGGATATTTCTTTTTAATTGCGGAAATAACGGGGGCGGGCAGGCTATTGTTCTCAATGACGGACTCTGTTTCTTTCCAGTTACCGTCGGTATCAAAATTTGCCGAAACGGGTTTATTATTCAGTTTGAATTCGGCTTCGTATTCCTTTGCATTTTCTTTCCCCCATTTTACCTGTGTGGCGCCCGGAAATTTTTCAGCAAAGGCGGTTTGCACCTTTTCAGGAACCTTTAGCTTTTGTGCCCGACAGACCGTGCTGATGCCTGTAAAAACAACAAATAGCGATGCTAAAATTACTCCAGTTGTTTTCATAAATTATGTTTAAAGGTTATAAAATCAAAGCAAAGTATAACCTGATTTTGGAGGAATTTTGAAGTTACCAGTCAATGGTGAATATATGCTGGCCATTATCGTACCTGTATTGAATGGTAAAGCCCGAGCTATCGCAAATTTGTTTTACAATCGCCAGCCCCAGGCCCACACCTTCTGAGGCATTATCTTTCCTGAACCGGTCAAAAAGCCTTGAGGCATCAAAACCCAGCGGATGACCTGTATTCCTGACGCTTAACGATTGCTGCTGCAGAAGAATGATGATTGTACCATTGTCTGTATTATGGCGAATTGCATTCGTTAATAAGTTATTTAAAAGAATGTCTGCCAGGTATGGATTGATACTGATACTGACGTCTGCAAGGTCAGTGCTTATATTCAGGTGGCGGGCCACAATCAGCTCTTCCAGTTGTATCAATTTATTTTCGATCAGTTTTCTCAAATTCACCCGGCTGGTTTGCAGAAACTGCTGATTTTCTATTTTAGTAATCAGCAGCAGAGACTGATTCAGTTTGCGGAGTCTGCCAACGGCGTCGTACATGGCCGCCAGCTGTTTTGTTTGTTTTTCATCCAGGCTTTGATCCTGAATCAATAAATCAAGTTTTGAGTTAATGACGGCAAGGGGTGTTTGCATTTCATGTGAGGCGGTATCGGCAAAGCTTTTCAGCGATACATAATCATTGCGCATTTTTTCTGTCATCAGGTTCAGGGCGTTGTTCAGTTGTGTAAACTCATCAATATTCGTTGCTGGCAAAACAACTTCTTCTTGATTGGTGACAGTAAACTGTTTGATTGTTTGCAGTGTATGGTGAAAAGGCCGCCACATTTTTTTGACCAGCAGGCGGTTGATAATAAACTGAAAAAATAACAAAAGAACAATAATGCCAATAGTGATAAGCACCATAAGAAACAGCAGGTCTTCCGTTTCTACCTGTGATTTACTCACGGTGGCTATGTAGGTTTTATGGTCAGCATTGATGGGAAATCGCAGCACACGGAATATTTGTTTTTCATTTTCAACGGTATCGTACATGATGCTGCTGAAAAACCCTCGTTTTACCGGCTTGTCGCTTGCATAAAACCGCACATGCTGGTCTTTGTAGTTGGCAGGTGGCGGCAAGCTGTCTCTTTTACTGACAAAATCCAGTATCTCGGCTTCTTCAACTTTCAGTGTTTCGTCAAGTTGCCGGATCAGTACATAATGAATGATGAAATAAAAAATAATACTACCGGCTACCAGCACGGCCGTTGTGGCTGCAAAATTGATACGACTATAACGGGTAAATAATTTCATACAGCGGTGAATTTGTAGCCCATCCCGTAAACAGACTGAATGTAATCGTGGCAGCCGGCCTCGACCAGTTTTTTACGCAGGTTTTTTATATGTGTGTAAATAAAATCGTAACTGCCTGTGTCACCCATTTCTTCACCCCATAAATGCTCTGCAATAGCGTTTTTGGAAACCACGCGACCTTTATTATAGGTGAAATATAAAAGTAGCTGGTACTCTTTCTTTGTAAGTTCCACAGGTTTTTCATGTATTGATACGGTTTTTGCCCGGATATCGATGCATAATTCATGAAAGCGAATAAGATTATTGCCCGAAAATTTTTTTCTGCGGATAATGGCTTCCACCCTGGCGCCGAGTTCAGATAAGTGGAAGGGCTTGGCGAGGTAATCATCGGCCCCTAATTGCAGTCCGGCGATTTTATCGTTCAGGGAATTACGGGCAGAGATGATAATAACACCATCGGTTTTATGGTTTTCTTTTAACGACCGTAAAATATCCAGACCGCTTCCATTGTGCAAGTTTATGTCGAGTAAAATACAATCGTAGTCAAAAGATTCCACTTTAAAAAGGCCTGTTTGGTAATCACCGGCCACATCGCAAATAAAATTTTCAGCTTTCAGGTAGCTGCTAATGCTGTCGCTCAATGCTTTTTCATCTTCTACAATCAAAATCTTCATAACATGACCGTTTTTTCAGTTACAGTATAAAATTACTGTAGCTGCTGCATGCGTCGCAGTATTTATTTTAAAATCCTGGGTTCCTTGATCACCGGCGGTTAACTTCAGTATTTCCACAGAATTGCCTGTTAGTTTTAACGGCAACTTACCTGCGAAGCCTGGATGCCTATTTATTCAATCTAATATTTAATTAAATTAATTATGAAACAATTTTCAGCGATGGCGATCTGCCTGTTGTTGTTAACGGGCAATATGATGTATGCACAAAGCGGGTACCACCTCATTTCTACCTATCATATTGCAAGTCCCGGCTGGTGGGATTATCTTGCTGTGGGGCCTGAAAATCAGCGGCTTTATGTTTCGCATGGTACCCAGGTTAATATTCTTAATGAAAAGACCGGTGATTCGGTTGCGGTGATACCCAATACGACCGGGGTACACGGGATTGCATTTGTACCCTATTTACACAAAGGGTATACCAGTAACGGACGGTTAAATAATGTATCGGTTTTTGATCTGCTGAATAACCGGGTAGTTACACAAATACCTACAGGTGAGAATCCCGATGCTATACTATATGAGCCGTATTCCAAAAAAATTATTACCTGCAATGGCCGGAGTAATGATCTTTCGCTGCTTGATCCGGTAACAGAAAAATTGGTGGCGACCATTCCTGTTGGCGGTAAACCCGAAACAGCTGTTTCTGATGAGAAGGGCCGGGTTTTTGTCAATATCGAAGATAAAAATGAAATTGTCGTCGTGAATATGAATACGCAAAAGGTAGAAAAGCGCTGGTCTATTGCTCCGGGTGAAGGGCCTACCGGTTTGGCAATTGATCTTAAAACGAACCGCCTTTTTGCCGGTTGTGAAAAATTATTGCTGGTAATAAATGCTGCCAATGGCGCGGTGGTTGCTCAGCTGCCGATTGGCGAAGGTTGTGATGGTGTGGCATTTGACCCGGAACTGCATTATATTTTTGCCAGTTGTGGGGAAGGGCTGCTGAGTGTGATTCGGGAAGAATCGGCTGATAAGTTTTCAAAAACCGAAAATGTGCCAACGAAAAAAGGCGCCAGGACAATTGCCATAGACAAAAAGACGCACGAAGTGTTTTTGCCAACGGCAGATTTTGAAAATACGACCCAGCCTGGTGAAAGAAGACCGGCTATGATACCGGGCAGTTTCCAGGTACTGGTTTTCGGACGGTAGTTTTTTGGATCCATCCCGATTGCCCGGCAAAGACTTATTCAATGCTGTTGATATTTTCGGTGGATAAAACGATCCATTAATCAGTAAGTTTGTTTTAAATCCACCGTAATGGCTGATTACCTGAACATTGCTGATTTCCTGGAACCCGTCAATCTGCATGAACTGAATAATGACGGAGGCTATAAAGATGGCCAGCTTGGCAAAACCCTGATGGCCTATGATGACGAATTTCCCGACCTTGACGATGCACAGATTGTATTGTTGGGTTGCGGAGAACAAAGGGGCAGCGGGCTGATTCATGGTCAGAGTAACGCGGCAGATGTTGTGCGGCGCCATTTTTATGCACTGTACTACTGGCACCAGGATATTCAGGTGGCGGACGTGGGAAATATCAGGCCGGGTTCATTATATACTGATTCATATGCTGCCTTAAAAACGGTAGTGCAAGAGTTAATCAATGATGGTAAAACTGTTGTGATTCTGGGAGGTTCACACGACCTGACGCTGGCACAGTACAATGCCTATGCAGAGGACAAAAAAATTATTGAAGCCTCTTGTGTTGATGCGCTGGTAGATTTAAATATTGATTCCCCCTTCCGCCATGAAAATTTTTTGATGGAAATTCTTACCGGCGAGCCCAATTACATCCGTCATTATAATCATATCGGTTTCCAGAGTTATTATGTACACCCCAAAATGCTGGAGACAATGGATAAACTTCGTTTTGATTGTTACCGGGTGGGCCATGTAAAAGAAAATATGGAAGAGATGGAACCTGTGTTGCGGAACAGTCACCTACTGAGTTTTGATATCTCCGCTATTGCACATGCCTATGCGCCTGTGAATACACTTTCTCCAAACGGTTTTAACGGGGAAGAAGCTTGCCAGCTGTTTCGGTATGCGGGGATGAGCCCAACAATAAACAGTATTGGCATTTATGGTTACGATGCCGCTCATGACAAAGATGAATTAACTGCCCGCCAGATAGCTCAAATGCTGTGGTACCTGATGGATGGAAGAAGCCGTGGTAAAAAAGAAGCCAGGCTCGACGAGAAAGATTATTTTAATGAATTTCATACAGCTTTTGCAGAGGTGGAAACCACCTTTTTACAAAGTAAAAAAACAGGACGCTGGTGGATGCAGCTGCCCGATAAGCAATTTATTGCCTGCAGCTATAAAGATTACCTGCTGGCCAGCAGCAATGAAATTCCCGAACGCTGGCTCAGGGCACAGGAGAGAAGCTGATCGAACAGGCTTTGCTTTGTAAGATCATCATGAAATAAACACCCCAATTATTTATGCAACCGGTTATAAAAACAGGTATATGCTCTTATGGCATGAGCGGAAAATTATTTCAGGCACCTTTTATTCAAGCGCATCCGGGTTTTGAACTGACTGCTATTGTAGAAAGGCACAAAAATGAATCAAGAGAGCGGTATCCTCAATCGGTGCTGTATAGGTCGGTCGATGAGATGCTGGCTGACAAGGCAATCAATTTAGTAATTGTGAATACGCCAGTACAAACCCATTACGATTTTGCCAAAGCAGCCTTGCAGGCCGGTAAGCATGTAGTGGTGGAAAAGCCGTTTGTAATCAAAGCGGATGAGGGGGAAAAACTGCAGCAAATTGCCCGGGAAAAAAAATTACTACTGAGTGTATACCAAAACCGCCGTTACGATGGAGATTACCGGGCTGTTAAACAAGTACTCGATCAAAAACTACTTGGCGATATTAAAGAGATGGAAATGCGGTTTGACCGTTATCGTCCCTCGGCGAGTGGCAAACAGCACAAGGAGGGAGGATTGCCCGGTGCCGGCACACTATATGACCTGGGTCCGCACTTGATTGACCAGGCGCTGCAGTTTTTTGGCTGGCCCAAAAGTGTATTTGCCGATGTGTGGATTATGCGTAACGACGTAGAGGCAGACGACTATTTCGAATTGCTGTTGTATTATGAAAAATTACGGGTGAGAGTTAAAGCCACTTGTATTGCCAGGGAAAGCTACCCTGCTTACATTGTTCACGGAATGAAAGGTTCGTTTTTACAGCACCGCTCGGACTTGCAGGAGCAGCAATTATTAACCGGCACTGTGCCTTCCCTGGAAAGCTGGTGTCCGCCACCCGCGAAACCGGACGGTTTGCTGCATACCGAAATAGATGGTGAGGTGATTCGACGTGAAACGATTGCTGAGGCAGGTAATTATATGGGCTATTTTGATGATTTGTACAAAGCGCTCAGGGGAGAACGTGAGAATCCGGTTCCGGCTGCCGATGGCATCAATACAATCCGGATTATTGAAGCGTCATTCAAAAGTGCTGCATCAGGAAAAATGATTCACCTGTAATAATAGTAATGCAATGATAGGGAGATATGTTGGCTGGAAGAATTTGTTATTAATTCCTTTTTACCTTTTCCTGGTTTCCTGCAGTATGCAGAAGAAACTCAGCCGTTCAGCCCGGGAATTTGCTAAAAATCCATCCTTGCAGAATGCACAGGTGGGTATTAGTATATATGATCCTGCAGTTAACCAATTTATCTGCAATTACCAGGCAGATCAATATTTTGTGCCGGCCAGTAATACCAAAATCCCTACCTGTTATGCAGCCATGAAATATCTGGGCGATAGCCTGGTGGCTTTTCGTTACAGGACGCTCCCGGGGAATGATTTGCTCATTATTCCTTCTGGTGATCCCACTTTTTTACATCCTGATTTTTCATCCGAAGCAACAATTAGGTTCCTGAAAAAGTATAACCAGCTTTTTCTGGTGAATAATAATTTTCATAACCAGCGTTACGGTCCGGGCTGGTCATGGGATGATTACCAGGACGATTATATGCCCGAAAACAATGCCTTGCCGCTGTATGGTAATATGGTCACCTTTACCCTTGAAAAGGGGCGGGTAAAAGTGCATCCAAAATATTTTGAAAAACTAATTGCTACTGAAACAAAACAACCTGCAGGTTTTCGAGTAGCCCGCAGTTTTGGGCTGAACGATTTTTCGTTTTCTCCCGGCGCAGATCAACACGCAACACTGCCGTTTAGTACCGGAAATTTATTAAATCCAGGCAGTCTTTCCCTGCCAGCAGCGCTGCTGGCAGACACGTTGCAAAAAACGGTGTCACAAATCAGCTTGCCGTATTCCCAATACCAGCCGTTTGTTGCCTTTCATTCGCAGCCAGTGGACAGCCTCTTAACAATTATGATGCACCGCAGCGATAATTTTTTCGCCGAGCAATCTTTACTAATGGTAAGTGATACTTTGCTGGATGAAATGGATAGTCAAAAAATCATTGATCATTTATTACAATCTTCCTTCAGGGATTTGCCTCAGCAGCCGCACTGGGTGGATGGGTCGGGGCTCAGTCGCTACAATTTGTTTACCCCGCAGGATTTTATCCGAATTCTGCAAAGGCTTCAGCAGGAATTTGGTATACAGCGGCTAAAAACGATTTTTCCCTCTGGCGATAGCGGTACTTTAAAGACTTTCTACAAAGCACTGGGTGAAAACCTCTATGCCAAAACCGGTTCCATGACAGGTGTTTTAGCGCTGAGTGGATATTTGTATACAAAAAAGAAACGTTTATTATTATTCTCCATCCTGGTCAATAACTACCGGGGCTCCTCCAAACCGGTACGTGAATCAATGGAGGGGTTTTTGTTCAGTATATTTAACAGCTACTAGTTGACGGCTTGGAAGTTTCGTATAAGAAAAAAATATATGTGATACTTAGTTTTTTTCTTATTTAACAAGAATTATATTTGTATTACCTCATACTTTAGGATTTTCTTATATCCTGTGTACCCACGTAAACTTGTTTTAACACTTTTTAAAACATATCAAGGATATGAAGAAAATCAATGTTTTATTTGTCTTATTGTTTACCACCATTGTTGCTTTCTCACAAATCGGACCGAATGCTCAATGGACTTGGATAAAAGGTGATAATATATCTGGATCAAATGGGACTTATTCGGGTCTGGCCTCAGACCTTACCCCTGGCGCAAGAGATGGAGCTGCCACTTGGGTTGGAGCAGATGGAAAACTCTGGCTGTTTGGTGGGCAAGGTTATTCTCAGAGTGGGCCATCAGGATATTTAAGTGATCTCTGGTACTTCGATGTAAGCGCTAATAATTGGGTTGCGGTGAGCGGTGATAATGGTACCAATCAACTTGGAGTTTATGCGGGACCGAATGACCCTTCTAATATTCCTTCGGCAAGAAAATTTGCGTATACCTGGACAGACGCTTCTGGAAACCTTTGGTTATTTGGCGGACAGGGAAATGGGCCAGTTGACTATAATGATTTGTGGAAATATGACCCCGTTAATAATATTTGGAACCTGATTAACGGAACAAACAATGCTTCGAATACAATAGGTAATTATCCGCCTGTGATTGGAACTGCTAATGCTTCAGGTGTAACTGGACCGGGTAGCAGGGAATATGGCGCTGCTTGGACTGACGGAACGAATTTGTATCTTTTTGGCGGTCTTGGATATGATGGTGGTGGGACAAAAAATTATTTAAATGATGTATGGAGTTATGACATTGCTAACAACACCTGGACCTGGTTAAATGGCAGTAACACGAACAACCAATTTGGTATTTATTCCGGAACACAGGTGCCAGGAAGTCGTATTGCACCGTATAGTTGGTATTATAATGGTAAATTATTTCTATTTGGAGGCTATGGATATGGATCTGCCTCAGGCCCAGGATACCTAAATGATATGTGGCAGTATGATCCATCATCAAATTCATGGATATTTGTTGTTGGTTCTAATTCAATAGATCAAAATGGGGTTTATGGAACTGCGGGAACTCCGGATGTAAATAACCAACCCGGCGGTCGGTCATCAGGTATTACCTGGATGGATGGCGCAGGTAGTCTTGGGATCTTTGGTGGACGTGGTCGTACCAATACAACATTAGGTTTTTTGAATGATGTGTGGCGCTATAATACGATAACAAATGAATGGACATGGGAAAAAGGAGAGGATAATAATGTAGATCAAACGGGAGTATATGGGACTCTAGGGGTTACCGACGCGACTAGTCACCCAGGATCAAGAAGGTACGCTTCTGGCTGGACAGATACACATGGCTTTCTTTGGCTGTTTGGTGGAACTGGTTCCGATGACGGTACAACGGTAGGTACAAATTATCTAAACGACCTCTGGCGCATCTCAGACTTAGTACTCCCAGTTAAATACATTTCCTTTACGGCAACCAAAGCTTATGGTTCAGTACAACTCGATTGGGTAACGGCACAGGAAATCAATACGCGTATGTTTGTTGTTGAGCACAGTGCGAACGGAAAAGACTATTGGCCAATAGGTAACCTGGCTGCTGCAGGCAATTCCAGCGAACAGAAAAAATACCATTTTGTGGATACTAAACCCCAACAGGGCATAAACTACTACCGCCTGAAACTGATTAACACTGACAGTAAAGTAGAATACTCAGACGTTCGCCAGGTAACCTTTACAGGCGGCGCACTTTCCCTGAGCGTGGTAGGCAATCCATTCCGGAGCTCTTTACAGTTCAGGGTCAGCTCACCGACAAATGAAAAGGCAACTATCCAACTTTCTGATATTAACGGGAAAACCTTGCTGCAAAAACCAGTGGAACTCCAAACTGGTGATAATGTCATGTCGGTAGACGGTTCCGGGTTTGCTGCCGGTATTTATATTCTGTCTGTCAACAGCTCCGCAGGACTGCGGCAGGTGAAGGTGGTGAAACAATAATATCTTTTAAATAATCATTAAAAGAAGCCACGTGATAAACGTGGCTTCTTTTGTTTGTGGTAGGATTAGATAATTATTTCCCAAACATTCGTTCTAACTGATCTTTTTTAAATTCCAGGTAGGTGGGTGTGCCGCCAGGTGTAATGTTGGCAGTTGTACAGGCAAATAAATCTGCTACAAGCGCCTTCATTTCCTTTTGTGTTAAAGATATACCGGGACGAATGGCCTGCTGCCGGGCCAGGGAACGAATGAGTTTTTCTTTACCTGAAAATTTCAGATCAGGTGAAAAATGCTTGAATTGCTCCAGCAGATTTTCAAGAATATTTTTTTCATTACCATCACCTACATCGGCAGGAGTGCCTTGTATAACAAATGTATTTTTACCAAAAGGCTCAATTGTATATCCCAGGCGAAGTAGATCCGGGAGTAGTTCTGTTAGCAAAACAGCATCGGCCGGCGCCAGTTCAAGTGTCGCAGGAAAAAGGCTGCGCTGTGTAGCAACGGGCTTACCGTTTAACGCCTTGCTGAATTGCTCATATAGAATTCGTTCATGTGCCGCCTGCTGGTGAACAAGAATAAAACCATTCGTTCCCCCTGCGAGGATATAGGTATTCAGCAGCTGTAAAGGCTCGTGCTGTTCATCAATGTCGATAGCTTTATAAAGAAGAGTAGTAGCGGCAGGTTTCTCTAATGTCGGTGCTTTTTCGTCTCCCTCAAAAAATTGTTTCCATTGTTTGAGATCCCCTGTTTTTGAAGAAGGTTCTATGAAATGAGCCTGGTGTTTCTGGGTAAACCCTTTAAAAAGGCCTGAGGTTGTGGCGGCTGATTGCTTTTCTTCCGTAAAAGGTTGTTGAATGGCCGCTAATTGTTGTATAGAAGCATCTAACTCAAAATCCAGCGTTGGTGTTATACTAAACTGCGCCAGAGCATGTTTAATCGCAGCCTGTACAAAGGCATACACAATTTTTTCATCTTCAAATTTTATTTCCTGTTTGGTCGGATGCACATTCACATCCACCTGTGTCGGATCCAGGTCGATGAACAATACATACATTGGGAAACTGTCAGCTGCAATCATCTCCTGGTAAGCGTTCATTACCGCATGGTTCAGGTAAGCGCTTTTAATGAAGCGGTTATTAACAAAAAAATATTGATCGCCCCTTGTTTTTTTAGCCGTTTCCGGTTTGCCCGCAAAGCCATAAATATTCATGTAATCAGTTTCTTCTTTTACCGCTACCAGTTTGGTATTGTAATGATTGCCCAGCAGTTGCAGGATACGTTGCTTTAAGTTTCCGCCTTCGAGGTGAAAAAGTTGCTGGCCGTTGGCAGTAAGTGAAAAGAAAATGGGTGGAAAGGCCAGTGCTACTCTCGTAAACTCATCCACGATATGCCGCATTTCGGCTGCATTGCTTTTTAAAAAATTTCTACGGGCAGGCACATTAAAGAACAGGTTTTTCATGGCAATGCTTGTACCGTTGGCTGCGGCTACGGGTTCCTGCTTTTTAACAATGCTGTTTTCAACTTCAATACAGGTACCGGTTTCATCTCCGGTCCGCTTGGTTTTTAATTCCACCTGGGCAACAGCCGCAATGGAGGCTAAAGCTTCACCGCGAAACCCCATTGTGCGGATATGAAATAAATCATCAATGGACTGGATTTTAGATGTGGCATGCCGTTCAAAACACATGCGGGCATCTGTTTCACTCATGCCGGCGCCGTTGTCAATTACCTGGATAAGGGATTTGCCGGCATCCTGGATGATTAGCCGGATTTCGGTTGCCCCGGCATCTACGGCATTTTCTAATAATTCCTTTACAGCACTGGCTGGCCGCTGAATCACTTCTCCTGCGGCTATCTGGTTGGCAATATTATCGGGTAATAATGAAATTTTATCGGGCACAACTGTTCTCTCCTGCGTCAAAAATAAGGGATTTCAATGCATGACTGCCTGATATCCCGTGATTCGGTGTTACAGAGAGGAAAGCTTTTTTTGCCAGCTTCTTCTGTATAAAAAATCATAGGTGATGATTTACGATATAATCAAAAACTTTGATGTGAAAAAACTTACAAAGTGATCTCGAGTATAGTAAACGAGAACAGCTATTTTGGCTAACTTGTGCAGGTTAAGTTGCAAATATGAAAGTTGTTTTTATTGTCATTAGTCTTGCCTGTTTTAGCTCCGGTTTATTTGGGCAACAGAAAATAAAATTAAAAGAAAAAGAATGGGTTGATAGCGTGGTTGCTTCGTTAAGTGATAATGAAAAAATTGCCCAGTTGATGATTATTCGTGCTCATTCCAACCTTGGGCCCGATCATGTAGAAAAGGTGACTAATCTGATTCGTCAGTATAATGTTGGCGGGTTATGTTTTTTCCAGGGCGGCCCTGTGCGCCAGGCTATGCTCACTAACTTTTATCAAAGCATAGCAAAAACGCCACTGCTGGTTACTATCGATGGAGAGTGGGGACTTGGTATGCGGCTGGATAGTGTTAAAAAATTTCCCTACCAGCTTACGCTGGGCGCCATGGAAAATCCAGAATTGGTATATGAAATGGGCAGAGCTGTTGCTTTGCAGTGTAAACGCATAGGCGTACAGGTGAATTATGCGCCGGATGCAGATATCAATAATAACCCGGCCAACCCGGTTATTGGTTTCCGTTCGTTTGGTGAAGATAAAAACAAAGTTGCCCGGTTTGCGATAGCTTATATGAAAGGCATGCAGGATGAAGGTGTAATGGCCTGTGCCAAGCATTTTCCCGGTCACGGCGATGTCAGTGTGGACTCGCATCTCGATCTGCCGGTTATAAATAAATCCATGGATGAACTGGATTCCCTGGAGCTCTACCCGTTCAGGGAGCTTTTTAAAGCTGGTATTCAAAGTGTGATGGTGGCTCACTTATCGGTGCCGGCTATTGATACAACCGCTCACCTCCCCACTTCGTTATCATATAACAATATTACCGGTCTGTTGAGAAACCGTTTGGGATACAACGGACTGGTATTTACGGATGCCCTGGAGATGAAAGGGGTTACTAAATATTATCCGGGCGCCGAAGCATCCGTACAGGCACTAATTGCCGGTAATGACATGCTGTGCCTGCCGGAAGACGTAGGTGCCACGATTGAAGGGGTGAAACAAGCCATTGCTGATAAGCGGCTGACATGGAATACGATTTATGAAAAACTGCGAAAAGTGTTGCAGGCTAAATATGAACACGGCCTCGCTCATTGGCAACCGGTGGATACCACGAACCTGTTGCAGGACCTGAATGCTGCAACGGATCCTATATGCACTGAAGTTGCCAGTAATACCATTACGCTGGTGAAGAGTGTCACAGGTTCAATGCCAGAATTTACTGGCAAAAAAATTGCGTATGTTGGTTTCGGCCTTACCGACACAAACATTATTGCACAAGAATTACACAAGGATTTACAGGCAGATGTTTACCTGTTTTCGTACAAAGACCAGGCAGAGAAAGCGGAAACTATTTTGCAAAAA